>NC_015577.1:642611-1285223 GCF_000214355.1 Leadbettera azotonutricia ZAS-9 | reverse complement strand
GGCACCTGATTGTTATAGCTGAACACAGTGCCGTCGGAAGGAAAAAGCGCCTGGGGCGCGGATGAACGAAGAACTTCTATCCTGCCCGAATCGGCGCCCTTCAGAACCGGGGGCATATAGGCCCGCCAGTAATACACGCCGGGCTCAAGATCCACCAGGGTTGAACTTTCATTGGTTCCATACCAGGAGCTTGCAAGCTGGGCAAATTTTTTATCCCTGGCAACTTCAAGGCGGACCCCGCCGTTTGGAGGGAAATTTACCGTGCGCCAGATAAACTCAACCGGGATCTTCCCCTGGCCTGCTGCAAGCGATTTGCCATCCCTGCCGGGAGAAATCATCACCACTTTCGGATCTTCAAGGAATTCCCCGTCTCTGTTAAGCTCCAGGGCTTCGCCGGCTTCCGCCCGCCGGTTCCTGCTTCCGGCCACAAGGACGCCCGAACCTTGCAGCATTTTTATGCTAAGGCCCTCCCCGGTACGGAGTTCGGCTTTGGCCTTGGGGTTGAGGTTAACGCTGCCCAGGGAAGACACAAGGTCCACAGTATAACGATCCGCAAGGACTGTTACATCGCCTTCCATTATAATAAAGCGCGAAATATCTTCATCGTGGTAAAAAATCCTTATGGCAGTGTTTTCGGAAAGCTCTACTGTTTCGCCATTGACAAAACTTATGCGCCCTGATGAAAGGGCGGCAGTGCTGACAGTGTCGCCATCGTACACAGGGAAATACCGCTCCAGCCTGTCCCACTGCACCCTGCGGGAAGCAAGGCGCTGCACCGTGTTATCCTTCCATGAGAGAAAGCCCACGGGCTCCTGTTCAAGCCTCTTCCGGGTGTCGTTCAGATCTTTTCTGAACAGCCATACGCTCCCCGCAATGCCAAACACGCAGATCACCAGTACAATAATATTCAAAAGAAGAGAATCAGGATTGTACCAGTGCAGGGCTGTATTGTTTTTTGGATCCTTCTTTCCCATTATAAAATCCCGGCCTGTCATTCCCCGCCGACGGAAGTTTCCGCCGCCTGTCCGGGAACCGGCCCGCCATGGCCTAATGATTCCCTTACGTCATCAAGGGTGAAAGGCCAGCGCTGCTTCTCCTTTGCTTTTAGCGCTTTGAGGTTTACAAGCCCGTGAATACCCAGCGGCTTGCCGCCGGCCGCAAAGGGCGCAAGTTCCTCCGAGAGGATCTTGCCCTCAACCAAATCGACAACTGATTGGGTGACAAGAATGTCTGTCCTGTTTGCCGCGCATAGGACTTTTGCCTGGGCTGCAATATCTATTGCATCCCCCGCTACCGAGTATTCCACAAGATTTTTGGACCCCAGGCCGCCTGCGATTACCTCCCCTGTGTGTATACCTACACCTATACGGATAAGGGGTTTATCGTTGGCCCCCCGGTTGGCGTTAAGCTCCCACAGGGCTGCCCTCATCATCAAGGCTGAACGTATGCAGTTCATGGCGTCAGCAGCCCTGTCCGCCTGGGACATCGGAGCGCCCCAGACAGCTATCAAACTTCTCCCCATATTCCTGTCTACCACACCGCCTGTTTTTTCCACGCTGTCAACCATTTTGGAAATATAACGGTTAAGGAGAGCCAGGGATTCTGCGGCGCTCAGCCCGGCTGAAATTTCCGGAAAAGAAAGAAATTCACAGTAGATTATTACAACCTGCCTGTATTCGCCTGTCAAAACAAACTCATCATTTCTGGCCTTCGCAGAAATAGCGCTGTTGTTGAAACGGCCTACCAGGTTCTTTACCTGTTCCCACTTGGAAAGCTCATTCCCCATATGAACAAAGCGGGAAGTTAAAAGCCCCAATTCATCATGGGATTTGGCTTTCAGATCATTAAGCTGAAATTCGCCAAGCTCTATTTTTGCCGCAGCCTTCATAAGCTTCCTGATGGGGGTAGTAACAGTTTTAGAGAAGAACCATGAGATGAGTATGGCGAGGAACATTACTGTTATGGAGAGGAGTATATTGCTTCTCGTAGTAGCGGCAATGCGCTGGGTAATGAGGCTGTATTCGAGGGTCGAAAACACAGCCGCCCCGGCAATGGAAAGCCTGCGCCCTGCTCCGTAAAACCTGCTGCCTTCATCAGTATAAAGAAGCGCTATGCTTTCCCCGCTGCTCTCCCAAAGGCTTTTTACCAGGAGGCTGTCAGCTTCGTTTGCGCCCGCGAGGGCCATTTTCATATCCGGGTGAACCAGCACATCCCCTGCATCATTGATAAGGAAGGTCGAATTGGCCCCTGCGCCGGATATTTTGGATAGAATTTCCGGGGAAAAGAAAATCGCCGCTGCCTCTTCAACGCCCCTTTCCTGCCAGGGGTAAAAGAGAACCAGAAGGGGCATATCCAGCGCGGAAGCCGCATTTCTTAAGACCGGTTCGCCCTGGCTTGCCCTTTCGATTGCCTCCCGCTCACGCAAAAGCCAGGCAGCCAACCCGGAAGGATTAACTTCGCGATTCGTAAAAAATGCCCGGTTTATATACTCATCGCTGCCGGGGATTATAAGCGCCAGGATGGTTTGGTTCCGTTCAAAGAAAATATTTTCAGCCTGCCTTACCAGAGCCGAAGAACCCCCGCCAATGGCATAATCTTTTATGGAATCAATGGTATCAAGGAGTATGAGGGCGTCGGCCCTGATTTTGTAGATGTTTTCTTCGATTCCGGCCGCAGCCCTGTTATTGATAGTAAGGTTGTTTTCTTCGGCGCTCCTGCCAAATTCAGAAGCAACCATCGCAGCCATAAGACCCGAAATAGCCCAGATAGCCCCCAGGAGTATCACAGTAACAATAACAACCAGCCTTATGCCAAAAGGAAATCTGACCCCTGTGCTGGTTTTTTTTGCGATATCTGTATTGTTACTATCTGACAAAACTTGCTCCTTTAGTCATTTCCAATTTCTGCCTGCGATTTATTGATATAATACGTACGGGTGGTACTGCCATCCTGGGCTGTCACTACAATGGTTATACGCGGATTACTATCATTCAGCGTTACAATCATGTCATTACTGGTGTAAGGAACTTCATCGACTTCAATGGAGGCATTCGCATTTTGAAGCGATACGGTTAATACTGCATCCACATAGTCGTCTGTAATGCTAACAGAGTATGTACCACCCCCATTGTCTGTAAAAACCGAGAAAGTGGTAGGTGTATCGCCAGCGGTCAGGGTAAAGCCAGCCAACAGGGCATTGGTTGAAACAAATTCCGCCCAAACGATCACGTCCTGGCTCGGCATGGTAAAGGTATACACGAGGCTGCTTTCCAAAACCGAAGTGCCTGTAACCGTAAGAGAATCCGGTTTAAGAACCCAATTAGCATCGTCAGGAGTCACGGTTAGGGTGATAGTTTCACCCGGATTAGCGGCAGGCTGGTAAGGGGAGGATGCGGCAGGCTTACTCATAGTGACGGTACCGCCGGTAACAGCGGGCAGGGTAATACCGTAAATAGTCATGGTCAGGTTCTGCGTAACATCATCTAAGGCTGTTGCGATTGGAGCAGCAGGTTTTGATATATACTCATACCCATCCCCTCCAACTGCCGTGATGGTAAAATAAAGAGCGGCGGTATTAATCGGGATGCTGTTTAAGATGTACGTACCTGATACCGATCCGGGATTATATACACCCAGGCTGGATGAACGTGAGGAATCACTAAATGCCTCGACCTTTACAGACGAGAGCGTTACTCCGGCAGGCAAGGGCGAAACAGTAAGATTACCCGAGACTGTAACACGATCTATGAATTCTGCTCCAACGCTCACGTCCAGGCTCGGCATGATAAAGGTATACACGAGGCCGCTTCCTGAAACCGAACTGCCTGTAACTGTAAGGCTTCCCGGTTTAAGGCCCCAATTAGTCTCAGGAGTCACGGTTAACGTGACAGTATCCCCCGGAGTCGCCGCAGGTCTGGACACCTCATCTTTGGATGCAGCAATCACACCATGATCAAATTCGCCTATGGTGATACCGTAGACCTCCATCGAAAGATTATGGGCGGTAATATTGCTCAAAACTACCGGAATAGATCCTGCGGGCTTATACACGTATTGATAATTATCGCTACCTGTTGCGGTAATCGTAAAGTACAGATTCGGAATATTGATCAGAATATTGGGCATACTGTAGGCGGTGAAAGGTGATGCCAGCGTAACTTCTTCCACCAGGCTTGTACGGCCTTCATCCCTGTAGGCCGCAGCTTTAACATTTGTAAAGGCGCTTGCCGGTGAGGTCATACTTGCCGGTATATCATAGCTGACAGTGCCTGACACCGTTACACGATCTATAAAGACCGCCGTTATGACAGTATCCTGATCCTGCATAACAAAGGTATAGGGGCTGGCAGCTCCCGATATGCTAGTGTTTGAAACTATGAGGCTTCCCGGCTTAAGGCCCCAGTTGGCTTCGGGGGTTACCGTAATGGTAACATCTTCACCGGGATTGGCCGCAGGCCTATGATGGAGACTGCCGTTCCCGGTTATTGTATGAGTAATTCCGCGTACAGTCCAGGAAATATTCCTGTTAATATTCACCGTACCAATGCCGCTTACAACATCATCTTTTTGATAACGGTAATTGTCATCCCCTGTCATCACGGCCCTGATATAGACAGTGCCCGCATTTGCGGGTACATCCAGGCCCCACTGGACAGTGTCGCTGGTCCAGCCGCTTGCAGTCCGCGAGTAATACGATGCGGACAGTATGTCTGCATCGTTCCGGCCGGCACTGCTGTACGCAGCGACCATGATATTGGCGCCCGATTTCAAGGTAACAGCCAGGGGTTTGGTAATACCCAGGTTCCCCGAAATTTTAACAGAAGAATAGAAATTCGCCGACAGGGTTACATCTTCAGAGGGCATAATAAACGTAAAAGCCGTACCACCCGCAGGAGTTACCGGAACCGTGTTTGTCAGCGGATTAAGATCGGCAGTTTTAGTCACCTTAACAGAACCCGGATCAAGGTAATACCCGGATACACTACTGAGGACATCAAGGGTAACGGGTTCGCCTTCATAAGCGCCTTTTTTCGCTGCCGGGAAAAGACCAAAAGTGCCGCGGCCGGCATCAACATAATTCGTAATATGGTAAACCGTTGCCGCAAGGGGAATACCGGAAGTTTCATTCTCAGCCGCTATATCCGCGCTTCCCTTTCCTAAATAATCAAAGCCGTCGGCACCCTTAAGCTTAATCCCAAAATAAACCTTCATGCCATTGGCTGCAAGTTCGCTGTACGTGATCTTCATACCGGTCCATGCGGTGGCGGCGGGAACAGCCGGAGAGATTCCGCTGTATGGAAGAAGGTGAGCCGCATCTTTATAGGCAGTAACAAGGGCGTAATCCATGGCTGCCAGGGCAAAGCCTGAAGGCAGTGTTGTTCCAAGGGTTCCCGAAAGGGTATATTCAGAAGAGAGAAATTTAGCGCTTATACTGACAGGTTCTGCCGGCATGGTAAAGGAATAAGGATTAGACGCTCCGGTCAAAGCAACACTGCCGTTATTCACTTTAACAGTACCGGATGCAAGGAAACTATCCGGTTGAGGATTAGCATTAAACGTAATTCTCTCACCGATGGCGGCTGCTTTCCGTGATCCTGCGATAACAATACTACCCCGCGATGTATCAATAGAAGCACCAATGCTGTTTATGGTCATGGTGTATACCGGAAGGGCGCCTCCATAGAGACCTTCGGCAGGGATATTCGTTATAGGTACAGGCGGATCATAAATATATGGCAGCGTCACGGCCGTATCACTATCCGAAGCAATAAACCTGAGGTAAACCTGGGGCGTACCGGCAGGAACACTCAGAATCCATTCTGCCTGGGCATTCGTGTAATTATAATTTGAAAATATGCCAAGAGGAGAAGTCTGCCGTGCTGAATCAGAATAAGCCCTCACTTCCACACTATTACTAAGGTTTGTACCGGAAACTGAAGTTGACAGTTTTCCTGCGAGACTTACTATTCCGGTAAACCGGCTGTTGTCAAAGGCAAAGTCACCTCTGGTTTTAAGGCCGGGATAGATATGGACCGCCGTGTATTCGCCGGCTGTTTTTCCTGTAGCGCTGTCTGTCAGGGTAAGGGCAAGGGTATACTGCCCTGCAGGAACGCTCAGGGTTCCCGATGCGGGGAAGCCGGCAAGGTTCACCGGGTAGCTGATTCCACCTGCGGGATAGGGGCTTAACACCAGGGTTCCGCTTACGTCGGACTTTGTGCAGCTAACGCTGTATTCGAAAATACCGATACCCCCGCTGTTCAGGGGGAAATAACTAACATCGATAGATTTCCAGACATGGGCGCCTGCAATCAATGCCGGCAGCAGGCCTGTTCCCGAACCCGATTCATGAAAGACCCCGCTTACCTTCTGCCAGGCGGTCAACTCAACGGTCCATGTTGCGGGTTCCAGGGGAATCTCGACCAAAGAAGAAAAAGGAACAGGATTTCCTTCGCCAATGTGTACAGGTGCTTTATTGGCGGCGGTAAACACCAGTGAATAGCTGAATATCCCGGGCAGTTGATCCGGAACAAGAGTCTTTTGGGGACTCGGCACAAGGCTCACAAAGCCCATGCCATCAGGGGGCGTATTGCCCCCGGAAGCATAATCGGGCTTAAAAGGATCCGAACAAGCGCCAAGGAATAAAGCTGCGCATACTAAATTAAGGCTAAAAGACGCCTTTAACCATTTCTTCATGTACTTTCCCATCTTAGGGCCCTACCGTGAAGCTAACAGATTTAGAATAAACCGTTCCGGATATTACTATTCTGAGGGTAAGCACATGCTGAGTCTGACTGAATTTCCTGGCGCTGATCGTGAGGGTTGGGTCGTTTGCCCCGGAAATTTCGACATTGTCTTTGAACCATTGGCAGGTATATCCGCTTATCCCTGTCAACAAATCCGCAGCTGAGACTGTCAGCGGAGTATCAGAAGCCCAGGAGAGAGAGGATCCGACAAGGGTAATATCTTCCCCTCCCTTCCAATCAGGAGGCATGGTAAAGTTGATACCGATACCCGCAGTCTGTACGGATACAGTATAGGTTCGATTATTGCTTCCATCCTGAGCAGTAACCATGAACGAAACCTTGCCGCTGCTGTTATTTCCCGGTGCATCACCGGACACAAGGGTAATTGTTTGGGACGCTGAAGGCGTAACAGATGCGGCTTCAGCTGCGTCCCTGAACGCAGCAATAGTCACCGAGGCAGTACCCGAAGGAACAACTACAGTGTAATCAAGCGTATCAGGATTAAAAGCCGGAGACAGGGAACCGGCAGAAGGGACCAGATTAGTCAATTCATACACATTGCTTAAGGGTTTGATCTCGCCGGAACTGAGCCCCATGTTTCCCCGGATAGTCCCCGCAAAGGTTTCGGCCTTCGCGCGGACCCTGAAATAATAAGTGGCCGTGTTGGTAAGCCCTGACACAATGCAGGTAACTGCGCTGCCTGATGTGGTAAGGGACTCTATGCGCGGCCCCGTGCCTGTAACGGGGAGCACGCTTCCCGCCGTGTCTGCAGTTCCGCTGAAAACATCATAACCCGAGGCCCCGGCAGAAACATTCCATGTTAATACCGCCCGACGGTTTCCCTTCACCGCAGAAAATTCTGTCACTGTAGCGGGCTTACGGTTTACCGTCACCTTGTATTCCATGACATCGCTGCCCTCGTTGGAACGCACTGTAAAGATTACAGCAGCGGAACTTCCGGGGTTCAGAGAAACAGTATACTTGTTGGATGAGAGGATACTCAAAGTACCGCCGCTTATAACGGCGCTGATGAGCTGCCTTGATTCCTGTCCGGGGAGCTGCGCCACATTAAGGTCAACGCTTGGTTTAAGCGGATCTAAAATAGTCACCGTATAAGCCTGAAGGGCGGCCTCGAAAGCCGGACTAAGGGACTCTCCGTCAGGGGTAATCCCTGCAAGCATCACACTTTTGCTCCGGGGGACAGCGCTTACTGCTTCGCTCATGGCGCCGGCAAGATCTTCCTTGACTGCCTGTACCCAGAAGTAATAAGCCGATGAATCACTGGTTGTGGCGTTGGTTAAACCCTTTACCGTACAGGTGACTTCACCGGCTGCTTCGGAAACAGTTTCGATATGGGGACTGGTTTCATCATGAGGTTCGGTTCCGGTCAGGATAAGCTGAACAGGATTGCCGGCCACCCCTTTCCGGTAATACACCGCATAAGAAGAGGCCCCGGGCGCGCTGTTCCACTGCAGGAAGGCTTCACCATCTTCGGGAAGGGCCGAGAATCCGGCAGGAGTACCAGGCCTGCGGGTCACCGTGACCCTATAGGTCGTAGTATAGGACGCTGCATCAGCGCCGGGAATATTTACATAATCAGCTTTAACCGTGACAGTAACAGGCGCCGTTGCTCCCGGTTCAAGGGTAAAATTATAACGGCTACCGGTTTGTACTCCGCCGGTACCGCCCGAGAATTCAAGGGCCTGATTGCTCTCGCCCTTTGCGCCGGTGATAGTAATGGCACCGGCAGACCAAGGAACTATGAGGGAATAATCGACGATACCCGAAGCAAAGGTCTTATCCAGGGGATAGCCGTTCCCGTCGGCATCCGCAACTGTTATATTTGTGAGCACTTTATTATCGCTTCTGGGCATGGCGTTCACAACAGTAGACGGGGCCCCAAGTATGGAACCCTTTTTACTCCGAACCCAGAAATACCAGGTTTGATGATTTGCAAGACCTGTTACGGTGTAAGCCCTGGCAGATGCAGGAAGATCCCCGCCAACCCTGGCGGCCTGGGCAAAATTGGCAGTGCTGCTGTAATACACTTCGTAATTGCTTGCCGCCGTCGACTCGGTCCAGTTCAGCCTTACCTGGCCCACACCAGGCGCAGCAGAACTGATGACAGGTGTCGAGGGCATAGCGTTCACCAGTACATGGTAATCCTTGCGGGCAAGTCCATTGGCAACGGTAATGGTCACCGGGTAGGACTCGCCGGCAGTAAGGTTCAAAACGGCTGAATATATATTTTTCAGCGCCCCTGAAACCGTAATGGGCAGACTGTCCGGGATACCTATTTTCTTTACATTAACATTGACCACTGCAGCTCCGGGGGTCTCTGTCTGCACCGCAGCAGCAACAGTAACGCTGTTTGTCCCATAAGGAACATCAGCAGTATAACTTTCACGTTTGGGCTCGGCGCCAAAAGTCGGACTTAGGATTATACCCGAAACGGTAAGGTTTGTAAGATCTGCGGATGTATCATTAGAGGAAGGCGCACGTACCACCATAAGGTTATAGGTATTCACAAGCCCCATCTCGGGCCTGACATTTATATGGAAAATATTTTCGTTATAACCAATCGGTATGTGCTCCCAATCACCGTCTGTCTTCTTCTCGCCTTCGGGGAAATTCACCAGATCGTTTTTTAGGAACTGAACGCTCAGCCTTGAAGGCACCTTTGGATTGGCGGCAGTATACCCCTCTTCTCCTTCAGGTATGTTGGGCAATAGTGCCTTCAGATTGATGTATTCAACCGTAGAGGGCACATAGATCATATACGTTGTATCAGAATCGTCGAATTTAAAGGATGGCATGGTGTCATACCGCGGTCCCAAAGGCTCATCAATCAAATAAAGGCTGTCCAGGTAAGAGTCACGGCTGGGACTCAGGCGCGAAACGGCTATATTGTAAATTGAGGGTGCATCAGTGCCAAAGCTCACTTCAAAAACGATATTGGTTGTTACTCCATAATCCAAATCAAAGGGAGGGCCCGGGATGGCGGACTTATAAAATACTACCTGTTCAGGGTAATCAATGTTTTTTTCATAACTCAGCCTGATAGTGCGTACATCGTAGGGGACTTCCAGTGAATAATTGACAAAGCCCTTGGTGTATTTAAACGCAGAGAGTTCAACATCAGTATTATTGGTATAGTCAAAGAGCCTTAAGGATTCGAGTATGGTAGTTTCATTGGCCAGGGGGCCGTCGTCAAAGCTTGCCTGGGCTGAAAGGCCGTATTCATCTACCAGGGTGACAATGAAATTATAGGTCGAGAAGGCCGAAGAAATTTCTTTGCCGTTTATATCCTTGCCTTTGCTTAAAAGTTTGCCTGTTTCCTCTCTCCAGCCTCCACTGGCGGGCGGCGCCAAATCGGGGAGGTAGGCGTTTGCAATCGGCATGGGGAACGCTCCCCGGAGTCTTAAAAAAGATTCCAGGGGCTGCGAATTGTCTATCAGGGTAGAGACCATGTCGCCGGCAGTGCCGCCTTCTATCTTGGTAAGAACCCATTTGGTATTACCCGAAGCTTCATCCCGTTCGTAGGTATATTCGGCAGTGATCCAGTCAGCGTTATCCTGCTGTTCCTGGAAAACCAGGGTCAGCTTGCTAATCCCGGGGTGGGCATTCGAAAGCTGGGAGATTTCCCATTGGGCATAGGGATACCATATCGAACCCGAGTTATTATTAAACGCATATATCTCCAGGTTCAGGGGGCTGCTCAGTACCGTATTGAAGACTATGGGCGGAAGGCTGGTAAAGGTTTCAAAAACCCGGGAACCGTCGGCCATAGTAATATGAAGCTTTATACGGTAACGCTCGCCGATAAGCGCATGGTTTATCTTTACCAGTGCTGTTTGTTTGCCGGTCTGTTCAGCCGTAACACTCCGCTGGCCGTTTATCGTATTGAGGGGATTATCCACTGTAAATTCCGGAACAATGACAAGATCGTACCCTTGAGGATTAAGGAGGGCTACATCAAGCTCAATATCGGCAGGCTTTAAAAGATTGGGAATCGGGATCTTATTGTCACCGACAAGGGTGGGGTCAATGTAAAAAACCAGAGTATCTTCCTGTTCTTTTTCATTCCAGGTACGTTTAAAGGCCGTCCGCTTACTGCCGGCGCCATCCGGCATAGTTTTAGACGAATCCCTTATATCCCACATTACCGCCCTGGCCACGTTCGTGTTCTGCTCCACAAAATCAGTTATGGCCATATTATTGCAGGAAGCAAGGAAAGCTGTCGCGAAAGCGATGAGAAGGAAGCCATATATAAAAACAGGAGCAACCAGCCCTGGAGATTTTAGAAATTTCACGACTTCCCCTTCTACCCCTTTTATAATAGATTACCCTATATCACAATATATCACAATATTGAAAAAAACCAAAAGGATTTGCAAAATTGTCCAAAAAACGCAAAACACAAAATACCATACAGGGAAAATTCTGTCTATGCTTGGGGTTTTCCGGAACCTTGCCCTAATACGGGGATTTGATTATACTATAGTAGATTATGACGAAGAATAAGATTCGGGGGTCCTCGGGCCTCATCCAGAAGTATGTCTTCAACGAACTGCTGCCCCTGGAAGCCCGGGTAGGGAACATGATCTACCTCATCGGCCTGGGTACTGCCTTTACTGCCCTGATTACCCGCATGGTAATGGGCGCGCATGCCGTGCTTCTTTTGGTCGTGCTGGCCATCAATCTTGCCATAATCGGCGTGATGTTCCTGGCAAACCACTTCAAGCTATACCGGGTCTGCCAGCTTATATTGGTGCTCGTGCTCTGCTTTATCCTCTTTCCCTTGCTCTTTTTTGCCCTGGGAGGGGTGAACAGCGCTATGCCGGGTTACTTTGTCTTGAGCATAGTGGTGATTTTCCTCCTCACCTCGGGGAAAAACCGCATAATTTTCCTTATAGCCCATATACTGGAGGCTATTGCCTGCTATTTTCTCAGCTCCAGGCCCCCTCTCGATGCCTTCGTAGTACCGGTGGAGGATTCTTACCGCTATTTGGACCATATTCAAACCTTCGTGGTAGTGGGAATCTGCATAGGCCTGATGATTGCCTTCCAGAACAGGCTTTATAATGAGGAGCGGGAAAAGGCAGACAGCGCCAAAGAGGATCTTTTTTACCGGGATAAGCTCCTCGGGGTGGTGAATCAGGTTGCCGAGATGCTTATTTCAACTGAATCCGAGCATCTGGACAAGACCATTCATAGCGCCATGGATGTCATGGCCCGTTGTGTAGACGCAGACCGCATGTATATATGGAAGAATCGTACTATTGAGGGCATACTGAGCTATGAACAGCAGTACGAATGGCTGAACAATGGCGTAGCGGATATGAGTCTCGCTGCCGAGACCGGAAAACATTACACCACCGCCATCCCCAGCTGGGAGGGGAATTTTACCGAGGGAAGGCAGGTCAACGGCCCTATTTCGATTCTTTCCGGCGATGAACAGCTTGGCCTTTCCAAATTCGGCATAAAATCCATACTTGCCATACCCATCCTTCTTCAGGAAAAATTTTGGGGCTTTGTGAGTTTCGACGATTGCCGCCGGGAGCGGGTGTTTTCCGACGACGATGTAAACATACTCCGCTCGGGGAGTCTGCTCCTGGCGAGCGCGGTGGTAAGGAACAACAACGATACCATCCTCAGTTCCCGCCTCAAACAGCAGGAACTCATGTCCGATATCTCCCAAAGTTTTATCTCCAAAGACCCCATGGGTCTTCTTATCCAGGAAGCTTTAAAGCGCATGGGAGAATTCCTCAAGGTGACCAGGGTGCTTGTCGCAGTGGCCGACCCTGTCACAGAAGAAAGCCGCCCTGTCTACAACTGGTTCTCCAAGGATGAATGGAAGCCCGATCCTACCCAGACCGGGTTCAACGACCAAATAAACACCACATTTCCCAAAACCATGCCGGAAAAAGGCTATGTGCCTACTGTCTACTGCAATGACACCCTTACAGACAGCGGGGGCAAATTCCGCATTTTCAACGAGAAAGTGGGCCTCAAATCCTTTATCTGGGCGCCCCTCTATGTGGATTCTTCCTACTGGGGCATGATCAGCATTGAAGAGTGCGAAACTGCGCGGGTATGGTCGGACAGCGACGCCCAGCTTGTGGGTACTGTGTCCAGCGCCATTGCCGGGGCGGTTTCCCGGGACCTCATGGAAAGGGCCCGCTCGGCCGCGCTGGATCAGGCGGTACAGGCCAGCAAGGCAAAGGGCGACTTCCTCTCCAACATGAGCCACGAGATGCGCACCCCCATGAACGCCATAATCGGCATGACATCCATAGGCAAAAACGCCTCTGACATCGAAAAGAAGGATTACGCCTTTGGAAAGATAGAAGACGCCTCCACCCACCTTTTGGGGGTCATCAACGACATACTTGATATGTCCAAGATCGAAGCCAACAAACTCGAGCTGTCTCCGGTAACTTTCGAATTTGAGAAGATGCTCCAAAAAGTGGTGAACGTCATCAACTTCCGCATAGACCAGCGGCAGCAATCCTTCTATGTTACCATTGATAAAAAAATCCCCAATTCCCTGATCGGAGACGACCAGCGTCTGGCCCAGGTGATCACAAACCTGTTGAGCAATGCCGTAAAGTTCACCCCCGAGCAGGGAACCATACGGCTCAACGCCCATTATGCGGGAGAAGAAAACGGCTTCTGCATCGTGCAGATAGAAGTAACCGATTCCGGCATAGGCATAAGCCCGGAACAGCAGGAACGGCTTTTCACTTCATTTGAACAGGCGGAATCCAGCACTACCAGAAAATTCGGCGGCACAGGGCTGGGGCTTGCCATCTCCAAACGCATCGTGGAACTCATGGGGGGGCAAATCTGGATAGAATCCGAGCTTGGACAGGGTTCCACCTTTGCGTTCACCATCAAAATGCAGAAGGGCAGCATTGAAAAGAGGAATTTCCTCAACCCCGGTGTAAACTGGAGCAACGTGAAGATCCTTGCTGTGGACGATGAGCCCGAAATTTTGCAATACTTTGCCGACGTAGCGGAAAACTTCGGTGTCAAATGCGATCTCGCTTCGGGCAGTGAAGAAGCCCTCAAGCTTATCGACGAAAAGGGCTGCTACGATATCTATTTTATTGACTGGAAAATGCCCGGCATGAACGGCATGGAGCTTTCAAAAAAAATCAAGGAAACAAGCGGCGGCAAGTCGGTAGTGACCATGATTTCGGGCGTTGAATGGAGCACTATTGAAAGGGAAGCCAAAAGCGCGGGGGTGGACAAATTCATCGCCAAACCCCTCTTCCCCTCCGCTATCGCGGACCTCGTCAACGAATGTCTCGGCGTAGACAATGCCGTTCTCCCCAGTGACACGATTGAAGATCAGGACGGCTGTTTTGAAGGGTTTCAGCTGCTTTTAGCCGAAGATGTGGAGATAAACCGCGAAATAGTCCTGACTCTCCTTGAACCCACAAGCCTCTCGATAGACTGCGCCGAGAACGGCGCCATCGCAGTAGACTTGTTCAGAAAAAATCCTGATAAATACGACATGATCTTCATGGATGTTCAGATGCCCCAAATGGATGGCTACGAAGCTACCCGTACCATCAGGGCAATGGATTTTGAGAAGGCTCATGCTATTCCCATCGTCGCCATGACCGCCAATGTCTTTAGGGAAGATATTGAAAAATCCCTTGCGGCAGGCATGAACGACCATGTAGGCAAGCCTCTGGACTTCAACGAAGTATTGGCAAAACTGCGGAAATATCTGCCCAAAGACAGGGCCGGCAATTCCGCCTATATCAAATACGGCGAAACCGGAGACGAAAGCGAGGAATGGAAAAACGGCATTGCCTGGAGCCAGGATCTTGCTACAGGCAATGCCGAAATTGACTCACAGCACAAGCAGATATTCCGCCTTACGAGCAATTTGGCCGAAGCCTGCAAGAGCAGGCAGGATCCAAAGTTCCTGAAAGAAACTTTGGACTTCCTGGTTAATTATACGGCTAAACACTTTACTGATGAAGAAGCTCTTTCAAGCCGGTACAATTACCCTGGCTATAGGGATCACAAAAAGCTTCATGATGATTTCCGCACTACTGTTGCACAGCTCTGCGCGGAGTACGATACCAAAGGGGGTTCGCAGGAACTTTGGGATCGTGTTACAACTACCATAGTGCATTGGGTGATACAGCACATTAAACAGCAGGACTTTAAGCTTGCTGAGTACATTCGGGAAATAGATAGTCTACAGAAGAATAGTTAAATTATTACCAGCAGCAATATCCGCCGTCAATGATAATATCTGTGCCGGTGGCATAATCCGATGCGGGCGATGCCAGATACACAACGGCGCCTTGCAGATCTTCCACGGTAGCCATGCGCCCCATGGGGACTTTTTCCAGCCACTTGGGCAGCATGGTTTTGCCTTCCGGGGTTTCGAGGAGCTTGTCTACCAGGGCGGTTTTTGTATAACCCGGGGAGATGCTGTTTACCCTGATATTTTTGGGCGCCCATTCGGCAGCGAGGCTGCGGGTCAGATGGAGCACACCGGCTTTGGAGCTGTTGTAGGCTGCCTGGTTCTGGGGGGTGTTGGAAATATGGGCGGACATGGAAGCGGTGTTGACGATCTTGCCATAGCCTTTCTTTGCCATTTCCACGGCTTCGGTGCGAGAGCAGAGGAAGATCGAATCGAGGTTGAGGGAGAGGATCTTCCGCCATTCGGCAAAGTCCTGGGTTAACGCATCGCGCCAGACACCCATGCCGGCGTTGTTGACGCCTATGGTGAGGAAGCCCCATTTGTCTATGACGGTTTTAACCATCTTTATTACTTCGTCTTCTTTTGTAACATCTGTGGTTATCGCAATAGCCTCTATGCCTTTTTTTGTCAGGGCCTGGGCGGTCTCTTCCGCAACGGTGGTGTTGATGTCTACCACAGCTATCTTTGCGCCTGCTTCGCCCAGGGCGAAACAGTAGGCCTGGCCAATGCCCTGCCCTCCTCCGGTAACCAGGGCGGTCTTGCCGTCCAGCTTGAATCTGTCAAGAATTTTTTCTGCCATAATGTTCCTCTTATCAGGATATTATAACAAAGCTTTATTCGTCTGCAAGCCATGTGCGGCCCCGCTTCACTGCCGCATTGGGGAACTTTTTATTTATCTCCAGAATGGATTGTTCAAGGCGGCGCTCCTTTTCGTCTCCGGTATTGAAAAGATCCGATTGACGGGGACTGAAGGATTCAAGGTTCATAAGGCCCGCGCCAAGAAGGCGAACCCCCCTGCCGGGCCTGTACTTTTTATGGAACAAGTCCTGAAGCCTTTTGTAGAGATCATTCAGGGTACTAACCGGATCTTGGGAAGTTTCCCGGACCCCTTCTGTGGAGAAATCCTCATAGCGTATTTTTATGGAGATTGTGCGGCTTTGCCATTCGCAGTCGAGGAGCCTCCATATAAGGGTCTGGCAAATATCGAGGAGGGCAGTCTCAATGGCAAATTCATCATAAAGGTCGTAATCGAATGTGCGTTCGGCGCTCATGGAATGGGTACCCCTGCCCTCGTCAAAAACCTCGGCAGGCTCGCCCCTTACCGCGCGGTAGAGAAAGAGGCCGAAGGCATTCCCAAAAATCGATGTAAGGACGCCAAGGGAGAGGCGGCTCAATTCCTCGCAGGTTCTGATGCTGTGTTTTTTGAACAGCTCCTGGGTTTTTTCACCAGCCCCCCAAATTTTGCTTACCGGCAATGAACGCATGAATTTTTCTTCATCCCCTAGGGGAATGACAAAGAGGCCGTCGGGCTTCGACATGCCCGAGGCTATTTTGGCGATGTACTTGTTGGAGGCAAGCCCTACAGAAACGGTGAGGCCGGTTTTTTCCCGTATGGTGTTTTTAAGTTTTTGGGCAAGACCCGCAGGGGGACCGAAAAGACCTTCCATGCCGCTAATATCGATAAAAGCTTCGTCCACCGAAAGCTGCTGAACATCAGGGGAAAAATCCGCAAAAATCGCCATGATCTCCTGGGACTTTTCCTGGTAGCGCTTCATCCTGCCCCTTAAATAGATGCCCTTGGGGCAGAGCTTCACTGCCTGTGCCAGAGGCATGGCAGAATGGACGCCGAATTTCCTCGCCTCGTAGGAAGCAGTGGAAACCACGCTGCGCCTGTCCCCGGGGAGGCCCCCGACGATCACAGCCTTCCCCCGGTACTCGGGATGGTCGAGCTGTTCAACCGAGGCATAGAAAGCGTCAAGATCGGCATGGATAAAGCACTTCATATATAAACCTATACGCAAGTTTAGTATATCAAAGATACGGAGAAATGAAAAGCCTCATCGCCACGAATTAAAGGATATTGGTGCCTTTATATAAATACTGATAGCCCCTCTGCCTGTCCTCATCGTAAAAATAACGATCCTTGTGCCAATGGCCGCACCACCACCCCCGGCAGTTTATTCTGGAATCTATCTCATCGTTAAGAATAGCAACTTCGTCTTTGAATTTAGGCGAACCCGGCATGATATCCCCAAACAATTCAACATTGACAGTATTCGGGCCGGTATGGGCAAGGACATAATCAAAATCATGTTCTTTTTCAAGAAGGGCAAAAAGATCCTCCTTCTCTTCTTCGGACCAATACTCCTTCGCCCACCAGGAAACGGAAGGCTTGCGCCACCCCTTGTCGATAGACAGGGCTCCCCCCAAAACCAAAAACTTAAAGCCGCCGATGGTATAAACCTTGCCCCTTTTGAGGTATGCAACCAGGGGCTTGTCATGTATTTGATAGACCGTTTCGCCCAGGCCCAAATCAACTTCGGGTATATCATTCCTGCCAAGTATAGGTTCATGGTTCCCTACAATGCAGAGTACGGGGAAAGGTCGTTTGGATAAAGCCATAAAATTAGCCTCATCGGTTTTCTGCTTGTGCGGCCATAAGAACCCGCCATCCCCAAGTATCACATGCCAGGCGATACCGCTGTATTCCTCTCTGCTGTATTTGCCGACAAGGGTCTCCCTGGAAATGTACGAGAGTTCATTAATCTCATTGGCGTGAAAATCGCCGGAAAACAGGATAGACATAAACCTCATATTACACCTTTTAAACAAAAAATCAACTGTTTACAGAAAACAGCTGATATGCAAAAAAAGAATAATTCGAACAAGGAATAAGATAAAAATTAGTAATTGAATTTTTACTTCTTCGACTCTTCCGCTGCTTAACCGTCACCCTAGCAATAGTTTCCCCTTTTGCTTCATAGTCAAATCCTCCGCCGGAAGATCGTATTTGGGAAAATACAAAGAATCAAAAGAAAGTTGGGTTTTTCCCCTGATTATGATTTTTTTTGTTTGCCCCAATAAACTTTTTTCATTATTTTATTATTGAATGAGCTGGTTCCAAAATTGGTTGTTTTGAAACTGCCTCGGCTATGCATTTTTTCAAGTACATATACAAGGAGGCATGTATGAGAATACGGTTCAAAATCGGCAATCAGAAAACCTGCTTCGCAAAAGAAGCAGGAACAATAGTGCTGCTCATTTCACTTCTGATTTCCTGCACCGGCGGCGTGGGTCTCGGAGATACCGTGGACCTCGCTGCTCCGGTACTGACAGTCGATACTCTCATCGACACAAGAGGAAACGAAATCAATCTAAAAACCTACAGGGGCCTGATCTTTGTGGGCGCCGAATTTACCTTCAAGGGAACCGCCTATGACAACAAGGCAGCGGAACGCCTGGTAGTTGAAGAATTGCTTCCCGACGGCAGCGTCCGCAGAAACCGCAGTACCCTCGACGAGGAACCTCTCCCCATTCTGGGCAAGCCCGGGAATCAGTGGGTCCTTACGATCAGATTAAAGGAGGATGGTGAGCGGACCTTCCGATTTACCCTGTCTGACCACGCCGGAAACATTTCGGCCGAAAGCTCGGTAAAGCAGATAACCCTGATGGTAGATACCGACGGCCCTGCGGTAACGAATCTCGAAATTGAACGCCGTCCGGGAATACGTTATCCCCTGAAAAGCCAGCAGGAATTGGAAGACCTCGACGCCAGCGATTATATACATATAGACGCTTTTCAAAACGAATCCTTTACCCTCAAGGGGACAGTTGAAGAATCATTTATTCCTGTCGCCGCAGAGCTTACCCTCAAGGATGAAAACGGATCCATTGTTATTGATAATATGGAAAGAAACGGGGGCGGTCCTTTTTCTCCGGCATGGTTTATTACCCACGATGATATTATCAATTACAGCAATAATCATCCTGAACTGGGAAGAGATTATTCAACAGGAAAGCATTATTTCCGCGCAGAAGTAGAAAGCCGGGACCAGGCCGGAAACGTGAATACAGATTTTTTCGGCTATCTCTGCTGGTATCCCGAATCGGACATTCCCCGCCCCTCGGTGGACCAGGCCGGAAAGGGCAATATCGTCAATATCGCTCCGGGCCTGCCGATCTCAATTTGGGTTTCTGATGACGACAGCATTGCGGAAGTTTATTTTGCATTCTTTACCCTGTCCGAGTGGGAGACAAATATTCCAGGCATGGATGATGAAGCCAGGCTGGAGTACCTCATGAACAGCAGCAATGCTACGGCAAAGCTCGGCCCCAGCCGCATCGGCGCTCCGGGTTCAATCCAAAGGTTTTTCGCAACCGCCGATGATCCTGGCAAGGGCAAAAATGTTTTGCTGGCGATTTCCGCAAAGGACCGGAAGAGCAGCGGAACTGCGGGTGTCTGGAAAGCCGCCCTTTTTCGGGTAAATTACCTTGAAGCCGACAAGCCTTCCATCGTCATCCAGAGTCCCCAGGAAAACAGCATCCCTCAAATTGGGAATGACGGCAGTTTTACCATCAGCGGGTATGTCCTTGACATTGCCGGGGCCGACAGGATCAGGCTTGCATGGATACCGGGCAATGACGCAGGGAAGGTAAACGAAACCAAGGAAGGGCTCGATCAGCCTACCCTTCCGTCAGGGGGAACCATCAAATACTGGGAGCTGATCCCGGGCCCCATGAGTGACGCCGGTGACAGCCTTATTCAGCAGGACTTCAGCAAACCCTTCAATATCTTCAGCGATTTCCCCGGGGAAGAACGGGACCCGAAACTTTTTGTCCTCTATGCGTCCAGTTTCGGCGGGGTTACTACCAGAACCTTCAGGCTCAGCGGCAACAATGTAAAACCAGAAATAGACCTTGCGGCAACTTCCGATGTGCAGGACATTTTGCAGGATTTTGTTTTCAGATTTACTGCTACAGGCATCGGAAACCTGGATATAGAAATACAGGAAATCCAGGGCATCAGCGTTATTCATACCTATACCCCTGAATTCACCGGGACAGAATGGAGCCGTCTTATTCCCAAAGCGGATACCCAGGACAAGGAACGCGCCAAATACCGGGTTACGGTAACTGACCAATTGGGCAACACCAATTTTGCGGATATAACAGTTCTGTTTACCGAAATACCGATTTTGTTACATATTACTTCGGGAATGAGCAACGGCAGCATTACCAAAGAAAGCGATTCGGTGATCCTCTATGCTGAATTTTCAAAACCCGTTCAATATGTTAACGGAACCCCGAAACTCAGGCTCGGTTTTACTCCCGAAGACACGAGCTGGAAGCTCGCGGACTATACCGGCGGGGCCGGTACTTCAATCCTTGCCTTCACCTACCATGTTATGTCCGGAGATTATTCAGCCAAACTGCACAGCGCCGCTTCGCCCATTGAGGCAGCAAGCGGAAACATAAGCGCCGTCATTCCCGGCATCGGCGGAACCCCGGCCTGGACCGGCGACTCCGGGTCGCTGCAAAAAAACAAAACCCTGGTTGTTGACGGCATTGCCCCGCTTGTTACGGCTATGGATGTCTCGGGACAATCGAGCGGCTGGTATGCGGGCAGGGAAACACTGACCTTCACCCTCACCCTCACCGAGAATGCCCTGGTATCGGGATCGCCCAAGCTGGTACTTTCGGGAATCACCGGCGCGGCCTCTCCGGCAGCGATCTTTTCCCGCACCGATGGTCAGAATATCCTCTTCACCTATACCCCCGAAGCAGGAGAATACACTGCCGGAAAAACCTTGAGGGCCGAGGGGATCGATCTTAACGGCGGCAGCATTACCGACTATGCGGAAAACTCCTTTGACGAAAACGCGGCGGCAAATACCGCCCTTACCGGGACAGCAGCAAACCCTGCGTCCTTGAATCCTGAAACAGGAATTGACGCGGTTCCTCCCTTTACGCCCGGGCTGAAGCAGGTTCTGGTAAACGGGGAACCGGGATCGGGCAATCTCGTTTCCGGTCTGTTCAAATCCCTTTCGTTTATCCTTGATGCATCCGCAGACAGCGCCGATCCGGGCAGCCCCCGGACAGCCCAGTATTCACTTAACGGCGGAATGTCCTGGATAGGATGGACAACCGGGAATATAGCGCTCCCGGGAGGCGCCCACCAGATAACTGTCCGGGCGTCCGATGCCGCCGGGAATATCTCCCCCGTGCCGACGCCTCTGGCAATTACGGTTAACGGAACCTTCCCGCTGCTCGACAGGATAATCTGCGAACAGCCGGCCAAAACCTATCCCGCAGGACAGGAACTTGTTTTTAATCTCGTCTTTGCCGACAAGGTATACACCCTGCCGGGAACCACTGCAACGATAACCCTCAAAGGCGGCGCTTCAGGGGATTCCCAGAACCGCATTGCCGGGGTGATAGAACAACTAGGCGACGCCGCAACCCTCGCCTTTAGCTATACCATACAGGCAGGGGATGTAATGTCTCCCATCACCATATCTTCCGTGGATTTGAGCGGAGTGCAGGATCTCTACGGAAATACAAAATCAGGATACACTGCCGCAGAACTGAATGACAAAAGCGTGCCGGATCAGGATCTTAAGGCTGATGCCATACCGCCTGTCATTAGCTCTTATTCTCCGGTTCATTTCAGCGGTTCAAGCGGCAGCATCATCGGAAGCGACCGCAAAATAACCTTAACCTACAGCGAACCGGTTTACAAGGAATCGGGGATCATAACCTTACGCCCTGCCGCGAATTGGCATATCCCTCCGGTTATAGCGGAAGCGGAATTCCTGAATATCCCCAATTACAACGCACTGGTAAGCGACTCTGCAGGCTACAAAAAAACTACCCAGGGCCTTAATGTACAGGGAAATACCTATGTCCCGGATACGGATTCCAAATATGTGCTGAGCTTCAACTTAGGGCTGGACAACGCCGGGCTCAGGATTTTTTTTTGAAGGATCAAAATACCGCTGGCAGGAAATTGACGTTACTTCCAGCGCTGTAGAGATAGGCGGCCCCACAGGCAGCACGGTTACCATAACTCTGCCGGAGCGACTTGCCCCCGGGGTCAAGTGGACACTCGGCATTGAGTCAGGATGTTTCCAGGACAAGGCCGGCAATGCCTCAAGCGCTCTGGGTGTGGACTCCTATCAGTTCTGGTCCGATGGCATTTCCCCGCCGGTAGTCCGGGTGGAAAGGAAATCCCATAATGCGACATATACGACGCCCGAAACGTCTACCCGGTTCCGCATCGACAGCGAAACCCCCGGCGCGGTGATCAAATACGGGGTGGTAAACAACGGGGCCAAAACAATCGCCTGGAATACATCTTACGATTTGGCTCCTGACCTGGGCAATCCCGATATTGTCCAAAGTGTTCTTGAAGGAGTAAGCGCCTCCACTGCCTATATCTCAGGCGATTCTATCCCCATCGGCGCCACAGCAGGAAATTTCTTCGAGTCCCGAAAGGATTATGTAAAGGCCGCCGCAGCCTATTCAACGGTGAATACCAACCTGCATTACTTTACAGGCACGGCTTACGGATACGAAGGTGCTTTCCGCTCGGTAGTGCTTTTTAGCCATATAAGCCGCGACGGCAATGGAGTGATCCCCGCCATTGCTGTCCAGGGTTCCAATGTTCTTTCGTCAATCCCGACTATCTCCGGTTTTCCCCTCATGGATCAGACCCCCTACACCCATTACATGAGGCAGATGTACCGGACAGACAATACCAGAAACGCCCATTTTGCCTGGACAAGCTGGGAAATTGTGAGCGACTGGTATTTGAGGAGCGCCGGTTACACTCTCAGCGGAACCAGCCTGAACGCCCAGCTTGGGTTTCAGAAGGGCCACATCAAATGCACCTATGGAAATACTACCTATATCAGTCTCCAGGCATTCTGGCAAGATTAATTTAAGGAGGAATAAATGAATAACAAAAGGGCAGACAAAAAAAACAAATTCTTTTCTGTTCCGGTATTTCAGGCCGCAGGACTTCTGTGCGCAATACTGCTGACAGGCTGTGAGATTGCCCTTGGAGCCAAACTGGATTTGACCGGTCCGGTCCTTGAAATAAGCAACCCCAACTATATGGACAATGTGCAGTCCGTTTTCCCCCTGCGGGGAACCGTATATGATGCGGATGGCAGCGTAGAAGAACTCCATGTTACCCTGAGTAATTCTTCCCGTGAATGGCGCTGGGATTCTGGCTCATGGAAAACAAAAGAAGACGCCCAATCATCCTGGGAACCGGTTCAGCCCTCGCCTGACACGTACTGGAACAGCCTGGACGGTACATATTTTAACTGGTCGATTGAAATAAATCTTGACAACGGATCTTCCCCGGAAGAAGGCCAGTATACCATAACCGCCATAGCTTTCGACGATGCCCGCAACAGCGGCGCCAATTCAGCCCAGTCGAGAGTTGTCGTGTACGATGTTACTCCTCCGGAAATTACCGTTCTCAATCCAATCCTTACGGTAAAAGACGAGACAGATCCGGGGGATTATATCGATGTCGAGGCGGCGCTTGACGCAAAACAGCCGAAAGAGCTGGCGGTACTGAATGAACTATTAAACGGCGATTTTGAATTCCGCTGGCAGATTACCGAAGACACAGCCGTAAGGGATCTCAGCATCGAACTGGCGGATAAAGACGGCAATATCTATTATGAAAATACCTTGGAGAATATTGAACGGAACGCTAAAATCACCATATTAAAATCCGAAATCCGGAGCCGCGGCAAGGAAACGGTATTTTCCCGGGCCATTGCGCCCTCTCCTGATCCCCTGGCACAGCGGACCTATCTCCAGGTCATAACAAAAAGCTACGACAAAGCCGGAAACGATGAATGGAAACGGAACGGGTGGATCGCCTGGGACCCTACGGCGGATATTCCCTGGACCGAGCTTCCCCCGGAATTCAACAAGACCCCTGGGGAAACCGGCGAAATAGTGGCGGATTCAAACAGCTATCTCGGCCACTCCTATGACGATGACGGTATTGACGAGGTAACCATTTCCATATACAGGGGAGCGGACGAATCGGGCACCATGGTGCAGGGATATCCCAAGACCTTTGCGGCCTCCGGTTATCCGATGTCCTTTCAGTGGGATGTGAAGCTTGAACTGGGCGCCGACAGTTATACCATTACTGCGGATGTTACCGACAGGCACGGCGTCCACGGGAAAGATACCGGCTACTTTAATGTGAAAGACCTGAGCCTTCCCAACGCGTACATTACAAGCCCCGATCAGGAATCTCCCTTCCTGGGAGACTCTTCGGGGTATGTCGGGATTTCCGGCTATGCAACAGATAATACCGGCATCGCCGATGTCTACATTGCGTGGGTCAGTCCCTTGAACAACCCTGTTAAACGAAGCTTCAGGAACAAAATCTATGCAGGCTGGACCAGCGCCATGAATCATGCAGGCATCTCAGAGTCCAGCCCCTGGGTAGATACTGATCCAGGTTCGGACAGTTACCTGAGCAAGGTATGGAAACTGACAAGCATCCTCGAAAGCGAAAAAGACGAAGACGGCAAAAAACGCCGGGATTTTGCCTGGCGTATAAGCCGGAACGATCTGGGCACGAATATAAACGGCGTCTTTCCCAGTCAGGAATTTGTAGTTCTTGTGATCAACAATAACCCGGTAAACCAAAAGCGGAATGTCCTGGAATGGATCAGCGGCCGGGACATCTCGGCACCCGAAATTTCTTTTGATACCGTTACGGTCAGCGGCGGCGCACCCTTGCCGATAAGCGACGATCTTAACCTGGCGGCACTCTCCAACAGCGACACCCTTGTTCTGTCCGGCCGTTGGCGTGACGATTCGGTCAGCGCCTGGGCATGGCAGACGCCTCCCCTTGTAAAGGATTTTACAGTTACCTGGAACGGATTTAATTTCAGCAGCATCAGCCACACAAGTCCTGCCCATGACGGTTGGATTACCTGGACCAGCGCGCCGGTGTCGGCAGCTTCAATAACACCAAGCGGTAAAAAAATCAGGGAGAACCCGGCAGCCAATCTCAGGGCTAAAGTAAGCGATCTTGCCGGGAATCAGGGCAGCACCGAGGCATCCTTTGTAGTCGAAACCGATACCCCTTCCCTTGCCCGGATAACAAGTCCCGATGATAATCGCATGTACCGTGAAGGCGAGAGCATCACCATTAATCTTGATTTTAACAAAGCCGTGACATGGACAGGGGGAGATCCCTCGCTTGTCCTCAAGGACTTGTATAATGAAAACAATACAATTATTGCTTCATATACGGGCGGGAAGAATTACAACACCCTCAGCTTCAGCTGCGGACCGTTTACCGTATCTGACAATATCCGCAGGCTGGATGTAAAGACCATCATCAGCGGGAGTACCATCGCCGACATTACCGGGAGGGCTGCGGACATGAGCCTTCCGTCAGGCACGAATTCTCTGGGGGGAGGAAAGAACCTCGGCATTGATACCCAAAAGCCCGTGATCTCTGCAGTCATGGCGGTATCCTCCGCAGGATCTTACGGCAACGGAGCGATCCTCTACTTTAAACTGGAGGCTTCTGAAAACATAAATGTGACCGGCAGTCCGGCATTGAATTTCAATAACGGCGCTCATGCTGTATTTCAGCAAACCGTCGGGGGAAACACGCTCCTTTTCCGCTATGAGGTAAACGGCGGGGAAAGCCACAGCGAGGATACAGAAGGAAAAACGCCTCCCCGGCTCAGGGCAGCAAACATTACAGGCGGAACCATTACGGATACTGCGGGGAACCCTCTGGTTGATGTCTTTCCTTCTTCCGGTTTTTCGGCAGCCCAGCCTTCTCCGATAATTACCATTGATACAACCGCGCCAGCGACACCTGAAATCAGCGGCATTACCGGCGACGTGATATATTACAATTTAAACCAGACCTTTGCCCTTACGGGGGAACCGGGTGCAAAAATGGAATACACCATAAACGGCAATGATCCTGACCCGGCGTGGACAGTTTATACCGGACCGGTTTCCCTCAACACAAACGGGGACTATTATATCAGGGCTGTCCAGACCGATACCGCGGGGAACAAGTCGCCTGTAACCAGTACGGTCAATGTTACCATAGATAGCGGGAATCTCCTTACCAAAATAAGCTCGCCCCTGCCGGAAAAAATATACACCTCAGGCGATATCATTAAAGTGGATCTCTATTCCAGGAAAAAAATAACCATAAGCGGTTCCCCGAGAATAAAGCTTAATATCAACGAGGCCGGAACCACTGGGGGAACCTGGGTTACAGGCTGTACCGATGTTTCAAACGGCGGGGGAACCCAATGGAGCTTTTCTTATGATGTCAAATCCGGCGATGCGCTTACACCGGGCGACAGCTATCTTAAAGTTACCGCCATTGACGATGACGGCGGAATGGCGCATATCAAAGACGGAACTATGGATGTTACCGCCGCATTCTGCAATCTTGGAAACCTGGAACCGGCCATGCGTCTTGAAAACCAGAAAAGGCTCCGCATACTTACCGGCACGCCTTCGATCGTTGACGCCGCATTAAACCTGAGCGGAGATGATGCAAAATTAACATTCACCTTTGACCGCATGGTGTACAAGGGGCAGGGAACTGCGGCTATTTACCTTACCCAGGAAGACACCGCAGCTGAACCCTATCTGTTCCCTGCGGCGCTGACCAGAGCCCAGTATGAAAAAGTAAACGGCAACGCTTCGACCGTATCAGGAAACCTGTACCAATACTACACCAGGGGCACAAACGGCACCAATGCAAATTACGAACCCGATCTGTCCGAAAAATTTATCCTGAATTACTATTATGATACATCAAATATTGTAATAGCAAACATTTTCAAGGCTACGGATATGCACCAGGTGATCATCCCCGTAGCATCAAACGCGGTAACAATTACCAGTACAGGATTTGCGTCTACAGTATCCGTGGCTTTAAGTGGTTCCTATGCGGTTCCCACCCTTGGGGCGAAATACACCATGACCCTGCCCTCTGATGCGTTTATAGATGAAGTATCTGCGGGGAATCTCCATGATAATTCTCAAAACGCCCTCCTGCTCGGCGGAGTCAACAATCCCGTGATCCGCATTGAGAAAGAACAGGAAGCTCTGATACCGGGAAGTCCTTTTAGCTATGGCGTACAAAGCATTACACCCGTATCCGCCCGGCAGCCTGTCCATGCAGGAATGAAAATTGATTGCCAGACTCCGGGGGTCCAGCTTACCTATGCAACCGCGGAATTACCCGACATACAGGGCTTCGGGATTGCCGACAACACCGCTTATAATGAACCCTGGCTCACCAAAAACGCGGTTACCTGGGGCGAGCGGGCGATCATAGCCGAGGGCCTGCCACCCCACAGCACAGGGGATCGTGCTACAGGCGCAATATCACAAAGACCGTCGACCGGCAGCCTGAAGACCTACAATGCCTGGAATACCCCAAAGCTAGGCGTCAACCAGGACGCTCAGCATGCCCTCAAGGTAAGGATTTTAGCCCTGGCCTCCAAAGGTTATGATGGCTCTTTCGCGTATGAATCGGCGAACAAAACCGTACTGGTAATGATTACCAATCCCCTGGAGGCAGGAGATGTCCGGGATATAGGAAAAGAGGGATCGGCCAATAGCGTTATGTCATACATATCTGACGGAAAGGAAAGGCTCTGGATCCACGGCGGAGACAGCCTTTCGGGTAGTGTAAGCACCCCGGGCTTCCCCTTGTCATGGGACAATCCCAAAACCGGCATGCGCCTTATGACAGGCTGGGATGAGGATGCTCCCGATAATACCACCTGGTACTGGGTTTCATGGGAAATTACCACCACCGCCTATATAGGATTTGTAGCCGGGACTGCCGACACGACAGCCATAACCGTGGGCGGCCCCACCAAATACAGCCCCGCCATAGAGGGCTGGGCCTCCCACATGGAAAGCTATGTTCTCTATCCCGGAGAAAAGCGGGTGGTTCAGACCTACCGGGTTCCCAGAGGCGGCGGCGTATACATCAACAACGCGGGACGGGGCCGCTTTGGATATACCACAACCAGGATAAATAACCGGTAGCAAATTTAAGGCTTGCACGGATTATTCATTTGCCGTTTTTCAAAAATTTCAGTATATTATCATTGTAATTTAACTGAATGTTTTTTTCAGAAAAACATTCTAATTAGAATGGTGTTGCTTTCATTCGGAATTATTATGAACGAAAAAGATGATTTTTGGGGCCGTGTATTGAAACCCGGCTCGAAAAAATTCATTCCTTGCTGGATCAGGCAAGCACGGAGCTGGATGAAATTACACCTCCCGTGTATTATTGACATCCATAGGCATTTTAGGCGGGATGGGACCAGAATCAACAGTTGAATATTATAAAAGCACAATAAACAGTTATAGAAATATATCCAAAGACGACACTACAGATTGTTTGGTGTATATATCTTCTCTTCTCCGGAATAAAGAACGGATTTGATATTCCCTTACGAAAAATCGGCAATACAGGATCGAATGATTCTGCCATCCCCGGCGGCGGTACTTATAACCTTGATGTCGATACCATAGACGGCCTTGAGGTTTTCTTCAGTCAGTACTTTATCACAGGTTCCTGCGGCGAAAGATTTGCCTTCTCTGATTAACATGACCCGTGAGGCACAAAGAAAAACATGATCCGGGTGGTGGCTTGTCATCAGGATGCCTGCCCCGGTTTCTTTAAGGCTGATAATATGTTTGAGAAGCCGCATCTGGTTGCCAAAATCCAGGCTGGATGCCGGCTCATCCATGATGAGAAATTCCGGTTCCTGCGCCAGCGCCCGTGCAATCAGGACAAGCTGCCGCTCGCCGCCGCTTATTTGCGTATAGAGCCGGTATTTGAAATCCCCTATCCCCAACAGTGACATAATCTCATCAGCCTTTTCATAATCCTTTTTTTGGGGGTTTCGGTGATTGTCAAAACGGACAGTCCTGCCCATAAGGATTACATCTTCCACTGTATAGGGGAAGGGGGGGGTGTGCGCCTGGGGTACATAGGCAATTTTTTCGGCCAGTTTTTTTCGGGACCATGTTTTTATGTTCTCTCCGCCTGCAAGAATCTCTCCATTCAAAGGAGGTAAAAAACCCAGAAGGGTTTTGAAGAGAGTCGTTTTTCCAGATCCATTGGGTCCCAGTATGCAAAGAATTTCTCCCCGGTTAAGAACAAAATCAAGTTCAGTTATAACAGCCTTACCCCCATATCCGCAGGCAAGATTTTTTGCCTCTATGCTGTTTTGCTTTATTTCCATTTGCCCTGTCCCTTCACCAGCAAGACGATGAATACCGGTACGCCTATAATGGCAGTAAGCACCCCCAGAGGTAATTCGATGGAGAGCATAATCCGGGCAATGTCATCGATAAATATTAAGTATGCACTGCCAATTAAAAAGGAAGCAGGAAGAAGATACCGGGTATTGGCCCCGGTCAAGCTGCGGGCAATGTGAGGTACCATGAGCCCCACCCAACCCACCATGCCGCAAGTTGCTGTTGCAACTGAACAGAGGAGGGTAGAGGCAGCAATAATGAGCAGCCGGAAAGGGACAGTGTCCAATCCCAAACTTGAAGATTCAGTATCATCAAAGCTGAGGAGGTTGAGTTTCCAGCGGAAAAGGATTAAGGGAATCATGCCTATTACTGTTCCCAGGGCCAGAATGGGCAGTTGGGATAGTTCTATCAGGGTCATGCTGCCCATAAGCCAAAAGGTGATGGTCTGAAGCTGGCTGTAGGGATCGGCAGTATATTTAACCAAACCTATGCCTGCATGAAAGACCGCGTTGATCACCATTCCTGCAAGGATGTATAGCACCGCCTCGCCACGGCCCAGTCTGCCGCAGATAAGACAGGTTAAGCCTACCGCTGCAAGGCCCGACAGAAAAGCCGTTCCCTGAATTACCAGGGGAGATGCGCCCGCGATGATGGCAATACAGGCTCCGAAGCCTGCCCCTGCGGAAGCGCCAAGTACATCCGGCGAGGCAAGGGGATTGCGGAATACGATCTGATAGGCCAATCCCGCAGCGGCAAGGCTCCCCCCGGCAAGGGCAGCGGCGATAATCCGGGGGAACCGTACCTTAAAGATTACCGTTTCGGCGTTGTTGGTATTTATCCCGGAATTTATAAAAGCTGCTATAGCCCTGGCAAACTCTTCAGGGGTAATATGATACCTTCCGATGAAAAGGGAAAAAACCGCTGCTCCCAAGGGGAGGATCATGAGCAATGCCATAAGCAGATTTTTCCTGCGGCCGGTTACAGCTTTTATTTCCTTCACTTTTATTCCTTAAAATAATTTCCCCTAAAAAGGAGAACGATAAAAAAGGGAGCCCCGATGAGGGCGGTTAATATCCCCAGGGGGATTTCCACCATTGCGGCGTTCCGGGCAATATCATCCATAATCATCATGTATATACCTCCCAAAAGGACCGCCAGGGGAAACATATCCCGATTATTGGAACCAGCCAGCATCCGGGCGGTATGTGGAACAAGAAGCCCTACCCATCCAACAGGACCGCAGAGAGAAATAGAAGCCGAACAGAGCAGGGTAGAAAGGATTATGACTATACCCTGTTCCCGTCTGAGGGAAACCCCCATGGATTGACTTTCATCATCTTCAAAGGAGAGCAGATTCAGCGTCCAGCGCTTAAAATGCATAATCAAAAGACAGAGCACTATGATTATGCCTGCGGTGCGGACCTGTCCGCCTTCCACTCCCGCAAGGCCTCCCATAAGCCAGAAGGTAAGGGCCGGAAGCTGATTGTCAGGATCGGCAAAATATTTTACTACCGATACCAGTGCAGTAAAAAGACCGCCTACCGCCATTCCCGAAAGGAGCAGCATGATAAGCCCTGGCTGCCTCCGGTTTACTATGCCGTTAATGAGGCAGGTCAAACCCACTGCGGCAATTCCACCGACAAAGGCAAGAAACTGAATGGCCGCGTTCCCCTGATTAATAAGTATGCCCAACGCCGCCCCGAAAGAGGCCCCCGCTGCAGCGCCCAAAATATCCGGAGATGCCATGGGATTGCGGAAAAGGCTTTGGTATGCGGCGCCGGAAGCTGAAAGCCCCATTCCTGCGAGCAGGGCTGCGGCCCCCCGGGGAATCCGCACATTAAGCACTATGGCACTAATCCGGCGAGAAATACCCTCCCCCCTGCCTGCGATCACCGAGAAGATTTCTCCCAAGGGTATAGCATAGCGGCCTGATGCAACTGAAAGCAGAAATACTATAACGGCAGCAGGAATAAGGAGGACAGTTAAAAAACAGGCTCGTCTGCGGTATACCAGTCCTGCTATTCCCGATCCCGGCAAAACCGGATTGCGGGACGGGATGCCTTCAATGGGAATATGGTGCAATTAATTATTTCCTAAAATATGATCCAGCTCTTCATTGTTTAATTCAAGATTATAAAAGAGGCGGAAATATTCTTTTGCTTCGCTTCTCATATCAAAGGAGAAATGATCAGGATAAAAAAGGTTGGCCAGCCACTTCATCCCAAGAATACGGTTGATCGAAGGCGGCCGGTCTACCCAGTTAGTCGGCAGAAGGGGGGTAAGATAAACTTTCCGTTCTTTTACTGCCTTAATCCCCGCCCAGTCAGGGTTTTGCAGGATGGCCTGTACTGCGGCAGAAGGATTTGCCTGCGTCATGGTAGTGTTCCGCAAAATAATCTCCGGGTCCCAGGCGATAACCTGCTCAAGAGATACTGCCCCCTGGCCATGCATGCCATTACCCGTAAATTCCTCCACATCCGCCACATTGATAGCCCTCATAAAATCAAAAATCTGGGCGTGAGAAGAACCCGAGGGGTCCGTGTGCAGCCCCTGGATGCCCTCGGCATAATAGATACGCTTCCGTTCCTTTTCGCTTATTTTTGCCAGAGCTGTTTCCATTTTAGCAAGTTCGGTATCGCAGTAGGCGGCCAGCAGCTCTCCTCTTTCTTCCAGCTCCATCACCTTTCCCATAAGCCTCAAAGCGTTTCCCGTATCATAAAGGTTATTGGATATGAGCACCGTAGTTATTCCGGTCTGGCTCTGAATAGTATCCGCCATGGAATGTTCCGCTGGTCCTATTTTTAGGGCCGCGGCGGTAACAAAAATCACATCAATATCGGCCTTGACCAGTTCCTCAAGGTTGGCGGTGGGGCTTGATCCCATCCATCCTCCCAACATGGGGAGTTGAGCGTATTTACCCATATATCTTTTTTCATCCCTGGTATAAGGATTGGCCCAGCCTGCAGCTTTGCTTATGTCTATGGCTCGGATAAAAGTATCGCCAATGAGATTTATGGCATATACCCTTTGTACCGGCCTTTCGATAAGCGCTTCCCTGCCTCCCATATCAATAATGGTAAAAGGCTTCCATCCCGGCGGGATCTCGGGACGCGAGGGCAAAGGCTGCCGAATGCCTTGAGCTGATCCCCTGGCAAAAAGAGGCACGCCCAAGAGTATGATCAGAATCATACCGAGGATATATTTTTTTACCATCATGCGTTTAATCACAGCCTTTCTCCAAACCGGTACCGTACCCCGATGGATGGGGTGATGGCAATCCGGTCTGCGCCGATTTCTGTATCCACTACAGGGCTGCCTGTTCCGGCGCCGCCGATATTTTCAAACAGGACAGAAGCCGAAAAAGTTACCTGTTTAACTGTATAGGCCAGGTACGGTTCAAGCGACCAGAGTTTGAAGCGGTCATCGGCAGTTACTGTAAAAGATCCGTAAAATGATTTTGCCCCATAGATCAGGTTTAGTTCTGTTTCTCCGTATTCAAGATCCGGGCGGACCCATATACGGGAAGTTGTTGATATGCCGAGACCGAAGGGAAAGGTATACCCCAGGGTAAAATAGGAATCAATGGCGATTTCACGGGCGGCTTCGGTTTTGGCATTTAAAAAGGCCGAATAGTCTATGGGCAAGCCTGCGGCGGCGGAGAATTCTCCATGCTTCAAATCCATGGTAAACGAAATGCCGGGTTCTGCCGAAGCAAAAGCGAAGGCTGGTTCTCCGGGAGATATGTTAAGCTGGTTGTCATTATCAAGAGCGACCGTGATTGTGAAAGAATCTCCGGGGAAAAAATTATATCCCAGCGTTTCCTGCAGCCCTCCTTTTTGTCCCAGAGGATCATCAAACAAAAAAGTATAAAAGGCCCCTGCATAGAGATCAAAATTACCAAAACTGCCAAAATACGCCAGTGAAGGTTTTAAAGTAAAAACAGGAGTTCTTGATTTATTCGCCAGATCATCAAAACCCGCGATAATGCCAATATTCAGGTTATGTCCCGCCGTTGCGCCTAAATCATTCAGATCCTGGTTCTTAAGGGTCCGCCGCCTGTTCCTCTGTTCATTCCTCAAGGCGCGGACACAGCTTTCATGAAGAGGACATCCGGGAATATACGGCAGGGCCTGGATGGTTTGGGCCGCCATAAAAACAATAAAGCAAAAAGACAAGAGTCTTTTATGCATTATAAAATTCATACTCATTTATAACGAGCGGATTTATTCAACAAACGGGGTAAGGATAAATTTACCGCTATCGGCGGCATTACGCAGTGTTATTTTGCCGCTGCCCCTTTGGAACCTGTACTGCCGTAATGGTACTTTTGTTCCATCGCTCAAAGGGCCAAGGGTAAGTAATTGGTTGTCCCGTATAAAGTATGCGCAGCTCTCCTCCGTACCCGATGGAGAAGTTATCGTAAGCTCACCAGCATTTGAGAATAGATATATTGAACCATCGTTCATCAGCCACTTTCCGATAAAATCATTTTTCAACACCAGCGACGGAAAATTGCCTGTATCAGCGGTCTCCGCATTTCCCCGGACAAAGCCAAGACCATCTGTTCTGGTAAAGGAAGTGCTGTCACTTGCCATTGTAAAAGTTGATACGATAAGTTCATCAGCTTTTTCTGTCTCGGTTCCATAGGTGATAAGAACATTTCCGCTTATTAGATAGCTAAACTGGTTTTTATACAGTTCTCCGCAACAATGAATGACCCAAATTGTTCCGTCGTTCTTGAAAATCCATTTAAAATCCGTTCCCTCTTTTGCCCATTGCCAGCCCTGAAGTTGTCCAAGATCCGGACCATTTTCTGCATAGGGTACAGCGGCGATGGAAGCATTGAGTAAAGGAACGCTGTCGTCATCGCCAAGTCCGGCATCAGGATTAGTCCCGTTGGCGCAAGAAGCCAACAGTATAGCGCAACAGATAAGTACCGGAAGCCGCCACCGGATACCTTCCCTGTAAAAGCGGAGGATAAGGTTTCTCTTTAGGCAATTTCCAAATGGTTTTTTCATTTTCATAGCAGTCTCCAAAAAATTAGTCGCCCTGTTATAATGGAACCGGATGGAACTTTTGTCCACCCGGTTCCATTTTTCCTTTTCTACTGTACCTTCTGTATATTCCAGTATAAGTTGGCACTGGTACCCCGAGAGAAGGGTCCGCCTTTCTCAGGCCGATACTCATGTATTATGACTATCTCTCCGCCGCTTGTGTCGTGAATTGTGTCCCTGGAACTTACAACAGGCGGGTCCCAGCGCCTGCCTGCCGCTCCAACGATGGCGTGGACAGCGCCACGGTTTAGCCATGCGCCGTCATAATTCTGCCTGACGCTTCCGTTTGCATAATAGTGGAGACCCGGACTACTGGTTATTGGGGCGTGTGGTTCAGTGAAGGGATTTTCGCTAAACCCCCCCTTCCAATCACCATACTGCACGCTCCCCGATAAATCAAGGGGCGCCGGTTCACCGCTTATCCGGGTAAGGGTAATAGGAGCTCCGGAACTCTCAAACAGCATGGCATCCTGTTTATTAGCTGCGTCATATTCAAAGGTTATGGGAGTTATTTTAATAAAATTATTGCCCAATTCATAGGAGTATGCCTGATACGCCCCCTTTGCTTCTTCGCTAGTTGAATAGTACGCTTGGGTAACATTTGTTACGGTAATTTCATCGGGGTCTCCGGTAACGGCAATCATGAATTTACGGTTTTGGGCTCCGCTCCATACCGCAAAACTGCCATAATCGGCAACGGCATCTCTGCCAAAGGTCCCGTTTGTTTTGAAGGTCCATACTGCACTGTCACTGCCGGTCCATGATCCGATAAAGGGATTTGGGGGAAAAAGAAAATTTACCGTAAATGACTCGCTATGGTTATCATCTTTTCCATCTCCATCAGCGACGATCGCCCAGAGGGTGGTACTGCCGAAGGTTTCAGGATAAAACACATGATCTTCGTAGATCCCTGTTTCGGCCGCAAAATCCGCGCCAGCGCTATTCCTGGCCCATACAATATCCGCCGCTGTTTTATCGGGCGCTTCCGGAAGATTCACTACAACACTCGTTAAATCAAGAGGAACTCCCATATACCACTCTGCCGGTACACCGGTGATACTGCCGGCTATACTGAACTCTACGCCCTTGGAAAAATTTTTCCCCTCGCTGTCACTAACCTGTAGATATACCTTGTATACCTTTGCAACCTGCAATACAGTCTTGATCTTTAATTTTTCATTTTCGATCTCAAATTTTGCGTTGTCCACGTCATTGCCGCCGCTCCCGGCCACCAGGGCATAGGTATACGGAGCGGATATCCACGATGCAATGCTAAAGGTTCCGGCCACGGCGCCTATAGATGTATTGGGACTCCCCAACTTCAAACCTGAAGCTGCCGTGAAGGTGAATCCGATAATCCCTCCTCCTTCGTCATCCCCGTTCGGCTGGGAACAACCCAGGACAATTGTGATGGCGGCTATAGCAATGGCTATGATTCCGCCCCGCATTTTACTGTTTCTTTTCATTTTTCTTCTCCTTTTTATGAAAAAAATTATTCTGCATGGATAATGGTCAACATACCGTTATCTTCATGATCGATTATGTGGCAATGGAGCATCCAATCGCCGGGATTGTAAAATTTGACCGCAATATCAACATATTGAAGCGGAGGAATTTCCTGTGTGTCTTTGAATGTTTCCCGGGGCGGCGGTGTGCCATTCAGGGATACCACCTGAAAATGTCCCCCATGTAAATGCATGGGATGGTAAACCGTGGAATGCATCATGCCAGATCCTTCTTCGTTAATAAACCGGAATTTATACACCGTGTCAACGCTAACAGTCTGAATATCTATGGGTTCACTCCCGTCAAGATAAGCCACATTATTGATGTACCATTCCATGAGCATGGAACCGCCGCCTTCATGCCCCCCGCTTCCGCCGTTCATTCCGGAATTAAGATGGTACTCATGATCCACCGGCTGGCTTTCAATATTCGGAAATGCTTCGGATGGGCCGGGTACAAAAGGAGATTCCATTTCTTCCCCTATTCCCTCATAGATAACAGGAATACGGATACCATAACTTCGTCCGTTTCTGATATAATAGGTTCCGCTATTCTTTATCCCCTTCAATTCCACATCGACCCGTTCTCCTGCTGCGAGCCTGAAATTGTTCACCGTATAGGGATCCTGCAAATAATGTCCATCCAAATGGGTAACACGGAATGTATGCCCCTCCATTGATATGGTGTGATATTGGGAGGTTGATGCATTAATAAAACGCAGCTTGACGATTTCCCCCTGTTTTAACGTAATGGGATAAATGTCCGATCCTCGTTGTTTATTCACTGTTTCCAGGGAGCCCGTTACATCCATACTTCCGTGGGAGTCGCTGCCGCTGTCAAGTTGATTGTCCGATCCAAGATACCAGTCATCAAGGGTAAGCACATAATCACCGGCATACTTGCTGTCATAATCTTCCTTCACAATAAAAGGCGCATACAGGCCAGCGTTAAGCTGGGGCAAAATTGGCCGCATGTGGGGATGGTACCAGTGGGTTCCAGTCATATTCAGGGTAAAAGTAAAATCAGCCGCATTATTCTTATCAATCATTTTACCGGGACCGTCCTGGTCATAAGGGACCCTTAGGCCATGCCAGTGGAGACTTGTTGAGTCCACATCATGATTTGTAACATGAAAATTCAGCTCCTGGTTCCGGGGAACAATAATCATGCCGCCGGGGAGTCCAGTTTCATATCGAGACACCCTGGTTTTTTGTCCTATCGTTCTTAATGCGATTTCATCGCTTGTAATATCAATGCTATAGTTGGTTTTAGGTTCATAGGACAAAATATTAAAAGGATTAATGACAGTTTTGGGTTCATCATAAACCTCATCGTTTCCGCCGCCTGCTTCCCCACAGGAAATAATTGACAGCAGGGCCGACAGGGCTATCACTACCCAAAAGGAATAGCACCAGTTTTTCCATAAATTAATCTTCGTTTTCATTTTTATTCCTCCCTATTTCCATTCTGCGGTATCAACCCGCGTAAAATCCCAATGCAATCCGCCATGATCCTGTTCATCGCTGCTGATATTGCCGTTATCATGTATCGTAAAGGTGGAAGATATGTAACCAAAGTTATCGTTAAAACGCCATTCGCCCAGTATTACCAGAACCTGCCCACGGACGAGGTACCCGTTTTCAAATTGATGCAGGCCATGGTGATACGTTTTTACCGTTCCATCGGCCCTGAATTGATACGACCAGGTACTGTCACTGCCTTCGTGTTCAGAACCATTCCATGCCGCATGCCATTCCCCGATAAAGGGATTATGCAAGGCGAAAGATTTATTTGCGGCGCTTCCCAGAGGATTAAATACCGCCGCAGCGGCGCTATCAGGGGCAATGGTAAAGGACCCATTGGCAGCGGGCGTCAAAATCTGGGGGGTACAGGTAATGGTTCCATTGGAATTAACCAAAAAAGCAAATTGTTTTATCTCTGCATTCCCGGCAGTGGTGGTATCTCCCCCGGCGGTAATCAGGGTATTATGCTTTGGTAAATTACCCAGTCCCTGTCCATACCAGATAAAATAACTGAAATCATTTGCAAAAGGCCCGTTCAAATTTGAGGATACCCCCCCTGTTCCGTCTTCCCTAAATTCGTAATATTCGCTTCCCGTTTGCCATCTTCCGATAAAAGGATTTGTCAGGAACGTATGGGAATCGTTTTTTATTTCCGGTTCGCTATAACAGGCGGCAAGGCTTATCAGGCAAAGTCCCAAAACAGTGTGGAAATGAGCAGGATCCTTTTTCATTCTAGTTTCCCTTTTTAAGAAAAGCCCATAAAAGGCCGGTTTCTTTTTCGTTTACCGTAATGCCTTCTTTTTGCGCTTCAAAAGTGTATTCCTGTATAAGCGGTGTTTTGCCCTTTAGGGTAATTAAGGCAAGGCCGTCTTCCCGTACCAGATAACAGGATTCTGTGGAGCGGCCTCCCCCGGATCGAATACTGGCCGTCCCGTCTGTCCTGAATTCCAGGGATTTTGCTCCTCGGGACTGCAGGTTCCCCGCTTCTACATTCCACTTCCCGGCAAAGGGGTTTGTCCCGTTTTGTTCCGGTGCGTACCCAAAGAAATCTTCTTCCCTGGCTATCAGCTCGTGGGGAATTTCCGAAAGCCGGGAGTATAGCCATTCGGTTCCACCCCCGCTTGTTACCTTGATGGCGCCTGTATTTAGGACAGCAAACGAATACTGCTTTATGTTAGGAGAGCCGCCCATCAATGCACCGTAGGTGATGAGGGTGTCCTTATAAATATAGTAGGAATACTCATCCAGAAACCGGAGCCCGCAGCAGTGGGTACTTACAGTGGTGAAATTACCGTCGGCAGTAAAATTATAGACAGCGTCCCCTGCCTGCCAAACTCCGATAAAGGGATTCCCGGGGAACATGCCTGGCGATGAAATAGCGTTTGACGAGACTGCTTTTTCTGCAGCAGGGGCTGCTGCAAGGTTTGCAGTCAGCGCGAGACAGAATATACATCCTGCGGTTAACGGAAATATCCGCCGGACGGTTCTTTGTTTCATCGCCAATCTCCTTTTGCCTTTTTTATAAGCCGGTTTATACCGGGTTTATCCTTACCCCAATATCCACAGGCGGGGCATTGAATAGGCTTGTGGTTACAATGCCGTCTATCTGGGTTTTTACGTACGCGCCTGCATTTTCCGGTTTGATACCCCCGGCGGCAAGCAGGGTTACCCCCGGAAATTCTTTCTTTAACAGCTTGGCTGCTTCTCCCAAAGCTTCCGGGGGCAGCTTGTCAAATTGTATGCCATCGGCCCCGGCCCGGCAGTATTGGCGTGCTTCATCGTAGCTTTCCGCTTCCACAAGAATTTTCTTTTCGCAGCACTCCCCCTTTAGGGCGGGCATTTTTTTGATAAGGCCCTCGGCGCCGCCAATAAAATTCAGGTGCTGCTTGAATATCAAAATGGTTTCGGAAATTCCCAGCCGATGGGGAACAGCCCCGCCTGCGAGAGTGGCCTTGACTGCAAGCTTCTTGGTACCAGGGAACCCCTTCCGGGTAGTAAGTATGGCTATCCGGGGGTTATATTTCCTCGCTTCTTCCACCATGTGCCGGGTTAGGGTAGCTATCCCCGAAAGGTGGTCCAGAATGTTTTGCGCTGCCTTCCATGCCATAAGAAGCTGTTCTGCTGCCCCGGTCCCGGTGATAAGGACCGAGCCTGCGGCTGCTTTTTGACCCGACGGGGTACAGTTTTTGGTTTCGATGCCCAGATACCGGAATATTCGAGCTGCTTCTTCAGTTCCGCATATCACTATATTTCCTCTGGTAAAGTACTCTATTTGTCCTCTTTCCCTGCCTATACCCAAGGCATGACTTGTTAAATCAAAGTAGGGTACATCCTCAGAGATAAGCCGACCGATTTCTTCGTCAGTAATAAACACGAGTTTCTCCTTGGTTAGCTACAAGGACAATAATAGGTTTTATTATCAGTGTCAAGCTGTTTTGTTTTGTTTTATACAGTTTTGTTTTAAACTAAAATGGTTTGTCTTGGTCTTGTATGGGTATTGGGGATTTTGGACAACGTGCAATCCGCACCCCAGATACCTTATCATGAAATTCAGCGTAAAATATGCCGTTCTTGTGTTTGAACAAATAAAAAGACCGGTTAGCCATACCCCCCTTCTGGAAAGGTTTTACTGTAACCTTTCCCATCAGTTTGGAAGTAATAGCTCCGGTCTTCCGGTGGTTGAGGCTAAAGCCACCACCATTTTCATTGTCGTAATTCCTTATAACATAAAGAATTACAAAAATGAGCCGCACGGGATTCGAACACGTGACCCACGCCTTAAAAGGGCGTTGCTCTACCGACTGAGCTAGCGGCCCAGGGTTTTGACAAATTATCAAATATAACCAGAAAAGTCAAGCCCGATGGATTTGGCTATTGCTCTAATAACGGAAAAGAAGGCTAAGATCCAGGCCGTAAACGGGCTGGATGCCCGGGTCAAGGCCAAGTTCCTTGCCGCGAATGGCGAAATCCAGGGTCATAAAGGTAAGATCCAGGCCCAAGCCGAAGCTTGGAAGGGCGTCGGTTATGCCCATGCGAAAGCTCAGGGCATTGAGGACAGTGAGTTCAAGGCCAAGGCCCACGTTCAGGATGGGGTTCCTGGGGATCAGGGACGTGAGGTCAAGAATGTCACGGTAGTCGGCCATGACGGTAATGCGGGAAATATAGCGATCTATGAATTCGCTGCGTATACGGTACTTCATCCCCACATCAAGGCGGCGCCTTACGGTCGCATAAGAGGATCCGGAACCCGACGGGCCGTCGCGGTCGGTAAAGGCTGAAATCGAGTCATAGGGGGTCACGAGGACCGGCGAATAGACGTCATAACAGGCTATGGCCGCGGCAAGGTTTTCACGGAAAGTGTAACGGACGCCAAGATCGACGCCCATGCCGAGGTAGGTTCCAAAAGGCTGATCAGTAGGGTCTTCCAGAAAAGACCCAACATCAAAAATGGGGGCTTCCAGTTTTAAGTCGCCCCGGAAAAAGCCCTTCCCCAAAAAACCCGCATCCAATAAATGGCTTCCGTTTTCTATTATTCTGAAGGAATAGCCCCCGACAAGGAGTATTTCACCGGCTACCATGGGCCGTATTTTAGTCCCGCTTATCGCAGCCGTGGATTTAAGGCGGTTAAAAATACCCAGCCCCAGGCCCCGGCCCACCCATCCCAGGGCCAGAGGGCCGCCCAATTCGAAGCCGGCGGCAAAACCCGCAGGGCCTATGATGCCCGAAAGATCCAGGCCGTCCAGGGAACTTGAATTCGTCCTGAAAAGGTCTATGAGCTCCAGCACAGGCCCGTAGGTTGATATGGACAACTCGGCAGCGCTGAATTCTTCCTCAACATCGACAAATGAAGCGGGGTTGGTGAAAAGGCTGTAAAAATTATCCCCCAATGCGGCATGGTTCCCCCCAAGGCCGGCGAAACGGGCCTGGGGCATCACAAAAGGCTCAATAGTATCCCCCGCAAGATGCAAGGCAGGGAAGATAATGAACAGGGCAAGGATAACAGCGGGGCTTGGCCGGTGCATGGATACTCCTATAAATTTCATTGCAGGTTCCCTTATGGGTGGACATAGTCATCGGGAAGCAGATGCAACCCGTCCAGGAGTTGCCGTAAGGGGCCGTTGTCTTCAATTGTATCATAATCTATGGCAGCTACCAGAGCCAATGCAGCAGCTAAATTTGCCGACGATTCCGGATCGTTTATGTTTTTGGGATCAAAATCGTTGATATATGCCTCCGGGTCATCCTGTTTGTTCAATTCGCCCGCCAAAAGCATGGCTGCAGCCATGGCCAATTCATCAGGGTTCGCATTGGCAGTAAAAGCGTCAAAGGCCGGATCGGGAGTAGGCGGATAGGTAATAGGAGGAGGGGGAGGAAGTATACCCATCAGGGTTTTGCATGATGCGTCCAGGTTCTTCATGTCATGGATGGCATCCAGGACGAGCTTTTTGGCATTGTCTTCGTCAACGGTGACCAGCTTGTCAACATTGTTCAGCACTGCCGACCCCATGCCAGTGGCATTGACGGCGGCTTCAAGGGCAGCGGTCTGCAGGGCTGTTTTTGCGTCTCCTGTGGCATTCTTGGCCGCATCCTCGATTTTCTTAAGCACCGCAAGGGACATATCAGGGTTGTTCTCGGTCATGGCAATGAGCTCATCTACATTGCCCGTAGTTACTGCGGGAATGATATTGTCAGGATTCCGGGCCGCCCAGGGCGCCAGGGATGTGGAGAAGAATTCTGTGCAAGATACGAACAGCCCGCCCCATATCAAAACCACGCCAAGAATGGGAAAGACCCTGGGGATTTTTACCTTTGCCAAACCAGAACTCCTTTGGAAAATTTCAAACAGATTTTCCTCCTCTATATCATATTACTTTTATCCCCACAACGTCAAATCGTGATTCGCCCTTCGCCGCCTTCAGGATGCGACAGCGTATCGAAGCCCCCCCTTCAATCTTCTCTCCGTCAAGTGGGATGAGGGCCTTAAGGTAATTGGCTGTAACTCCTGGCATAAAGCCCGGCGTCTTGCCCTGATCGGCTTCGGCTATGAACTCAAGCTCCCTGCCTATCCACCGCTGGGCATAGGCAGCTTTCCCGTTGCGGGCCAGGGCCTCAAGCCGGGCAGCCCTCTCCCCAGCCTCCCGTTCGCTCACCCGACCCTTAAAATGCCAGGCCGCTGTCCCGGGCCTCCGGGAAAAGGGGAACGCATGAATCCAGGCGAAATCGGCCTCCCGGCAGAATTCGAAGGTTCTTTCAAAATCTTCAGGGGTCTCCCCAGGGAAGCCCGCTATAATGTCACAAGCCATGAAGGGATCGTCCCTGGCTTCCCGAAGCTGCCTCAGGCCTTCCTTTGCTTCCGCAGGGGTGTAATGCCGCCCCATGCGGGAGAGCACGGCCCCGCTTCCCGACTGAAGGGAAAGATGAAAATGGGGCCTTACCCGCTCATGGGAAATCGCCCTGATAAAGCCAGGCGGGAAAACTTCAGGTTCTATAGAAGAAAGCCTTATGGCTATGGTTTTGGTCCCTTCAAGGAGATATTCGAGAAGCCCCCCAAGGCCCTGGACAGCTTCATCCTTGTATTGGGAAATATTCACCCCCGTAAGCACCGCCTCCCCAAAGCCCTTGTCTTCAAGGGCCTTGAGGCTTGCCAGGGCCTCCCCGGCCGGGAGGCTCCGGCTCTTCCCCCGGGCAATGCTCACCCTGCAATAGGCGCAGGAATTGTCGCAGCCATCCTGTATCTTGACGAAGGCCCGGGAGTGGAAGGAAAACTCCGCAGGGCTAAAACGGAACGAGGCGTTTTCGGGGCTGCCCTTGCCCAGCCAATCCTCTGTCAAAGATTGATAAGAAGCCCCCTCCCCTGCCCCGGCCAAAAAGCCGGGCAGATCCAGTATGGCGCTTTTGCTGTCCCCGGGGATCACAAAAAGCCTACCGCCCTGCCTGTCCTCCCTACCCAGGGCTTCCAGGGCTTTTGCCTCGAGCTGGGCATAGCAGCCTGTCACAATGAGGATGGCCAGAGGGTTGTCCCGCAGACACTTGCGTATCACGTGCCGGGCCTTCTGCTCGGAGTGGGAAGTTACGGTACAGGTGTTTACGATGAGTATATCAGCCGAATTTTTGCCCGGCGACTCTTCCCCGCCTTCCCCCCAGGGGATAAGGGCGAACCCTGCCTTCCGGAAAGCATCGGCTATGGATTCGCTTTCAAGCTGGTTGAGTTTGCAGCCCAGGGTATAAAGAGCAACGGAAGGCATCTCGCTTAGCGCACCGCCATGGCCTGGCGGACCCGGTCAAGCCCGCGGCGGGCATCGCTGAGCTGGGCATCCAGGGAAAGAGCCTTTTCATAGGCGGCAACGGCCTCGCCATAATCAAGGGCATTTTCCCGGGCATAGGCCAGCCTGGTCCACCAGGCAGCGCTGCCCGGCGCCCAATGAACCGCCGTGGTCAGGGCAATGTCCGCAAGGCGGAAACGCCCCAGGCGTATGTAGATTTCCCCGAGGAAGTAATAAACCGTATCGATGCGCTGGCCCTCTGGCGCCAGATTGATGTATTCCTGAAAGAACGAAAGGGCCTCGCTGTTCCTGCCCTCGTAGTAGCTTATCTCCCCCAGGACTTCGATGATCCTTGCGTCATAGCGGGAAATATCCCGCCCTGCCTGGGCATAACGCTGGGCCTCGGCATAACGGCCCAGGCGCACAAGGCTCCAGCAAAGCACCACATGGGATTCAAGGTTTCTAGGGGCGTCCCTCAGCTCTTCCCTGCATATAGCGACCGCCCGCTCAAAATTGCCGGCCCGGTATTCCTGGAGCGCGTCGGGCCTGGTTTGGCCTTCGACACTGAATATCCAGGACAGAGCAAAAAGGAGGGCCAGAAGCTTTCTCATATCCTTGGATTTCGTTCCGTCATATTGCAGCGGCCGTTAAAAAGGCAGCCTGTTTCCATAAAGATTTCAGGAGCTGTCACGTTCCCCGACAGCTTGCCGGTAATGGTCACTTCCACCTTCTCGGAGGCTGTCACATCCCCCTTCACCGACCCCCGGATAATCACCTTGGAGGCGTTGATATTGGCCTCCACCACCGCTTCCTCATCCACCACCAGAAGCCCCCGGGCAATGATATCCCCGGAAAGCCTTCCCCTGATCAGGAAGGGCTTTTCAAAATTGAGCACCCCGTGGAATTCAATATCCTGAGCCAAAATGGTGTCGAAATCCTCGTCCTCAAGCACGTCGTTGTGAACATCCGTCATAAGGAGAATTTAGCCTGACAGGGGGATAGGGTCAAGGGCTTGGCAGGGCCAGCACATATAAATAAAAAGTCCATGGATTACGCGGATTAGCATGGATTTTATAGGTGATCTCTTTGCCTTAATCCGTGAAATCTATGTAATCCGTGGGTATAACAAAGAAAGTCCGTAAATCCACGAATCAACAACCCTGCGGCAAGCTGCGGGGTATGTTGTTCTCTTAAGGAATTGGACTCGGGGGTTAGCAACAATTTACGCCAAGCCTTATATTGTGCGCAAAACGCCCGCAATGCTGAAAATTTCCTTACTTTTTTTGTAATTTATTACGAAAAATTGTTGCCTCAGGGGAAAAATTTAGTATATTATAACCATGAAAAACTTTTTGACAGAAAAAATGGCGGTTGATGCCGCCGGAATCGGGACGGATCCCAAGGACGCCGAAAAAACAACGGGCCCTGGAGCAGCAAACAGCGAAAAAGCGATCAGAGGCGTGTTCAGCCAGGAGACGGCGGAAAGCATTACCGCCCAGTTAACCGAGGCCATGAACCTGTTCGCAAAATTCGGCAACACCTTTACCCCCCACGACCGCTTGCGCCTGATTGGGGCGGGGATCAAGAACTGGGGCTTCATCCAGACCAGTTTCAGCCATGCGGGGGTAAACCCCCAATTCGTGCCGACCTTTCTGGATATGGCCGAATTCAAAGGCGCCATTGACGACTTTGAGCGCAAGCGGGCATTGCTGACCCTGATCCGGCAATTTGCCAAGATCGTTTCCGACAGCATGCTCAACGACAGCGATGCGGCCTATCACGATGGCGTTGATTACTACAACTATGTCAGGGAAGCGGCCCGCCGTCGGGTTCCCGGCGCAGAGGCGGAGCATGAGGTGCTAAGACCCTACTTCAAAAGGGGCAAGCGTACCATAATGGACGAACTCAACCACCGCCAGACAGGGCTCAGGAACACTGCGGAAGGATAACGTTCCTCCGCATAGAGAGCCTTAATAACCAGGGGCAGGGGAGATTGGCATACATTGTGCCGGTCTCCCTTTTTTTTCAGCACCCTTTAGCTTTACCCGATTATACCGTTCTTAAAAAAACCCAAACATATCCTTAAAAACACGATACAGGTCTTGAAATTCATGAAACCCTTCAATAAAAAGGCGACCCGTGACATGAGCAACCTGATCCGTCTCCTGGAAATCATCATACCTGATCCTGTAAAACAGGAAATATCCTGAAATTCATCCAAAGGGTCATAAAAAAGCACGAGACGGATCATGGGAAACAGGAACGGATTATGAAAATGAGGCAACGGATGCTGAAAATAATGATATGGCGCCTTTTTACAAGCAGGAACACCAGGCGCCAAATCTGTCTATTCAATTTCCGCCTAAAGGGTTATAATAAAGCTTGAAAAATTTCCCTTAATAAGGAGCGGATAATGGATTTTATAAAAGAGATGAAGGCCAAGGCAAAGGACAAGCAGAAGAAGCTGGTGCTGCCTGAAGGGACTGAGCCAAGGACCATAAAGGCTGCCAGGATCATTGCGGACGAGGAGCTGGCTTCTTTGGTGACCCTTTTGGGAAGGGAATCGGAAGTGAAGAAGATAGCGGCCCAGGAGGGGGTGGACCTCTCGGGGGTCAATATCATCAACCCTGAGAGTTCCCCCCAGCTGGAGAAATACGCAAACACCTTCTACGAGCTTAGGAAGCACAAGGGCATGACCCCGGAGCAGGCCAAAACCGATATGCTCGATACCAACCGCTGGGGCGCCATGATGGTGTACCTGGGCGAGGCTGATGCCCTGGTTTCGGGAGCCGAGCACCCCACTGCCGATGTGCTCAGGGCGGGCCTTACCATTATCGGGACAGTGCCGGGGGTTAAGACCGCCTCTTCCTGTTTTGTCATGACCGGCCTTGAATCTTCCTGGGGCGTGGACGGGGCGCTCATTTTTTCCGACTGCGCAGTGGTGCCCGATCCTACTGCGGAACAATTGGCCGATATTGCCGAGAGCGCTGCCCTGTCATGCAGGGAATTCCTTGGCGCGGACCCTGTAGTGGCCCTCATGTCCTTCTCAACCAAGGGTTCGGCAAAGCACGATGACGTTGCCAAGGTGCAGAACGCGGTGAATATCCTCAAGGACAAAAAGCCGGACTTCCTTTTTGACGGCGAGCTCCAGGCGGACGCGGCACTGGTTCCCTCGGTCACCGACAAGAAAGCCCCGGGCAGCCCCATCAGGGGCAAGGTGAACACCCTGATTTTCCCGAATCTTGGGGCGGGCAATATCGGCTACAAACTGGTGCAGCGTCTGGGCAAGGCAGAGGCTTTCGGGCCTTTCCTCCAGGGTTTTGCAAAGCCCATAAGCGACCTTTCACGGGGCGCATCGGTAGACGACATTGTCGTTACCTGCGCGGTTACACTCTCACGGACAAAATAGCAAAAAGGGTTTCCCCGGCTCTTAAAAAGCTTGCCCTGGCTGCGGAGGCAGGGAAAAGAAGGGACTACCGGAAAGCGGTCAAGATTCTTGGGGAGCTGATCTCCGAATCCGAGGCGCCCCCCGAGGCATGGCTTCTTTTGGGGCGATCCCTCCATGCGCTCAAAGACTATTCCCGTGCCTTGGCAGTATTTGACGATTACCTCAAGCTGAGGCCGAGATCGAGCCAAGGCTATCTCTTTGCGGGCCGCACCTACCTCACCCTGGGGCTTCCCTACAAGGCAGTGCCCCTGCTCAGGAAGAGCCTCGAATTCAATCCGGGCGATCCCCAGGTGATGGCTGTCCTGGGCATGGCTTACCTCAAATCCAAGCATTCCCAGGCAGCGGTTGATGTATTCCAGCAGGCAGTGGAAACCGCCCCCAACGACAAACGCATATACCGGGCCTACCTCAACGCCCTCCTTGTGCGGGGCGTAAGGCTCTGCCATAACGAGGAATACGACCTGGGCGCCCAGATGCTCCGCTTCGTGCTGGAAAACGGCGGGGCCGACGGCCCGTACCTGAGGCTTGAACTGGGCAGAGCCGCCAGGGAGCTTGGCAATATGGACGAGGCCCTGGAGCACTATTCCCAGGCCCTTAAATTTGCCCCCAACGACAGGCGCATACGCTGGTCAAGGGCTTCTGTGTTCATGGCCCTGGGAAATACCGCAGAGGCCACAAAGGAAATAGACCGCATCAGGCTCAAGGAGCCGGATGTTCCCGAGCTTCCCTGGAACAGCGAACTGGTGGATATCTTCATGATCCGCTCCTTCCTTGACGCAGGGGAATGGCGCAGGGCGGCGGACGCCTCCAGGGACTGGCTCCGCAGCAGGGAAGACAACCCCATGGTTCACGCCCTCTGCGCCGAAGCCATGAGGAACCTCCGCAACTACGAAGCTGCCCACAACCATCTTTTGCGGGCTATCGAAGCCGAGCCTGACGAGCTTGAATTCTATTATGCCGATATGCTCGTGTCCTGGGAGGGCAAAGATTTCAAAGCCCTGAAGCGGGCCTTGCGAGGGGCTAAATCCCTTGGGGGCGACGAGAACCTCATAAAGCGTTTCACCATACTCCTCGAATCCTGCACTTCCCAGGATGACCAGAAGATCCTTGCCCTGCTCCAGGATGCGGTTAGGAAGCTGGGGCCCGAGCCTGAACTCATGTACGCCCTTGGGGTTGCGAACCTCAAAATCGGCCTCCTGCCCCAGGCAATGGGCTGGTTCGAAAAGACCCTCAACCTAAAGCCCGATCACGAGGAAGCCTGGCTGGGCAAGATCGCGGCCCTGGAAGCCCTGGGACAGGCCTCGGGTCAAGCCCTGGGACAAGCTCAGGAAGAAACCGATCCGGAGGCCCTTGAAGGGGCTTATAAGTCCTATCTTGAACGTTGGCCTGACAACTTCAATATACGGCGCGAGCGGGCCCTCTTCCTCATTCGCATCTGCAAATACGCTGAAGCGGCTTTGGATCTTGAAAAACTCCTGGCATGGGAGCCTTCCAATCCCAGCTTAAGGCGGGTTTTGGCCTACGCATACCGCAAAACAGGCCGCTATAGGGATGCCGCGGTCTTCCTCAAGGCATTGCTCAGGGAAAAACCCAAGGACATTGAGCTTCTTGTGGAGTATTCCGGCTGCCTGGAGCGGACCGGGGCGGTGCATTTCGCGGTAAGCGTGCTGGAAAAGGCATGGGAGCTCTTTGAAAACTCCCCCGAAATAGCTTTGGCCCTGGGCATACTTATGTTCAGGCAAAAAGAGGTTGAGAAAGCCTTCGATTACCTGCGCGAAGCGGCTGCTCTGGACAAGAAAGATCCCAGACCCTACGAGTGGATGGCGGTGATTGCCCGGAAGAACGGCGATCCCGGCGATGGCAAATACTACGACAAGGAAGCCCAGAAAAGGCGAAAGCAAAAAACTGGAAAAAACGCTTGAAAAATTCATATTATTCATAAATACCTGTTGCCGAATTCTGAAAAAAAGCTTAGTATAAAGTTGCTAATGCATAAATAAAAGGAGGAAAACATGGCTATTAAAGCGATGGACTTGTTCGAGGCTTTTGCCCAGGAGAAGCTGCCCAAGGATAAAGCGTATATCGTTTCGTCCTTCATCAACGGAAATACCGGTTATTCCATATACGAGGTTATTTCTTATTCAGGAGTGAAGGCTATCTACCCCGACGGGGCGGGCTTGACCTTCCAGTCCAGCGGTAAAAAGCTGCACCTGCTCCTTGAACCGGCGTCGTATCCGCAAAAGGGCACCGAGCCTTACCTGAGGGACAAGACTGACCAGATCCCTCTCCGCTTCAGCGAGCTTGATCTTATCACCGCAAAAAACCAGGTGAAGATCTATATCGGGAAAAAGCCCAACGATTCCCTCTCTTCCTTCACAATCGCAAAGCCCTCGGGCTTTAATGTTTCCTTTGTGTTCTACGATCTGCCGGATCTTTATAGCACCATGGCCCTTTTCTTCGAGAAGTCCTTCAACAAGGATGCGGGTGTTCCCCAGGCTGATGCCAAAAAAGCTTCCGAGAAAGTGGCGAAGACCCTCGAGGCCACCATGGCGTTCAAGGCGGACTTCGGAGACTGATTATCCTTTTCTTCTGTTATTGGCTATGGTCACAGCCATGGCGATAGCGTCCAGAAGGCTTTCTTCGTTGGCTTCGTTCTTGCCGGCCTTGTCAAAGGCAGTGCCGTGATCGACCGAAGTCCTGATGATGGGGAGGCCGATGGTAGTATTGATGCCTGAGACCTGGGAAAACAGCCCTGTGGCAGGATCCATTTTAAATCCGCAAAGTTTTAGGGGGATATGACCCTGGTCATGGTACATGGCCACCACTATGTCAAAAGCCCCGCCCAGGGCTTTTACAAAGACCGTGTCAGGGGGCACAGGGCCTGTGACATCGAGGCCTTCTGCCCTGGCTTTTTTAATCGCCGGGATTATGCTCTCTTCTTCCTCTTTTCCGAACAGGCCGTTTTCGGAGGCATGGGCATTAAGGCCCGCTACCGCAATCCGCCTTTTTTCCTTTCCCATCAGGGTTAGGGCTTCGCCCGCAAGGCGTATCACTGCGAGGACACGCTTTTCGGTAATCAGATCACAGGCCCGGCGCATGGACACATGGGTGGTAACATGTATTACATTGAGTCCCGTGCTGCCCCCCGCGCTGAGGAGCATGCCGTAATCTTCTGTGTTGGTATAATGGGCGAAGATCTCCGTATGCCCTGCGAATTCATGGCCTGCAAGATGTATCGCTTCCTTGTTGATAGGATTGGTAACAACCGCGGCGATTTCGCCTTTCATCGCAAGGTCAATTCCCTTGACCACATATTGAAAGGCAGCTTCCCCTGATTTGAGCCCCAGAGCGCCAAAGGCATAATCTCCTTTTTGGGAAATAATACCGCAAGGGAAATAATCGACTGTGCCCGGCCTGCCCTGGGCATCCTCCGGGGCAGAAATCTTATTAAGCGTAAATGTTTTATGTGTTACTTTTAGTGCGTCCTCGATAACCAGGGTGTCCCCGATAAGCACCGGAACGCATTCTTCGTAAACCTCATTATGGGAAAGGGCTTTAATGGCGATTTCAGGGCCTATGCCCGCAGGATCTCCCAGGGTGATGCCTATGCGGGGCCGCCCATCGCTGTTGTTTACCATAAATTCCCGTCTTTGTCAAAAGGCCAGGCTTCCGGGGGGGCAAGAATTTCAAGACGAGGGTTTTTCTCCGCTTCCTGCTTCATCCCCTCGGATATCCAAATTTCGCTGGTATGGACGCTGTCGGGAATGCGGATGATGCGGGGCTGCTGTTTATCAATACCGTTGCAGGTTCTTACCGCAAGCTGCACAGCCTCGCGATCAGTGTCAAGGATGCAGGGGATGCGCGCGAAGTCCAGAACTGTGGCAGTAATTGCGTTGATATAGGTAGCCTCAAAATCGATTTTATTAAAAAGCCGCCTTGTGGTAGTGTGGGCAATCCCGACGCCAAAGGCGGCCCCGTGGGTTGCGTCGGTCAGATCAAGGATAACCGTGCGCTGGGCTTTAAGGCCCCCTGAAACATAGGGTGTGCAGTGGTTTGCCCCGGTTATATTGGGGTCCATGCCGTCTCCCGAAATATCTTTGCCTATGCGGTCTACCACAAGCACATCGGCTGAATCGAACTGGATCAGGGGCAGATGGGATCTGGCTTCTTCAAGAAGCAGAGGCTCCCGGGTTTCGAATTCTTCAGGCTCCAGGGCAACAATTTTATAGGTTTCGTAATAGGCATTTTCCAGAATCCCCAGGCCCAGGGCTATGGGGGCGTTCTTAAGTATGCAGCGGGCAAAGAGGGGCATCATGCTGTGCATATGGCCAAAGCCTTTTTCATGGCACATATCGGCGCCTTCCCTTTTCCCAAGGCCTATGGTCATCATCTTCATAAGGCCGCTTTCGTAGGTTCCCCTAAAATCCGTATGGGGTTTAATCCTGCCCGACACAATTATGGCGTCCGCTTCCGCGGCATTGCGGTCTAAGCGCACCCCGTGGCCTTCTTCGCTTTTTCCTATAACCACGGTTTCCATGGACGACACAATGGGGCAGCCCACAAAATCCTCGGTGACGCCGTAGCCTTCGATGAGGGCTCTTTGGCCCTCGGCAGTAGCCCCGCCATGGCTTCCCATGGCGGGGATTATAAAGGGATGGGCGCCCCTGGATTTTACAAAACCTGCAATGCTTTTTATAATGAGGGCGATATTGCTGATACCCCTGCTGCCGCAGGTAATGGCAACCTTCATGCCCGGTTTGATGCGGGCAGCGATGCGGGGCCGGGACAATTCCGCCAGGACAGCTTCGTTGATGCGGTCCGCTTCGATCTTGTCAGTATCAAAAAGCTGCTTTACCTTGAGCATACGGGGGAGCTTTATCTCATTGCACAATTTCGGAATAATGTTATACATAGACCTACCTTTCGCAATTCTATAGATTGAGGCCCTTATGTACAAGTTATTGATCCTGGCAGACGATCTTACTGGCGCCCTGGACACAGGGGTTCAGTTTTCCCGGGCAGGAATCCCGACTGACGTATACCCCTTCCCAAATTATGCAGAAGGAAAAAACAATCCTGGGGCAGAGGTATTGGTGATCAACACCGATTCCCGCCACCTTCTCCCAGCCCAGGCCAGGGAGCGAATTTTTACACTGGCCGGATTTGCCCGGGGCATCCCTTTTGTGTATAAAAAAACCGATTCCTGCCTCCGGGGCCATATTGGCTGCGAGCTTGAAGCGCTGATGGAAGCCGGAGGCATTGATTTCCTGCCCTTCATACCCGCATACCCCGATCTTGGCAGGACCACTGAAGCCGGCCGCCAACTCCTGAACGGCACCCCCATTGATCAAACCCCCATGGCTCGCGATCCCCTAAACCCCATAGGCTCAAGCGCCGTACAGGACATCATAGCCCAGGAATCAAATCTTCCTGTCATTTCCATTCCCCAGGATGGCTCACTCCCAGGGGGAGAAAAAAGGCGGGGTATTGGCGTATTCGATTGCAGGGAAAATAGCGCCATGGACGCCATTGGCGATTTGCTAAAAAAAGAGGGGCTTCTAAAAGCAAGCGCAGGCTGCGCAGGGTTTGCCAGGGTGCTTATGGCCTTGCTGCCCCTTGCACGCCAGGAGATTCCGGACACCCACAGCCTCATTCCGAATCCTTCCCTGCCCCTGCTCGCGCTTTCAGGCAGCCTCCACCCTGCTTCAGTTGAACAGATTGAGAAGGCGTCTTTAAGCGGTGTGCCCCTCGTAAAGATTTCTTCCGCCATGCTCATTGATTTCCGGACCGAATCAGAGGAGGCAAAAAAATTGGCAGCAAAAGTGCGAACCCATCTGAAAAATGACAAATCCTGCATAGTCTCTACCAACGGGGATCTTCCCAGGACTCAGGACAGCCTTTCCGCCGGAAAAATCGCCAAGGGCCTTGCGCGATTTGCTGCTTCTGCAATACGCGGCTCAGGGGAACTCAGCGTTTCCGTTTTCGGAGGCGACACCCTCCTCGCGCTTATGGAGGCACTCTGCATGGATCGCATCACCCCCCTTGCCGAGATAGAACCGGGCGTGGTTTTAGCCAATGCCTGGGGAGGCGAGGGCAAAAGGATGACCATTGTTGCCAAATCAGGGGCCTTCGGTTCTGAAAACTCCCTTGTCAATATCATCTCGTACCTGAGGGCTTAAAAAGATTTGTTCAATCCGGAGCAGGGCCAGCTTTTTGTCGATTCCCCCTGCATAACCAGTGATGTTTCCCGATGAGCCTATGACCCGGTGGCAGGGAATGAGTATGGAAATGGGGTTATGCCCCACGGCGCCTCCCACAGCCCTGGGAGAGGATCTCTTTTCCGCCTCAAGTTGCGCCGCGATAGCCCCATAGGTGCTGGTTTTTCCATAGGGGATTTTCAAAAGTTTGTTCCACACCCTTCTCTGAAAAACCGTTCCCCAGGGGTTCAGTTTAAAATCAAGTTTCGGGTTTTTCCCTGCAAAATAATCGCCCAGCCAGCTGTCCAGGGATTTAAAAAGCGGATAATCGGATTTGTCAATCCATTCTGCCGTTTGGCAGGGATAGTATTTTTGATTAAAAAACCATAATCCGGTCAAGGCTTCGTTTTCCGCTGCCACGGTTATCGGCCCCAGGGGCGTCTTTAAGGTGCTGGTATAAATCATTGACCAATTATACAACAGGAAAAGGGAAATACTAGCCATTTTCGGACAGAGGGCTCGTATTTACAGAAATCCAATGCTATGCGATTATTGCATTATTATGGAAGGAAAGGATCTTAAGGTTGAACGCATAGCCCTTTTCTCTTCGGGGGTAGGGTTTTTCAGGCATTCGGGCAGCATAGAAAAAGCTGCATCAATTAATTTGCCCTTCAGGGAGGATGCGGTCAATGATGCCCTCAAGTCCCTGGTTGTGAACGATCCTGCATCGGACTTCCCTACGGTGAGCTACTCATCCAAAGAAGCTTTGCGGCAGTCATTGAAGAGCCTTAAAATCGACCCTTCAGGCAGCGATAGTATCGCGGAGCTTCTCAATTCAATGACCGGAGCTGAAATCGAAGTGTCAGTGCCGGGGCCGATCACGGGGCGCATTCTCAGTACCGAATACAGGGAGGCCCGCCCCGGCGAAGCCTATGAGCTCGGGGAGAAACCGGTGATTCAGAACGCGTGGCTTACCCTGGTTACCGGCCAGGGGATCAAATCCATTGCGTTAAAAGATATAGCCTCTTTTTCTTTCAAAGATGAAAAAATAAACGCCGACTTAAACCGGGCGTTGGATCTCATCCTTGGGGCCAGGGACAAGGACAATGTGAACCTCCTCCTTTCCCTGACCGGGGAAGGGAAGCGAGAAGTGTCCCTCAGCTATGTGATCCCCACGCCGGTCTGGAAGGTGGGCTACCGCCTTGAGCTTGCGGGCAGGCAGCCAATGCTCCAGGGCTGGGCTATTGTTGACAACGACAGCGATACCGACTGGGATGGCGTCGAGCTTTCCCTGGTCACAGGCAGGCCGGTTTCGTTTATCCAAAACCTCTATGCGCCATACCGCACGGACAGGCCCGAATTGCCCCTGGCCATCGCGGGCATTGCCAAGGCAAGAACCTACGAATCGGGGACTGAGGCAGCCGATGCATACCCTTCATTCTCCAGGAGAAGGTCAACAGTCAGGGAGGATATTACTCAGGCATTTGCATCCGGCGGCATGAAAGAAAACAGTATCGCTTCCAACTACCTTGGTAGTTTTAATAGCGAAACGGATGATGAAATTGAGGACGAAGATGTTTCCGGCGGCGCTGTAGAAACCGCCCAGGCCAGGGATACAGGCGACCAGTTCGAGTTTACCCTCAAGCGGCCGGTGAGCCTTGCCAGGCGGGGAAGCGCCATGTTCCCCCTGGTAGAAGCGGAAATCGAAGCCGGCAAAACCCTGGTATTCAACGGCGTCGAAGCCAGGGAAGGCGGGACATTGCATCCGGCTATCAGCGTTGAGCTTGTCAATACCACAGGGATGAAACTGCCCGCAGGCCCCATTTCGGTCTATGATAACGGGTATGCCGGGGATGCGCTGATCGAATTCTTCCCCGAGAATGAAAAGCGCATCATCTCCTATGGCGATGATCTTACTGTATCGGGAAGCCTTGCCTGTTCGGAAGAAAAGGCGATAACCGGCGCGGCCATTATCCCGGGATGCCTGCAGATAAAAAAGCGATATGTTTACACAAATGCCTATACAATAAGAAATGCATCGTCGGAATCAAAGAAACTCATCATCGAGCATCCCATTGCTTCCGGGGCAAAACTCTCTGAACCTTCCTCGTATGATGAAAAAACATTTACGCTTTACCGCTTTAAAATGGAATTAAAGCCCAACAGCGAAACTGTGTTCACTGTAAAAGAAGAAAAGCCCGTATCCGCATCTATAATCCTTAACAGGGGGAACAATACCAGTCTCCTTGAATATTCGACTACCGGGGGATTCCCGGAAGATGTATGCGATTTCCTCCGCAAAGCAGCGGATCTGAAAGCAAAAGAGGAAAATGCCACTGTAGAAAAGGAAGAGCGTGAAGGCAAAAGGGAAAAGCTCATCGAAGACCAGGAGAGGGTGCGGAAAAACCTTGAGTCCGCCGGAAGCACAAGCCCCCAAGGGCAGAAGTACCTTAAACGCATGGATGGCATCGACGAAAAGATAGACTCCCTGGATGAAGAAATTTTAAGCCTGGAAAAGAAGGCCCAAGCCTCGCGGGAGGAATTCATCAAATTTGTGGGGGAAAGCGAGCTGAGGGAAATATAGGCATTGGCCTTGCCTGTGCGGCGCACCGGGTATATCTCCGATTTTATATCATTTTTCTCAATAAACTCCATTATCTCACGAAAAAAAAAGTTGACAGACTGAAAGAACGGGTGGATAATTATATAAGTTTTATTCTAAATTATCCTAGGAGGGAATTTTGAAAACAGCAAGAAAAATCATTTCACTCGTCATCGTTCTGATGGTGGTCTGCGGCGCATTGTTTGCGTCCGGCAGCCAGTCGGGCGCCGCACCCGCAGCATCGGGCAGCAGCGGCGCTGTTTCGGTGGATACGCTCCCCCGGAAAGAAACTCTTTACTATAACGGCCTCCAGTGGGGCGCCCCCGGCGGGAACAACCCTTACGGGAACAGCAACAACGCCTTTATCGGCGGCGAGCGCCAGCTCCAGTTCGAAACCCTGTTCCTCTACAACATGCTGGACGGCAAACTCTATCCCCAGATTGGCGATTCCTACGCCTGGAGCGGCCAAAACCTGACGGTAAAGCTGAATCAGAACGTCAAATTCAGCGACGGATCGGCCCTGACAGCCGCGGACGTGGTAAATTCCTTTGTCCTGGCCCAGAAATACTCCATTGCCGCCTCGGGCTATTGGGCATATCTGGACAGCGTGAGCTCCACGGACAACTACACTGTAGTGTTCAAGGGCAAACCCTCAAACTTCAATCCCAAATACGTTGAAGCCGCCATTTCCGCCCATCCCATTACCTCCAAGGCGTATTGGGACAAGCAGAATCTCTCAAGCGATCCTTCCGCCATGATCCAGTTCGTAGGCTGGGATGTCATCGGGACGGGCCCTTATCTTCCCTACTTCCATGATGACACCAAGATGGTAATCGTCAGGAACGATAACTATTGGGGCAAACATGCTTCCCGCTATGGAAAGCTTCCCACACCCAAATACGTGGCCCACAATGTGTATAAAGATAACACTTCGGGTGATGAAGCCTTCAGGGCCGGACAGGTTGATATGTCCCAGCAGTTCATCACCCAGGTATGGCGCATTTGGGAAAGCGGCGCTCCGGTAGAGACCTACATACCTCAGGCCCCCTACTACTTCCCCGGCGTTATCCCCATGATCATCTTCAATACCACCAAGCCTGGTTTGAATGATCCTGCGGTACGCAGGGCTATTGCCATGTCCCTGGACTACGACATGATCGGAACCAACGCCATGTCAGGCTACACTGCCAAGATGGTGCCTTCCCTCATGCTCCCTGTTCCCGCAGAGCAGGCCCTCATCGACACCGAAGCCCTGAAACCCTATCAGTGGTCGGGCGTTGATATTGCAGGAGCTAACAAGCTTCTGGATCAGGCCGGCTGGGTCAGGGGCGCTGATGGTATCCGCGCTAAGGGCGGAGTCAAACTTTCTTTCAAAGCTGAATGTCCCTATGGTTGGGCGGACTGGAACGCTTCTCTCGAAGTAGTGGCGCAGTCGGGCCGCGCTTTAGGTATGGATATCCAGACCTATTTCCCCGAATCCCCCATTTGGCAGCAGGACAAAGACAACACCACCTTCGATATTCTCATGGACAGCCCCGGGGGTACCGGCGCTGCTTCTCCCTGGACCAGGGCCTATGCAGCCATGGGTTCCCAGGATATTCCCCCTGCCGGGACTCCCAACCGGGTACAGAACTGGGGCCGCTGGGTGAACCAGGAAGCCAACCAGATCATCAACCAGCTTGCTTCCGAGACTGACGCCGCCAAGGTTAAGCAGCTCTGGACCAGGCTCAATATCATCTATCTCCAGGAAATGCCCACTGCCGGCCTCATGTACCGCCCCGGCCTTTTCCACACAGTGAATACCTCCGTATGGACAGGCTTCCCCAAGATCAACGACGGTTCCAACATTCCGCCCACGATTTGCTGCGATGGTTACGGTATCAAAGCCCTCTATAACCTCAAAGCAAAGTAAGCCAACTTAGAATCTGTACTTAAAAGTCCACAGAGCCTTAAAAGCCTGTGGACTTTTTGCAAAACCATCAGAGCGGGACACCACATGAAGTATGTTGATTTTGATATTATAAAAAAACATTTTGAATTTTTCTGGAATCATGAGTATTTCGGCCGCTGCGCCATAAGAATTACTGCGCCTAAAGGGCCTTCCAAAGCGCCTGAGTATTCAAGTTATGAAGATATTGTAAAAGCATGGACCGATGGGGAAACCCGTCTTAAGCAGAACAGAATAGATTCCGAAAATACCTATTACCTGGGGGAAGCGTATCCCCTCATCCCCGTTTACCTTGGCGCAGCAGGCCACGCCGGGTTTTTCAACAACATACGGCACCAGTTTGCCGAAACGGTCTGGTTCTTTCCCATTGACGAAAAAGAAGAATTGCGGTTTTCCAAAGATTCTTTTCTATATAAATCCACAGTAAACCTTGCCAAGTATTTGGCGGACAACAGCAGCGATGAATTTATTCTTTCCATGCCCGACTGCTGCGGAAACCTCGACGCCTTGGCCCATTTAAGGGGCAGCGAGCAGCTCATGATCGATATGCTCGAAGACCCCGGCAAGGTTAAAGCAGAGCTAAAACTGATTCAGCATGCATGGGAAGAAATCATACGCGACACTTATGATGCAATAAAGGACAACAATCACGGCGGTTCCTGCATCGGCTGGATGGGCTCCTGGGCCAGGGGCCTCCATTCCCAGATGCAGTCGGATATTTCGGTGATGCTTTCGCCCGGCCAGTTCAGCGAATTTGTTTTGGGCGAACTTGAGGCGCAGTCGCAAATTCTGGAGTATCCCTGTTATCATCTTGACGGTAGGGAACAGCTTAGGCACCTGGATAAATTATTAAAGATAAAAAATCTTAAAATGATTCAATATACCTTTGTGGAAGGCCAGCCCTCGCCCGTTGAACAGCTTGAGGCGCTGAAGAAAATCCAGCAAAGCGGCATGCTGCTCCTCGTTATCATACGCCCCGAATATGTAAAGCCCCTTTTGGAAAATCTTTCCGCAAAAGGGCTTTTTATCAATACTGCCTGCAAGAACCCTGAAGAAGCAGACAGAATATTCAAAATAGTTCAGGATTATAGCAAGGAACAGGCATGAATATCGAAGAAAGAAAACAGAAATGGTGCGATTTTTATGATGGAAAAACACGTACCATGGTTCTCATTGAACTCGCGGAGTTCGGCGTCAGGCCCTTCCCGTCACCCGATACTATGGACGCCTTCTTCAACTGGGATATCAACAGGTATCGTGTGCAGATGGACGCCATGAATTGGCTGGACGACGACAGGGTTCCCTGTGTCACCACCCTCATGGGAACTGATATTTTCGCCGGGGCCTTTGGCTGTCCGGTTTTTTATCCCGGTGACAATAATCCTTACGCCAGGCCCCTCGTTTCGAGCGCAGAAGAAGCGGCGAAGCTAAAACAGCCAAAACTTGAAGATACGTCTCTGATGAAGGTTTTTGAATATGCGCAAAAACTAAAAGCCGCAGCCCCGGAAGCGCTCATTCAGCTGCCTGATATTCAAAGCCCTCTGGACATTGCGGCCATAATCTGGGAAAAGGTCGATTTCTTTGTGTCCATGTACGAAGAAAGCGAAGCGGTAAAGGATCTTATCGCCATGGTGTATAAGCTTCTGACTGAATTTCTGGATCTCTGGTTTAAAACATTCGGCAAAAATTTTATTGCCCATTACCCTGAATACTATATGCCCTACGGCGTTACCCTTTCTGAAGATGAAATTGGTTCTATCAGTACCGATCTATGCAAGGAATTTTCGATTCCGACCCTCTGCGATTTATCTGCCCGTTACGGCGGCAGAATTGGGATGCACTGTTGCGCCAACGCAAAGCACCAGTGGGGTCTTTTGAAAGAGATCCCCGGTCTTACCCTCCTTAATCTGGGGCAGCCTGACAAGATCATCAGGGATGCTTCTGTTTTTTTCAGGGAGGGGCCGCCTATTTGGGCTGCGCCGACTCAGAACGAGTGTTATGATTTTAAAGCCAGGGGCGTGCTGCAAGCCGGGGCGGACTCGAAAGAAAAGGCCCTTGCGGAGCTCGGGCGGCTCAGGGAATACGGCGTTAAATTCAACTGATGCGGCGAATGTCTTGGAAATTACAGATTTTATCTGTAAAAATATTTATCTCTTAGGAGTCATTTATGAAAATGATGAGAACTTTTGTATTGACCGTCCTTGTGCTGATTATCGCAGCAGGGACAGTCTTTGCAAGCGGCGGCAGCCAGCCTGCCGGACAAAGCACCGGAGGAGCAAGCGCTCCTTCGGCTACCACCCTTCCCCGCAGGGAAACCCTTTACTACTTTAACCAGTGGGGTCCCATCACAGGCTACAACCCCTACGGCAGCCCTAACAATTCCTTTATTGCAAAGGATGTGCAGGTAGTATTTGAATCTCTCTTTCTCTACAACCTGCTGGATGGAAAACTCTATCCCCATATCGGCGATTCCTATACCTGGAACGGTCAGACCCTGACTGTGGTGCTGAACAAGAATGTAAAGTTCAGCGACGGCAGCGCCCTGACTGCTGCGGACGTGGTCAATTCCTATAATCTGCAAAAAACCTACGCTACTCCCTATGCCGGGTACTGGTCCTACCTTGATACGGTCACTGCGCCGGACAACTACACCGTAGTGCTCAAGGGCAAGGCATCCAATTTCAATCCGAAATATATGGAAGAATCCATCAGCGCCCTGCCTATAACCTCAAAGGCTTATTGGGACAAGAAAAACCTGCCCAGCGACGCTTCAGCCATGCTGCAGGATCCTGCCTGGGACTGTATAGGCACCGGCCCCTACAAGCCCTATTTCAATGACGAAACCATGCTCATAATCCAGAGGGTCGATACCTATTGGGGCCAGCATGCTTCACGGAATGGAAAGCTTCCTGCCCCCAAGTACATTGCCCAGAATCTTTACAAAGACAATGCTTCTGCGGCTGCCGCATTCCAGGCCAACATGATCGACGTTAACCAGCAATTTATGCCCCAGGTATGGAAAATGATGGAAACTGCTCCCATCGAGACCTACATACCCCAGGCGCCCTACTACTTCCCCGGTGTTATCCCCATGATCATTTTCAACAGCACCAAGCCCGGTTTGAATGATCCTGCGGTACGCAAAGCCATTGCCATGTCCCTGGACTACGACATGATCGGAACCAACGCCATGTCAGGCTATACCGCCAAGATGGTGCCTTCCCTCATGCTCCCTGTTCCCGCAGAGCAGGCCCTCATCGATACCAATGCCCTGAAACCCTATCAGTGGTCGGGTGTTGATATTGCAGGGGCCAACAAGCTCCTGGATCAGGCCGGCTGGGTCAAGGGCGCAGACGGCATACGCGCAAAAGGCGGCGTCAGGCTTGCCTTCCAGGCCGAATGTCCCTACGGCTGGTCAGACTGGAACGCCTCCCTCGAAGTAGTGGCCCAATCCGCCCGCCAACTGGGCATGGATATCCAGACTTACTTCCCCGAAGCCAATATCTGGCAGCAGGACAAAGACAACACCTCTTTCGATATTCTCATGGACAGCCCCGGGGGTACCGGCGCTGCTTCCCCCTGGAACAGGGCCTATGCGGCCTTGGGCTCCCAGGATATTTCTCCTGTTGGCACCCCCAACCGGGTACAGAACTGGGGCCGCTGGGTGAACCAGGAAGCCAACCAGATCATCAACCAGCTTGCCTCCGAGACTGACGCCGCCAAGGTTAAGCAGCTCTGGACCAGGCTCAATATCATCTACCTCCAGGAAATGCCCACCGCCGGTCTCATGTACCGCCCCGGTGTATTCCACACAGTGAATACTTCTGTTTGGACAGGGTTCCCCAAGCTCAACGATGGAACCAATATTCCGCCCACGATTTGCACCAATGGTTACGGCGTAAAAGCCCTGTACAACATCAAACTTAAGTAATCAATAACAGAAGGGCGGCGTATTTTGCCGCCCTTCACTGTTCTGAAGAAGGGGGTATGAATTGAAAGGCCTGCAAAAGTATTTGCTAAAGAAAACCGGGTGGTATCTTGTTACCCTGTTTATCGCGGTTTTTCTCAACTTTATGCTTCCCCGGCTTATTCCGGGGAACCCTGTGGCGTCAATAGTGGCTGAGGCCACAGGCACCCTGACGGATGCGGCGGCGATCAAGAAGATCTATGACACCTATATGTCCATGTTCGGTTTGGACAAGCCCATGTGGCAGCAGTTCCTGATCTATGTCAACAATGTGTTCCATGGAAATTTGGGGCTGTCCTTCTACCAGTTCCCGAGGCCCGTCTCGGACATCATAGGCTCCTGCATACATTGGACATTGATGCTCCAGCTACCGGCAATACTGGTGGGCTGGTTTGTAGGAAACGCATTGGGCGCCCTCACCGCGTACAGGAAGGGTGTTTTTGACAGGGTCTTTTTCCCCCTCTTCCTTTTCCTGAGCGCCATACCGGCCTTCGGCTTTGCGTACGTGAATGTCTACTTCCTTTCAAATCAATTAAAACTTTTTCCCGGGAGCCTTGCCTATTCATTTGAAATGCTCCCCAACTGGGCGAATCCCGGCTTTTTACTTTCGGTACTCGATCATTACCGCCTGCCCTTCCTCACCATGGTGCTGGTCGCCATTGGAGGCCAGTCTTTGGGTATGCGAGAAATGTCCATATACGAACTCAACGCCGACTACGTGAAGTACTCAAGGCTTTTGGGTATCAAAGACAAAAAAATAGTGTGGTATGTGTTCCGCAACGCCATGCTGCCCCAGATCAACGGTCTTGCCCTTTCTTTGGGAAGCATGATAGGAGGCAACCTTATCGCGGAAATTGTCTTTAGCTATCCGGGTTTGGGAACCACCATGTTCACGGCTATACGAAACCAGGACTTCCCCCTGATTTCAGGGTGCACCCTGATTATTACGGTTACTGTGCTGATAGCGAACTTCGTCGTGGATATTATCTGCGGTCTTATTGATCCGAGGGTACGCATGACCCAGCAGGAGGAGGGCTGATATGGGATACTTTCTTAAAACTGTTTTCAAATCGGGCAAATTCTGCTTCGGTTTCAGCGTCATCGTTATCATACTCCTCCTCATCACCATTTATCCTATGTTTGATACCCGTGATCCTCTGGACATGGCCGGGGGCTTCTTTGAAAGGCCCAACATGGTGGAATACATTAACCGGAACAAAGAGGGCGGGCAAAAAGCGGCGAGCGCTGTAGCCGAAGTGGATCAGGCTACAACGGATCTCCTGGCGCAGTTCGGCATGGTCATGGCGGAAAAGAAGGAACAGCCCATAGCGCTCCACATACTGGGAACCGATAACTTCGGCCGGGACATGATGGCCCAGCTTGTGGCAGGCACCAAGACATCCCTGGTCATTGGGCTTTTGGCAGGAACCATCGCTACCCTCATCGGGCTTACTATAGGTTTATTGGCGGGCTATCTGGGAGGCCAGATCGATAACTTCCTTTCGAGCATCACCAATATCTTCCTCGTAATACCGTCGTTTGTCATTCTGGTTCTGGTATCCGTGAGCGTCAGCACCAGGAGCTTCCTTACCACAGGCATAATCATAGGCGTTACGAGCTGGCCCTGGACAGCCAGAGCGGTGCGGTCCCAGACCACGTCGCTGCGGAACCGCGACCACGTGAACCTTTCAAAGCTTTCGGGCCACAGCATGCCGAGAATCATCATCAAGGACATACTGCCCTATATCGCATCTTATGTGGTCATGGCGTTTATTCTGCAAGTGGCGTCGGGCATCCTTTCGGAAGCTTCCATTTCCATGCTGGGTCTGGGCCCCCGCAATGTAGCGACACTGGGCCTTATGATGAACTGGGCCGGAAGTTTTAACGCCCTTTTCAATGGAAACTGGTGGGCCTTCCTCCCCATGGTCCTGATGATCTCCCTCATCACTTTTTCGCTTAATCTGATGAACTCGGGGCTGGATCAGATCTTCAATCCCCAGATAAGGAGCTAACAATGGCGATGCTGGAAGTCAAAAATCTGACCACCTATTATAAAACCAGGATGAACGAAAAGGTCTGCTCCGTGGACAATGTTTCGTTTACTCTGGAAGAAGGAAGATCATTGGGGATTGCAGGGGAATCGGGCTGCGGAAAATCGACTTTGGCCATGAGCGTCATGGGCTATTACTTCCCTCCCCTGAATTACGAATCCGGAAGCATTATCATAGACGGCAAGGACATCACGTCCCTTGAGCCCGATACCATCAGGGCAAAGGTGCTGGGTTCGGACATTGCCTACATACCCCAGGCGGCCATGAACGCCCTGAACCCTACCCGGAAGATCATGAAGTTTATCGAAGATGTGCTCAAAGCCCACGGCTCCGATCTTTCGAAAGCGGAAATGCGGAACCTGGCCCGGGAACGTTTTAACATTCTCAACTTGCCCGATAAGGTGCTGGATCATTACGCGGTGGAACTTTCGGGGGGCATGAAGCAGCGTACCATTATTGCCATCAGTACCATCCTTAACCCCAAGATCCTCATCGCCGACGAGCCTTCGTCGGCCCTGGATGTTTCGTCCCAGAAGATAGTCATCAAGCTTCTCCACGATCTTATGGAGAAGGGTTTCGTGCGGGCCATGCTCTTTATCACCCATGAGCTTCCCCTGCTTTTCAATGTTACCGATGACATCATGGTCATGTACGCCGGGGAAATCGTGGAAAGGGGAACAGCCAAACAAATGGTCTTCGACCCCATCATGCCCTATTCCAAGGGGCTTATGAATTCCATCATAGTCCCGGAAGAAGGAACCAGGGGGCATGTGCTCATGGCCATACCGGGGGCACCGCCCAATCTCAAGTTAAGGCCATCGGGCTGCCGTTTCGCGGAACGCTGCCGTTTTGCAGACGCAGAGTGCCACAAGGCCGAAGTTCCCGAGCAGGAAGCCGGCCCTGGCAGGAGTTACCGGTGCAGGCATAAGCTGGAAGATCTTTTCAGGATCTACGAAAATGATCTTCCATCTCTCCTGGACGATGACAAGGGAGGCAGCCATGACCAGAAATAAATACGGCGACATATTTTTAAGCGCAAAAAGCTTAACCCGCGAATTCGGATATGGGGACAACAAAACCATAGCGGTAAATGATGTTGACTTTGAATTCCACAGGGGCGAAATAGTCTCCATAGTGGGAGAATCGGGAAGCGGAAAAACCACCCTTGCGAAAATGGTACTGGGCCTCCTCAAGCCCACCAAGGGCGAAATCTTTTTCGAAGGCAAGCCCAGGGATATCTCAAGCTACACCAAACGGCGCCAGTACTGGCAGACTATACAGGCTATTTTCCAGGATCCCTTCTCTACCTACAACATCTTTAACCGGGTGGATTCTGTGCTTCTTGACTGCATACGTCTTCAAGGGCTAAAGAATATAGGCAAAGAAGAAGAAATCAAAAAGATGAAAGCAGCCTGCGAGTTCGTCAATCTCAAGTTCGAGGAACTTTCCAACAAATACCCCTTCGAGCTTTCCGGCGGACAGATGCAGCGCCTCATGATAGCCCGTATCTTCATGCTTCACCCTGGTCTGCTCATAGCCGACGAGCCTACTTCCATGATAGACGCCTGCTCCCGGGCCACCATCCTCGATATGCTCCTCAAGCTGCGGGACGAGATCAACATGACCATCGTGTTCATCACTCACGACATTGGCCTGGCCTATTACATTTCCGACACGGTCTATATCATGGAAAAGGGTATTATCGTGGAACGGGGCACGGCGGACGAAGCCATACTCCACCCCAAGTCGGATTATACCAAACGGCTTTTGGGTGACGTTCCCAAGATCTACGAACCCTGGGATTTCAGCAGGAACAAGGAAAAAGCTGTCTAGCCCTTAAGGATGCGATTTGACCGTTAGCAAACAGCCTGAGCTTCTGACATCCGGGAGTCCTGCCCGGCGTATTATTTTATTTGCCCTGCCGTTACTGGCAGGGGATTTTTTCCAAATCTTCTACAGTATGACCGACGCCTTTATTCTGGGAAGGGCGCTGGGGATAAACGCCCTGGCGGCCACGGGCTGCAGCGCGGGCCTTATCCACTTTGTATTCGGCTTCAGCTTCGGCCTGACCAACGGTTTTTCAATAATCACTGCCCAAAGGGTAGGTTCCGGGGACGGCGAAGGCATCAGGAAAAGTGTCGCCGCCGGGATGCTGCTCTGCCTGATTTTTTCCCTTGTGTTTACCTTTGTCATTAATCCTTTTACGCGGCCCCTGCTGAGTATCATGAATACTCCCCCGGAGATCCTTGACGACGCCGCCCTCTATTTCCACATCATACTTTCGGGGATAAGCATCACCCTGCTCTACAATATGGCGGCCAATATTATCAGGGCCGCAGGGGACAGTTTTTCGCCCCTTGTTTTTCTTGTCATTTCGACTGGTTTAAATATTGTTTTGGATATACTGCTGGTGGCGGTGTTTCATTTCGGCATTGCGGGGGCAGCGGCGGCTACGGTTTTTTCGGAGCTGGTATCCGCCGTCCTTGCCCTTGTTTTCCTGAAACGCCGTTATCCCCATCTCCTTCCGGGCAAGGGCCAATGGAAGCTGACGGGCGCCGAGGCCAAAGCCCACCTGTCCCTCGGCCTTGCCATGGGCCTCCAGCAGTCCATCGTGGAAGTGGGGAACATTCTGGTTCAGACCGCCATGAATGGCTTTGGCACCCTCACCATCGCGGCGGTTTCAGCAGCCCAGCGCATCAGAGCCCTCAATATGATGCCCCTCTTTGCCATTGCCCGATCCATCACCACCTATACGGCCCAAAATTACGGGGCCAAAAAAATAGACCGCGTCTACAAGGGCATGCGCCAGGCTTGCCTCATCTGCCTCGGCGTAGGGGTCTTTATGGCCGTCATAAATCAATTTTTTGGAAAAGCCCTGGTGTCCCTCTTCGTTAAAGACAATGCAGAAGCCCTGGAAATGGGCCGCCAATATCTTCTCTACATAGGCTACTCGGTCTTTATTCTGGGAATCATGCTGGTCTTTAGAAGCAGTCTCCAGGGCCTTGGCAGGCCCTTTGCCCCCATACTCTGCGGGGTCATGGAAACCATAATGAGCATTTTGGCGGCTTTTGTGTTAATTCCCCAATTGGGCTTTACGGGGCTATGCCTTGTGAACCCCCTCTCGTGGCTTGCTTCGGGGATACCGCTTTATATAGCCTTTGGATTATTTGTGAGAAAATTCACATCTTCAGCTTCGAAAGCAAAAGCTGCCTGAATTTCTGGGCTGGTTCCATGTTTTCGAGGGCCAGGGCAGCCTCGCAGTCAGCCAGGGCTTGGGGATAGTCTTCAAGATGGTAGTAAGCCTGGCCCCTGCGGTAGAGGCAGTAAGACTGGTAAGGGTTTATCGCCAGGGAAGCGCCGAAGGCATCTATTGCTTCCTGATACTTCTGCAGCACAGACAGGATTATGCCCTGGTAATAGGCTGCCTTGTAGGATTTGGGATCAAGCTCCAGGGCTTTGCCAAAGTCCGTAATGGCTTCCTCATAGTGGGAACGGGCAAAGAATGCCATGCCCCGGTGCTTGTAAATGAGGGCCGCGATGGTGTCCCCGGGCTTGAGTTCCAAAATACGGGTATAAAAAGCAATAGCCTCGGAAAACTGGTTCTTGTTGTGGGCATACAGGGCGTTGAGGAGAAGCTCATCGATGGATTCGTTAGGGACAAACTGCCGCAGGGGGGAATCGTCTTCTGCAGGGAGGAGCTTTTCCCCTTCAAAGAGGAGGGCGTCGGTAGAATCCTCGATCTTTTTAAAGAAAGATTCCCGCCTTTTGCCCAATTCGCCGTTAAGCTGACGCTGGTAGCTCCGTATCTCCTGGAAGATAATGTCCGCCAGGGAGAGGCTGGCGTTTACCGCAGCCAGCTTGCGTTTCATGGGAGCGTCAAAAGGATTGAACTCTGCCTTGTAGACCAACTCATGCTCCACCTCGGCCCAGGCATCCTGCAAAATGGTACGGATCTGAATTTCGGCAGTGTCGCAATTGGCATTGCCCGAGATTTTCGAGATTTCATCGGGGATCTTGATGAGGAGATGAATGGATTCGTAGCCGAATTCCCTGAAGGTATGGTCGCCCCCCTTGCGCTCTGCTTCGATAACCTGAAAGTTGTCTTTGAGGATCTCCTCAGTTGCGGCAAGATCTTCGAGGAAGGGACAAACTATACGTACCCCTATGATGTCGTTGATAACCGGGTCTGCATCAGAATTATTGGCTTTTAGAATCCTTATGTACTTTTTAAAATAGCTGGCAAAATCCTTGACCCTGGCTTTGACTGAAGGACGCGAGGGCAAGAAGGTACGAAGCACACCCTCTATGCGTATCCTGAGATCCCGGACAATCATTAATCGGGGATCCAGGAATTCATCGTATTGCTTTCGCAGGGTGTTTAGATCTGGTATAGGCCTCATCATTCCACCGGGGCTTGAAAAAAAAAGCTGCCCAAAAACCTTACGGTAATCAGGCAGCCATTTTCAGGGCTGGCTTTTTAGCCGGCCCTTAGGATTTTAGACTACTGCTGTTCGCCTGCGGGAGTGGGCTGGAAAACATTTTCGGTAGCCTGTTTCTGGCCTTCCAGATAGCGGAGGAGCTGATTCTGGCCGAATTGCTTCATTTCCCAAACCTTCTTGGCGGTTTCCCTGGTCTGTATTATGCCCCAGAGGGATTCATCGTCAATATCGCGGTCTGTATCAAGAACTGCTTTATCGTAAATGATCTTTACGTCTTTGAAGTATGCCACAAAGTCGCCGCCTTCCTTATCCGCGTCCCGGTCAAGGCGGAACCCGTTAAACTTAACAAAGGGGGTGCTGGTGGGATAGATGGGGTAGATCCTGAGTTCCCGGTTCCTGACATCCAGGACATACTGGGGATTGTTCCAGGTAAGCTCGGCCCAGCCATCGTAGTTGAGGTAGCCCATGAACATGGACTTCTCGGTACCCTGGGAATCCAGAAGGATTACGCTGAGGCCATGGGGGAATTGAAGGCCGTATGCATTGACTGCAATGGCTTTGATGGTTCCCACGTTCTTTACCACGCCAAAGCCATCTTCAAAGCGGCTGGGGCCGGTGATTCCGTCGGAATCTTCATCAGAAGGCTGGGTATTGCCCTCATCATCAATGTTGGCCTGTGGTTCGTACGCAGGGATTTCGAAGGGAGGCCTGATATAAGCCTTGGAGTAAAAATGCTCCACAGGGAAATGCACCCTTACACCCAAAACGGTACCCCACTGTTTGGAAGTGGCTTCCCGGGTATAAGTGACAACTTCGTTGGTCACCGTGCGGGAAGATGACGTGAATATCACATTCCAGTTGGTAATCGCCAGAGATGTCTTCATTATCCCTTTCTGCTCTTCGGTGTAGCTGCCGCCAGCTACCTGACCATAGTCCATTACGGTCTGCCGGTTCTGATTGGGCTTGGCATTTTCACTGTCATCGTTAACAGTGATGTCTGCTGCAAGCTTGCCGAAGTCAATAAGAATGGCTTCCTCAGCAAACAATGCACCCGAGAGGAACAACGCGACGGTGATAAGAATGAATATCCGTTTCATTCAAAACTCCTTTTATTTACACAAAGTGTATAAAAAACCAGTTATTAAGTAAGTATATAATATACCCTTAATTTGTCAACGCCTTTTGACCGGTTTACCTGTATTATCGGCAGGATCTGCAAAAATCCCACGAAATTCATTAAAAAAAATTTCGTTTCCGCCGATAAAGAGTTTCACATCCTTGACGGATGAAAAATTCCTCCGTATCCCTTCGTTGATGGTCAAAAAGCTCCTGAAAAGATCAACTCCCTCGGGGGCTACAGCCGCGTCCTGGCTAAAGTCGGCGTAAACCACGCCGCCCCTGAGCATCAGGCTCCTGAGCCTCGTTTCCCTCCGGAAGAGAAGGGCTAAATCAGGGGAAACCGGTCCCAGCAGCACCTCGTCCACGTAGCGGCGTATATCCGCTTCCCTGGATGAGGAACGCCTGAGCATTCGATCCTCCACGACAGTAGTCCCTTCAAGAACAGAATAGAATAAAAACGTCCTTCTGACAAGCCCCACGGCAAAAAATTCGATGAGGGCTATAAGACCTATGAGAACCAGGTAGGAAAAGCGGCGGTTCAGCTTAACAGAGAAAAAGCCTTCCAGGGCTCTGGCTATGCTTTTAAGGGTATCTTTAAGGACTGGATTCATTGTGAAGCAGTAAACCCCCCGGTTCGTTCAAATAAGGCGACAAAATCAATTATTCCCTTATATAACGCTTCCGAAAGGTCTTTCAAGTGGGTATCGCCGTTCATGTAAACTGCGTCGGCCTCGTTGGTGACAAAACCCAGCTCCACCAGTACCGAGGGCATCCGGGCATTCCTCACTACAAACCACTCCTCAGCCTTGAGCCCACGGGATGGCATAATCTTCCCAAAGTCCCGGTCAAAGTGGCCAAGTATGGAACGGGCCATAAGTATGCTTTCAGTGGTGATCTCTTCTTCTATCATGGTATTGAGAATGGGGATCACTTCCTTGGAATCCGCGTATTTTGACTTGTCGATAAGTTCGCGCCTGTAGCCCGGGCTGAGGTACCAGACCTCGTAGCCCCTGGCAGCCTTGTTGAAGGAGGCGTTGGCATGTATAGAGATGTAGATAGCCGCCTCGTTATCCTTTAAGGGGACTGCGTTTGCCAGGGAAACCCTGTCTTCCAGGGTGGGAAAGGTGTCGCTGTCCCTGGTGAGGAGCACCCGCTTGTCCGGGAAGGCCGCAGCCAGCCTTGCATGGAGGAGGAGTGAAACCTTGAGGGCGATTTCCTTTTCCACCGATTTGAGGGGCTTGCCGTTTACGGTATGGCTCCCCACTGCCCCCTCGTCCTTGCCCCCATGCCCGGGATCTACGATGATGGCGGCAATCCTGAAACGGTTTTTATCTTCCTCTGCATAGCGGCTAAAGGTGTTTTTAACCCTGGCAACAAAGGCTTCGGGAAAACGGAGCATTCCCCCCTGGTCTGTATAAGGCAAAGGCAGATCGAGGATCTCGCGGTTATCGAAAAGCACTGGACCTGTTTCCCCCTGGCTTCCTGAGCTAAAAGCCGCGTTATGCCCCTCCGCGCTGAATACCCCGGAGGCCAGAAAAGGATCCCAGCGGAGCTCAGCCTGACCAAGGTTTTTGAGGGCATCGTCGAGGGTAAGGGTTTGAGCCGGGAGCTGGTTTATGGCCAACAATAGCAGAAAAAACAACGAAAGGCTGAAAAATCCCCTGTTTTTCATAATTTCCCCAGGCCCAGGTTGTCGAGATAGTAGACCGCGCCCTGATAGCCGCCCCGGATTAGGGCTGCCCAGAAACTGCGGCCCAGGGCGCCGGAGGCTGCCTCCCGGCCGGGCGAAGCCTGCAATAAGGGCAGGGCAAGGCCAGTGATCAGGCGCACTGCGTCGAGGCTTTCTTCCACGCCGCGGCCCACATAGTCTTTAAGGCTTGAGGAGATGAAAGCCGGGAAGGGGATAATGGCAAGCTGCCCCAAAGGGGCTTTTAGGTTTGAATCAGGGAGATCCGCGAGGAGTCCTTTTATTTCCGGAGTTATGACAAAGGTGTCGGGCGGGAATGCGGGAACATCGGCAGGCGGGGCTGCCAGAAAGGAGTCGGTGGCATCATCATGGGCTTCGAGCCGAATCAGTATTGAACGGATAGCGGTTTCTGCGGACTTCGCTGCTTCTTCCCGTGTGGGAGCCGCGCTGAGTATGTTGCCGCATTTGCTCACATTGTTCTCGGGGAAGCTGACCCTGCTCCCCTCCCCTATGCGCATGAAGAGGTCTTTGACCCCAGGGATAGCCTTGGCTTTATTGAGCCCCTGGATGGAACGGACTTTGCCGGGAATGGAAATGAAGGCCCGCTCGGCGCATGTCCAGGTTTTTTGGGGTACAAGGCTGTCGGGCTTTTGGCCCATAGCAATCTGTATTGCCCCTCTGGTGGGCAGCACCCCCGAAGCGTAAGGGTAAGTCCAGCCCGACATATAGCCCCCCGAAAGGCGGGCAGCGATTTCGCCGATCATGGGACCTTTGGGGGTAAGCTTGATGTCCCCCTTGGCAGCGCCGTTATCTATCCCCAGGGCTCTGACCCCGGCGCGGAATGCGCTGAGCAGGGCGTCGGCTTTGGCAGCGTCAATATCGGTAGGTATGGTATGGCCCATTTCAATAAAATAGGGAGGGAAAAAGATGTGCCTGTCGGCCAGGCCGCAGATGGTGATTTCGCCCTTGTAAACCAGGGCGTCCACGGAAAACTCAGGCCCTTCCATATATTCTTCCACGATGGCCCTGCCGGAGCGGGAATATTTGAGCGCGTCAGGGACGGCAATTTTCAAATCATCCGGCGTATCCACCCGGCGGCAGCCCCTGCTTCCCATATTGTCCACAGGCTTAACCACTGCGGGGAATGGGAAGGGCAGTTCGCTTATTATTTTCGTGACAATGATGAATTCCGGGGAAGGGACACCCGCCTCCTTAAAACGGCGGCGCATTCTCTCCTTGTCAGAGGCATTGAGGGCGGCTTCAAAGCTTATGCCCGGCAGATTGAGTTTTTCAGCCGTCCAGGCAACAGTGGCTGAAAAATCCGTCCCTGCGGTCATTACCCCCGAGAGGCCGCCGTTTTCCTTGAGGGACAGGGCAAAGGCTTCCATGCCCTCTTTGTCTTTGAGATCCACTTTTTCAAAACGGTCCGCGCAGCCCACGCAGGGGGCTTTGGGATCGGCATCCACGGCTACCGTTTCGAGGCCCATTTCTTTGGCTATCTTCATGGCCGGGCCCTGCATTACCCCGGCGCCAAGTATCAATATGCGTTTTTTTCGGACATTATTCCCCCTTTTTAATTGTCGGAAATTTTCAAGGAGGGCTTAGGCGCCTGTTTTAACCCCATAAGCCTCAAAAGTATCCCCCAGGCTGAACATTCTGCTTGCAAGGAGAAGGAGCGAATACAGAGGCCCTTTCCGTTTGGCGCAGAAACGGCCCAAAAAAGGGAAGCGTTCAGGGTGATGGCCTGTAACCACGGTTTTCTTCAAGCTGAAGCCATGTTTTTTAAGAAAAGCCCTGCATGTTTGAGGGCTCCAGATAGTCCAATGATCCGCAGGGCTGTTTTTGAGGAAATTGGGAAGTGAGGCACGGCCCGATATCCCTGTGAACGAGGGTGTGGAAAAGGCAAGAATACCGCCAGGCTTGAGGCGGCTGTGTATCTCGGCAAGCACAGGGCCGGGATCTTCAAAGTGCTCTATCACGTACCAGAGGGTGATGGCGTCGAAGGCAACTTTCCGGGGTTCATCTTCAAGCGCCGCCGGGAAAAAGCCATGGCTGCAGGGTATGCCCAGTTCTTCGTTAACATATCGGGCTGCGTCTTCGGCAGGTTCAACCCCGGCGGGCTCAAAGCCTTCGGCCTTTGCTGCTGCGAGAAAAGGCCCGTAGGCACAGCCTATGTCCAGGAGAGACGAAGAAGCGCCCTTGCCGTGATGAAGCAGCTGTTTGATGTGAACAAGCCGCCGCCTGCCCATTTCAATCAAATTGGGAAAATCTTCGAGGTAGGTTTTACCGTACTGTTTTTTGTACATCCCGAAAAAGTAATCCTTCTCATACTCAATGGGGGGCAGGGTAAGGCGATCCATACGGATAAGGCTGCCTTCCCTCCGATAGGTACGCTCGGGGAAACGGGCAAGGGGGCGGTTAGCAGCAATACTACCAATGACAGTATTACTGCGGGAATTTGATGCCAAAGGCGCAAAGGCAGAAAGATAATCTGCCAGACTTTGGCCTTGGGGCGCATCCAGACGGTAACGGGCAGCTATTTTTTCGCAGTTCTGCGCGAGGGACATAAAACCGGAATGGGACAGAAATTTTTCCAATGATCGTGCGGATTCAGGCCCTATGCCTGCGGAAAAAAAGCCTGCATTGCGTGCAAGCTTTTCGTGGTAAAGAGTTGGAGACATTAGCAGCACCGGCACCCGGGCATAGACAGCTTCAAAAGCGGTAAGGCCAAAATGGGTTATGACAAGATCATATTCAGCAAGGCGCTCTTTCAGGTTGGGGGTTTTCCCTGGCGCCTCAATCCCCAAGGCCCGGCTGGCCGCAGAGCCGAGCCCTGCGGCATCTTCCGCGCCAAAACTTATCAATATGCGGAGCGGTTTTTTATTCGGAGTCTTCGCCCCTTCGAGAACGTTATCCCTCTCAGCCTGCATGAAGGCAGGCCGCCTGTTTGCAGGCAGGGGCAGAAGATTAATCGCCGTAAGGTTTGCGGGGCCTGCTTTTGGCAGCAGGGGCAGTAAATCAATAAGGAAATCGAACCTGCTTCGGCAGGGACCGCCCTCGTCAATGCCAATGAGGGGCGCGATACCCTGCCACAGGGCAAATTCTTTTTTAGGTGTGCAGAAGCGATCAAGGATTATAAAACTCCAACGGCGCGAACGGGGCTCGTCAGCATGCATCCATGAAGGGCTAAAACCCGGGCAGAGGGTTTGAATCAAGGATGGTATATTTTCAATTTCTGCATGAGCCGGTACATAGAGGCAGGCTTCCTTTCCCTTTTCCCGCAGGGACTTGACGAGAAAGGCGGAACGGCTCAGATGGCCCCCTCCCCTGCCTTTTTCAAGGCAGGGGACTGCAAGGCAGAAAGCCATTGGCAACGGGGCATCTTCAATTTTCACAAGCCGATATTCCTGTACGCGGCAATTACGGCTTCGCCCTTGTTCCGTTCCGCAAGGGGAAGGGCGGAAAGCGCCGCATAAAGCTGTCCGGCCCGTTTGTAATCCTCCGGGGTGTCCACTGTTACCCGCATTGTATGCCCTTGCCAGCGTAGAGGCGCCAGGGGGCGGTGGACGAGGAACAATTCGGGGTGGTTGTACAAATAGGGACTCGCATGCTCCCGGTCATAGGGGGAAGAGGCTTCCCGTTCCGCCCTAAGCATAGCTTCGGCATTGTTTGACTCTATGCCCGCGCCATGAGGGAGGCCATAATAGCCTGCATAGTCGCAGCCAAGGGCAGCGGCTTCGGCGTTCAGGAATTCCGCAGCATCAGTAAAAGTAAAAGGATTGTCCCCGGTAACGCGGATTATACGGTCGGGGTGGAAACGTTTTATTGCCAGGCAGTAACGGGCAAGGACATCCTCTTTTGGGCCGGGAACAAGGCAGAAACCTGCTTCTTCGGCCAGGGGTGCAAAGGCAGCGGCACTGTCCTCGGGGCAAGCCAGGACTTTCACTTCGCAATCGACAATGCCGAGGGCTTCCATAACCCGGAAAATGAGAGGCCGCCCGCCCAGGGGGAGGAGGCTTTTACGGAAGAGCCGGGTTGAATCAAGGCGCGCCTGGATGACGAGGGCGGTCATGATTCGCCCCCGGTTTCCGTAGGGCCAAAAAGCTCTGCCCAGGAATTCGCCATGGTGCGGGCGTCGCAGCGGAAACGGAAACGGTTGGTTTTGACCCAGCCCCGGGCTTCCTTAAAATCGTCCCAGCAACTGAAAATGCCCCCGCCCGAACGCCTCACATAGCCGGGAAAACGGCGCAGGGGCAGGTTGGCGTAATCCCCCCGGAACACAGGGGCAAGGTTTTTAAGGTAGAAACGGCGGTAGCTTTCTTCGGCAGTGCTATCTGCCGCAGGCATAGCCCCTTCGTAGGAAAGCTTGATTGCCTGGGTAGAGGCAATCTCCTCCCCCCAGAGGCGGGAACGAAAACCCAAATCCATAAGCTGCCAATGGAAACTTTTAAGAGTGCCGTCAAAGCCGCCAAGGCGTATGAAGCGTTCCCGGTCGTAGATGCCTACGCCGTCAAAGGGGTACAGCGAATGGCTCCCCTCCTTGGCGGGAGCGGAGGAGACCGTTTTAACAGAACCCCGGATCAGCACAGGGGCGATCAAAGTGGGAACAGTCTCGAAACGGTTGTCCTGGATTACCGGGACAGTGCAGAGCCGCCTATAGGTATTTTTTTCATCCGGGTTCCGGGCAAGCTCCTCTGAACTGAAAAGGAGCCTCTCTGCCATACGGCTTGCCCCGCCCCCCCGGAGTATCCTGAGATCATTCCAGAGCACGAAGAAGAGGGGGCTCGAAAGCTCCGAGGCAGCCAGGTTGATCGCCTCTCCAGTGCTGATGGGCGCCTGCAAAAGTATAAAGCGGACAAAGGGAAAAGCCCCCGACAGCCCCTCAAGATCATATCTTTTCTGAGGGCCTTCCAGAGAAACCACATAATCAAAGCCTGCCTTTTCAAGTTCCTCAAAAAAACTGAACCGGGCATAGCGGCCGCCTCTGTTGAGTATCACTGCGGAAAGCCCTGTTGAGGCTCTACGCTCATTCCCCCCAACGCAGGTGTAGGAAGGCAAGGTTTCGTTAAAAATTGTAGGTATAGTATTCATCGCACTCAGCGCACATACCGGGGTATTCTGAAGCGCCATGCTCCAGGTAGAGGGCTTCGCCCTTCTTCCAGATATCCTCAAGAGGATCGTCAAAAACATTCCCAAGGGATCTGTCTTCGGCAGCTCCCCTGGCAGCAGACACTTCCTTGCACACCGGAACTTTGCCGTCAATTAAAATAGCCATGTCCCTCATGAGATGCCAGCAGGGCAGCCGCTTTACCGGAGAAAGATCCGAAGCCTGCAATTTTGGGAGGGCACCGCAAAAATCATCGTATTTCTGAATGATGACATGAGACTGCCCCTTGCCCGGCACAGCTTCCTTCCAGTAACGGTAAAACTTTTCTATATCATCCTCGAAGCCCTTGACCCTCACAGCCTGCACATAGGCATTGCCCGGGAAAAGATCCAAAAGCTTTTTTGCGCAGTCCACAGCTTCCGCATAGCCCGGCCCCCTCACCTCTTTGTAGCGTTCAGGATCGGAAGCGTCCAGGGATACTATCCACGAAAGGGCAGCGCCGGGAAGCGCAGGGGTTTTCCGCGAAGGGGCATTGGCAGCCACGCGGGCCAATTCCTCAAGCTCGGAGGCCTTCCAGCCCAGGCCTGAAGTTTCTATCACCAGGGAAAGTCCAGGTTTGGCCAGCGCCATTTGTATCAATTCCATCTTGTCAGGGTGAAGCGACAGATCCCCCCAGAGGGAAAGATCGATCACCGCGTCAGAGGAGAAAGCTGCAATCTTGTCCAGCAATGAGCCGAAATCGGCTTTGCCCATAAAGTCGCGCCGTTCTGTAACGGGAATTCCTTTATCAGCCTGGGAAGCCTTTGGCCAGGGGCAAAGCGAACAAGCTTGAGGGCAAGCACCCGAAACCTGAATGGAATAAAACGCAGGCAGGGTGCGCAGAAGCCCAGGGTGTTTTTCAATTAGATCGGCAGCCTCGGAGCAGCCCTTGAGACCGGCATCAAAAAAGCGTTTTATAAGGAGGAGATTGCGGGCAGAATCCGCAGAGAGGCTCAGGCGGTGGCGCCGCAAATCAACAGGGGAAATTTCAGTCTCTATGTCAAAGGCGTTGATGTCCTTTTGAAGCACCGAAAAGAGGGTATCCCGTTCCACAGTGCCGCCATCATCATCCCCCAGGATTTTGCAGAGTATGCCCGCTGTCCCCGGCGAAAGTAGCTCCGGCGCAAAACCGTATGGCCAGCCGTCGGCGTAGGAATATTCGGCGGCATAACGAAGATGGCGGTCGGCGAGGGCTTTCGCCAAGACAGGATCAAGGAAAGGGCAGTCTGCCCAGGCGAAAAAAGTAAGAGCAAACCCCTCGCCCAGGCTGGAAATTTTCTCCAAAAGGCTTTTTTTTGTCCATTTATCGGAACGGACCAGGATAAAATCGCTTGACTCAGCAGGAATGCCGGGGTATTCGGTCCCGGTAAGCCCCAAAAGGGCGATTTTTTCAGTTCCCGGGAAGGAGCGGGCTTTTTCCAGGGCCAGGGAAAAGGCGCTTTTGCCCGAGAAGACGGGTTCAAAGGCTTCGGGGGCAAGGCTGCCTCCATACAGGACAGTAAGGGCTTTCATGGTACTTATTATATCGGTATTTAGGGGTTTTGGCAAAACCTCGCATTTAGGGTATACTAACCCATGGCTCGCAGTTTTACCTATTCCGCTCTGACTCTTCGGGTAAAGCCCTCGGGTGAATCCAACAGGGACGCCTGGTTCCTCACTGCCGAGGAAGGTCTTCTAAAAGCCACGGTTTTCGGTGGGCCCAAGAGCAAACTCCGGGCGCATGTTGCTTCCTTTAACCAGGGCATGCTCTGGATCTACCACGACCCCATCCGGGATTCACGCAAGGTGAGCGACTTTGATGTGAAAAACTGGCGGCCGGGACTCAGGGAGCTCTTTCAGCGGGCTATGGCAGCTGACGCCCTTGCCGAAACCATCCTTGCATCCCTGGGAAGCGGCGGCAGCTTTCCCCACGCCCTGGATATGGCAGGGCTTACCCTTGACGCCCTGGATACAGCTGACGAAAAAACCTGTGCCCGCATCCTTATCCACTTCCTCTGGAACTGGGCTGATCTCCTGGGCGTACAGCCTGATCTCCATCACTGTTCTTCTTGTGCTTGTGAAGTGCCCCGTGATGGGATATTATGGTACGATACAAGGGAAGACGCCCTCCTCTGCCAAAATTGCAGCCCCGGCGACGGTATTACCGCAGGTCCAGGCGCCAGGCTTTGGCTGAACGCAGTAGAGGATCTGCAGCCCCAGGCTTTAAGCCGCATAAGCCTGGACGAGGTTTCCCTGGCCCAGGCAAAAGCCCTAACCACGGCAATCCTGACCGGGGCTTTGGGAAAACGGCTTACAACCTGGGATAATGTATAACCACTAAGGAGATATTAGTGCGCGCAGTAGATATCATAATGGACAAACGCGCCGGGAAGGAGCTTTCCCGGGACGAAATAAAATTCCTCATAGGCGGCTATGTGGCAGGGGAGATCCCCGACTACCAGGTTTCGGCCTGGGCTATGGCGGTTTTTTTTAAGGGCATGAGCGCAAGGGAAACCGCAGCCCTTACGGAAGTGATGCTCAATTCAGGCAAGGTTATCGATCTCTCCGGTATTGCCGGCCCCTTCGTGGACAAACATTCCACAGGCGGTGTGGGGGACAAAACCAGCCTCGTGCTGGCGCCCCTGGCGGCTGCCCTCGGCATTAAAGACCCCATGATGTCGGGCAGGGCGCTGGGGCATACCGGCGGCACTCTGGACAAGCTCGAAGCCATACCGGGTTTCAGGACAGGGCTTTCAGTGGATGAATTCAGAAAGATAATCGCCAGCGACGGCTTTGCCATGACAGGCCAAACAAAGGACATAGTCCCGGCAGACAGGCTTCTCTATGCCCTCCGGGATGTGACCGGGACTGTAGAATCCATACCTCTCATTACTGCCAGCATTTTATCCAAAAAAAAAGCCGAAGGCGCAGAAGCCCTGGTGCTGGATGTCAAATACGGCTCGGGCGCTTTTATGAAAGAAGCAGCAGAAGGGGAAAAGCTCGCCCAATCCCTGGCGGATACAGGCGCTGCCCTGGGACTCAAAGTGATAGCCCTTCTTACGGATATGGATGAGCCTTTGGGAAACAAGGTGGGGAATTTCCTCGAAGTTGAAGAAAGCCTCGACTGCCTTGAAGGAAAGGGCGCGGACGATCTAATGGAAGTAACATTGGAATTGGCAGCCCGCATGGCGGTTTTGGGCGGCAAGGCTAAAGATGCCAAAGACGGCAGGCAGATCTGTGAAAAAGCCCTCGCTTCGGGCAAACCCAGGGAACTTTTTTTGCAGAATGTAAAAAGCCAGGGGGGGGATCCCAAACAGCTTTTGGAGCTTCGCGGAAATTACCGTTCCGAAATAACAACGGAAATCAAAGCTGCCAAGTCAGGCTTTATTTCCCGCATCGACGCGTGGAAAGTTGGTCATGCTTCTGTTCAGCTCGGGGTAGGCCGCAATCGTACCGAAGACAAAGTCTGTCCCACCGCAGGGGTGCAGTTCCACGCAAAGAGGGGCAGCAGTGTTACTGCGGGCGATGCCATCATGACTGTGTGGGCAGCCACCGAGGAGGGCCTCAAGGTAAGCCTACCTCAGCTTGCCGATGCCGTCGAATACTCAGGCAAAGCGCCCGAAAAACGCAAGCTCATTCTTAAGGAAATCACTGCAAGATGAATTGGGAAAAGAAAGACATCCCCCCTGAACAAGTCAAGGAACTGGCCGCCAAATATGGCTGCGATCACCTCACCGCTTCCATACTGCTCCGCCGGGGCTTGAGCTCGGGGGAAGATATACGCTACTTCCTGGAAGAAGATCCCCGCTACCTCAGAAGCCCTTTTGAGCTTCCGGGTATGGAAGATGCGGTAGAGCGGGTTCTTGCCGCGAAAGAAGAGGAAGAAAAGGTGCTGGTCTTTGGCGACAGGGATACTGACGGAATCACCAGTACCGCCATGGTCGTGAATTTCCTGACCGGCCTTGGCATGGACGTAAGCTGGAAGCTCCCTTCAGGGGATGACCGCTATGGCCTCAGCATGGAAGCTATTGAAGAATTTGCCGCCGCTTATGGCACCCTCATTATTACTGTCGACTGCGGTATTTCCAATACTGCAGAAATCAGAAGGGCAAATGAATTAAGCGTAGATGTGATAATCACGGATCATCATAACCCCCAGGAAGAAATACCCGAAGCCCTTGCCATTGTGAACCCCAAGCTGCCCGGTTCGCCTTTCCCCTATCTTTCGGGCTGCGGGGTTGCCTACAAACTGGTGTCGGCACTGCGCTTCGCCCTAAAAAGCGAGCTTTACAATCAGCCCATGTGCCTCCTCAATACCAGGCCCGTCAACGACGCATGGATCATAGAGATTGCAAAGATGCGGAACCTCGTTGTAAGGCAGACGCTCATCGAAACAGTAGTGCCCGGCATGGTAAGCATCAGCAACACAAGGCTTCCTGCTTTTCTCGAAAGCCAGCAGATACTTGCCTGGGATGCGCCCCAGCAGAAACGCACTTTGGCAAAGATATTCGGCAAAGGGGTTGAGATAGGCATGCTGGATGTTGCCCCGGATATAGGCAAAATGATACCTTCCGCAAAGGATATAAGCCTTCTCAGGATCAAGGAGCTTTCGCGTATCGCCAGGTATTCGGAAAAGGAATCGGGGGAGCTTGAAGTCTTCATCAATCTTTTTACTACTTTTGTGCAGAGGCGCGAAAACCATTTTACCGATGAAGATGCGGCGGATCTGCAGTTTGCCTGCCTCGGCACTATCGCAGACATCATGCCCCTCAAAGATGAAAACCGCATCATTGTGCGGAGGGGCCTCCAGTCCTTAATTGAAAAACCCAGGCCCGGGCTCTCGGAACTCCTTTTTAAGCTTGGCATGTCAGGGCGCCGCCTTAACGCCCAGGATGTTTCCTGGCTCCTCTGTCCTGCCATCAATGCCGCCGGCCGCATGGGAAGCCCTGAAAAGGGGGCAGCCTTGTTCCTCGAAAAAGATCCCTCTGTGAGGGATCGCCTTGCCGCCGATCTTGTATCCATGAACGAGGACCGCAAAAAAATGGGCGAAGAAAGCTGGGCTTTGGTTGAACCCAGGGCCAGGGAGAACCTGGAAAATTTTGACAGCAAGCTGGCCTTTGCCTTTGGCGAAGATCTTCCCCGGGGTGTTACCGGCATCATGGCAAACCGCCTGGTGGGGCAGTTCAAAGTGCCCGCCCTGGTAGTCTCCTTCGGGAAGGACGGCCTTGCCACGGGCTCGCTTAGATCCCCCGGGAATTACGATCTCCGTTTCCTTTTGGAGCCCTGCGAGGATCTCTTCCTCGACTGGGGCGGCCATGACTACGCGGCAGGGTTCAGCATGGAAACAGGCGAAGCCATGGCTAACTGGAACAGCTTCCTCGAGCGGCTAAAAAACATTGCCCTCAATATGGAATTCGGCGACAGCAAAAATGAAAGCGCCATAACAGTGGATGCCGAGCTTCCGCTTAACTACCTCAATGCCGACATACTCAAAACCGTGGATCGTTTTGAACCTTATGGGGAAGAAAACCGGCCCTTGAATTTCCTTGCCAAAGGGCTCCGCGTATCCGACCTTCACTTCATGGGCAAGCCGGAAGCAAAACATGTCAAGCTCACCCTGGATGCGGGAAAGTACAAGTGGCCGGCCAAGTACTGGAACGCTGCGGATAAAGTAAAAAGGGAATTCGACACCGGGGATACCGTTGATTTGATATTCAGCGTAAGCCGAAATTTTTTCAAGGGCATAGAAACCCCTGAAATGACAGTAACAGACTTAAAACGTTCGGAAACAAAAAATTGAAAAAACTAAAATCGTGGCACTGCAAAACATTAGTAGTATTACTGTTACTATTAAGCGCATTACTGCTGGCAAACCCATTCACTGCCCAGGCCGAGCCTGCCCGGGAGAAAAATCCCGAATTGCCGGCCAAATCGACCCAAACCCGCCCTGCGGTCCCTCCAATCCCCGAACTGCCCCGCATACATTTCCCCGCCGACCCGGTGCAGGTTTCTATCCCCCCTGCAAAGCCCGAAATTCCGAGCAGCCCCCGCTACGCAGTGATCCCTGCAAGCTTAAGGCCCGGCGATCCTGTAACTATAGCCTATGCCGACTCTTTTACAGGCCCCGGAAGCAAAGACTTCCAGGCGGTGCTGCTGGACACCAAAGGGAAACGTATCCTCAAGGCGCCTTTCTTCAGTTTCGCTCAGGACAGCCAGGGGCAGGAAATTAAAACCGCCATATTGGGCGTCCCCTCCACTGTAGAGCCGGGCCCTTTGACCATAAGGATAGAAGCTGCAAATCGCATCATACAGGATCTCCCCCTCATGGTGGAAAAACGCGATTTTGTTGCAGAGACCATAGACCTCGATCAGGGAAACACCGATATACGCACTGCCCCTGACCCTCAAAAAGTCACCGAATCCGAACAGCTCTCGGCCATACTCTACCGCACAGGAACTGACATCTATACCAACGGTCCCTTTCTCCCCCCGGTTGCTTCCACGCGGCGCACCAGCTTTTTCGGGGATCGCAGGGTCTTCCGCTATGTTACGGGGAACACTGACACATCCATACACGCGGGCGTTGATTACGGGGTCCCCAAGGGGACAGAGGTAAGGGCTTGCGCCATGGGCAAGGTGGTCCTTGCCCGACCCCGCATCGTTACCGGGAATTCGGTGGTTCTCGAGCATATGCCCGGGGTCTATTCTCTCTACTATCACCTGGATTCCATAGCCGTAGTCGAGGGCCAAATGGCGGGTGCGGGACTGCTCCTGGGGCTTTCGGGCGCCACAGGGCTTGCCACAGGCCCCCATCTCCACTGGGAGGTACGGGCAGCAGGGGAAAACACCGACCCCGATGCCCTTGTGTCCAGAGCCATTCTTGACAAAGATGAGATTTTGAGTAAACTGATAGCTTACTAATATGAAAGATTCAACGCTTACCGAAACAGGAAGGGAGGTGATTACATTTGGCTCATATCATCGTAGATGATAACGAGATGCTGGAAAAAGCCATTAAACGTTTTAAGCGGATGGTCGAAAAAGAAGGCATCATCCGTGAATTCAAAAAGCGGGAATACTACGAAAAGCCCTCCACAATCCTCAATCGGAAAAAGAAAGCGATTGCGCGGAAACTCATGAAGAAATCCCGGAAGGGCAAGAACGATTATTAGTCGTTTACCACACCAAAAAATGCGGCGGATACTGATTTTATTCTTTATCCTGCCGCTTTTTTTTGCCTGCACCACCATCTCCCCGGTTTCCGGGGCAAAAGAAAAAACCCAAGCCAGGCAGGACGCCATAAAAGATCTCACCCCCCTTTGGCGGCCCTTGGCTTTCAATCTCCCAGCGGGGCATGCCCCTGCCCTGGGCTATTTCGAAGCCCGTCTCGACAACCCCAAAATAGAACTCTGGGCCATACGGGCGGACCTCAGCGACCCCCGCCTCAAAATAATAGTCAGCGACGCAAACATCAGCACCCATGTCTCCGCTTTCGCGGAAACCACCAATAGCCTTGCCGCAATCAACGCCACCCCCTTCGACCCCGTTTCGGGCAGGCAGGGGGAAGAGCGCGCCAACATCGGCATCGTCATATCAGGAGGAAAGCTCATAGCCCGGCCCCATCCCTCCTACGACGCCCTTGTCTTTTATAAAAACAACAAGGCTGCCATTATCCCCCAGTCTGAAATCATCGATAAAATCATCAATATAGAAGAAATTGAAAATGCCGTAGGCGGCTTCGGCATTGTCCTTAAGGACAGCCGCCCCGTAGACAGGGTCCTTGCCCAGGATAACCCGCCCAGACATCCCCGCAGCGCCGTAGCTGTCTCGAACCAATACCTCTATCTCCTTGCGGTAGACGGCAGGCGCCCCGGAAGCAGGGGTATAACCGAAGCTGAACTTGCCCTGATCCTCCAAAAATTCGGAGCCCGAGACGGACTCAACCTGGATGGCGGAGGCTCCACGGCCCTTGCCCTGCGCTTCCTTGATGGAAATACTAAAAATGTGAATGTCCCCATACACAACCATATACCTGGCCTTGAAAGGGGGGTTGCGGCATGCCTCGGACTAGGGGTAAAATAAGTTTTGCTAGGCAGAATGGAAACAATGCTCAGGAAAATCCTGGAGGTTTCCGATAATAATATAGCAGAAGCGTAACTTTTGCCGATTTTAGTTTGAAGGGGAAAATTATGCCATCAAAATGTTCATTTTGCGGCTCCACAGCATACGGTCCAGGCTGCCCAGGCAGCGTCTCGGGCCTTCACCAGCATAACAACGACGAAAGGCGCTGCATCTACTGCGGCTCCTCCTCCTATGGAAACGGCTGCCTTCAGACACCCACCCGGAAGCATGTCCACGGCCACGGCGCCAACAAATGCATCTACTGCGGCTCTACCTCTTCCGGCATGAGATGCCCCCACAGCCCCATAGGGACTCACGAGAAGTAAAACCGTCCGTTTTCATTGGCAAAAGGTTTTGGCGGCTAGTCCTTCCAGGGGAAAATAAAGCTCTTAAGGCTGCGTGTCCCCGTCCTCTCCCTCTCATCAATCAGAATAGCGTCCCAGGGAATCTGCTTGCGGTTGGCTTCGGGGTTAGCCTCGAGCCAATCGTATTTGAAGAGGCGGAGCCGTAAAGCCTCATCCTGATAGAGGAGTATCCCCGCAGGCCCCGGAAAGAGGAAGGCCAGAAAAACCGAAATCGCGAGCATTAATATAGTGGAAAGAAAGACGAACAACGCAAAACCGGGGTTGTCAAAAAAGATGATAAAACACTTCTTTATGATCTTGGTGATTTTCGTATCGAGCCTTGATCGTACAGCAAAGAAAAATTGAAGCGATAAAGCCCCTACCACTAAAGTCCAGAAAATCACCGCTGCCAAAAGAAGGCCAACCATGGAATTCATGGCCAAATAAAAGGGAATCACCATGGTAATAAGAAGATAGCAGACAAACACCAGTGCCCCTGCAATCAATCCTAATGGCCAGATGATCTTTAAACTGGCAAAAAAATCGGCAAACCCGAAAGCGCCATAGTCTGAAATGGATTTCACGCAGAGGGCAGCAGCAGAAAGATACACAAAGCACCAAAGTATGCCGATGAAAAGAACCCCCAGCCCTAAAACCGGAACCCCTGCCAAAAGGGTAGGAAGAAACACCGGGATTGCCATGGATGCAATGAAGCCCAGGTTCAACAGGGCCACCCTGAAAAGATTATCCCAGAGATCGAAAAAATTCTTCTTTATAAGGAAACCAATCATATCCTATCATAAGCCATTATTCATGGTGCGTCCACAGCCTGAACTGCGCTATTCCTTCTAAATGTGATCCGCGCCCCTATTCCGAAACGCCAGCCTTCAACAGCCGGAAGATTCTCCGCAGTCCACACTTTGTACAAGGGGAACCAGACCCGGAGATCAAGGCCAAGCTTCAATTTTGAATTGAGATCAAAATCCATGCCCCCGCCTATGACCGGAAGAAGCCAGCGCCCTGACGACCAGAAGTAATCCCGCACCGCGTCAGTTTGTATCTGGGGATCTGATTGCGGGACGCCCGTAAAATCCGAAGAATTGAGGTCTTCCGCCAAAAGCACAATCCTGAGATCCGCGGCAAAACCGCCATAAGCCCGTACATCAATTCTGGAGCCAATATCGAAAAGGGCCATGGCCTGCAGCCCCAGGACCGAACCCAGCACAAAGGAAGATCGGTTTTCGATAGCATAGGGGACAGCCCGGTCAAGGTCAAAATCATAGCCATAATGGGTAAAGTAGAGATCCAGGGTAAGTTCAAGATGCATGGGCCCGGGCAAGGGATAGGAAACCGCAACCCCGGGGCTGGGAAGCACGGGCATGGGGTCGGAATGCATGCCGTTATCCTCGGGGAAAAAGAGCACCGACCCTTCCGCCGCCCAGGTCAGCCGGCTAAAGAAACCTTGAGCCTCCAAAGGAAGGGCCAAAGCGCCAAAAACTGCAAAAGCCATGAGGAAGCGCCTTAAGGGAAAGGTTCTTTTCATATACTAAATATAGCACAAAACTTTGGTACATCGCAACCTTCAGGCATCTCCAGGGTCGAAAGAACGAAGTTGACAAATTCTTATATTTTGTTATAATGACAAAAATACGAATTTTGTCATTATAAAGGACTGTTCATGGCAATAGAGATAACAGGGACCGGAAAAGCTGTTCCCCCAAACAGGGTAACAAACGACGATTTGGCAGCGAAGATGGATACTAGCGACGAATGGATTAGATCCCATACCGGTATAGCTGCCAGGCACATAGCAGACGAAAGCACGGCTGCAAGCGACCTTGGGCTGGAAGCCGCCAAAAACGCCCTTTCCATGGCTGCGGCCGCCTGGAAAATCAGCCCAGAGGAAGCAATCCTCTCCCTAGACCTCATAATAGTCACCACAGCCACCCCGGATCACCTGGGCTGCCCTTCGACTGCCTGTATAATCCAGGACAAGCTCGGCGCCAGGCAGGCCGCGGCCATGGATATTGTTGCAGGCTGCACCGGCTTCATCTACGGCCTCGAAACTGCCGCCGGCCTCTTGGACATTAACCCCAACAGGAAGCGCGCCTTAGTAATAGGCGCCGAAATCCTCACCAAGGTAACTGACTGGACCGACAGGGGAAGTTGCGTGCTTTTCGGGGACGGCGCGGGCGCCTTTGTGCTTGAAAAAACCCAAGCCCCCATGGCGGGCGTCGGGAAGAGGGGAATCTTCCGCTCCATCCTGGCTGCGGATGGTTCAGGCGCGGCCGACCTGACCATAGAACGGGGCGGCACCCGAAACCCCTACAAAACAGGCGAAATCGTGGATGTGCCCCCCCACCTGGACATGAATGGGCAGGCGGTCTACCAGTTTGCCGTAAAGGCCATCACCGATACCATTGACAGGCTGCTCAAGCTTGAAGGCCTCGGGGTGGAAGATCTCGCCTATATAGTCCCCCACCAGGCCAATGCCCGCATTGTCCAGGCAGCAGCCAAACGACTTAGAATCCCGGAAGAAAAGTTCTTCCTTAATATAGAAGAATATGCCAATACTTCCTCGGCTTCCATTCCCATTGCCTGTGACGAGCTTAATCGCAGCGGACGGCTCAAGAAAGGCGATATCATCATGACTGTCGGCTTCGGCGCGGGCCTCACATATGGAGGAAACCTCATCGTATGGTGAATTTTTATCTTGACATTTTCTTATATTTTGTCATAATAGAATCATGATATCCAGAGCGTTTCTTTTATTCCCCGGCCAGGGCGCCCAGTATCCAGGCATGGCCTTGGATATACTCGAATCAAGCCCCGCCGCCCAAAAGCTCTTTGCTCTTGCCTCTTCCATAACCGGTAGGGATATGAAATCCCTCCTTAAAAATTCAGACGCGGAAACCTTGAAGCGGACCGATATTTCCCAGCCCGCCATAACCCTGGCCAACCTGGCCGCTGCCGCTTGGCTAGCCGAAAAAGGCATCAAACCCTCAGGCGTTGCAGGCTTCAGCCTTGGGGAATATGCGGCCCTGGCCGCAGCCGGCGTGCTCAGCGAAGAAGATTGTTTCCTGTTGGCAGCAGAACGCGGAAAAGCCATGCAGGCTTCGGCAGACAGGATAAAGGCAGATGCCGGTTCAGGCTCGGCGCCGGGTATGGCTGCCGTAATCGGCCTTGCGCCCGATCAAGTTGAAGGCCTCATCGCCGAATGGAAAAAAGAAGGCGCCCCCTTCGACAAGCTCTTTGCCGCCAATATCAATTCGTCCCGGCAGACTGTGGTTTCAGGCACTGCCGAAGCTCTTGCCGAAAGCGCCAGGCGTTTTATCGAAGCGGGCTGCAAGCGGGTTATCCCCCTTGCGGTGGCAGGGCCTTTCCATTCGCCCCTCATTGCCGATGCGGCGGAAGCTTTCAGGCCATTTTTGGAAAAGGCCCGGTTCAATAACCCGGTGCTGCCCCTCTACTCCAATGTGTCAGGAAAACCTGTAAGCTCCGGCGAAGAAGCGCGGAAGCTGGCCCTGGCACAGATCACGTCCCCGGTGAGGTGGACGGATGAGGAGGCGGCAATACAATCAGCCGAAGGTTTCGATGTGTGCCTTGAAGCAGGGCCGGGCAAAGTACTGCAGGGCCTCTGGAAAGATTCGGGAAGCGCCCTCCCCTGCCTGGCTGCGGGGACATTGATTGATTTAGAAAAACTATTGGCATAACAGCAGGAGATATATGTAATGGAATTACAGGATAAAAAAGCACTGGTAACCGGAGCCTCAAGGGGTATTGGCAGGGCCATAGCGGATCGTTTTATTGCGGCAGGCGCTGAAGTCTGGGGGATAGGAACCAAAGAACCAGAGGATATGGGTGAGCGTATAGAAAAAGCTTCAGGCAGGCTCCACTGGGTCAGCGCGGATCTCGGAGATCTTGCGGCAACGGAAAAACTCGCAGAATCACTGCTAAAAGAATCAGGAGGTTTCGACATTCTGGTAAACAACGCGGGCATTACAAGGGACAATCTTTCTTTCAGGATGACCCTTGATGATTTCCAAAAAGTATTGGATGTAAACCTTACTGCCGCCTTCCTCATATCCCGCACCATAGGCCGGGATATGATACGCAGGAGGGCCGGCTCCATTATCAACATGTCCAGCGTGGTGGGCATACACGGAAACGGCGGACAGGCAAATTACTCGGCCAGCAAGGCAGGTCTCATAGGTCTCACCAAAAGCCTTGCCCAGGAAGTTGCAAGCCGCGGCGTCAGAGTCAATGCCATTGCTCCCGGCTTCATTGCCTCGGACATGACCAATGCCATGGCTGCCGAGGCCAAAGAAAAAACCATCGAACACATCCCCCTCAAGCGCATAGGGCAGCCCGAAGACATTGCGGAGGCTGCGCTTTTCCTGGCATCGGCTTCATCATCATACATAACCGGACAGATAATTGCCGTGGACGGCGGCATGTTTATATAAGCGGAGGACAAAATGAAAAAGAAAGTTGTAGTAACCGGTATGGGGGTTATCTCCCCCATAGGAAAATCGGTGGAAGAATTTTCCGCCGCATTAAAAGAAGGCAAAAGCGGAATCGGAAAGATTACCCAGTTTGACACCACTGGTTTTGATGTAACCATAGCGGGAGAAGTAAAAGATTTTGAAGCCTCCAAATGGTTCGACAACAGAGCTGCCCGCAAAATGGCGCGCTTTACCCAGTTCGCGGCAGCAGCCGCAACCGAAGCCCTGGAACAGGCCGGCCTTCTGGGAGAAGCAGGTGAAGATGGCAAAAAAAAGATTAAGTGCGTTCCTGAATCAGCAGGAATTGTAATAGGAAACGGCATAGGGGGATTCGAAATTGTAACCGAATCATTCCGCAAGCTTTTCGACATAGGTCCTAAACGCATGCTCCCTCTCACCGTTCCCCTGATGATCAACAACGAAGCTGCGGCTAACATCGCTATCCTCTACGGCCTCGAAGGCCCCGCCTTTACCCAGGTTACAGCCTGCGCATCAGGCACCGATGCCTTGGGCCAGGCCCTGGACCTCATACGCTCAGGCCGCTGCGAGGTGGTCGTCTCGGGCGGTTCCGAAGCCTGCATAACCCAATTTTCCATAGGCGGCTTCCAGATGCTCAAAGCCCTTTCCACCAAACGCTGCAATGATCCGGCAAAAGCTTCACGTCCCTTTGACGCTGACCGGGACGGTTTTGTGCTGGGCGAAGGCGCAGGCGTTCTGGTACTTGAAAGCGAAGAACACGCCAAAAAACGGGGCGCAAAAATACTCGCCGAATTGGCAGGCTACGGCGCTTCCTGCGATGCCTATCACATCACCTCCCCGGAGCCGTCAGGAATCGGCGGCGGCAGGGCCATCAAAATGGCCTTGCAGGATGCGGAATTAAAACCCGAAGAAGTGCAGTATTACAACGCCCACGGTACTTCCACCGAAATAAACGATCCTACCGAAACCAAAATGATCAAATATGCCTTTGGGGATCATGCACAGAAGATGAAAGTTTCGAGCATCAAGAGCATGACAGGCCACTGTGTCGCGGGTTCAGGCGGTATCGAGGCCGTATCATGCGTGCTTGCAATCAGGGAAGGTTTCTATCCCCCCACCATCAATCTTGATAATCCCGATCCTGCCTGCGATCTCGACTATGTACCCAATAAAGCGCAGTACGGCGAGATAAGCGCGGCAGCCTCAGGTTCCCTCGGCTTTGGCGGTCATAACGGCGTTGTGGTTTTTAAAAAGTATAGCCAGGAAGGAAAATAAAATGAGTAAAGAAATTGAAGAACTGCTCCCCCACAGGACGCCCTTTCTTTTTGTTGATGAAATTATCAGCGCAGATAAAGAAAGAATTACAGCCTCCCATGTGTTCACAGAAAAAGAATTTTTCTTTGCAGGCCATTTCCCGGAGTACCCTGTGGTTCCCGGAGTAATCCTTGTAGAAACCATGGCCCAGTCAGGCGGGGCAGGCTTGCGAAAGCTCGGGATCATGGGTGGAGATACCCTCTTCTTTCTCGCTTCGGTAGATAAAGTAAAATTCCGCCGCCAGGTGCGCCCGGGCGACAAGGTCCGCTGCGAAATTGAAAACCTGAGGGTTTCGCCCAAAATGATTAAACAGGCCGGTAAAGCCTATGTAGGCGACGAACTAGCCGCAGAAGCCGAATGGCTCTGCCTGGTATCAAAGGAAACAATATGATCATAAAACCAATGGTAAGAAACAGTATTTGCATTAACAGCCACCCAAAGGGTTGCGCTGCCACGGTAAGGCAGGAAATCAGCTACATCAAAGAAAAACTCGCAGGCGGCAAGAACCCCGTTGAAGCGGGGAAAACCGCCCTCACAGGAAGCCCGAAACTGGCGCTGGTAATTGGCTGCTCCACAGGTTACGGTCTTGCAAGCAGAATTGCCGTAGCTTTTGGTTACGGCGCAGTTACTGTGGGCATCTCCTTTGAAAAGCCCGCCAGCGAATCAAAACCCGGAACCCCAGGCTATTATAACAACCTCGCCTTTGACAAGGAAGCTGCCAAAGCAGGCCTCGTTTCCAAAACCCTTGACGGCGACGCCTTCTCCAATGAGATGAAAACCCGGACGGTCAATGCGGTAAAAGAAGCTGCCGCTGCGGCAGGCATCCCGGCCAAAATCGATCTCATCATTTATTCGCTTGCTTCACCGGTACGTACTGATCCCAAAACAGGGATTATGCACCGCTCGGTTATTAAACCCATAGGTAAAACCTATTCCGGTAAAACCCTGGACATGATGACCGGCGCTTTTTCCACCGCAGGGGCAGAACCCGCCACAGATGAAGAAATTGCCAACACTATTAAAGTTATGGGCGGTGAGGATTGGGAACTCTGGATCGAAGCCCTTGCAAAAGAAGGCATACTTGCCCCTGCTGCCAGAACCATTGCCTACACCTACATAGGCCCTGAACTTTCCTGGGCCATTTACAAAAACGGAACTATAGGCAAAGCCAAGGAAGATCTCGAAAGGGCATGCAAAGAAATCAATAAAAATTTCGGTCCTGCGGGTTCCGGTCAACTGGCAGGGGCATGGATATCGGTAAATAAGGCATTGGTAACAAGGGCTAGCGCGGTGATCCCGATTATCCCTTTCTATGTCTCCTGCCTCTTCAAAGTGATGAAGGAAAAAGGCATCCACGAAGGCTGCATTGAGCAGATAGCCCGTCTCTATTGCGATCGCCTCTATACCGCCGACGCAATCTCCAATCCCAAAAAAGTCCCCGTTGACAGCGAAGGGAGAATACGCATCGACGACTGGGAAATGCGCGAAGATGTGCAGAAGGAAACTCTCAACCGCATGGATATCGTTACAGATGAAAATGTTTTTTCCGCTACTGATGTGGCTGGATTCAAACACGATTTTCTTGAAGCCCACGGCTTTGATGTAGCCGGTGTAGATTATGAAGCGGATGTAGATCCTTCGGGGAGCGACTTATGAACGAAAAACAAATACTCACCCTGGTAGACAAATTCAGCTCTTCATCAATCGCGGAGCTGGATCTCAATGATGGCACTTCCCATTTGATATTGCGCAAAGAAATCGCCTTCACCTCCGGTGTTGCAAACCCTCAGGCAGCTCCGCTAGTTCCCGGTACAGCAGAAGGTCCTGTCCATCTTGCTATCCCGGTGGGCAAAGTCGAAACCTTGTCCGAAGGCGAAAAAATCACCAGCCCCATTGTGGCAACCTTTTACGCTTCAGCCAGCCCTGACTCTCCAGCCTTTGTCAGCCCCGGCACAAAGGTAAAAGCCGGCGCCACTCTCTGCATTCTCGAAGCAATGAAAATGATGAACCACCTTGAAGCCGAATTCGACTGCGAGATTATCAAGACCCACGCTTCGAGCGGGGATCTGGTTGAATACGGCCAGGCCCTCTTTACGGTCAAACGGCTCTAGGGGGATAGGTTGAAAAACCTGAAGAAACTCCTCATTGCCAACAGGGGAGAAATTGCAGTCCGCATCATACGCTGCTGTAGGGAAATGGGCATAAAAACCGTGGCGGTCTATTCCACTGCCGACAAAGACAGCCTCCATGTAAGGCTCGCTGACGAAGCCGTGTGCATAGGCCCTCCCCCTTCTTCCCAAAGTTACCTGGTGCGCAGCAACCTTATCATGGCGGCCATTAACACCGGCTGCGATGCCATACACCCCGGCGTAGGCTTCCTTTCGGAGAACGCCGAATTCGCAAAACTTGCAACAGACAAAGGCCTCCTCTTTATAGGCCCCGAGGCGGAGACCATTGATCTCCTGGGGGATAAAGTCATTGCCCGCAGTACCGCTCAAAAATTCGGCATCCCCATTACTCCCGGTACTAAAGATGCAGTTGCCAATGCGGCAGACGGATTAAAAGCAGTAAAACAATTAGGCTTCCCCATAATTATAAAAGCTGCGGCGGGCGGCGGTGGCAAGGGCATGAGGATAGTGCGTTCCGAAGCTGAACTCGCGGAAAATCTCTCAATCGCAAGCCGCGAAGCTGAATCCAATTTTTCAGACGGCAGGGTTTTTATTGAACGCTATCTTGAAAATCCCCGGCACGTGGAACTTCAAATTCTTGCGGACGGCAAAGGCAATGTTGCGGTTCTTGGCGAGCGGGACTGTTCGGTGCAAAAAAATCATCAGAAGCTTATTGAAGAAAGCCCTTCCCCGGGGGTAAATGACGAAATGCGGAATCGAATGGCATCGGGGGCCATCAATCTTTTTAAAGAATTGAACTATCGCGGCGCCGGTACCATAGAATTCCTTGTGGAAGATGACAGCTTTTATTTTATGGAGGTAAACGCCCGGGTCCAGGTAGAACACCCGGTGAGCGAATTTGTTACCGGTACCGACATAATACGCCAGCAAATACTTTCCTGTACCGAAAACCGCATGGAAATAAAAGCAGGAACCCTCCCCATACGGGGCTGGGCCATCGAATGCAGGATCAACGCCGCAAGCCCCGGGATAGTTACACGCCTCGAAGTCCCCGGAGGACCCGGTGTCAGGTTCGATTCATTTTTGTACAATGGATGCGTGGTCCCTCCGCATTATGATTCCATGGTGGCCAAGCTCATAGTTCACGATGAAAAACGGGACCTTGCCATAGCCCGCATGAACAGGGCCTTGGACGAGTTGATCATTGAAGGTTTAATCACGAATAAAGCGCAGCAGCAATGGATCATCAACGATAGCGTATTCCGTTCCGGCAATTTCGGAACTTCCTATTACAAATCCATTGCCGAGGAGGTAGAAAATGTCCGCTGATGCAACTTCTGTATGCCCAGGATGCGGTATTCCTCAAGACAGCTCTGCTATAGCAGAAAATCTCAAGACCTGCCCTGGCTGCGGGTATCATTACCGCATGGAGCCGAATGAACGCATGCGCTACCTTATCGATCCCGAAAGTTTCAGGGAATTTTCAGCCAACCTCAGTTCCCTCAACCCAATAGATCTTTTGGGCTACGAGGAAAAACTTTCAGAGGCCGAAGCCAAAGCCCAGATGAAAGATGCAGTCATCACCGGTACATGCACCATAGAAGGGAAGCCCCTCATACTTGGCCTTATGTCCTTCAACTTCATGGGCGGTTCCATGGGTTCTGTAGTAGGGGAAAAAGTAAGCCGCGCCATGCTCAAGGGAGCGGAAGAAAAACTACCTGTGGTAATTTACACTACTTCAGGAGGCGCACGCATGCAGGAAGGCATTTTCTCCCTTTTGCAAATGGCAAAGACTTCGAGTGCCGCTGCAGAGCTCGACAAGGCTGGCGTACCCTTCTTCATAGTCCTCTGCGATCCTACCACCGGGGGCGTAACAGCCTCATTTGCCATGCTGGCCGATGTTACCCTTGCCGAACCAGGTGCACTCATCGGCTTTGCAGGCCCCAGGGTAATTGAAGGCACAATTCGCCAAAGCCTCCCCGAAGGGTTCCAGCGTGCAGAGTTCCAGCTGGAAAAAGGTTTTGTGGACATGATAGTCAGCCGCAAGGATCAGAGAAAAATAATCTCCCGCCTCATTGATCTTCACAAGGAACAATAATGGAAATACAGGCAATCGAAAAAAAGGTAGCGGAGCTTAAAAAGCTCATTAAGGAATCGGGGCTTAACCTTTCTGAAGAACTGGAACTTTTGGAAACCAAAATACAGGCAAGCTCTAAAACCGAAACTGCATGGAAACGAGTGGAGCTTGCCCGCCACCCCGACCGGCCCTACTCCATGGATTATATCAATCGTATTTTCAGGGACTTCACCGAACTCCACGGCGACCGTGCCTTTGGCGACGACCCCGCCATGATCGGAGGCCTCGCTTTCCTCGACGGTCGCCCTGTTACGATTATTGCGAACCAAAAAGGCAGAAGCCTCAAAGAAAATATGCACCGCAACCACGGCATGGCAAACCCCGAAGGCTACCGCAAAGCCCTGCGGCTTGCGAAAGAGGCTGAAAAATTCCACCGTCCCGTCATCACTTTTGTTGATACCGCAGGCGCTTACCCCGGCCTCGGCGCCGAAGAACGAGGGATAGGCGAGGCCATTGCCCGAAACCTCCGCGATTTCAGCCAGCTTAAAACTCCCCTGGTTTGCGTCATCATAGGCGAAGGAGGTTCAGGCGGCGCCCTTGGCCTCTGCGTAGGAGACAAAATCTACATGCTCGAAAATGCCATCTACTCGGTGATTAGCCCCGAAGGCTGTGCATCCATTCTGCTCAGGGACGCAGGCCGCGCAAAAGATGCAGCAGCCATGTTCAGGATCACAAGCTCCGATCTCCTTGACTTCAATGTAATTAATGGGGTCATAACAGAACCGCCCGGCGGCGCCCAAACCGATCCCAATGCATCCGCAGCAGCTATCAAGAAAATACTTTTAAAGGATATCAAGGATCTTTCGGGCCGCAACCCTTCGGTACTGGTGCGCTATAGAAACCTGAAGATACGCAAAATCGGGCACTGGAACGAAGGCTGATTCTCCAGTATACTACTGACTGGAGATTTTATGAACGTTAACGGAAAACGTTACAGGACTATTTGGCTGAAAGAATCAGATCCATCTATTGTACAAATAATCAACCAGCAGGTTCTGCCTTTTAAATTTGAAATCCTCGATCTCAAAACTGTTGAAGATATACGCCGCGCTATAAAAGATATGTATATCCGAGGCGCGGGCCTCATCGGGGCGGCTGCTGCCTACGGCATGTACCTTGCTGCCCTTGAAGCGGACGAATCGAATTTTGATCAACAACTTCAGGCATCGGCAGAAGTCTTAAAGAAAACCCGTCCCACCGCAAGCAATCTTGCCCGGGCTGTGGATATCATGCTTGCAAAACTTTTAAGGAGCAATGCCGACCTTCTCCAAAAACGCGAAAATGCCCGGCTTGAAGCCCAGGTTATTGCGGACAGCGATGCCGACTCCTGTAGAAACATCGGCCTCCATGGCCTTGAAGCAATTAAAGCTATTTCCTCAAAAAGAAACGGCGAGGCTGTAAATATTCTGACTCATTGCAATGCAGGCTGGCTTGCCTTTGTGGATTATGGTTCAGCCCTTTCTCCAGTTTACGCTGCTTTTGACGCAGGAATAAAAGTCCATGTCTGGGTTGACGAAACCCGTCCCCGCAATCAGGGCGCAAGCCTTACTGCATGGGAACTTTGCGGACATGGCGTCCCCCACGATCTTGTCCCGGATAATGCCGGTGGTCATATGATGCAGCACGGCCTTGTGGATATGGTTATCACCGGAGCTGACCGCGTTACTCGCAAGGGTGATTCGGCAAATAAAATCGGCACGTACCTTAAAGCCCTGGCAGCGAAAGAAAATAATGTCCCCTTCTACATTGCCCTGCCATCTTCAACTTTCGATTTTAAAATGCGGGACGGCATTAAAGAAATCCCCATAGAAGAAAGGGATGCTGCCGAAGTCCGCTTTATGTCAGGCAAAACGGCGAATGGCCTGATTGAAACCGTGCAGATTTGTCCCGACACAACCCCCGCGCGCAACTGGGGCTTTGATGTAACCCCAAACCGGTATATTACCGGCCTTATTACCGAAAGAGGAATATGCCCTGCCTCCGAACAGGGAATATCATCATTATATCCGGAGGAAATAAATGAACAATGAAGGATATGTCAAATATTCGGCTATCCATACCCCAGGGTCTGCAATGGAACCGCCTCTCTGGAAAAACCTCAATAACGTGCGTACAAAACTCCACGATCTTAATTTAGTGGGCGCCCGCCTTGACGGCATAGGCTTCGGCAATGTAAGCATACGCACAGAAGGCAATCAATTTTTCATCAGCGGGACTTCCACCGGTGCCGATAAGGTTCTTACTGCCGATAAATATTGCCTTGTAACCTCAGTTGATATTGCAGCCAACAGCATTGCCTCCACAGGCCCGATACAAGCTTCGTCTGAATCCATGACCCATGGCGCTATCTATGAATCCTGCCAGGAAGCCAAAAGCGTAATCCATATTCATGACAGAAAAATATTCGATGGCATGCTTAAAGACAAATTCCCGGCAACTCCGGCCAGTGCAGAATACGGTTCGCCGGAAATCGCTATGGCAATTGCCCAGACTATCAATGATTTGAGGAAGCCAGAAGGAATTATAGCTCTTGCAGGCCATGACGAAGGGGTCATTGCCTATAGCAGCAGCCCTGAAAAAGCATTCGATTTAATTCAGGCGTTCTATAATAAATATCATTAAGGAGGAATCAGTATGGCGGTAATAGGAATCATAGGAGGCAGCGGCCTCGATAACCCGGATATATTCTCAAACTCAAGGGATGAAATTTTCCCCACCCCTTATGGCGATCCATCCTCGCCTCTTAAAAGGGGCAGTATAGGCGACATTGAAGTTATTCTCCTTGCCCGCCATGGCCGGGAACATACCATACCTCCAACCCAGGTTAATTTCCGGGCCAATATAGCCGCCCTCAAGTCTGCAGGGTGTACCCACATTTTGGCCACCACAGCTGTAGGCTCCCTTAGGGAAGAAATCCACCGAGGGGACTTAATTGTCATTGATCAATTTATCGATTTTACCAAACAACGCAAAATGTCCTTTTATGAATCCTTCGAGCCTCAAAAAGTGATCCATTGCCCTATGGCCGATCCTTATGATATCAGGCTTCGCAAGCTTCTTGTTGAAGGATGCGTCAGTCAAAAATATGCATTCCACAATAAAGGCACAGTTGTTACCATTGAAGGCCCCCGATTCTCCACCCGTGCAGAATCCCAAATGTTCCGTGCCTGGGGTGCGGATATTATAAACATGTCTATCTCAACTGAAACCGTTCTTGCAAATGAAATTGGCATCCCTTATGCTGCAATTGCTATGAGCACAGACTACGATTCCTGGCGCATCGACGAGGAGCCTGTCACCTGGGAAGCTATTTCCAAAGTATTTGCGGAAAATGCGGCGAGGGTGACTAATTTACTTAGGGAAGTCATTCCAAAGATTTAAACTATATATCCCGAACGCATAGAAGCATTCGGGATATATTAATTATTCCACTTTTTGATAGAAACCTGTTGGAATATCTTCACCAATTAAAATTGCTAATTTTCCGTCTATAGTAAATCTTGGAGGACCTATTATATAACTATAGTGATTATTTTCATATTTGAAAGTATATAGTCCATTAGAATCGATAAATAAAACTCCATGATAAATACTGCTATAGTACTTTTCTTCAAATTTATAAACATTATCACTTTTATAAATACAATAATATGAATAGCTTTTATGTATATTGTCATCTTCATCACTTTCTTCTTTTAAAAGATACCATTTTCCTATTAGGTCATCTAAAGAATAATTTTCTAAATATTTAGTTGGCAAACTAATTATTGGTTTTTTTATGAATATCTCAATCATTTTATATAAATTACCAACATAACCTTTATTGTCCTCATTTGTTAAGCAGGAAAAAGTAATCATTAAATTCATTATAAATGATAATATAATCATGGCGATTTCCTTAATACCTATAATATTGTGTGGGAGCATCAGGGATTATATCCCCTTTATAGTTTTTGTAGATTAACTTATAATCAAACTTATTGCCAATCTTTAACGTATCGGGATCTACAAACTGCCTTGTATAATAACCATTATATGGCAAGGACATTGTCATATCAATATGAATATGAGCATTAGTACCACTGCCATATGATTCTGTCGGATATGATATTATGTTATTATTATTAATTCCAAAAAATGAACCTAGGACTAATTTTTTTACTTCATCAGGATTTAAGTGTTGGATTTTCATTTTTAGATCACTGCCATATAATTGAAAATACGCCTTATCTTTAAAAGTATCAATTAATTTCCAATATCCACCGGGAACATAAACATTTTTTCCGCCTGGGCCATAATCAATTCCGGTGTGGTCTTCCTCTAGTGTATCAGCATTGGGAATTGAGCTGCTTTTTAACTTTTGCGGACCTAAGGTGGCCTCAAATCCTTGGGATCTATTGGCAATTCCGTCAACCATTGAATCTAAATTAATACCATCTAATAAGCTCTGTGCAAATAAACCTTTGTTATATCCTATCATTTGCAGTTGTTTATAATCATATATTTCAGATAGCATTTCTCTTGCTATTTTCAAATTATCGCCGATTTCTGCATGATTTATAAAACTGACAGAGGACCCATATGTTTTACTAATAAAGCTGCTAATTACTTTTTTATCAACCTGCAAATTATTATACAAACTATAAATTGATGATAAATATACTATTGCTCCTTCATTCAATTCATTTATATTGGTGTATGCGGTATAATAATTATCCAAATTATCCCCAAACCTCACTTCACGATCACCCTGCCAATACCATTCATCGGAATTTTCGCTATTGGAATGAACTAAACCTGAATAAACCATTAACTGTCTAACTGCATTTGTCATTTCTTTTGTCGGCGAATCAAATCCCAAAATTTTAAGCAGTGCACTTTCTATAGCAGTATCGGATACACCCATGCTTTTGGCGCTTCTGATTATGTTTCCTTCCTCATCTCTTAAGGTTGCAAATCCATCATACATAAGATTGCCATTATTTAATAATTTCCAATAATCTGCGGAACTATCATACATCCCTGCATAATTGGCAATCCCGCCTATATTATCGGTTTTCAAAAGGTAATCATAAATAAAACCCTCCAAAGTCGCATTAAGCCCTAACCCATAACCATAAGTATTTAGTATCGCCGAAGCCGTTTCCATATGCCCAATAACAGCATTTTGGGTTTCAAATTTCTGCTGCGCTTTATTACCAATAATCCCATCCCGGTACGCTTCATGTGCAAGAATTACATTCAATCCAAAACGGCTGCCATCGTTTTGTGCATCAGTCCCAAGATAAATTGTTTTAATTCCCGTAGTTTCATTATATATGCTTTGAGTATAATCCCGATTGTCTTCAACAATTTTCGTTTTTCCTATCAAGAAATTATCATATTCCTGCCTGGTTTGCTCCGCATCAGAATATAAAGTCCTCATTTGACTGGCATATTTTTTAACTTGCGCATTGGACGAAAATAATAACTGACCATTTACTTTCCAGGCTTCAAGCCCCTTGACTGAGCTAACAAAAGATTTAGCTCCCAGATCAACCCCGCCCATTCCAATCTGCATATATGTTCCATCCTGCCCAAAATGCATCTCCAAAAGGCCGGCATTAATATTATCCGATTTGCTAAACATGTCCAAATTCAATAAATTAATAGTAAAATCGTTTCCCAAGGCATAGTTAATCCCCTGACCAGCAAGTCCTCCAAGAGTGGCATTTAGTTTTCTGCCATTATCCGACAATTCTTTCACAAAACCTTCTATGCCAATATTAAGCACATCGCTTATTGCCATTCCCGATACAGTTACAATAGCGCTTTTCCCCGAATTTTTCAAGCTTTGAACCATATAATTATCATCAAAATTCCAGTTGCCATTACCCTCATAGGAAATCGCTCCTAAAAGGCTATTAGCAGTTCCGATAGTCAGGTTTTGAAGCCCTGTTGAAGCTATCTTTACTGCTGTTTTGCCTATATTCGGTGTTACCAAATCAACAAAGTTTCCGGTTAAGCCATTTTTGAAAAACCCTGTTTCCACACCTTTGACACCGCCAAAAACTGATCCCAAGGCAGCTGCGGCAAAGTTCATCGTATAAGCTTTTCCTATATTGCTTAAACTGTCTTTGAATTTCATGCCGCCCGCCACATCCATGAGATTAAATAAAATTTCATCGGATGTGTTAATTAATGAATTGAGAGCTATAGCTCCCAATATACTGCTTCCCCCTGAAGGCACTGCCGTTGCCAAAGCCCCTACGCTCGTTATAACTTGCAAACCTACATCAGCAGCAGTTCTTAATGAAGGGGCCTGAAATACGCTGCCTCTCGAATCCCACATGGGTTTATCATAGTTGGCAAGAGCCATTGAATTTATTCCGACTTCTTCTTTATAACTCCAAAAAATATATTCGGACATCAGCCTGCCAAATTCTCCATAACCGTAATCTTCAAAAACACCGGATTTACCTTCATCCAGCTTGACATCAGATTTTTTTTGCTCCGGTATATATCCTATATGAAGTCCAAATTTGCCAAAACTGGTAAAGCGGGGATTATCCATTCCTTTGGCATCAAAAAAATATTCATTATAAAGCGCATTAATTTCTGAATACATAGAATCAATAATAATTTGAATGGCAAATGTATCCAGTCCCCTCAATTTATTTTCACTTATGTCAGTTTGTAAATGCACGGGATTTATAATTAAATTTGTATACCCTTCCACAAAAGCATTTTCAGTTATCATTCGTGTTATTAAGGTTGAGTGTACTATAACTTCTTTTCCATAAAAATGCCCAAACTTTTGCCAATGACCATCCAATATGAAAATATCGTCAATTTGATCTTGAAAATTTCTGTTGGAATTCTTAATTGCTTCTTCAAGCTCACTGATAGCAATTTTTGCCATATCCTGGACATTAAAGGCCATTTTTATTGTTTCTCTGGACAGAATTTCTTCCCGGACATTTTTTGCCAAAATATATGCTTCAGCATCAATCATGCTTTGGCTCCATATATCTCCCCCATATAACCCGTTTTTCTGATAATAATGAAGAATTTCTGTCTTACCAGTTGCGGAATTTATTATACCCTTTAGATCCACAATTCCTGTATTGAAAAGAAATTGTTCCATAATGCTCTCCAGATTTCCATAATTATAATCCGAATAGTAAACTGGATCCCTGGTATACATAGCCCTTGCTTTTGATTCAGCATCCGAACCTATTAGCAATAATAGGGCATCTGACGAAGCCTTGTCAGCAGCTTCATAAGATTGATTAATCCAAAGCTCTTTATCCTTTAGACTTTCCAAATAAGCAAAATCCCATGCCTCATCGACTTTATGGTACTCGCCTTTAAAATCCTTTAACCATTGATTATATTTTTCATATAATTTTAAATTATTGTCTTTCCAACTATTCCTTCCATTCTCTAAAATTAAGACTGAATCATTCACCCATGAATTATATTTCTCTAAAATATCCAATCTTTGCTGTCCCCATTGAACTTCACGCGTCATTAATTCAGCATTAAATCTTTCTTTATAAGCTCTTTCCAATAAGGTAATATACTCACTGGATAATTGATTATACTCTCCTCTGGAAAGACCAAATTCATCAATGTATACCCCCATTTGATTGATTATAGGGATTATCATATTTTCCAAATGGGTTTTTATTTCTAGGCTATTTTCATCATACATATTTTTCGCCAAATTTAAAAGTTGATTTAGGTCTGTATCTCCATTTATATATAAATCATATTCCTTTTTATATTCCGTTTCTATTGAATGCACATTACTTAAATTTTCATAAAACAGTTCTTCCAGATTATTTTTGTAATTTTCTTTGCTTTCTTTATAATAGGCAATAACATTAGCCAATATTTCTGGTATAGTATTAAAATCAGAATCACAAATAGCAGTGAATTCATTCCAATATTTTTGCAGGTTCAATATATCTTTTTCATTTACTTTTCCTGTTAATAGAAGGGCATTTTCTATATCCGTCCAGGTAAATTCCTGTTTTTCAATATTTCCCATAAATATTTTTAATCTGTTTGATGATTTATTATATTTATTCAATACAAGATCAAAATCTTTCAAATTATCCTTTAAATAAGTCTTGCATTCATTTATCCTGGATTCCAATTCAGTTAATACAGGGCTAAGTTTATTTAAAGTATTGACTATCTCTCTATCTTCAGCTTTAAATTTTCTGATTGAGGGTCTACTGTTTATAAAGGATAATATTCTATGCATTATACTTATATCCATATAAACTTCCCTATATTCTACAGCTTCAGATATCCTTTCAAAAAAACCCGACTTTTTATAACCACCATTTAAAAGGGTCAATAAAGTAAAAAACTCCAGATCTTCCTTTTCCTTTGCGCCTAAATTATTATAGGCCTTCACTTGCGTATCAATTTCCGTGATGACAAGATAACGGAATGCATAAGATGATATAGGAATCGCCATTCCGGGAAGCACAGGATATACTCCAAGTCTACCTATCTGCGATTTAGCGTCAAATATATCTGCCTTATTATACCAATTATCAAATAAAGGGATATTCCCATTGCTTTCTATAATACTACGTATAAGATAATCGCGCGCCAGGCCCCATTGTTCATATTTATTATTATCCGAAAAGTAGACAGACAAACGATTATTCAAATCCCTTAACGCAACCTCAAGTTGAGTTGTATTATTAACACCATATGAATCAATTTTTGACATTGTAATATATTCCAACAGATCCTTCGCATTATTCATATTATTGCCATCAAGCGTAAAATTTTCTGTAAATGCGAATTTTAATTTGCCTTCAGCTACTTTAATAATATCGTAAATATTCCATTCTGTTTTTTCCTTTTCAAAATTATCAGGATAGACATAATGCAGATCTCCGTTAAGACGATTCAACAACTTCAAATATTCGGAATAAATTTCTGAATTTTGTATCTTTTCCTTCTCAATTTCAATATTCAATACCTCCATTACACGCAGGGAAATAAATAATTTTGAAAAAATCTCTTTATATTGGATATAAAGAGATTCATATTCTTTATTAATATATTTTGATTCTTTATTATTGTAAATATCCTGCAAAGCTTCCAGAATTATTTCAGATCGTTCATATTTATTTTTTACTCCATTCAATTCATCTATTGCCGAATCAATATCAAGGTAAGCGGTTTCCGCCCATCTCTTAATGGCTTCCTGTTTTTCATAATCCTGTCTTTTTAATTCCAAGATATCATAATATTTTATGGAATTCTTGTATTTTTCGTCATAATTATTACCAGCTTCAATAATATTTTGAGCAGCAAGTTTATATTCATTATATAAATCTTCATATTTATCCTTTTCAAATCCAATTTCCTTGGTTATATCTTCAATCCTTTTGTTAATTACAGATTCACCTGAGTCCAAAATTTCCATATTTTTTCTTATGCCTTTTATTTCCTCCAATAGAAAATTTTCTTTAACTAGATTGTCCCTTAGTTTATTATCCGTAGTATTATAATTAGAAATTATTCCATTATAGTCCTCAATGACTTCATTGTTCACTAATGAATTTTTATAAATTTTGAATGAGGTATTTAAAATATCTGCCGTCCTTTGGACTTCCTTTAAATTATTTTGTAATTCTTCCGGAGGTATTGTTAATAATTGCAAGAAGGAATCCATCCATGATTCTTTTTGTAAATAAATCCATTCAGGTAAAATATCAAATGTTTTATCAAGGGCTTCTGAATAATTTGAAATTAATTCTATTTTGTTTTTTGAATTGTCAAAAAACTCAAATAATTCAAAATTATCTGGAATTATATCATCATTTATTTTGATATTATAAAAATTATAGAATTCTATTAAATTTATATATTCTTTTGCCAGCTTGTTTTTTATATACCATGTTGAAAATGGAAGAGCCGTCTGATAAACTTGTAAATAATGTTCAATTTTTTCTTTTTCAATTAATAACCCGCTTATAAAAGCGTCTGTATATGAATATCCAAAATCAATCCTAAAATAGCTTCCTGCTTCAAAATATTTCAATATATTTTCATTATCATAATTATTTAATATATATAAAACATCATATATAGGCTTGTCCTTATTATTATATATTATTTCCATTATTTGAGATAAGGTATTCCGATATACAATAGCGGTCTCCTTGTCAACGGAACAAAATTGAGATAGCCAAACCGCATTTTCCGTAATATTGGCATCATTGCCATTTATATAATAATTCAATGCATCATATTCCAGTTTTATTTTGGATTTTATAATATCAGAACAAACTGATTCATAATTTTCAGACAATTCTTCAATACTTTCTATATCTATTATACTATTAAAATCGGGATTTCCTTTTAACAAATCTATACCTTGTACACGGCTTTTATATTGATTTTCTAAAGAAAATTTAATTAAATCAACAAATTCAAGAATTATTTTTTCATATTGCTAATTTATAATATCCCTCAGTTCTTCTGTAGCCGCTTCATTAAGCTTTATTTGCCATTCATTCACTATTTTGCTTATAACAGGCTTGGATGAATAATTAGGCTCCTGAAAATTTTTTATCTCTTCTTCTAATTCAGTAAGAGAAATGCTATATATTTGACCCCCATGCTCAATTTCTTTTAATATCTCCATTCTAAAATCATGGTAATTCATTAGTTCAAGCTGGCATACAGATGTTAAATATGTATACCATAAGGAATCTTTATTGAAATCATCCAATACTTTATAAATAGCGTCTAATTCATTTTGTTTTTCATCTATTTTTCTAATGAAATATTCTTTCTTACCTGCAATAAAAACTGCCATATAATCACTATAAACTTTATTCAAAGAATCAAGCTTTAATTCCGACTCTTTCAATTTATTGGCTGCTTCTTCCATATTTTCTCTTGCAGTAATTATTTCTTCCCCAGAATCTTTCAACCACATCATCGATTCTTCATATCGGGACAGTGCGGAATTATATTCGCTTTTTGCCAATTCCCAGGCTTTTATGCCCTCGGCTTCAGTTAAACGCCCGGAAGTAAAATCCTCCGCATATTGAACGACCGCTTCCGCTATTTCGGTCCTCTTTTCCCAATATGACGCAGCTGCCTTTGCTCTGATAAGTTCTATCTGGTATTCATCAAGGAAGAAATCCTCCCTTGATACCCCCTCTTTTAAAATTTCAGCCAGGGTTCCGGTACCCATAACCATCGAAAATTCATTGATAAGTATTTCCCGTGCTTCTATGGCCTTATCATAATAGAAATCATACAAACCAGTCCAATTATTTATTTCTTCCATAATTTTCAAAGAATTATTTGAGTCTTTTTCCGTATCATATTTTTCCTGCCAAAAGGCAATGTTCTCTTTAGCCTGTGCGACCATGTATCCTGAATTAAAGTAAATATCAGCCCAGGCTTTTGCCTTGTCGGCTCCCATGGAAGATCGCAAAAGGGCATCACGTTCAAATTCAGCCCTGGCTTCAACGATGGATTTTTCCAGTGTTTCTGAGGCATTTTTAAAAAGGGCTTCCCCGGAATCAAAAAGTCTTTTCGCTTCCAGTTCCCAGTTTTGACGGGCAGTTTCAAATTGATCAAAGGCCCGGTTCCAGGCTTCTTCCCCTGCGAAATAATTGCTGATTGAATCCTGTTCCCACTGCATGCGACGGATAAAAAACTGTTCTTCGGCTCTTGCCCAGGCATCTAGCCCCCGTTCAAATTGTGTACGATATTGAAAAAGCCATTCAGAGCCTTCCAATACAAGGTCCTCTGCACCTGCTTCAGCAGTTTCAATTTTTTTCTGCAATGCCAAAAGTCTATCTGATACGGATTGATTGGCCTCTTCAATAAGCCGAATTACCGTAAGTTCTGCAGATTCATTTTCGCTTTTCTTTCTTAAACTATAGTTATCCCCAAGACGCCGTGCCGTAAAATACCGTTCTTCTCTGGATATAATACTTTTTAATTCATTTTGGAAAGACAGGGAAGCTTTAATGCCAAGGTTGCCTAATCTTGCGCCAAATTCGTCCCTTTTATCCTTTTCCAGAAAAGCTAGAAGTTCGGGATAAGATCCAATAATATGAGATTCAAATAATTGAATTACATTATCTAGGGATTTTTCTGTTTTGATTTGCCATTCTGTAAGGTCTTTTTGCCATTCATGACCTTCTTCGCCAGGGCGTATAATAAGCGGATCATTTGCGGCGGCATCATATTGTATTCTACCCTCTGCGCTTAAATGATAAATCAGACTTTTATTCGCATTTTCTGTTTCTTTTGACAATGCAGAACTTAAAAATCCAGTTTCTGCACCAAAGAACCGTTTAAAAAGCCATTGGGTAAAGTGATTCTCCAATTCCGTTTCGCTCCATTGATTGAATTCCACGGAAGCCTGTTGCCTTTGAGAAGAATCGTCAAACATACCCATTGCATATTCTTCCCAAAGCGACTGGGCAACTTTTATTCCATACCGGGCTTCTTCCATCCAGCGGCCTGGATCAATTTCCCTGTCAGCCCTGTTAAATTGATAATCCAAAACCTGTGAATCAAAACTCCATATATCAGGTTTGTTTTGAGAAAACAAATTGCAAGGCAGAAGCAATGATCCCAAAAGAATCATCCAGGAAATAATTTGAAATTGTGAAAAAGAATAGCTGCGTGACATATTAGTCCTCTTGACTGAATTATCATACTCCTAACAGGAGTTCCTTACCCGTATGTTTAGGATTCAAAAAAATGCAAATTAACGAAGGAACAAGTATCAATGCAAAAATAAAAGAAGATCCGACTCCAAGCAAAGTAACCACCGACAGGATTCTAATAAAAGAATTTGAACCGTCTCTGAGAAAAATGAACGGAATAGCCCCGGCCAGGGTTGTACCGGTTGTTGCAAGAAGACAGGGCAAACGGTTCCTTAGGGAATTATAAAATTCTCTCTGATTTATAAATCGTTTATCGACAAAAAACTGGCGGAATTCTCCTGCTATCAAAACCGAGGCATTGACTGCCATACCGCTCACTGCGACAAGGGAACAGGCCACAGACGCATTAATAGAAATATTGACGATTGACAGAATCGAAACCGGTATCGCCAGGGACGGAGGAACCACGGACAAAACGAGAAAAGGCAGAGAAAACGATTCATTAGCCGCCGCAATAACTATATAACAAAAAAACAAAGCAAGAATAAAAAGAAATCCTGTTCCCGAAAGGATTTCTGCCTTCTTTATGGCCTCCCTATCAAATTCAAGGGCATAACCCGGAGGAAGCTCAATGCCTTTTATGATTTCCATGACATTATCCCTCACCACTCTAGGGTCCATAGGCTGTGTTCTAATAGAAAATGAAGCGGTTCTACGCCTATCTTCCCTGCGGATAAGAGAAAGTTCATGATCCCTGTATTCGCTTGTCAGCGATTGGACCCATGAATAGCCTTGATTTCTGATTGCCAAAGGCAAATGGTTAATGTCATCTGCCGTCATCTCCTTAGACAGCTTTAGACGAACATCTATTTCTCCTTTTTCACCACTTCTTTTATAAATTACAGGACCATGCACTCCCCTCCTTACCGAATCGGCAAGCCCTGAGAAGCTTAAGCCTTCTTCGGCCAATTTATCACGAAACGGAAGCAGGCTCAGTCTCGGGCTGCCTTCTTTAAAATTCAAAATTGTTTCCTGTACCAATGGAAGAGGTACACAAAGGCTAGCGGCTTTTTTAGCCAGTTCCCTGCATCTAAAATCGTCATCACCACTGACTGTTATTTCCCATATTCGTTCATTCATTGAAGTCTCCGGTATATAGAGAAATCCGCCGGGGACTTTGATTGAACGCAGAAGCTCCCTGACCTCGGCGCTTTTTATTTTTAAGGGATCAAAATTTACAAGTATCTGGCTTGAACCTGTACGGGCCGAAGTTTGCACCGACTTTATCCCCTCATTTGATTTAATATCCAAAACCCAAAAGGCCAGAAGTTTGTCAGCTTCCTCTTTGCTGAAGCCGCCCTCAAATTCAACACGGGCATATACGGAATCCCTGCTTTCTGAGGCAGAAATATCTGCACCTGAAAAAATAAGGACAATAATCCCCATAATAGTTATAAATAGGGCCACCAAGACAAAAATTAAAGGATTTTTTATGCATGACTTAATCATGAAGGCAAAAAAACGCACTCCTTTTCTCTGAATCCTGTTAATAATCGGAAATGATTTTGTTCTGGAATAGGACAAATCATCCTTTTTGTCCCAAAGAAAAAGCGGTGGCAGAACTGTGAGGGCGGCGATTAAAGAGACCATGGTTACCGTTCCAAGAGCAAGGACAATTATAGAAATATCTTCAGCTAATTTGAATTTTGCCAGGGGGAATAATGCGGCTATAGTGGTAGCGGCCCCTGAAACAAGGGCTGGGGCTAAACGCGAGAGGATTTTTCTTCCCTCCCTTGCATTTCTGCAATTTCCAAAACCCTCTGCACAAAGTATGGCAGCATCTGCCGCGGTCCCGATCCCTACAGAAAGACCTGCCAATAATTTCCTGTCAGGCACAAAGCCGAATAATGAAAGCATAGCCGCTGAAATTATCCATACTATGGGTATTGCCGCTGCGCAAACAAAACCTGAACTGCGGCTACCTTTATTCCGGGTTAGCAAAATCGAGGCCAAGGCAACAAGGATGGAGGCTTCCAGTGCAGCGATCAGGGCAGAGCAGAAAGCAGATCCTTCTTCAGCCCCCCTATCGCTTAATATGTTCATTTCAAAATAATCATTCTTGAATTTATTTTTAAACTTCGCCAATTCGACTTTAATAGCACGTGAAAGCCTTCCCAAATTGGCATCCGATGAGGGAATAATCGAAATTACTGCTGTTTTCTTGCCATCCAGCCTTGAGAGTACCTCTCCTTCCCTTTCTTCTTCACGCAGATCCGCAATATCTTTAAGCTTTATTGCTGCTCCTGAGCTAATAGGAATAAGGGCGTTACCCAAAGAAGCCAAATCAGGATAGCGGCCATCCATGATAACAGGAATTTCCCTGCTGCCGGATTGAATTCTGCCTCCCATATAAAGGCCATCATTGCTGGCAAGAACAGAGGCAATTGCCGAAGGACTTAATCCTAAAGCGGCTATTTTCTTTAGGTCAGGGATAATGATGATTTCGGCAATTCCCGATCCTGACACTTCAACCTCTCCGACTCCTTCAATACTGTTCAGGGCAGGTTTGAGGACTTTTTCAAGATAATCCCCATCAGGAGAACCGGAAATTGCGGCAATCCATACAGGTATGAAGGAATCATTTGACGATCCAATCTCGGGCCGCTGGGAAGAAGACGGCATGATTTCATATACCCTTTGCGCTGCCTCCCGCACTGCATCATAGGCATGCTTGTTTGTTTTGTCCCTGCGAAAAACAGCATAAGCTCTAACCCGGCTGTTCTCACTCAAGGTAATTACTTTATTAATACCGGAAATTGAGGAAAGCGCATCTTCCAGCGGAATTGCGGCTTTTCTTTCCATTTCGCGGGCTTCTACTCCATAATCCCTTAGGGTTACCATATAGGAAACATCTTCAGTCCCATTAAATCCGCCCTGGGCATTAAAAATCAAAAATAAAGATGCAACTAAAGCCCCTATAGAAATACAAAGGGCAGAAACAGGCTTTGAAAACCAATTCCTTTTTTCAGCCATTGTCGATCTCCTGAAGTTTATCAGCATTGTTTTTCTTTTTGAGAAAACTGATAATAATTGGGGGCAAAGCAAAGAAACTGAGCAGGGCAGAGGCAGTTATACCTCCCAGCATGGCTGCCGACATAGACCTTTGGGAAGATCCGGGCGAAAAAATTAGCGGCAGGAGAGCAAATATCGTGGTCAGGGTTGTAATAAGCACCGGCCTGAATCGCTCAAGGGCGCCTTTAAAAACTGCCTGCACGGGGGCTAACCCCAGCCTCGTCTTTTCTTCACCTACTTCATAAAGAACTATTCCGTTATTCACTGCCAGCCCAAAAAGGACTATGAGGCCCAATACAGAACCTGAATCCAAACCCGAGCCGCATATAAACAGCAATGGCCCTGCACCAACCAGGGAAAAAGGAATGGCTAGCATAAGGATAAGAGGCAGAAAAAAAGATTCAAACTGTGCAGCCAGGGCAAGGTACAACAATAAAACCACCAGAACTACAGTGAGCACAAGGCTGAAGTAGTATTTTTCAAACACCGATTCGTCAGCCCGGGAAATTTCAAGGGGAAGGGTTTTTATAAAAGCCCTTAATGCATTTTCTTTTCCCGCCGCAGGAAGGAGATCAAGATAAATTACATCAGAACGATCCTGCCTTGCCAATGCAACATCGGCTTCCTTCCTTTCAATTTTATTGAGGGCAGACAGGAACACTGTATTAGGTATTTCTCTTCCTGAAGCATGGAGTACAAGGGGCAGCTTTTCAATTTGCTCAGGGGAATACCATCCAGGACTCGCTGCACTCCTCATATCCAAAGTACGCCCGTCAAGCTCCATGATCCCCGTAACAATGCCCTCGCTCGCGGCGTAAACAGAACTTGCCATTTTGGCATTGGAAACCCCAAGAAATGCCGCAGCCTCACGATTGGGGATAAGGCGCAATTCCGGCCTAGTCCCTGATGGTCTTAAAGTTAAGACATTCAAGTATTGAGCTGCGGAATTCTTTAGTATCCTCTCGGCTGATTCAGCGGAAGCAATAACATCTTCTCTGCCATTTCCTTTAATCGCCATTCCGAAAGATGATGAAAGCCCCAGAATTTTAGCTGTCTTTTCTTCCGGATATGAAGCAGTAATTACGGTATCTATAGTATTTATAGAAGACACTGCATCATCTATCTCTTTCAAAGCCTTATCAGGAGCTATGCCTTTGCATAGGAAACAGCGGAATAGGAGCCTGCTGTCCCGATAATCAGGATCAGCCCTGGGGCCTGAATCTTCATCCTCGGCACCCATCTTGCCGAAAAAATTTTCGATAGTATTGTCCAGGCTGGATAAAACTTGGGATACCAAAATACCTTTTTCTGATGCAGCTTTCGGCATAGTTCCTGAAGGGAATTCCACAGTAACTTCAATTTCCTTTACTGTATCTGATGCAATAAATTCCCCAGGCCTTGCAAAAAGGAGAAAAAAACCAAATATGCTGAATAGAATTGTTCCAATAATCAAAGGGAGGGGCCGCTGTATGGCCAATTTAAGAAAGGGAAGGTATAAGGTTTCAGGCTTTTTTATTATGCTGCTTTTTCCTGTCTTGCTTACCGGAAACAGGAGGAAAAATGAAGGGAGGAAAAATTGGGCATAGACCCAGCCCATGGTCACCGATGCAATCAATGAAATGGCAAGATCTCCAAAAAGAGCGCCCAAAGGACCGGGCAGAAAAATGATGGGTATAAATACTATAACCGTAGTAACAGTACCCCCAAGGCTGGAGCCCGAAACCGATGCGGCAAGAGCGGCAATAGTTTCCCGTTTTAGCTTTTCTTTATTACTGTCCAGAAGATCAAGAACAATAATAGATGTATCCGACACAAGCCCTATGCCAAGAGCCATGCCGCCAAGACTCATGGAATTGAGGGAATGGCCCCCAAGGTTCAGCAAAATTAGCGCGGAAGCCGCTGAAAATGGTATGGCAAGGGCTGAAAGAACACTGGATCTTAAATTATTCATAAAAACGGCCAGTATCAGGGCGACTATTGCGACCGCAAGTATAATAGAGACTATCAGATTCAGCACATTCTCCAATATGGATGATGATAAATCATAGGCCAGGCTTAATTCCGTATCCCTGGAAAAATCCTTTGACGCAGCTTCAAGCGCTTTTTTTATATCCCTGGAAAGCTTTATTGGATCTGATCCAGGCCTGCGGTAAATTTCCAGGGCTGTTGCATCTTCATTGTTAAAAATGAAAAGGCTTTTTCCCGGCGCTTGGGTTCTATAAGTTTTGGCAATATCCTTAAGATGAAGAGGGCCAATGCCTGAAGGAATAACAAGGGTCGAAAGTTCTTCCATGGATTTCGGCCTTCCTGAGCTTATCACGGTAAGTTCTTTATCCCCTTCCCTTGCGTTTCCGCCGGGAATATCGGCAGTTTCATAAGCGATCAGCTCTGCGAGTTCGTTTCCGTTTATCCCCATGGATACAAGGCGTTCCTGATCGAAGGCTATGCGAATCTCTTCTGTTTCACCCCCTGCAAGTATCACCGCCCCTGCGCCATCAAGCCTGCGGAACCTGGCACGGAGTTCATACTCGGCCAAATTCCTTGCAAAGACCTTGTCTCCATCTTTTGAGCGTATTGCGATTATTGCTTGGGGCTCCTCGTCAGGATCACCGGAAGTTACTGTGGGCTTCTTTACACCTTCGGGGAGGCTGGGATAAACCGCATCAATGGCCTCTCTCACCAGGGCCGCTGCGCTGGCAGGATCTGTACCCCAGCGGAAACCAAGGCTCACAAGGGAAGCCCCATTCCGGGAAACGCTCTTCATGGTTTCCAGCCCTTTCACCGGTGAAAGGGCATCCTCAAGGGGGATGGTAACCATATTGCGAAGTTCTGCCGCGCCCATGCCGGGATATACAGCTTCTACAGTAACCCTGGGAAGGCGTATCTCAGGCAGCTTCTCCAGGGGAAGATTAAAAAGTGAGACTATTCCTCCAAGGAATATTGCAGCCATGATCATTATCATGGTTACAGGCCGCCTGACGCACAGGTCTATCAGGGTTTTCATATATCCCCCTATTTCAACAGAGAAATCTTATGGATTTCAGGGCTTTTATTTCCTTTCAAGTCTTCAAGCCCTGCACGAATATAAAAACTAACCACCCCGGAATTAACGGTATTGGTCATAAGTCCTTCCATCTCGATGCGGCAATGATTTTCCCAGCCAGGGACAGCATCAGGCAAGGCAAAGTCTTTGTTTTTTATATTCCGGGGGGAAAAACTTACGGCATTGTTGGTAGATTCGACTTTAAAAAGTTCCATTAACGAGAAGGTATTAATTTCAGTATCCATGGCCGTTTCAAAATAAAGCTCTATCCATACAGGGATCGCCTTCGCGTAGGGGTAACTGTCCGCCTCTATATCCATGGGAAGATCTGAAAAAATATCATTCATTGAATATACCGACGGTTCCGGATTATCCTTGTTCCCTGGGGCCATAGGAAGACGTATGCCTATCAGGCTTGGCGGTTTTGAATGAGGGCCGTTTGTGCGTATCCTAAAAGCTTTTTCATCAAGGCTTTCATTTCCGGCTTCGTCCTTAACGCCAGGACTTGATATAAACAGAAAATCTTTATTCCATGCAGGCTTTTCTGCAAAGCTAAATACCGCGGTGCTGGAAAAACCGGGTGGGGTTTCCAGCACCAAAGAAGCCTGGGGCTCAATTGTCAAATGGCTCTTAATGCTTCCTGTGTCCACAGGTTCAGAAAATTCCAGCATCAGTTTAGTGAAGGATTCCCATTCAAAAAATCCTTTATCCGGATTGTAAATATCCAGCGGGCTAAGTTCATCAGGGACCTCCCCGGGATTCAAAGCCCAGGCTGATATAATAAAAGGATGAATATCATCATTATTAATGGCTATGGAAAACCGGCTTAGAAATTCTTCGCCTATGGTACAGCCTGAAGCGCTTTGCATACTATCGGCAATTGTTATTTTATATTGGATACCGGTTTTCCATGGCCCAAGAGGACTAAAACAGGCTGTTTTCCCTTCCCCCTCAATGTTCCACCTTCCGTTAACTGAAGGGCTAAAACTAATACTGTTAATGCATGAATTAACATTCACTTCTTCTGTGAATACTATTTTTACCATATCCCGTGAATTGGAAATAACACCATCATAGGCAGGCTCTACGGAAATCACCTTGGGCCTTATGTTCCGCAAACGGGTAGTAAAAGAAGCTTCAAATTTGCGTTCCAATGAAAGCCCTTTGGTATCCTGCGCTCCGGTTCCGAGGGAAACAAGGTACTCCCTGTCCTGTTCAAGAGGGGAAGCGGGCTTGAAACAAAAGCGATTGCCCTGCCAGGAAAACAAGCCTTTTACCGATTTGCCGTCTTCGGTAAGAGAGAAGGCCTCCTCCACCTTAACCCTGTCGCTCTCATGGGAAAGGAGAAGGGATACTTCAAGTATTTCAGGCCGGGCATGATAGCCCGCTCCGGGAGACCATGCTTCGACTTCAAATGGAGAATCCCGCAAGATATCGCAGGAAAAGAAAACCACGGGGAAAATCATTGCCAGCAGACAGATTCCCATGGAAATAGTGAAATGCCTATTCTTCATTTCCTACCGCCTCAATTAAGAACCATGTTTCCTCTTTAAAATAAGAACCGTCTCCATTCGCCATACCATTCCGCCCTCCGGGCAGGACAAGTCGGTAATAATGGGATTCGCCGGGTTTCCCTATTTGGAGGCCTTCCCAATCCATTCGTATCTGATCGGTATAAGGCCAGCGCACAAACCTGAGGCTCACAGGGGGCAGATTCCCCGGAAAGAAGGGCTCCAGGGTTATTCTAAAGGCCGCATCGTTTTGGACTTCCTCTTTAAAAGGAAGCGAAAAATGCATGGTGAAACGGAGGACACCTCCCCCTGCCTCGTCAATATAGGTTTTGATTACCATGCCCCGTTCAGGTTTAAGAATCACCGTATCCTCAGCTGAATAAAAAGACATAATTTTAAGCTGAGGGATATCCGAAGAAAAAAGTAAAACATTGTCATTGCCCATTTTAAGCCCTCCACTATCTTTGATATCACCGTTGATTTTAAGGGTATAATTTGTTTCTGCCTCGGGATTCCTGTCAGGTATATACACCGCCTTTGTAGCGGAAAGCTGATCAACCCTCCCCGGAAGGGACGGCTCAAAACTAAAGGCACGCTTAAGGCTCTCGCCATCCATGGGCTTGCTGAATTCCACACCAATGCCCTGGCTAGGGCCCAGGCCTTTTTCAAGGTTAAGATCCGCCGGGAGCCAGCAACCCCAATCCCCCAAGGCTTCACTCTTGAGAAGGGGGATGATTTTCAGCACACGAGGGAATTCGGCATCCAGATCAGTAATAAACCTGCCTGACACTGCTCTAGCCAAAGGCGCTCCGTCACGGCTTAAAGCTTTTTCTGAAATTGACCAGCGGTAAGAGGTCCATGGAGAAAGTGTTTTGCCGGTAATGACGTGCAGAACATGATCATCATCCAGCCATTCAACTATTTTATCCCCCATGCTGTCACAGCTTAAAGCAGCCTCGGTACTACGCCTGTCCATGGATTCCGAAAAAACAAATTCCAAAACCTTGTCATCCCTGGAAAAAACTTCCGTAGATTCGCCGTCGGAAGGGACAACAGATTTAAGATAGGGCATTGGGCTTGGGGAAATTGCAAAGAAGGGGATTTCCTTTGAGATGAACAGATCCCTTCCGTCTTTGGAATACATAGTACCAGAAAGCCTCAGGACATAACGGATTCCAGGGAGCCATGAAGATACCGGTTTCAGTACAAGATCATTGCCTTGCCACTCTGTATCTGTTTCCACAGAACCCAGGGAGCTAACAATCTTAACTACTCCCTCGGTTTCTGCTTTAAGCATTTCGGTATCAAAATGAATAACCACGAAGCTATAACTTTCCGGAAGCACACTATATGCTTCCGCAGGGACAGTGCTGACCTCAATTGGGCGTAGATCAATAAAACCGCAGGAATTCAATACTGCCAAAACGAATAAGTGCAGCACTAATTCAATTCGCCACCGACACATAAGCTCCATCCTGTAAGGCGGCATCCGGCCGCAGCACCACAACTTCCCCGGCTTCAAGGCCGGAAATTATTTCCCTATCATCGCCCAATATCTTTCCAAGCTCTACCATTCTTTCCGAAATCATATTTCCGTTTATAGTAAAGATTCTTCCCATTTTTTCTTTTTTTAGGCTGATGGCAGATTCAGGAATGATCTTAATTTTCCGGGGACTTTCAACGGCTATGCTTATGCGGGCAAACATACCGGGCCTGAGCAAACCTTCGCCATCAGAAGGCAAAAGCACCCGTACCATAAAGGTAAAAGACTGGCTGTCCGCTTGCGGAGAAACAAGGTCGATTGCCCCGTCATAAGTTCTGCCGGTTCCGTCAAGGCTGACCTTTGCAGCCATGCCCTTGCAGAGTTTTAAGGCGTCAGACTCAGATACCGAAAAAATGGCATAAAGGGAAACTGTGTCTATAAGGGTGAATATTTTATCTTCCCGCTTAAGCCTTTCGCCTTCTTCGGCATATCTTGCCCCGATGATACCTGACTGAGGGCTTTTTATTATCAGTTCCGATTCAAGGAGCTTTGACGATTCCAATTCCCTGGCTGCTGCCTCCAGGCTTGCCTCGGCTGCTCTGGCCTCTGCATACAGCCCTTTAACAGCAAACGCAATAAGGGCTTTTCGCAAAGCGCTTTCCTCATTTGGCGAGTTTATTCCCGCCGCCAGAAGATCCTCAATGCGCAGCCCTATCCGGCGTATTTCCAGTTCTTTTTCCATCATAACCAGTTGGGCTTCTGCGGTTTCAAAGGCAAACCTGGAATTCAATATAGCTTCACTGCTTATGCCGCCGGCTTTAAAAAGGGCCTCTTCTTTTTCATGCTTGCGTTTCTGCTCTCCAAGGGAACGGCGGGCCAGGGAAAGTTCAGCCTCGGCTTTCTCATTCTCCAGTATTTTTGCTTCAACCTGAAGTTCGCCATCAGACAGCCTTGCCATTGAAAGATCCCTGGCAGCCTGTGCCTGAGAAAAGGCATTTTCGGCTCTGCGCACAGCAAGGTTTATTTGAGGGTTTGACAGTATTGCTATTATCTCCCCTTCAGCAATAGCGTCACCTTCACGCATCACCAGGGTTTCAAGGACTGCATCGGAAGGCGCGGCTATATCTACCTTTTTCAGATACGAAAGGGCGCCAAAACCATGTATCTCTTCTGCAGTTTCCCGAAGCGATACAGCTGCAGCTCTGACCTGCCTGGGCAAACTTGTTTCTGCAGCGGATTTCCCACAGGAAAAAAGAAGGCCCGACACAGCAATAAGAATATAAACCGACAATGATTTCATATATACTTCCCCTTAAATTTTTGTTTATTGCAGCACCAAATCTGCAAGCTGGTACAATTCGCCCGGACTGAAATCCAAAAGCTTTTCCAGTTCCCGTTCCCCTTCAAGAAGGGCAATGGCTGCTTCCACTGCCGCTATTTCTTTTTCAGCATAGTCAAGGCGGGCATCCATAAGCTCAAGGCGGGTAAGTTTTCCAAGATCCAGCTTCAATTCTCCAAGGCGGTATTTCTCCCTTTCAAGTTCCAGGGTTTCCACTGCAAGAGCCCGTTTCTTTTCGAGTAGACTGCACTTTTCAACCCCGTCCACGGCAGCGCGTCCAAGCTTCATGAAGTTTATGTCATAGTTTGATTTTTCAAGGTTCAGGGCAAGCAGAGTATTCCGGGCTGTGTAGGCTTGAGCCGGATCAGGAAGGGGGCTCAGTGTATTCTGAAGCCGCGCGGATCTATCGTAGGGAGGTTCCCAGCCGGCGGAACCGTTAAGGTTTCCTGAAATCCAGGGGGACGAAAAGTCTACGCTGATGCCAATGGACCAGTTGTGCCTGGTTAATGGATAATGCTGTCCACCCAATCCCACGCTTCCCGTAAGCCGCAGCGTCGGTATCCAGGAAAGGGCAGCATATTTCGCTTCTACCTGGCGCTTGGCTATTGAATGGCGGGCAGCGGCCATGCCGGGGTTGCGGGCCTCGGCAATTGATTTAACCGCCTCCGGAGATAGCCTAACAGCCATCCTATGTATATCTATTTCTTCCATGAGCAGGGGAAGTTCGTTGAGTCCCAATGCCTCGGCAAGCTGCTTTTCTGCCTCGATAAGATTCAATTTTACGGAAGCAATTTCAATCTTTGCCTGATTTATGGTTATCCCGGCACCTGCCATATCCAATGCCAAGGCTAATCCTAATTCAACTTCACTATTTAAAATGCGGCCCTGTTCTTCAAGGGATTCCAAAGCCCTTTCCCTTACTTCCAAAACCTTCCGGTATAAAATAACTTGCCTGTAAGCTGCCACAGCCCCCTCGGATATTTCAGCCGCCATTCTTTCGAGGGCCGTGCTTTCAAGCTTAAGTTTAGCCTTTTCAAGCTTCCGGGACATGGATGTACGCCCGCCGTCAAACAGGAGCTGTTCGATATTAAGGGTATAATTTTTCAGAAAAGAATCGGCATTGACCAAAGACAGCCTGTCATCTTCCGAAACAGTAACGCTGAGCCTTGGAAAATAAGCTCTTAAGCCCCATGCCCAAGCCCCTTCCTTAAGATAATGCTTCTGGTATTCGCTCCACAATTCGCGGGAAGCAGCTTGTGCCATCTTCCCCGCATCGGCAAAACCCAGGGAAAGATCCCCTGCAAGCAATATGCGGGGAACAACAAACAGCATTAGCATTAATGGCAGGAGTTTAGGCTTTGGCATTAAATTTTCTCCAGTGCATGGATTGCCTTTTTTACTGCCTTCTTCAACATGCGGTTCAAGGTCTTGGAAGATACAAGGCTGGCATTCCCCTGGACGGTAACACGTCCTGCGGCAGCAGGCGCCGCCGTTAGAGCCCGGCTGTTTGTTTTTTGCCAGAGCTTGACATCAACAGAAATGGAAGCTTTTGTTTTCCAGCCCTGAATGTATTCCCGCTCGCGGACTGTGGCCTCTGCAATAAAATCGGCCCCATCCTGTTCAGCAAGACATAAATACCCTTCGTCCATAAAGATAAGGGGGAGAAGCCCTGCCGCCTCTTTTTCAATGGAGATCCAGCCGCCGGCTTTATCGGCCCACACCGAAGCAATCCATATTGTTCCGCTTAATTTTTCCTCCTTCGGCATTGACCACGATTGGGAAGAAGAAAATTTCGCCGGAAACGATCCGCAGGAAATTCCGATAATCAGAATAATTAAAAGCATTACAATTACCAATACCATATTACGCTTCATGACGCATTTTCTCCTGTTGCATTGCTTATGGCCGATTCAATGGTTTTAATGGATCGCATCAGGGGGCTGTCGTAAGGAAGAAGCTCCCTGGCTTTTTTAAGATCCTCCATAGCGCCCTGTCTATTCCCGTTTGTCCACCTGAGTTTAGCCCTGTCCAGAAAGACCAGGGAAGTTTCAACAGAAGCTTCGATAGCGCGGTCAAGGAAGGCCGAGGCCGAGGCCTCGCCGGACGGGCCCCTGTCCTTCGCAAGTTCCGAAGCAAGCCTTAAAGCCCTGACATTCTGCGGATCGCCTGAAAGCATGTTTTCTGTCAATTTCAACGCTTCTTCTGTTTCACCTTTTTCCCTGAGAAGCCGCGCAAGGTAAATTCCGGCCTCTGCCCCATTGGGGTAAAGACGCAATGCCCGGCGAAGGCATTTTTCGGCGGCCCCATCATCGCCCGAGAAAAACAAAGCCTTCCCTTTCAAAGTAAGGGCGGGTGAGAAGCCCTCGATTTTTGAGAGCAATTCTGCTGCCTCTGCGTAGCGTGCTTCCTGATAAACACTTGAAGCCCTGGCATAAAGAAGAAGATCGTCTTCGCTTGGCTTATTCATACTGCAGGAAGAAGTCAGCATTTTTGTCAGAATGACAAGTATTATCAGGATGATTCCTGAACTGCGTTCCCACATGATTACCCCCTTGAAATATAGCTAAGCCGCTCGGCAAGGCGTCCGCCCGAGAGGGAAGCTTGTTCTGAGAAATATTCCTTAAAGACCGGATATGCTGCCAGGGCTTTAAGAGAACCCAATGCGTAAAGGGTATAAACATTGTCGGGCAAGGACATGAGGGGAAGGATATCCTCAAGAAGCCTGGGATCTTCGGCAGAAACAGAACGCTTGATACCATCCTCGATTTCGGCTTTGGAACGTATGGCTTCGCCTTTGCCGCCAAGGCCCAAATTCCCCGCAATGATTTTACGGCACTCAGGCGCAAAATGCCCCTGGGGATTTAAATTGATGCACTGCTCGGCATAAGAAGATGCAATATTCCCTTTAAAACCCCGGGCGCCCCTGTACCAATATTCCGGAAAATTCGAATACCGCGCCCTTATAGCGCCATACAGCAGACGGGCTGCCTCGTCACCTGTTTCCAGGGAACAGACAAGAAGCATCCACCGGGCAAATGAATCGGATTCGTCCCCATCAAAGCCGGCAGCATTGAGCAGGGACGCTGCATCCTTCCAGTCCTCCCCGGAAAACGCAAGAACCCCTTTTGCCGCATTAACAGCATTGCTGCGCGCCTTCCCTTCATCAGTACCCGCATTTAAGGATTGGCTTTCAAGATATTCCAGGACCTGGCGTATACCGTCTTCCACGCTGGGCTTGTCAACGCTGCCGTAGCCATAAGCCCAGGACAGTTCTTTGTAGGACGCGATTACCGCAGCCCCGTAGTCACCGGCGCTCTCGTGCAAACCGGACTCGGCCAGCCCCAGCCCGGGAAAATAGCCGCCGGCCCTTTCAAGCTCCGCAATTTCCCCAAGGCTGATTGAAGGCTTGAATCCCGGCGAAGCATTGGCAGGGGCAACTGGCGGGGCATCCTCGGTCGGGGGCATGGCCCCTGTTGCAAGCCCTTCCCGGGAACAGCCCAAACAGCCCAGGCTTATCAAAATCAACATACTTAATAGAAGAAAAAACGAACTTTTCATACGCGCCTCCGTAAAAGATTTAATTCTCTATACCCTATATGGCATTGGGATGCGTAGCGCTTCATTTTTTGATGCGTTTTTTTATAAATTTGGGAAAATTCGTTAAAATTCGTATGGAAAATGAGGATTTGACTAAAGCAAAAACCAGAGGAAGGAAGATTGACAAATAGCATACAATGTGATATATAAAATAAGTGAAGATTTTATGGGATGATGAAAGCAAAACCTAATTATGATCTTGATGAATTTGAACAATCCATAGAAGATAACGCTGAAAACTTTGTACCTATATCGGACACTGAAGAAGCGGAAATAGAAACAATTATAGCCGCAGCGAATAAAACAAAAAACATTAACATCAGAATTTCCGCCTATGATATTGAAAAGGTCAAACAAAGATCCTCCGAAGAGGGAATTCCCTATCAAACTTTGATCACCAGTATTATCCATCGATATATCACCGGAAAACTGGTGGATGAACAAGCGGTGTTAAACTCCATGCGACTATTAAGAAGATAAGGGCAAATACCCGAAAGTACCTGGTGCCAGGCACCCCTGGACCTTACCTCGCAAAAGACTTGCCATTCCAGAATGACAGTGCTATGCTGGCTTTAGCATACATGGACAAAGGGGGTATAACATGGGCAATCTGCCGGATACAGTACATGAACAAGTATCTTCCATAGTASGCCCCCCCCCCCCCCCAATTTTTATGCCAAATACCTGATAATCTAAATCATCCTAAAACAATCCCTATTTCCTCAAACTGCGGCAGCAAGCCCTGTCCAAAAGGAATTCCCGGGCCCGTTGGGTTCGTCCGATTTTATAGCGCGGGCATTAGCCGCACAAAAGAGAGCGTTTATATGAAGAAAAGCCTTTTTGGAACTATGGCGCTGGTACCCATCCTGGGGCTGGCATTGCTTATGGCCTTCGCAGGCTGCGGGGGCAACAGCCCCTCTGACCCATCGCATTTGGGGCCCGATGTCTATGTGGTGGGTTACGATGATGGCGGCTATTCCGTAGCCAAAGTCTGGAAAAACGGCGTGGCAACAAGCCTTTCCGACGGCACATATGATGCTTATGCCTATTCGGTTTTCGTATCGGGCAGCGATGTCTATGCGGCAGGATCTGAATACAACGGCAGTCAATGGGTTGCCAAAGTCTGGAAAAACGGCACAGCAACCAGCCTTTCAGATGGCACAAACTATGCTGAAGCCAGATCGGTTTTCGTATCGGGCAGCGATGTCTATGCGGCGGGATATGAATCCAACGGCAGTCAATGGGTTGCCAAAGTCTGGAAAAACGGCACAGCAACCAGCCTTTCAGATGGCACAAACTATGCTTATGCCAGATCGGTTTTCGTATCGGGCACCGATGTTTATGTAGCAGGGTATGAACACAACGGCGACAAGCTTATAACCACAGTCTGGAAAAACGGTGTGGCGACAAGCCTTTCAGATGTTGGTGAAGCCAGATCGGTTTTCGTATCGGGCAGCGATGTTTATGTGGCAGGGCATGAATACAACGGCAGTCAATGGGTTGCCACAGTCTGGAAAAACGGCACAGCAACCAGCCTTTCAGATGGTACACACACTGCTTATGCCAGCTCGGTTTTCGTATCGGGCAGCGATGTCTATGTTGCAGGGCATGAGAACTATGTAGCCAAAGTCTGGAAAAACGGTGTGGCAACAAACCTTACCAGCAGTGCAAATGATGCTTATGCCAGCTCGGTTTTCATATCGGGCAGCGATGTCTATGTTGCAGGGTATGAAAACTATGTTGCCAAAGTCTGGAAAAACGGCATAGCAACAAGCCTTTCAGATGGCACAAACTATGCTGAAGCCAGCTCAGTATTTGTAAAGTAACCACGTGCCTGGCTATTTACCTTTCCAATAATTTGTGGTAAATTTACCCCAGGAAACAAATGGTTCTACTTGGATCTATTTTATTAAAAAAAAGGTCTAAGTAGACCTATTTCGTTTCTGCAAAAAAAATGGACATAAAAATTTTTTGGGGCCGCATAAAGCAGCTGTTGAAAAAAAAGCAAGTTACTCAGGCAGAAATGGCCAGGGCCTGCGGTATACCTTATAATACCTTCCACGGCTGGATTACAAAAGACATATACCCTCCGCTTACCGACGCCTATACGATTGCCCATGTATTGGGGGTTACCATTGACTACCTTGTTGCCGGCAAAGATACGGCTGGCAAAAAAACAGCGGCCCAACTGGAAAACGCCAAGAAGGCGTTGAAGCATGCGGAAGAAACACTGGACAAGATTGTGCTCTAATTTCCTTTGCCGGGCAAATTCGGTGCCTGTCGCCTCTGGGGCGCCACTAAGCGATATTCTTGACTTTCTCCTGGCGCAAAACTATAGTTTTGGTATGGAATACGCCAGTTGAGATTACAGTGAAGCCCGCAGCGGTGGTACTCCGGTCTTTGACAGAGGTTCTCCTGTTTGCACTCTCCGGGTGCACGGCCCCGGAAAAGCCTGCGGGGCTGGCCTCACTCGATCATCCCCCGCTCATCTATATTACCAACGATGTCCATCTGCTCGCCGATGCCCTCCATGACGACGGTCCCCGCTATCAGCGGATTATCGGCGAGGGGGACGGGAAAAACACCGAAATGATTCCAAGCCTGCTCCGGACCCTGCTCCGCACCGCCCAGGAGGAAAGGCCGGACATGATCCTGTTTAACGGCGATCTGACCTTTAACGGAGAAAAGGAAAGCCACCAGGCGCTGGCCCAGGAGATGGCGGCTATTGAAGCGCTTGGGGTCAAGGTCTTTGTTATCCCCGGCAATCACGACATCAACAACCCCTGGGCCCGGACCTATTTTAATGAACGGGCCAGCTATGCTCCAGCGGTAGGCCCGCGGGAATTTGAGACCATCTACGCCGACTTTGGTTACCGGGAAGCGGTTTCCCGGGACAGGGAGACCCTGAGCTACACGGTTCGACCCATGCCCGGCCTGCGGCTTCTCATGCTGGACAGCGCCAAATATAAAAACAACCGCGAGCTGGGCAGTCCCGAGACCGCCGGGGCCATCCCCGAATCTACCAGAAAATGGATATGCGCTGAGGCTGAGGCTGCCAAAAAAGACGGGGATCGTATCGTCGCCGCCATGCATCACAGCCTTATGGACCATCACCCCATGGTGAACCGGGGGTTCACCATAGAAAACGCCGCTTCCCTCCGGGAGCTCTTTGCCGAACTGGGGATCAACTTTATCCTTACCGGCCATATCCACGCCCAGGATATAAGCCAGCGTCAAACTTCCTCGGGGTCCATCGTGTACGATATAGCTACCAGCGCCCTGGCAGTGTATCCTCATCAAATAGGGGTCCTTCGTTTTAATTCCGAACAAGCAGGGTGGAATTATTCGGTCAAGGCGCTGGATGTGGAAGCCTGGGCCCGGGCGGGCGGCCTCCAGGACCAGCGGCTGCTCCAATTCAATGCCTGGTCGGAGGAATTTTTCCGCAGGGTTTCGGAAGACATGGTCCGCCGCCGCCTCTCCGCAACGGCCCTGCGCCTGAGCGCCGAAGAACTGGAATCCCTGAGCATTCTTGTGGGGACCCTTAACGCGCGGTACTTTGCGGGTTCCGAATATCTTAATGCCCAGGATATATATGATTCCCAAGGGTACCAACTGCTGGAGACCTACAAGTTTGATTTTCTCTATGAATATGCAAAGACCATTATGGAGGATGCTCCCCCGCCCAACAGGGAACTGTTTATACCGGTTTCCCCTTTCTGATCCCTCCTGCCTCTGCGTTCTCTGTGCAACGCGCTCACTTCCCAAATTCCCCTTTTTCCGCTAGAATGCGGTTATGAAAGTTTCCCAAACATTTATCCCCACTCTGCGGGAAGTGCCCGCCGACGCGGTGATAGTCAGCCACCGCCTTATGTTCCGTTCCGGCATGATCCGGAAGCTCGCCAACGGCCTTTTTGCCTATCTGCCTCTGGGCCTTAAATCCTTCAGGAAGGTTGAGCGGATCATTAGGGAGGAGATGGACGCCATCGGCTCCCTCGAAATAAAGCCCACAGTGGTGGTACCTGGGGAGCTTTGGAAGGAATCGGGCCGGTGGGAAACCTTTGGGGACGGCATGCTCAGGGTGAAGAACCGCCTGGATAACGACTTTGTGGTTTCCCCAACTGCGGAGGAGGCTTTTACCAGCATAGTGCGGGACGAGCTTAACAGTTACCGCCAGCTTCCCCTTTCGCTCTACCAGATAAACACCAAATACCGCGATGAGGTCCGCCCCCGTTACGGGGTCATGCGGGGCCGCGAATTCGTGATGAAGGACGCGTACTCTTTCCACACCAACGATGAGAGCCTCGACGAACATTACCAGGCTATGGGCAGGGCTTACAGGCGCATCTTTAAGCGATGTGGCCTTACGGTTATTCCGGTAAAGGCTGATTCGGGGGCTATGGGCGGCTCGGGGTCGGAAGAATTTATGGTAGAAAGCGAAGTGGGCGACAACACCCTGCTGCTCTGCAAGTCCTGCGAGTATGCCGCCAATGTGGAAAAGGCTGCCTGCAAGCCTGACTTTAACCCCCGCCCATCCGTGGAGCTTGCCAGGGCTGCGGCTTCCTCGACGCCTCCCCTCGAAAAAATCGATACACCCGAAGTGAAGACCATCGAGGAGCTTTGCGGCTTCCTCAAAACCAACGCAAAGACGTTTATCAAAACCCTCATATATAAGGCCGTGAATGTGGAGCTCGATCTAAGGGAGGCGCCGGGCTGCTCCAAACTGAACAGGGTGAAGCTTGCGCCCGAGGCGCCGGAACTCTACCCAGAAGCGTTCTTTGCGGTGGCCATCAGGGGCGACCTGGATGTGAACGAGGTAAAGCTGGCTGCCCAGCTCAAGGCTTCGGAGGTGATGCTCGCGGCGGACACCGATGTGGTGCGGCTCACCGGCTGTCCTGTGGGCTTTGCAGGGCCTGTGGGGCTTGCGAGCCTTCCTGTGATCGTGGACCACACGGTTACTGCCCTGAGCGATGCGGTTACCGGAGCTTTGGCAAAGGATCTCCATTACAAGCACGCTGCTTACGGCAGGGATTTCGAAGCCTGGCTCATTGCGGATGTGCGGACTGTCAAAGCCGGCGACCGCTGCCCCCTCTGCGGAGGCGAACTCTACGAAAAGAAGGGCAACGAGCTGGGCCACATCTTCAAACTGGGATACAAATACACCAAGTCCATGAATGTTTCGTACCTGGACGTGGACGGCAAAAGCGCCATCCCAACCATGGGCTGTTACGGCATTGGCTTGGACCGTACCCTTGCGAGCGTCATCGAAGAACACCACGACGACGACGGAATCATCTGGCCTGTTACGGTTGCGCCTTACCAGGTCATTATTGTGCCTATCAAGTACGATGGGGCGGTAAAAGAATTTGCCGACCGCATTGCCGGCGATCTCGAAAAATCCGGGCTTGAAGTGCTCCTCGACGACAGGGACGAAAGGCCCGGCGTCAAGTTCAAAGACGCCGACCTTACGGGCATTCCCTTTAGGCTCGTTGTGGGCGACAAAAACCTCGCCGGGGATAATCCCAAGGTCGAAGTGAAGCGGCGGAGCGAAAAAGAGAACCGCCTCGTGGAAGCGGGCAAGGTTGTCGAAGAATTGAGCAGGCTCATACAAAACGAGATTGCGGAGCTGAACAAGTAGCCGGCGCTTTCTCCGTATGCCGATGGCGGGATTGCACTTGACAATCATGCTCTCTGGTTTAAAATCAATATATGGCAAACAAATTCATCCCCCCGATTTGGGAAAACCCTGAAATCCAGGAAATCAACAGGCTGCCCATACGCAGCCCTCTTCTTCCTTTCGGCTCCGCCAAGGACGCTCTGGCGGAATGCATCGCAGGCCCGGAATTTGAAAAGCCCGGGGAGAACCCCTGGTACTTTGGGCTTGACGGGCAGTGGAGCTTCAAGCTCCTGGATAATCCCTATGATGACGAAAAGGATGGGGTTGGATGCACAGGCATTGCCTTTGGGCTTCATGCGCCCGACTGGACAGATCCTTCCTATAAAGCTGCCTGGCCCGAAATAAAGGTGCCTGGCACCTGGACGCGCCAGGGCTATGACAAGCCCCACTATACGAATGTGCAGATGCCCTTTAATTGCCTGCCTCCCAATGCGCCCGAGAAGAACCCTACAGGGCTTTACCGCCGCACTATCACTATCCCTGCTGCCTGGAAGAACAGGAGGACAGTGCTGCACATCGGATCGGCAGAAAGCGTCCTTCTGGTTTATGTGAACGGCACTTTTGCCGGGGCCGGCAAGGATACGCGGCTGCCCCAGGAATTTGATATTACGGCTTTCCTTTCCAGTACGGGGAAAAATACCATCTGCCTTAAAGTAGTGCGCTATTCCGACGCAAGCTATGTGGAGGATCAGGACGAATGGTGGCTGGGGGGCATACACCGGAGCGTGTATCTTTACTCTACCGCGCCCTGTTTTATTCAGGATATAGAAGCCATTCCCGGAAGGATCGTTGAGGAAGGCGGAAAAAAGAAAGGGAAATTCAATCTAAAAGTAACCCTGGGAGGGAATCTCCCCACAGGCAGGATAAGCGGGAATGTGGCGGTTATTGATAAGGCTGAAAAGGCCAAGGCCGACGCGGAGGCTTTTACGATTTCGTATGCCCTCTATCCCTTTAGCCTTCCTGCAAGCAGGACTGAGGCTTTGGAATATGCGGCAGGGCTCGGAAAAAAACAGAAAGCCCTGGTTTCGGGGGAACTCAAGCTTGAATGCAATTACCGAATCAATTCCAACAGGGTGGAAGCTGAATTGGCTGTACCCAATCCCCTGCCCTGGTCGCATGAAGGGCCGAATCTTTATCTCCTCACGGTGAGCCTTTCGCAGAATAGCAAGCACATTGAGAGCGCCGCATTCTGCACAGCCTTCCGCACAGTATTAGTGTCAAAACGGGAACTCCTCATCAATAACAGAGCGGTGCTGATCAAAGGCGCAAACCGCCACGAGCACGATGAGTATACCGGGAAAACCCAGGATACAAAAAAGATGCTCAGGGATATTGAACTTCTCAAGACCCATAACTTCAACGCTGTGCGTACCAGCCACTATCCCAATGATGAAAGATGGTACGATCTCTGCGACCGTTACGGCATCTATCTTGTGGACGAAGCCGATATCGAAAACCACGCGTTTTATGATCAGATATGCTGGGATATTGCCTGGGCCAATGCCTACGCTATCAGGACCCAGCGCATGGTAAAGCGCGACAAAAACCATCCTTCCATTATTATTTGGTCTTTGGGAAATGAGTCCGGAGATGGCGGCAACCATTCCATGATCAGCGCCTGGGTGCATCGCTACGATCCTTCCCGGCCGGTGAATTACGAGGGGGCCATAAGGCCCGAAAAAGGACAGGGCGGGTTCACCCTCGATTCCCTTAACCGCAGCAAAGAGCTTACGGATATCATAGGCCCTATGTATCCCCAGATAGATCTTATTACGGACTTCACAAAATACCGTGAGGATCACAGGCCCCTCATCATGATCGAATATTCCCATGCCATGGGGAATTCCAACGGAAACCTGGCTGATTATTGGGAAGCCATAGAAACCCACCACGGACTCCAGGGGGGCTTTATCTGGGAATGGATTGATCACGGCTTTGCTGCCGAAGGCCCCAAGGGGCAGAAGTACTGGAAGTACGGCGGCGATTTTGGGGACACTCCCTCGGACATGGATTTTTGCTGCGATGGGCTCCTCTGGCCGGATCAGACTCCGAAGCCGGCCATGGAAGAATGCCGCCAGGTTTTCTGTCCCATTAAGCTTAAGCCTGTGCCTTCAAAGCCCTACACTTTTATTGTAGAAAACCACCTTGATTTCACTGTCCTTAATGCTGCGGTGGAGCTCGTCTGGAGCCTCAAGGCGGAAGCCTCAGTGCTCAAGGGGGAGGCGGTGCTTGCAAAAGGCAAGCTTGCCCTGCCCGCCCTTGCACCCGGGGAAAGCGCCGAGATAAGCCTGCCTGTCCCTGCAAAGGTGGATTTTAAGGATTATGACGGGGCTATATACATCCATGCGGATTTCCTTCAGAAAAAGGCTGCGCCTTTTGTAAAGGCAGGCCATGTTCTTGGGAGCGCCCAGCGTATTTTACGTGAAAGCCTGGGGATAAAAAAGAATGTCCCTGTCCCTGCAAGCAGCAAGGCGGCAGAAGAACTGTCAACCTTTATGGACAGCTTTACTCCTTCCCTTTTCAGGGTTCCCACCCAGAATGACGGGCTTAAGGTTTTTATACCCCTGCGGGGCGATCCTGCCGGAGAATTCTACTATAGAGGCAAAGCCATGTTCCCCTGGCTGGATCTGGATCTTCTCCACATGCGCAGTGTTGATGCTAAAATCGAAGATACGTATCTCGATGGTTTTGAAGCCAAGCGTTATACTGCGAATCTTATAGCGGGTCCCGGCGCTGACAAGCAATTCAAGGACAGGTTTCTGGGAACTTACACAAAGATCGCAGCCCGGCCGGCTATCCCCGGCAAAGGTCCTCAAACAGGAAATCCCCTCATCCTGGATTTTACGTTTGATCTTGCCGGAGACCTGCCCGAACTCGCCAAAGTGGGAGTAAGCGCAAAGATACCGGCGGAATATTCCAATATTTCCTGGTTCGGCGGCGGGCAGCACGAGAGCTATCCCGACAGGCTTGCGGCAGCCTTCCTGGGACTGTACTCAGGCACCCCGGAAGAACTGGAAGTACCCTATGTAATGCCCCAGGAAAACGGCAATCGTTCGGGTTTACGGGTCTTGGCCCTGGGAAGCAAAAAGGCTTCCCCAGGCAAACCCAGGGCGGTCATTATACGGCCTGACAAGCCCCTTAATTTCAGCATCAGCCGTTATACCCAGGAGAACCTTATGGAAGCCCTTCACACTATCGATCTTAAAGATGTCACTGCCGGGGCCAAAGGGTATTATACCCTCAACATCGACATTGCCCAGCGCGGCCTGGGGACTGCCACCTGCGGCCCCGACACCCTGGAAAAATACAGGGTGAGGCCCGGGCTCTTTAAAATGAGGCTCTATATTGGGGCTGAATACTAGCAGAGGTTTGGATAGCCAAAAGGAAAGCCTAGGAGCCTGTGCAGTAGAAAAATTGCTGAATAAGCAATTTTTCTACTGCACAAAGCGCCACAAACTCCTAGCCTCGTTCTCCCAGAAGGGACTTTAATTCCCGAATCTCGTTTATAAGCTTGGTGCTTTCTATCTGGAAGCGTTTGGGAACCATCTTCTTCGAAGTGCACTCCAGGGAGGCCACGAGGTTTTGGAGCCTGATCTCCCGTTCATAGGCGGGGGGGACAAAGTCGGCCATGATATCTTCCATGTCCTGACGAGAAACCATGGTGCGGTTATCCATTACAGCCTGCTGCTTTGCCCGGATGAGCATGGCTTCAATTTCCGCACCTGAAACTTCGTGGTTGTATTTTTTGAAGAGCTCCAGAATCGGGAATTGATGCACCCCAAAGTTAAGCTTCTTTTTTAAGGTTTCAAAAAGATCGACTTTTTCCTGGTTCGATTCGGGATAAAAAAGAGCGTAATGATCCTCTGCCCTGCCCTGGCGCTTAAGGTCTATGGGGATGAGGTCGGGGCGGCAGGTGATGAGAAACCAGATAATCTTGCCCCGGTAGCTTGTATCCCCCATAAAGCTGGCAATTTGGGCAAACACGCGGTTGCTGACACCCGAATCCCCTTCCTGATCACGGTCGCCCAGGAAAGCGTCCGCTTCGTCAATCATCACCGCCACAGGGGACATGGACTTGAGTATGTTCAGCACTTTCTCGAGGTTGGATTCTGTAACCCCCTGCCATTTGGAACGGAAATTCCCAAACTTCACCATGGGGATTCCTATTTCGCCCGCAAAGGCCGAAACCATAAAACTCTTGCCTGTGCCCACGGGCCCTGCGATGAGATAGCCCATGGGGAGCACTTCGAGCTGGCCGTGCTTGATGGCCTTGGCCGCATTGCGGAACTGCCTTTTTACATGCTCATGCCCCGAGACTGCATCAAGGGAATAGACAGTATCCATAAACTCCAGGAGGCCCCCTGCTTCGTTTTCTATCATCTCTTTTTTCTTAAGCCGGAGGTATTCCATGGAAAGGGCTTTATCTTCCTCGTGGCTTTCGAGCACCAGAGTTTCAAGGTTCATGAGGTTCAAGCCGCTGGTGACTGCGGCAATACTGAAGGTGCTTTGGCCTTTCTCAAGGAGGAGCAAGCCTTCCTGCTGTTTGGAACGGAGAAAGCTTTCGCGGATTTTTTCGCTCGGGAACGGCACGTTTACTTTTACTGTCGATGGGGAATTTACAAGCCTGGGCGAAATATCCGCCAGGTTTTCGGTGAGGAGAATAACGGAAATATCGCCTTCCGTAAAAATAGGATTGGTGGCCCAGCGGTTAAGGGTTACAAGGCAGAAACGATCCGCGTCGTCCATACGGAGAAGCTCGCCCCCGGGAATAATGGTCTCGGCATAATCAATGATAAGCACCATGCGGCACCTGATTCTGCGATCGTTGGGTATGCACTGGAGAAAATATTTTTCAAGATAAAAAAAGCTTTTTTCAGGATCTGTAGAAATAAAATCCAAAGGATCCGCATCAGGATAACGCCCCCTTAAAATAGCGTCGTATTCTTCCGCCATATCTTCGGTACAGAACGTAACACCCTCGGAACGATCATAAAAGGCGATAATGTCCTGGTTGCCGAAAAGCACCTCGGCAATGTATTTCTGTATCAGGGCAAAGATGAATTCATCCTCATTGGCCTCGTGGGGCAGAAAATCCCTGATATTCCCATGGAGAATGTAGAGATTGGAAGTTTTTGAACCATACTTGACTGCCAATTCCTGCGCCCATTTGGGCAGGATCTGAAGAAGCTTAGGATTTTTATAAATATACTGTTGTTTATTCGCCAAAGGGTCCCCCTCCCTTAACTCAATTTACCTTATTTCCTCCCGGGAAGCAAGGTGGAAAGATACGCCTGCAAAGAAGCCCCAAATTCATCGGCAATCTTTTTTTCTGCCGTCCTGTAAGCCCGCTCCTCTGCTTCAGCTATATTGAGGTGCCCTTCCCTTCCATTGGCGTTATAAGGCAGGAGCACCGCATTCCCCTCAGCAGTATCCGTAAGATCCGCATCCACATTGAAGCGGACAAATTTATTCTGCTGGTTCTGGAATTCCGCAGGGGTCATGGTAAGATTGCCCTTGAGCACATAACGGGAATTGGTTCCCCCGCTCCTGAACCCAAGGCTGCTCAAGGCCCGGGAGAAAGCATTCTTTATCCTGTCGGATCTGTCCCCTGCAATGCTGACAGCTATGGGTATGCTCCGTGCGACATCAGCCGCTGCAAGGCGATATTCCTCGCCTTTCTTCATTTCGCCAGGCTTGATGCCTGAGGTATTGCCCACATAGGTAAGCACATTGGCATAAACCCTGTTGGCGTCCGCGATGGTTGCGGAAAGGAGATATCGGGAATAACCGTTGAGGGTGTTTTTTTCGCCATTAGTCATGTTCGTAAGATTGTCAATGACCTTCTCGTTTGAGCGGATAAGATCGGCGTAAAGCACAGCGGTTTTTGACTTCTCCATAACTGCTGCCGCGTAATAAGTACTTTTACTGTCAAACCAGAATTCGGCAACTTCGGCGCCCACCAGGGAATCCATTTCGGCGGAAGTGGAAATGGCGTTCTGCACGTTGGTGTTTTCCGATATTTGGATTGCGCCATTCTTGACCGCCTCTGAATAATTGGACACGGTTTTCATCTCTGATTGTATGGCCTGGCCAAAAACACCCGTAAGGTTTGCCAGGGCGCTGCGTTCGGCCTGGCGCCTGTCGCTGCCAAAGCCCACAGCAGCTACATAACGCTGCTTGCTGTAAACCGAATCGGGATTATCCACCCAGGCGGGCTTGTTTCCCGAAGAAACCCCGGCAGAACTCCCCGCAGGGGCTGATGAGCCTGCCGCCGGCTGAGAGGCTGCAGGGGCGGATGCAGCCTGCTGCATGGATGAACCAGGTATATCTGTGTACGTGCCCGTATCCATGGCGTTCAATGCTGCCATGGCCGCAGCCGCGGCATCGTCAGAATCGGCTTTAGCTTTGGCGCTGGAAGCACAGCCTGAAAGGGCCAATACCAATACGGCGGCAGCAAAAAAATTGATTATTCTAGGCATACAAACTCCGTTAAATTTAATCTGTTTTCTCCAACATAAACATTTTCAATCCTGTAGGAGCCTACAAGACCCCTTTGACCGTAATAATTGATCGTCAGGTTGTACATACCCGGATCGAGGTTAATGCCTCCCACCCGGGCATAACAGGGAAAGTAATGGGAGATGCGCAAATCAGCCTGCTCGCTTGCATCGGCTGCGATCCTCCCGAAAAAACTGAAAACAGCACCCCAGCCGCTGCCGTCATTATCTTTATTCCCTCCGTCTATTGCAAAACCTACAGCCGCTACAGTGGTTGATTTTATAATAGTACGGGCTACGGTTTTAAGTAAGATCAAAGAATAGCGGGCTTTAAAAGTTTCCTTCGCAACCATTCCCATATCTTCAAGGAGATCAAGCTCAAAACTTTTGCCGCTGTCCAGTTCAGCCACCACCCTGGTAATGGCCGAAGGCCGGTCAATCATTTGGGGCAGGGCAAGGCGCGCCCAGTTGTTGGGATAGGGCAGAGGCAAAGGTATAGGGGTGCTTATTTCCGCTTTTATGGGGGCAAGGCCTGTGAAGCTCACCACATTGAGCCTGCCCTTCCCCTTGGGCACTTCAAGCTCTTCGTCAAGGGAACGGGGCAGCGGGTTGTAGTACACTGAAGGGGCGGTCTCGAATGCTTCCTTTAAGCGCTCCATATCGATGCGGGCATCGTCGGCATTGCCATTACCCCGGTAAAACAGGACCCCCAGATATCGGGCAAGGGCTGAATTGGAAAACCTTGATGCTTCTATGGCATATTCATTGCCCCCAAGGTTACTATTGGAATTGACCACTTTTTCCCTGGCGGTTTCATATTTATCTGACAATTCCTGGAGCTTCTGGTTCACCCTGCGTATTTCTACCAAGGCGCCTTCAAGATCGTCCCGCTGATAGTAATTAAACGCATTAAACACATTGGTGTAGATATCCTCATAATCCTCGCCTGAATAATCCCGGGTATTGTCATTTACAATGTAGGTTGAAATTGCCTGGCTCAGGCTTTTGGTAAAAGCCTCCTCGATGCGCCGCTCGCCTTCTTCAAGATCCTGGGATGATTCTTCCCAGAACCCTGCATAGTGTTCGATCATGCCCCGGTCGAGATAAAAGAGTATTTGATTTTTTTTTGTATAGATATTTTTGCTGGCGCTTTTTGCCTCCATGGAGGCCAGGGCGCTGGTGTAGGAACCTGAACGAACCCCGGCATCAATCTCCCGGTATGCATCAGGATTGCCGGCGCAGGAAAGAAAAAAGAAAAAAAATACCGCCGGCAACAAAGGCCGCACAAATTTCATCCTTTGCTCCGGATCCCGTTTTAGGGCCGGTAATTGGACTGTTTGATTTCCTTCTTGATCTCGCTGTTCTCCCCCATCCAGAGCCGCCTGTTGGTGGTGATGTTGGTAAGCTCAGCGCTGACGAAATAGGAACGCACCGTTTTGTTCCCCGCTTTGTCTATAATGGCTTTTACAGAACCTGTGAGCATAAGGCTAGCCCCGGTTTCGTATGCCAGGGCCGAAGCGGTTTCCTCGCTGGAATTGGCCTGCTGATCCTGGCGCTCGGCCCTGATTTCTTCCCGGGTATCGCCGCCTGCGACAAAATCAAGCCTCCCTGAATTCACGATAGCTATTTCCATATTCTTGGAGATAATGGAGGTATCAATATGTTCGCTTGAATCATTCTTAAAACTGCCCACGAGACAGGCAGGCAGACGCCCGTTGTTTTGGGAGATATACTCCTGTATATACTGGGCGACCCTGGGCGAATTGAGGCATTCATTAATGAGGTCGGTACTGACCATACGCACATCGGTATCGTTCCACCTGCCCGATAAATCGATGACACTGGCCGCTTCCACCCTGGTAACTTTTGGGATAGAAGAACAAGCCGCAAAAAGAAGTACCGCGAAAATCAATGCCGAAAGAATATATTTCTTCATAATATACAATATATATCACATTGCTTCGAAATAATCAATAAAAAAGAGGCTGATCATTGGCTTGCATAAGCGGCGACTGCGAGGGTCCATACAGCCTTGTTTGAGGGATCTGTCCAGATATCGAGCACATAAAAGCCATTAAGCACAGCCCTGGCATTGATGCCGCTCCTGGTGATGGCAGCATAGTCCAGGAGGCCCCCGCCCCGGTAGCCTATAGTGCGGCCCCATGAAACGCTGGCAGTGTCTCTGACTATGGAGAAGATGGCATTCTCATAGGAAGAAATAACCGTGTCCCGGTGGGCGTTCCTGCGGCCTGCATAGCCAATGCCTACAGCATAGCCGGAAATAGTCTGGGGAGGATCATCGATCCAGGACGGCCGGGCAGCGGAGCCCGAATATGAAGGATGGTAATCCTGTTCCGGATTCATGCGGAGAGCTTCGCCGGGATTCCCGGGGGAGACGACCCTGACAAAAACAGCGTTTTCACTCGTGAAAACATCTTTTTCCCTGTCAAACTCCAGCCTCTCAATATAACGCCTGAAACCGGTATCATATATGAGCGAGGAATTTGTCTCCGAACGGTAATCGAGGAAGCGGCCGCCCATTCTGGTAAAGGTAGCGAACTCTCCTTCCACCCTTTCAAAAATTGCCACTTTACGGGCGGCGTCTTCCAGCGCCAGCTGTATGGAATCTTCCAGTTTACTGCGTATCCCTGCAACGCCTAAAAAGACCAGCTTGCCTTTTTGCGGGGGAGTATAAAAATGCTCTCTTTGAAGAGCTTGCCGGGAAGAAAAATTTTCAACACCGGGGGCAGAGGTCTTGCACCCCCAAAAGAGAAAAGAGACAAAAAGCAAAAGCCCTGCCGTACGGAAGCAGGGCCTTGGAACGGGCAATTTACTTCATTACCGGCTGGGGAGAGGAAGAGTACTTATCCAACGCAGAGTCCATCATTTTGAGGGCATCCATCGCCTTGAACTCGGCGTAACGGGCTGCTTCGCTTTCAATGGCTTTGCTAGCCTGGTCTGCAGCGGTCTTTGCCGCGTCGGACTTGCTCATCTTGATGCGCACCCAAAGGGTCTTGTTATCCGGGGTATTCCACATTACGTCCCGCACAGCGCCCTGAAGATTAGCCTGGGCAACCTGGCGGCTCACTGACTCCGCGAACTGGAGGGCAGCGGTATTGTCAATGCCCCCTGCTTCACGGGCATAATCGGTTACCATGCCCTGGGCCAGAGTCTGAATCTGGCGGGCAATGTCCTGCCTTGCCCTGGAATCGGCCATGGTCATCCTCATCTGAACCTGGGCGCTGTCAGCCACGCCTATACCCCAAAGCATATCCTCCGGGGGCTGCTCGTTGATCCAGGGCGGCATGGAGGGGTCGCTCACCCCTTCGGGGCTTGATTTACACCCAAAAGCTGAAAACGCCAAAACCAGCGCCAAAAACGCAATAAATCCCTTTTTCATTGAAAACTCCTTAAAATCAATCGTTTAAATTTAAAGAACCCGATGGCTCTCATATAATAGAATATATATCACATAGAGGCGGAAATTTCCAGTAAGGAAGGGCAGAAATATCGCCTACGGATACAGCTCCAGAAGTCTACCCCGATACAAGCTCATCAAGGACCATGCCATCCCTGGGGATCCACTGCCGCCACCATGCCACAGATTCCCTGGCCTCTGCCATAAAGCCATGCATAATTGCCGCAGTGCCTGCAAAGAGTTCCAGGGTCAGGTAGATCTTTTCGCACCGCCTGGGCATTCCAGCTTCTTCCGGCCTGTCATAGGCGGCCTTCAAAGAACGGAGGATCTTCCCCCCGTCAATAATCCCCCAGGCATTGCGCTCGGTGGTAAAGGGCAGATGGGCCGATGTCTTTCCATCGGTCTGTTGAAGATGAATGATAGGGCTGTACGCCCCCAGTTCCGAAAGCCAACTATAGCAGTCGCCATCTTTTTTCTCTGCGAACAGATGGGGGGTTTTCCGGATCTCTTCCTGCAAACCAGCCAGATCACCCTTCTCTGCCAGGGCAAAAGCACGGTCGCTGCCAAGCCAGGCATCCCGCCCAGGCTTGCCGTTTGCCTCTTGCAGCTGCTGCATATCGGGACTCTGAAATTTTGCCTGGTGATGGCCGACATCCTCGGTAAAATAGAAAGGGGAGCGGCTTTTCTCTGTTACAGTGCGGATCAGATCCCGGGTCTGGGCAATAGTCCATGGGTATTGGTGTGGAGAATACATTTGCTCTATCCCCATATCGCCACAGCCGCAGGAGACTTTATATTGATTCAATTCAACAAGCCCCTGTTCCAGAACACCAATTGCTTCACGATATAAAACGGCATCCTGAAGGACGCGGTGTGGAAAGGCATGGGCAAAAAACCCAAGCCCGCAGCCCAAATGGCCTGCGGCTTCCATCAGAGGTTTGAACCATTTATCGATCATTCGCCTGCGTACCCTGGGGTCTGTGTGAGTCAGGCCAAGGGTCGTATAGGTACCATGGCCTGAATACAGATTTGCCACCCTGACCCCCGAGGCATCCTGGGCCTTGCGCACTGCCTCTACCCAATCGGCAAGATACTCGCGCCCCATGTAGAGCGGGTCCAGCTCATTGTCGGAACTGGCCTCAATATAACCAATCCCCAATGCGGCGATTGCATCGCACCATTCTTCCGGCCGGGTCCAACGCTTATAGGCAAAACAATTGTCTATGGCGAGGTAAATTTTTGGGTAAGCCATTGTATTATTCAACTCCATTTTATCCTTAAAGAATTAAAGCATCTGTACCAAAACATCATCAATCACAATCTGATTGATGCCAATAATAACTCCCCTGATTTCCTTGATGCAATAACCCCAGGAACTATAACGGGATGCCGCAACCCAGGGCCTATACCAACAATACGCTCCCCTTTATAATCCTCCCTATGCGTGAATTTGAAGTAGTTTCGCCCTTTAAACCCGCCGGAGACCAGGGGGAAGCCATTGCGACCCTGGCTTCGGGGATCAAGGGCGGGGACAAGTTTCAGGTGTTGCAGGGGGTTACGGGCTCAGGCAAGACCTTTACCATGGCCAAGATCATCGAGGAAGTGCAGATGCCTACCCTCATTGTGAGCCACAACAAGACCTTGGCGGCCCAGCTCTTCAGAGAGTTCAAGGGCTTCTTTCCCCATAACGCGGTGGAGTATTTTGTCTCTTATTATGATTATTACCAGCCCGAGGCCTATGTTGCGTCCAGGGATCTTTATATAGAAAAAGATGCGTCCATAAACGACGAGATTGAGCGCATGCGGCTTTCGGCTACCCGCAGTCTGATGGAGCGGGAGGACGTGATCATTGTGGCCACTGTGTCCTGCATTTACGGCCTTGCAACGCCCGAGGTGTACAGGACCATGACTGCCAACTTTGGCGTGGGCGACACCATCGACGTGGATGCCCTGATACGGCGCTTTGTGGAGATTCAGTACGAGCGGAACGACGCGGTATTGGAACGGGGGCGCTTCAGGCGGAGGGGGGATACGCTGGAGATTTTTCCCGCCTATCTTGAGGACGCCTACCGGGTTGATTTGGATTGGGACAAGGTGGAGCGTATACGGCGTTTCGATCCCATCTCCGGGAAAACCCTTGAGGAACTTGACCGGGCCATGATTTATCCTGCCAAGCAGTTTGTCATGCCTGCGGAAATGGTGCGGAACGCCCTTGACGGCATCAAGCAGGAACTTGCGGATCGCTGCGAATTTTTTACATCCACCGGGAAGATAGTTGAGGCCGAGCGGCTCAAGACCAGGGTGGAGTACGATATCGAAATGCTCACGGAGATGGGATATTGTCCGGGTATAGAAAATTATTCGGCCCCTTTGGCGGGCCGTAAACCCGGAGCTGCGCCTGATACGCTCATCGACTACCTGCCCAAGAAGCATCTTACCTTTATCGACGAGAGCCACGTTACCCTTCCCCAGATCGGAGCCATGTACGCCGGGGACAGGTCGCGCAAGACGAGCCTCGTGGATTACGGCTTCCGCCTACCCTGCGCCCTGGACAACAGGCCCCTGCGTTACGATGAATTTGAGAAGCGTCTGGATAAAACAGTTTTTGTGTCCGCTACTCCTTCCAAAACCGAAGTGGAACTTTCGAAGCGGGTGGTGCAGCAGCTTATCAGGCCCACCGGTCTTCTCGATCCTGAAATCGAAGTCAGGCCCAGCGAAGGCCAAATGGAAGATATTTATGCGGAGGTGCAGAAACGCATCAAGGCAAAGGAACGTTCCCTCATCCTCACCCTTACCAAGAAAATGGCCGAGGATCTGACGGATTATCTTTCCGGCCTGGGACTCAAGGTGAGGTACATCCACAGCGAAGTAGAAACCATTGAGCGGGTGGAAATTCTGACCCAGCTCCGCACCGGAGACTTCGATATTCTTGTAGGTATCAACTTGCTGCGCGAAGGCATCGACCTGCCGGAAGTTTCGTTCATTGCGATCCTCGACGCCGATAAAATCGGCTTCCTCAGATCCTTGACCAGCTTGGTCCAGATTATAGGCCGCGCCGCCAGAAACGCTGCGGGCAAAGTTGTCATGTATGCGGACAGAATGAGCGACGCCATGGAAAAGGCCATTGCGGAAACCGACCGCAGGCGCGCCATACAACTTGCATACAACAAGGAACACGGCATTACCCCGACCACGATAAAGAAGGCCATTGCCAATATACTCGAACGCCACGTCGAGGAAGAAAAAGACGCCGCTGCAACGAGCATCGAGGTGCTTAAAAAATCCTACAATGTGCTGGTGCCTGAACAGCGGAAAAAACTCATTGCTGCCCTGGAGAATGAAATGCTGGAACACGCGAAGAACCTTGAGTTTGAACAAGCCGCCGCCATACGGGACGAGATCGAGAAAATCAAAGATATTGGCAGAGGAAAAAAGAAGCGGTGATTTAGCGGTATATGCCGCTGCGACTATAAAATAACAGTAGGCAAAATTTATTAAAAGAAAATGATATTAAATTTGAAAGGAATTATTGGAACTTTAGTTGCAACCCTCGTTTCTACAGTGCATTAATCGCCTAAAATAAGAACTACGCTTAACTGCGCACTTTTAAGAAAAATGCGCAGTTAAGCGTAGTCGAGAATATTCAATATTTCAGCCAAAAAGAGAATGATCTACAGGAATCAACCAACCCCGCCGCAAGCGCCATCCGTGGTGCCTGAAGTTCTGCATTTTTTAATAATGGAGACACATTGTATATTTTTATATAAAATGGAATAATACTTTTTAATTAAAAGGAGTTTATATGAATATACTAAAGAAAATGGTTTCTTTACCTTTTTTGGTCTTTATGTTGATTGGTTGTGGATCTAGCCCCAAGGCGGTAGCCTCTGGGGAAGGAAAATTCCTTGATGCGGCTATTCAGGAAGCTGCCGTAAAAATGCAGAATAACCTACCGGCAGGGACAAAGGTCGCTCTGGTCAGCTTCGCTTCGACCTCGCCCCAGCTTTCCGAATACGTTATCAGCAGACTGGAAGCAGCCTTGGTTGACGGCAAAAAACTGATCGTAGTTGACCGCGCCAACTTGGATAGGATACGCGAGGAACAGGGGTTCCAACTCTCGGGGGAGGTAAGTGACGAATCGGCAAAGGCTATTGGGCAGCTTTTGGGTGCCGGGGCAATTGTAACCGGCACTTTTACCGACCTCGGGGATGTCTATAGCCTTACCCTTAAGGCCATCAATATGGAAACCGCCACCGTGGCCGTTTCGTATCCGGCAGATATTGCCAGAAGCACCCGGATACAAACCATGCTTGCTTCAGGAGGCGGGGCCGCCGGGAATGCGAGCGGAGCAGCAGGGAAAACGCAAGCCCCGGCGGCACCGGAACCCCCTCTTTACAAAATCGGCGACACCGGTCCGGCGGGCGGCATTATTTTCTATGTCAAAGGGAACAATGCTGACGGGTGGCGGTATTTGGAGGCTGCGCCCGCCTCGACAGAATTGAGAGACCTTAAGTGGGCTGACTCCAATGGAGAAGTAAAGAATACGGATATCGGGATAGGATCAGGTAAACAGAACACTAAGGCCGTCATAGACCGTTTTTTGGCTACCGGGGAAAGTTTCAGGGCGGCGCAGCGATGCGATGCGCTGGAATCAGGCGGTTATGATGACTGGTACCTACCGAGTAAGACCGAGTTATCGTTGATGTATGCGTATCTAAAGGAGGCAGGAATCGGAGGTTTTAAAGAGGATTGGTACTGGTCTTCATCTGAGGGCGATAATAAAGGTGTATGGACGCAGAATTTCGGAGACGGTACTCAACGCGGCAATGGTGCTGAAACGTATGATTTATACGCCCAATATAATAACCCCGGTTACAAGGTTCACAGCCACTATGTCCGGGCTATTCGGCAGTTTTAACCATCTGTAAAAAATATTATAAAAGCGTTTTCAAATAATATTTTGGAGACGCTTTTTTTATTATTAGATAAAACCATGTTGACTTCAGCAGGCATACTGCACAGGAATATCAGCAAGCGGCTTCTTGAATACTAGGCGCTCGCGGCCTCGTCCTGCTTGATGTACAAAATTTCCGCAGGGCAGGCTTTGACGCAGATACCACAGGCAATGCACTTGGTGGGGGCTGGTTTGTCCGCCGCCTTTACCACCACTTTGAAGGGGCAGGCATCGAGGCATTTGCCGCAGTTCACACAGGCGGCCTTGTTGATCAGGTAGACGCCTTGGGCATTCTGGGTGATGGCCCCTGACTCGCATGCCTTGGCGCATTTGCCGCACTGAACACAGAAGGAGACAGTGGTTTTCCTGTCTTTTTCCCCGATTTGGATGCAGGAAAGGGTAATATCGTCGTTTTTATAAAAAGCCCCGGCGCATGCAAGCTCGCAGCTGCGGCAAGCCATGCAGGCACCTTTATCGGTTACTGCCAGTTTCTTCATGGAATAAAATTATACCACAATGGCAGCCCCTGCAACCAGTATGCAGAAAAGAAATACCCCGCAGTCTCTAAGGGCAAAGGTATAGTGTTTAAACCCCGACGAGGGTGTACGAAAGTTGAAGCCCCGGAGTTCCGCCGAAATAGCGCCGCCTTCTATCTTGCGTACCGACGAAATGAGGAGGGGCACGCAAAGGGGAAGAAGGAGCTTTATCTTCTTGAAGAAATTTTTCGTGTCAATGTCCACGCCCCGCGAAATCTGGGCCTCGATAATTCCCGCCATTTCATCGGAGAAAAGGGGAATGAAACGTATGGCGGTGGTAAGGGCAAAAGTGTATTTGTAGGGGATTTTTAGATAGCGGTTCAAGGCGTTGGAAATATCCCCCATTTTTGTAACCGAAAGCATAAGGGTAAGGGGCATGGTTGCGGCAATGAGGCGTGACACAAAAAGCAGGGAAAAAAGAAGCCCCTTGTCGGTGATATAAATGTTCATGGGGAAGCGGAAGATTATGTCGCCTTCCCGCACAAAAAATATCTGTACTACAAAAAGAACTATCGAAAGCTTTATCAGCGAAAGGAGCACCCTGAGGGATCGTTTTATGATACCCCCGACAGCGGACATGATGAGGTTTAAAACCAAAATACCCAGAACCATGTATAAATTCCCTGTGATAAAACAGGAAGCGCAGAGCACAAAGGCAAAGAGCATTTTAGTCAACGGGTTGAGGCGGTGGAGAAAGGAACTGCCTTCCACATAATCCAGCAATCCTGTCATAATTCGGCCTTCCTTTTTTGAACCCCAGCAATCATGTCATCCACTGAAAAGACATCTTCAAAACCTGCACCCATGTTTTGCGCCAAGGCCGCGATCTGGGGAGGCAGCAAAGATGCCTCGTCAAGTATTTCTTTATTCTTCATGATTTCTTTTACCGGCCCATCGGCTATAAGGCGCCCCCTGCTGAGGACTAAAGCCCGCTGCGCAAAATCGGATACTACTTCCATATCGTGGGATATCATCAGAATTGTAGTGCCTTCTGCATGGAGGCGCGAAACTATATCCATGATGTTCATGCACTCCCGGTAGTCGAGGCCTGTGGTGGGTTCGTCCAGCACGAGAAGCTCGGGTTTGCGGGCCAGAACCGAGGCCAATGCGGCCTGCTGCCTTTCGCCCCTGGAAAGGCCGAAGGGATCGCGTTTTCCGTCAAGGTTAAAAAGGCTCAGCATCTCGTCGCAGCGTTTGTTTTTTTCGGCTTCAAGCCGGGATGATGAGAGCTTGGCATCGGCAAAAGCATATTCAAGGCCGAAGAGTATTTCGTCCCGCACCGTGTTCTGGCAAAGCTGGCGATCGGGGTTCTGGAAAAGGTAGCCGATTTTACGCGCCAGGAGGCTGGTCTTTACAGATTTGGTATCCTTCTCTGCGGCCAACACTGAACCCCGCAGAGGTTTCAAGAGGCCGTTGCAGAGACGGCAGAGAGTGGATTTCCCGGCGCCATTTTCGCCGATGAGGGCGGCAAATTCGCCCTTTTCCAATGCAAAGGAAATATCTTTAATTGCGGCAGTGTCGGGAGAGGCGGTGAGGCCGTAGCTAAAATCCACATGATCAAAGGCGAGCATACTCATACTGCCCCCTTTGCCTCGAGGACTTTTTCCATCATAAGCCGGGCCCGGGCCAAATCGTGGGGAAGCTCGCCCGAATAAAGGCCAAGTTCGCGGAGCCTGTTCCCCAGGGTGGTAACACGGGGAATGTTGACCCCTGCGCCTTCGAGTATGCCGGGCTTTTGGAGCACTTCCGTTACCGTCCCATGGCTGACAAGGGCGCCTTGATTCATTACCGCGAGGTGTTTTGCAAATTCGCAGAGGAGCATGATCTTTTGTTCCACCACGATAATGGTGACACCGTGTTTTTCGTTCAGCTCTTTTAGATATTCAAAAATTTTCCGGCTCGATCTCGGATCAAGTTCGCCTGTGGGTTCGTCAAGGACAATGATCTTTGGACGCAACGCAGTGATTGCGGCGATAGCGGCCTTCTGCTTCTGTCCTCCCGAAAGGGAGGATATCTCGCGATAACGCAGATCCCCTATACCCGCGGCCGCAAGGGCTTCTTCGAGGCGGCCTTCGATCTCGTTTCGGGGTATGCCGAAATTTTCGAGGCCGAAAAGTATCTCGTCCTCCACCACCGATGCCACCATCTGGCCGTCAATATCCTGAAACACAGAACCCACCTGACGGGCGATAGTCTCCGCCTGGGACTCCACCGTATCGAGACCGTTAATCCTTGCTTCACCGTAGAAATCACCGGGGAAATGATGCGGCACAACTCCGTTAATTGCATAAGTAAGCGTGGACTTCCCTGCCCCCGAGGAGCCGATGATCCCAAGGAAATCCCCATCGGGGATCTCAAGATTGATCCCCGAAAGGGCGTTCCTTTCACCCTGGCTGTAACGGAAGCTTAAATCCTTTATCAGAACCATTGCTAATACTATCTCTATTCTTTCTTCAATACAAGTTTGAGGGGTATGTAGAGAACCTGCACAATAACCGCATTGATGGCGGCAGTGCCGAAAATAATGGCAAGGAAAATTGCCAGGGGAGTGGGGGCTGCTATAAGCATATTGGGCCGCGCATAATAGAGGAAATACATGACCCCGATAAAACTAAACCCGCTTACCAGGGTGCTCAGGAATGTACACGCCACGGTTTTGAGGGGCAGCTTGATCTTCTCCAGGGGAATCCTGATAAGGAGGCACATGGCGACAGCGCCCGCAAGTTCGCTCACAAAGTTGATGTAGGGCTGGCCTGGGAAAAACTGGCAGATGGCCCCAGCCAGAATGCCGATGATGGCGGCCTCGATGATTCCCGGTTTGACCAGCAGAATAATAAGGCAATACATAGCGATAATGAAGTTGGGCTTCATCCCGATGTTGATAATCGTACCCACGAAAAACTTGAGCACTGCCCCTGCAGCCAAAAGTATACCGATGAGCAGTATATCGCTGATTTGCAGTCCCTTCTTTTCTTTCCTGGCGACTTCCCGTTTTCCTACTGTCGATTCCATGTGGTTCTCCTTATTGAACGCATTGTTTCTTTGTATAGAAGCGTTTCTTTATATAAGAACATACAGCAGATAGAAATTTATGTCAAGCGAAAGTGTTGAAATTTTCCAAAAAATGATAAAAAATAGAAGAAATTCGAAAAGCGAGGTGCCTATGATCGAATTCATGCTCGATACCGCCAATTTAGCGTCCATCAGCCGTTTTGTGGAGGTTTTCCCCATTACCGGGGTGACTAGCAACCCCAGCATACTCAAGACCGAGGGGAAAATCGACTTTTTTGCCCATTTAAAGAAAATTCGAGAAATCATTGGAAAGGACAGGTCCCTCCACATCCAGGTGATTGCCGAGGATTTTCAAGGCATCATCAAAGAAGCCGAGACTATCCTCAAAAAAATCGACGATCAGGTCTATATCAAGATTCCCGCCACCGAGGAAGGCTGCAAGGCCATGGGTTATCTTAAGGTCCGGGGTATACACATCACCGCCACGGCTATCTACACCCAAATGCAGGGCTTTATGGCGGCCGCCCGTGAAGCTGATTACATTGCCCTTTATTACAACCGTATGAAGAACATGGACATAGACGCGGATCATTCAATACACATGCTGCGCCATATCATAGACAGGGACAAGATGGATTCCAAAATTCTGGCAGCCAGTTTCCGCAATATACGCCAGGTGGCCGACGCCATGGCTTCAGGCGCCCATGGCATCACCGTAGCGCCCCCTGTGCTGCACGACGCCTTCGGCCTTTCCGTCATAAAGTCCGCAGTCAGCGATTTTAACAAGGACTGGAGGGAAATTCAGGGGGATGTTTCCATCACCGACCTGTAAGCAAATTAAACTGCAAGAAAGCGATGCCGATACTTTAAGTATGAAAAGGTTAAGCACACTCTTTATATTGAGCTTTAGCATTGCGGTTTTCTGCGCTGCCCAGGCCCCTTCAGGGACTTTCAGGCAGGAAGGAATAGCCTCCTGGTATGGGCCGGAATATGACGGCAGGACCACAACGTCGGGGGAAATCTTTGATTCCACCCAGTACACTGCAGCCCACCGCAGCCTGCCCTTTGGGACCATCCTTACAGTTACCAATACCCAGAATAACAAGCAGGTAAAGGTCAGGGTGAATGACCGGGGGCCCTTTGCTCCGGGAAGGATCGTGGATATTTCAAAGGCAGCAGCGGAAATTTTGGATATGGTAACCACCGGTACTGCTCCAGTTGTTATAGAAAGCGCCTCCAGTGATGCAATAGGTTCAGTTCCCGAGCCCGCTGCCGTGGCGCCTGTTGCCGCACCAGTTCCTGAGCCTGTACCTGCAGTGCCAGTGATCATCGCCGCTCCTGTAACCGCAGTGACCCTTCCTGCGCCTGTCTCCATGCTGCCTCCGTCCGCAGGTTCTGCTGCTATTTTGGGGGGCATAACACCCCAGGCAGGCAAGAGATACCGTCTCCAGGTTGGAGCATACGAAATCCCGAGAAACGCAATAGAAGCCATTGAAAAGCTTCAGGCTGCAGGGCTCAACCCTGCTAATGAAGACCGCAAAGACGGCCTTTACCGGGTAGTGCTTCCCGGTCTCCAACCCGGGGAGATTCCACAGATTGCGGAGAAGCTCTGGGCAGTAGGTTTTATAGAAGCTATTATCCGGGAAGAACACTAGAGGAAAAGCCGCTTTTAGCATTATAATACGAGTTTATGAACAAGAAGGCATTGCGGGCAGATATACTTCTGCTCCTTACTGCGTGCATCTGGGGTTTTGCCTTTGTGGCTCAAAAGTCCGGAATGGACTATGTGAGCCCATATTCTTTTAACGGCATACGCTTTCTTTTGGGGAGCATCTCTTTGCTCCCGCTCATTTTCTTTCTCAGGAAAAGAAAACAGCCAACCCAGCAGTTATTGACCAGGAAGATCTTTTTCCGTTCCACCCTGTTAGCCGGAACCTGCCTCTTCATCGCCGCATCCATGCAGCAGATAGGGATCATGACAACCACTACAGGGCATTCAGGTTTTATCACCGGGCTCTATGTAGTATTAGTGCCAATGATCGGCATTATCATGGGAAGAAAAACCGGAATCCCCACATGGATTGGCGCAGTCCTTACCTTGACAGGGCTTTTCTTCCTCAGCGCTATGGGCAACGAAGGCACAATTAACCGTGGGGATATAATCACCGCTATCAGCGCCCTCTTCTGGGCTTTTCATGTCCTTGTCATTGACAAACTGGTGCAGAATATCGATCCCCTGATTCTTTCTTCCGGTCAGTTTGCCTGGACAGGGATTTTTTCCCTCATCGTGGCCATTGCGCTTCACGAACCCATATCGTGGGAAGCTGTGCTTGCCGGGATTATCCCCATACTTTATGGCGGGCTCTGCTCAGTGGGCATTGCCTACACCCTCCAGGTAGTGGCCCAGAAAGATGCGCCTCCTGCCCACGCGACAATCATTCTCTGTCTCGAAGGCTGCTTCGCGGCCATAGGCGGGGTGCTGATCCTGCACGAAGCATTGGGGGCATGGACACTCCTGGGCTTTATTCTGATGTTCGCAGGGATGCTGGTAAGCCAGTGGGAAGTTATTGCAGGGCATGGGGTGAAGAATTAAAGAAAAGGTTCGTCTCTTTAGGAATGATCTGGAGGCGGCCTTTGCACAGCGGCCTAACCGGTTTTTAATCATTGCAGAGTCCGGTGGCAAAGAGCTGCAATGCCATTGCCCAAATCCGGGACGGCTGACCGAATGTCTTTTCCCCGGCGTGCCTTTGATTTTGGAAAAGAGGGCCATTCAAAAAGCAGGAGGCTCTCTTGCCAAAACAGCCTGGACTGCAGCTGCTATACGTTATAACGATACTATAATGCCCCTTTATGCCTCACGGGCAAATTTGGCAGCAGAAAAATTAATATTGAAAAAGACAATCCCCGGCTTGCAGGAGATTCACCCCGAATTCTCACTGGGCGGGTCGCGCTTTGATTTTTTGTGCATAGACAGGCAGGGGCAGCGGCACCTGGTTGAGGTGAAGGCTTGCTCACTGGTGGAGCATAGGGTCGCCATGTTTCCCGATGCACCCAGCGGCAGGGCTTTGAAGCATCTTGAAGAATTAGCCCGTTTGAATGAAGAAGGGTATTTCTGCCATGTGCTTTTTGTCATAACCCAGGGAAGCCCTAAAATTTTCATCCCTAACCTCCACACCGATCCGCAATTTGCCGCAGCTTTGAGCCAGTACTGTCTGCCCGCAGAAAAAGGCACAGAAGCCCCGGTACAGGCGCACGCTGCCCTGATCCGCTGCGATGAGGATGGCATGGCAGAATTAGTCAGCCCATCCACCATCCCCATGGATCTTTCCTATGGCAAATTGGCAGCCTCCGACAGCGGGAGTTACCTGATTGTTTTGGAACTTGCGCAAAAGGCAGAAGCAGAAATCGGATCACTGGGGCGGATCTCCTTTGAAAAAGGCTGGTATGTCTACGCAGGATCAGCCATGAAGAACCTTTCATCCAGGATAAGCCGCCACTTGAGAAAAACACACAAGAAAAAACACTGGCACCTTGATTACCTTACGCCCCATGCGCAAAGCATCAAAGGATTTCCTGTAATAAGCTTTCGGAACCTGGAATGCGATCTTGCAGGGGATTTAATTGCATTGGGCGGAAAGCCCATTGCAGGTTTTGGATCATCGGATTGCAAAGCCAAAGGCGCTGGTAAAAAAGCTTGCCCAAGCCACCTGGTGTTCTTCCCCAGCCCTCCCCTGCTCAACCACGGGTTTACGGATATAATCTTCAAATACCGCTCATTTGTTTCTTGACATTTTAAACCCTGACACTGCCAAAAAAACCAAACCCGCAATGATTACCGTCATGGCCCCTACAGGGGTATCGAAAATCCACCCCGTAAAAAGGCCGACAGCGGAAAAGAAGGCAGAAAAAATACAGCTCCATATCATCATCATGGGGAGGCTGCGGGAAAAAGCCCCTGCGGTTCCAGAGGGGAGCGTGAGCATGGCAATAACCATGACTATGCCCACAAAGGTTTGGAGCAGCACAATGGCAGCAGCGGTAATCGCAAGGAGGACGAGGAAAACCCCTGCGGACGGCACGCCCCTGACCCTGGCAAATTCATCATCAAAGGCAGAAGCTTCTATCTGGGGGAAGAAACGCCAGGTTAGCAGTATTACTGCTATATCCAGAATCCCCATAAGCAGAAGATCCCGGCTGGATATAAGAAGTATGTTCCCAAAAAGATATGCCCCGGGATCGGTATAGCCCGGGGTTTTGGCCATAAAAAGCACGCCTATGCTCATGCCTATTGCCCAAATAGCATTGATAACCGTATCTTCCCGCTGTTTGGCTTTGAGGGATACTATGCCTATGACAGCCGCAGAAATCACCGCGAAAATCATGGCGCCCCCAAGGGGTGGAAAACCGGGCACAATGCCGGAAGCCGACAAATAAAGGGCCATGCCTATGCCGCCCAGCACAGCGTGGGAGACAGCCCCCGCAAGGCTTGCAATGCGCCGCACAGTAACTATAGTCCCCAACACCCCAAAGAGTATGGACGACAGCAATCCTGCGATAAGGGCATTCCTGATAAAGGGAAAGCTCGGGCTTAAGAGCACATCCATGAACCCGCTCATGAACGAGCCTCGTCAAAACAGCTATCCCCAGGTATGATCTCGCCATGGATAACCCTGGAACTGGGTATGCCATGGGAAGACGCCTCTTCATCTTCAGAATCTTCGACACGGTGCTGGACGATGCCATAACCCCGCTCTTCCATGCAGAGCACCCTGTCTATAAGGGACGACACAAAATCCGAGTCGTGGGTAACTATCAATATCGTTGTATTCCCCTTAAGCTTCCCCAAGGTTTTAAAAAGCCTCCCGGAGCTTTCCTCGTCCATGTTTGCAGTAGGTTCGTCCAGTATCAGTATGTTTGGCTGTGCGGCCAAGGCACGGGCAACCAGCACCCGCCGCCTCTGGCCCCCGGAAAGCGCACTGTAAGGTCTTGAAGCAAGGTCTTGAATCTCAACCTGTTCCAGGGCTTCCGCAACAGCGGCTTTGTCTTCAGCGCTGAATTTCCGGGAGAGGGATCTGATGCGCCCCATCTTCACCACTTCGCTTACCGTGATGGGAAAAGCCCGGTCAAGCTGGTGCTGCTGGGGCACATAGCCCACACGCTCAAGGCTTTTATGAGAAACTTTTTCGCCAAAAATTTCTATACTGCCCCCCTGGGGCTGCTCCAGCCCTAAAAGGAGTTTAAGGGCCGTGGTTTTCCCCGTACCGTTGGGGCCGACAAGGGCTACAAATTCTCCCTGATGTATATGGAAGCTTGCGTCTTCAAGCACCTTGGCCCCGTCATAGGAGAAGGCAACCTTTTCAAAACGCAGGGCAATATTCCGTCCTATGGGATGTATAGGCACACTGTTCACGGGTTTCCTCCTGTTTGCACAGACCTTGCAAGAGCTTCGCCCATCACCTTGATATTTGCAAGCCAGTCGCCGGCAAGGGGATCAAGGCTTACGAGTTCTGCCCCTGCAGCGCGGGCAGCGGTACGGGCGGACTCCACAGGGAACTGTGCCTGGACAAATATTACCTTTACGTTTTCGGCTTTTGCTTTTCCAATCAATACGCCAAGCTGCCTGGGGGTAGGTTCCCTGCCCCCGGTTTCCACAGCTTCCTGCCTAATATCAAAATCATCAAGAAAATAGCCAAAAGCCGGATGGTACACAAAAACCGTTTTCCCTTTTAACGGAGCAAGCTCATTCCGCAAAGATTCAAATTGCTTTTCCATATCATGAATCAAGCTTTCGCAGTTTTCCTGATAAATAGCAGCATTGCTGCTATCCGCGGCGCAGAGGGCGTCCCGTATATGAAAAGCCATGATCTTTGCAGGCTCAAGGCCCAGCCAGGTATGGCGGTCTATGCCGGAACGATCCCCGTCATCATCTTCATCCTCATGCTCTTCCATGCTTCGGAAACTGACCCCTCGGGTTCCGTCTATTAGCAAAAGGTTCGGAAAAAGATCTTCGATTTTAGGCCTAAGGGAAATTTCAAATTCCGTACCCGAGAGTATCCAGGCATGGGCTTTGGCAAGATCTGCCATCTGCCTGGGGCTGGGTTCGTAATTATGGGGGCTCTGGCCCGGACCCACGAGAACAAGGGTCTCCACAAGATCGCCGCCAATGCGGGAGGCAAAATAATCCTGGGGCAGTATGCTTAAAGCCAGAACCGGCTTTGACGAGCTATTAACACTTTTACTGTCAACATTTCCGCTTTTTGCAGCATTGGTTTTAATTGGCATACAGCCAATGGATACCACCGAAAGGACAATTATGAATATACGGATAATTTTCAAAATATCATTCCGTTCTGTTAACTTCATCAATGCAGTATTGGTAAGAATCCATCAAATCCTGCATGGCTTTGCCGATAGCGGCTTTTTTGTCTTCGTGGTAAGAAGGCAGCCGTTCAGTCAAATTTATAACCGGCGCAGCCTGAATAATAACCCGCCTGGGGAATATGCTGATGCGGTTGGCATAAGCGCCGCCCATAGTGCGGCTCGCGAAATCCCATAGGTTCTGGGAATATTCGACGACATAGTGAAGAGGCGCATCATCGGCGGGCAGGGGTACCCTGAAGTACCAGGAAAAATCCACCACCTCAAGATGGCGGCTCGCATGCCAGGCCTCGCCCGCCAAAAGATCCGCAGATCCCCGCTCAACACCTGTAAGGTTATCAAGGCTGTTCACGCCGGGCAGTATCATCCTGTCCCAGCAAATCTGGCGGAGATAATACATTCTGGCAAACAATTCGCCTTCCGACTTTACCCCAAGAATATGCTCGGCAGAAACCATGGCAGCGTCGATTACCGCATCAAGCCTTTCCTCAAAAGGCATCTCAGGATCGCTCTTTAAGTGATAACGCTTTTCATTCACTGCGAGTATATGATCCCGTGAAGCTTTGAACCTTTGGGAAAGGGGAAGCTTCTTTGCCTCTTTGCCCACGCAGGTGAATTTTTCAATCTTCTTGATAAGAAACGCCAGGGTGAGCTTGCCCCAGGGGCCAAAACGGGCATGCACCGCCACAGGCAGGATCTCGATAGGGATATCGCTGCCGGATTTAGCCAGCCTGTCGGCGGCATGGAAACCTATGCGCACAGCCCCCTGCTCCAGGCGGGGAACCGATTCGGTAGTGTAAGAAACCTGGCCTTCGGGCGCCAGGGCAAGCGGATAAGGGCCATCGGTGATAGCCTTGTAGATCCTTGCCATGCCCTTGCTGTCCACCTTGGAATGGTGAATAGGCATAGCCCCCACATTGGGCATAACATAGCGGACCGCCCAGCCCCCCCAGCGCACAACTTCATAGCCATATATAAAAACCGCATGAGGAAAACGGGGGAATTTTACGCCTGCCCTGGCGGCAAGGCGGCGGAGCTTAAAGAGGAAGAACCATGCCAAAAGCTGGGGCTCCCCGCCGTTAGGATGCCGGAAGGCAATGATGCACCGGCTTTTCCCCTCCAGGGCCCGCTTAAAAGCCTCGAAAAGATACTTCTCCCCCCGCAAGACCACCCTGGCCACTCCATAAAAAAGGAAGAGATAGAGCCGGGCAAGCAGCTTGCAGAGGATAACAACGAACAAAGAAATCCGGGGTTCCGGAATTTTAACATCCGGCTGCGCCATGGCCGCCGGCATCATGTAAGGCTTGTGCATGTCGCTTAATAGTACACCAAGAGCACGGATGTTTTCAAGAATTTCCCCTTGCACAAATGCTTTTTTATTATATAATCCTCAATAAAGAGGCAAATAATGAAAACCGTACTTAAAGTTGAAGGCATGACTTGCGAGCATTGCGTAAAGCATGTAAAAGAAGCCCTGGAAGGGGTAGCAGGGGTCAAATCCGCCAAGGTCAGCCTTAAGGATAAATCCGCCAAGGTAGACCACAGCGACAGCGTCACCCCGGAGAAGCTCAAGGCAGCAGTCACCGAAGCAGGCTTCGAAGCGGCCTGACGCCAGGCCGCCCGTTCCGGGTTGCATCCAAAGCAACTAAATCTTCATCATACTCGCAAAAACAAGAGGGGGGCTGGCTTTCCGGGCATTTGCATCGTAGCCGGAACATCATCTCCCAGCCCCCCGCGCTTCATAGTCCTCGCGCTTTCAGCGCTCCGGTCTATTCCGCTGCCCCCCTGCAAGCTCGGTGTGTCGGCAAAGCCATTGGCCTAAAAAAAACGCTGACCCAAAGGTCAGCGTTTTTTCTTGCATAGCCGGTTAAAGCTTTATTCTAAGGGGTTATCTTAGAAAGCAATGTCAACAAGGAAATACAGGTTGTGGTTCAGAGCAGTAACCTTAACAGGTCCGCTATCATTGGAAGTTAAGCCTAAACCATAAGCTAAGGTAAAGGACGCCTTTTCAACCGCAAAAGTAAGGGAAGGCCGTATACCAAAACCAAGGAAATCACCACTCCATGTATCGACAGCCCAGTCGTGATCATAAGAAGTTTCAAAGTCACCACTGGAAGCCCTAGCTGCATTATAACCAGCGCCATAACCGAAAAATATGTTCAGAGCCGGAGTAAGAGTTCCACCGCCAAAATCGCTGATTGCATAGGCCACATTCGCATAAGCCAGGAATTCAAGATCCGAATCAGGGGCATTATTAAGCCTTTCTTCAAGGGTTAATTTATAGCTCAGGGCATCGCCATCAAGGGCAGTCCCTTCGATATATTCTGCAATAGTCGTGGTTCCAATATCGCCATATTCTTCAAGCTGGTTAAGTTCAACACTCACACCCACCTTAACAGGAGACAGGAGAAGGAGATCAAGCCCTGCATACAGACTATCATCAGCATTTGCACCCTTCAATGACGGTACAGTCTGATATCCAAGTTTAAGCTGGAAGGTTTCAGGCTGGACAAAAGTGATACCAATGGGGAAATAAAAGTCGCCAAGATTACCATCATTACCAGGAGTATTCCAGTTAGGCCCGCCAAAAATTGTTTGAAAGTCATCACCATCGGTTAGATCCCTGTTATCGCCAATACCAAAACCAATGGTCAAATCGATGTCGCTCAGGGGCTTAAAAACATTGATAATACCAAGGTTTTCGTTTGCCGCATACTGGAAATCAGCAACCGCACCATCATCTCCATCACCGGAGAATATACCACCATAGATCTTCCAAACACCACCAAAAGTAGTTGCCCAAGCATAGGCCCAATCAGGACGAGTAGAAACAGTTCCTGAAATACTATCGGTAAGAAATTTATTGATCAGATAGCCGCTGAACCCGAGGCTTTCATCCCCCAGATCCAAGGCTGCTTCGATGCTCCCGGTACCAAGCTTAAGAACGAACTTGCCGCCCTCGGTGCCTTCATAGGTGGCGCTAATGGTTCCTGAACCATACGCATCGCCATCCGCATTCTGAAGACCGATGAAATGATCATCGGAAAAGGTATCACCATCAACTTTTACTTTGTCGTCAACAAAATGGATACCACTAGAACCACCGGCGCCGAAGGACCAACCCTGGGCGAATAATCCCCCTGCTACCGCAAGGATTAAGAGAAAAACTAAGGCTTTCTTCATAAAAGAATCCTCCTGGATTTGACAAGAGGGAAACAGCCTACGGCCGCCATGATCCTCTTTATCTTATGGGCAATTATATACCGTACAAATAAAATATGTCAAGTTTTTTTGTGCATTTATTGAAAATTTGTCGAAATGCACTTTTTTTGTAATTCCTTATATTATAAAGAATTAGCTCATATTTCCTATAAAAACTATGGTTTTTCTAATAATTTTTTCTTGCATTTTTTTTGCAACCTTAAAAAAAAGGGCATTTTATTATGGAAATTTTTACCCAGATCCGGGTAAACCCTGCCCTCTAAAAGCAAAAACCGGCAGCCTTCCGGCCCCGGTTTTTCTTTAAATCTTTTCACCAATATTATAGAAGGAATCTGTTATTTCATCTTCAGCTGGGCTCTGATTTTCTCAGCAATATCGGGATCCAAAAGGGCAAGAACTTTCTCCTGACCTTCTTCCCGGCCTTTTTCAATGCCTTTCTCAATACCCTCTTCAATGCCTTCTTCGCGGGCGCTATCCAAGCCTGAGTGGTAATCCATGTCGGCCTTCTCCCAGAATATGGTTCGGGCCCATTGCTCTTCGCTGCGGCTTATCTTCCTCGCTACCCTCTCGGCATGCATGATTCCCTCCGACTTCTGGCATAGCTCCTCTATGAGCCTCGCCATCCTCTCGTTTTCCTTGTACTTAAAGTATATACACCATTGGTCCTCGGGGCGCAAGGTCTTTAGGTCCTCTTTTCCTTCAAGGTAGCCCTGGACAAAGGCTTCCAGCTTGGGCATCTCGAAAAAGATAAGCTCCAGGGTGTCGTTCAGCTTGGCATGCCCGGTCTCTTCCATAATGGTATAGCGTTGCGGTATCCTGCCGCTTTCGGGGAAGAGGGTGAAGTTCATAAAGAAGATGGAATACACCCTGTTGATGGTGCCCCATTTCCTGCCTTTTTTGGCCTGGGCGCTCAGGAGCTTCGCGGCATGGACCAGGGCGCGGTCCTTGATCACCCGCTTGTCGCCGCCGGTCTGCATCTCCACGTTGCAGCCCTCGCCGTCATTGAAGGTCGCATGGATGTCCAGGCGGACGGTTTTGCCAAGGAGGTAATCGGGGATTATCTCTGTATTGAGCACCCGGGCATCCTTGACGGGGCGCCTGATGCAGTCCTGAAGAAGGAGCCGCAGGGCTTCCCGGGAGTCTTCGTCGGGGCCGGTGAAGACGGCCTTGAACACGATGTCCTGCATGATGTTCAGGGGCTTGCCCTGGGCCGCGTTTTCCTTGGCCTGGCGGCGTATGTCTTTATTCAAAAGACCGGGGAGGAATGGTATATTCATATACCCTATATGGCATTGGGATGCGGATTGCATTAATTTTGGGGATAAATTCAGGGAAATTCTGCTAAAAAGGCGAAAATTCGTTCAGGTTTATATGCATACGTTCACTTAGGCTTACTTTTCCGCCTATGGAAAGGCTTTGGATTTTGGCTTCCCGTTTGGAGGTTTTTACCTCGATTATGCCGCCGGGCTGCTTTATTGGGCAGCAGAGATCCCCGTCGCGGATGCCCCGGCTAAGCCATGCGCCAAGGGCTGCAGAGCCTGATCCGCAGCTGGACTCGAAAACAAGGGAATCTGTGGCTTCTACATACACTGCAGGGGTTATGTATTGCTGGGAGGTATTGTAAAACAGTACGCCCAGGGCAGAGCAGGCCGACGGGCATGTATTGCCGATCAGGGTTTTTATGGACCAGAAAAGTTCTTCCGAGGCTTTCAGGTCGGAAGCGATCACATGGGTGATGCCTTCGAATACAACCACGGGCAGGAGCCGGCCCTGGCATTCTATTGTCTCAAAAGAGGACGGGCGAGGTATCTCGACTTCCGCCTTTCCTTCGTCCATATCAACCTGAACCATAAGGCTGCCCTGGTGGCCGCTTATCTCGATGGGGATGGACGCTTTTCCGCGTAACCCTGATTCGTGGGCAGCAAAGAGGCCGAAGCTCCTGGCTGCATTGCCGCAAAATTCACCGCCCATCATTTCCAGGCGATTGGGCGGAATGACAAAGCCTACCTGCTCTGCATGGAGATTGGGATCCGAAAGGATGGCTTTGGATACTTCCGCTCGCCTTCTTTTATCTTCAATTTTGTCCAGCACAAAAACGGTGATGTTTTTTGCAGGGTCGGCGATGACGATTTGGCACTCCATGGGGTAAAGTTTACATTTATAGGGAAATGAGGTAAAGTCTAACAGCCCTACGTATTGGGGTTCATATGATCTAAAGGAGTTATCATGAAACGGATTGTTTTGGCGGTTTTTTGCGCGGCTATGGCTGCAGGGATGCTCTTCGCAGGCGGAAAAAAAGATGGCCCTGCTGCAGGGGGCGACGCTTCCCTTACAAATATTACGAGCAGGGGGAAGTTCGTTCTCGGCCTGGACGATGCATTCCCGCCTATGGGCTACAGGAATGAAGACAACGAAATCGTAGGCTACGATGTGGATCTGGCAAAAGAAGTTGCCAAACGCATTGGGGTCGAGCTTGTGCTCCAGCCCATAGACTGGGACGCCAAGGAACAGGAACTTAACACCGGCGAGATCGACTGTATTTGGAACGGCTTTACCATTACCGAAGAGCGGAAAGCGAACATCCTCTATACGCCCCCTTATCTTAAAAATGCCCAGGTTGTCGTGGTCAAAGGGAATTCCCCGGTTAACAGCCTTAAAGACCTTACGGGAAAAACTGCCGGCACTCAGGCCGGCTCTTCATCGGTTGACGCCATTGACGAAGCGCCTGAATTCAAGTCGAGCCTTAAGGAAGTAATCGAGTACAAGGATTTCCTCACGGCCCTCATGGACCTCGATGTTGGAGGGATTGATGCGGTGGTCATAGATCTCGTGGTTGCCAATGACAACATCAACCGTTCGGGCAAGGACTTCCGCATTCTTAAAGAAACCCTTGGGGAAGAAGAATTCGGCATCGGGTTCAGGAAGAACGACAAAGCCCTGGCCGACAAGGTTTGGGAAACCCTGCTGGCCATGGCCAAGGATGGTACTGTCGCCAAAATAGCGACCAAGTGGCTCGGCGCGGATATCAGCATCATCGGAAAATAAATGCTGCGCATGATCGGCATTATGCTCCGGGGAGCGGGAACGTCCCTTGAGGTTTTTTTCCTCACCCTGATTTTTTCCCTCCCCCTGGCGCTGCCGGTTACTTTGGGCCGTATGTCAAAAAACTGGCCCCTTAAAAAAATCGTCGGCCTCTACCTCCTCGTTATGAGGGGTACCCCGCTGATATTGCAGCTCATCTTCATTTATTTTGGGCCCAAATACCTGCTCCAGTTTCTAACCAGCGCCCTGTCGGACAGCATCAGGTCAGAAGCTTTTTGGGCTGCGGCAAAGTTCCTGCTTTCCTACAACCGCTTTACCGCGGTCATCATTGCCTTTGTGCTCAACTACGCCGCTTACTTTGCGGAGATTTACCGCGGGGGCATCGAATCCCTTCCCAAAGGGCAATACGAGGCCGCCAAAGTGCTGGGCTTTACCAGGGCGCAGACTTTTATGCGCATAGTCCTGCCCCAGATGGTCAAACGCATACTTCCCGCCACTGGCAACGAGGTGATCACCCTGGTCAAAGACACAGCCCTTGCCCAGGTCATAGGCGTAGCGGAACTTTTCCACGCCGCACAGAATGCGGCGTCCCGGGAATTTTCGACTATGCCTATTTTTGTGGCGGGCCTTTTTTATCTCCTGATGAATTGGGTGGTCACTGTGGTATTCAGCTGGGGCGAAAAAAAGCTGTCCTATTATTCCTAAAGGATGAGTGATTAAATGGAAATCATCAAAGTAGAAACAATTTCTAAATCCTTTGGGGAAAACGAAGTCTTGAAAAATATTTCATTCACCGTGAATCAGGGGGAGGTAGTGGCCATCATCGGGCCTTCGGGTTCGGGGAAGTCCACCCTGCTGCGCTGCATCACCCACCTGGAACTTGTGGAAGCGGGAAGCATCACCCTTACCGGCAAAAGCATGGTAAAGGACGGCGTCTACCTCCATGCCGAACAGCTTAGGGAAATTTGCTTAAAAGTGGGCCTCGTGTTCCAGAACTTCAACCTGTTCCCCCACTTTTCCGTAATGCGGAATATCACAGAAGCCCAGATTCATGTGCTGAAGAGGAAAAAGGCCGAGGCCGAAGATCGGGCAGCAAAACTGTTGGAAAAGATGGGGCTGCAGGACAAGGCAAACGCGTACCCTTGCGAATTATCCGGAGGCCAGCAGCAGCGTGTCTCCATTGCCCGGGCACTGGCCCTGGACCCGGAAGTCCTCTTCTTTGACGAACCCACAAGCGCCCTGGACCCTGAACTTACCGGGGACATACTCAAAGTTATCCGCGCCCTGGCTTCAGAAAAAATGACCATGGTCATCGTGACCCACGAAATCCCATTTGCACGGGAAGTGGCCGACCGCGTCCTCTTTATGGACTGCGGGGCCTTCGTGGAAGAAGGCCCCGCAGCAAACGTAATCGACAATCCCCAAATGGAAAGAACCAAAGCCTTCCTGTCCAGGCTGTCAAGGAACAACTAAAAGAGCAGATCCTGCGCTTATACTTCAGCTCCGGTGCTTTCGGCTTCCGGTTCGGCATCGTCGTCGGTTTCGTCATCGACTTCGGAATCAGCCTCAACATCGGTGTCATCAACGGGGAAGTCTCCGTCCTCGCGGGCGGCCTCAGCTGCTTTTTCAAGCTTGCGCTTTTCGAGGATTTCTTCCATGTAGGCATCAAGATCCTGCTGTTCCTCGTCGAAGAGCTTCACCTGGCGGTAGCGCTTCATGCCGGTACCTGCGGGTATGGGATGGCCGATGAGGATGTTCTCCTTGAGGCCCCGGAGGTAATCGGTTGACCCTGCTATCGCAGCATTGGTGAGTACCCTGGTGGTTTCCTGGAAGCTTGCCGCCGAGAGGAAAGAGTCTATGTTGAGCGAAGCCTTGGTGATTCCCTGGAAAACAGGTCGCGCCACTCCGGGCTGCCCGCCCTGCGCCATGACCCGATGGTTCTCTTCGTGGAAGCGGTACTTGTCTACGAGCTGCCCATAAATGAACTTGGTGTCCCCTACCTTTACAATTTCTACCTTGCGCATCATTTGGCGCACAATGACGCCGATGTGTTTATCGTTGATGGTAACACCCTGGACACGGTAGACCTGCTGTATCTCGTCCATGAGGTAGCGCTGGAGATGGCTTTCACCTTTAATATGAAGCACATCGTGGGGATTGACTGCGCCAAGGCAAAGGCTTTCGCCTGCTTCCACAGTATCGCCATCGCGTATGAGGATCCGTTTGCTCATGGGGATAAGGTGTTTGTATTCCTTGCCAAAGGCATCCTCGATGATCACGACACGCTTGCCCTTCACAATGTTCTTGAAGCGCACTACGCCGGAAACCTCCGCAAGGACTGCGGGGCTCTTGGGCTTGCGCGCTTCGAAGAGCTCGGAAATCCGGGGAAGGCCCGAAGTGATGTCCATGGTCTTGCCGGATTCCTTAAGGGTCTTGGCAATAGTACGGCCCGCGCTGATCTTCTGGCCTTCGTCCACATTAAGGTAGGCGCCGCCGGGGAGATGGTAAGAAGCAGCCTCATTGCCGTTATCATCAATAATGAGGATCCTGGGCTGTTTGTTTTCGGACTGGAATTCCAGGATCTGCTTTTCGCTGTTCCCTGTTTTCTCGTCAAGATTCTCTTCGTACGTAGTGCCGAGAATGATATCCTCATATTTAATAGTACCCGAGGCCTCCGCAATGATCGGGTCGGAGAAGGGGTCGAAAGTCGCAATATTCTTGTCGGCTTCAACCACGTCGCCTTTCTTGACCACGAATTCGGAACCGTTGCGGATTTCAATCTTCTGATCCTGCCCAATAAGATAAAGGACCCTGCTCCTGCCTTTTTCCAATACCATGGCATAGGCATTTTCGGGAGAGAGGATCTCTTTATTGCCCCGCTTGATGATAGGCGCATCGCGGATAACCCGCTGGCCATTTTCAGCCAGGAGTTCGTCCCTGGATTCGAGCTTGAATTCCTTCATTACCCTGTTGATTATGGCGAAGCCTTTGCGGGTGAAGAGCCAATGGGCGGGCTTCCTGACTTCAAGTTTGCCCTCCGCATTCTCGGATTTCTCTTCCGCAAGCTCCACATGGGCGCCGTCCACATCGCGCACATACACAGGGTACTTAAAGAAGATACGGTTTTCTTCGCTGATCTTTAATGCGGCCCCGCCTGTATGGAAAGTACGCATGGTGAGCTGGGTACCGGGCTGGCCGATGGACTGCGCAGCGATAGTGCCTACCGCTTCGCCTATGTCAACCGAACGGTTTGTGGCAAGGTTGCGCCCGTAGCACATGCGGCAAACGCCATGCTTGGCCTCGCAGGTAAGAACCGTCCTGATGCGCACAGTTTCCACCCCTGCCGCTTCGATCTTTTTGACAACGACTTCGGTGATTTCCTCGTTTACATCGACGATGAGTTCCTTGGTTATGGGATGCTTTACCTGTTCAAGGGTATAGCGCCCCACTATGCGGTCCCTCAAAGGCTCGACAATCTCTTCGCCGTTTTTGATCGCCGAATAAGAGACTCCATTGATGGTTCCGCAGTCGTCCTCGTTGACCACCACATCCTGGGCAATGTCAACAAGGCGGCGGGTAAGGTAGCCTGCCTCGGCGGTCTTGAGGGCTGTATCGGCAAGGCCCTTGCGAGCGCCGTTAGTAGAAATAAAGAATTCAATGACCGAAAGCCCTTCTTTGAAGTTCGACCTGATGGGAAGTTCAATGGTTTCGCCCGAGGGCTTTTGCATAAGACCGCGCATGCCTGCAAGCTGGCGTATTTGGTTGCGGGAGCCCCGGGCGCCCGAGTTTGCCATCATATACATGGAGTTGAAGCCATCCCTGTCTTTTTCCAGGGTCTGCATCATAATGTCGGTAAGGGCTTCATTGGTCTTGGTCCACACCACTTCCGTGTTGATGTGGCGCTCTTCCTGGGTGATAGTGCCTTCGCGGTGATGCCGCTGGATTTCTTCAACTTTCTTGTTGGCCTCTTCGATCATGGCCGCCTTTTCGACAGGCACTATAATGTCGTCCACCCCGATTGTCGCCCCGAAGACTGTGGCATATTTATAGCCTGTTGCCTTGATGACATCCAGCATTTTTACTGTTATCCAGGAGCCTTTTTCGCTGAAGACATTTTCGATAAGGGCCCTGAGCTCCTTGTCTTTCAACTCGTAGTTGAGGAAGGGGATCTCCGGGGGCATCTCATCGTTAAACACGAGGCGTCCGGGGGTGGTTTCGATAAGGCCGTCTTTGTCGGGTTTGGCTTCCTCGCCAATCTTGCCCCAAATGGGGAATTTAACGGGCTTTATCTTGATTACCGCTTCCCAATCAAGGGACTTGGCTTCTATGGCCATAAGTATTTCGTCCAGGGATGTATAGCGGGGGATGAGCTGGCTAAGCTTTGCTTCCAAATCGGGATTTTGCGCCAGATCGGGATTCTTTTCCAGGGCAAGCTTCCTTGCAAGGACAAGCTGGGTTTCCAATTCCTGGTACTGTTTCTTTTCCGCAGCCAGCGAATCTTTCAGATCCTGGTACTTTTTTTCATCCTTCTTCTTCTCTTCTGCAACGAACGCGCTATCCAGTCCCCGATATTTTGCCTCGTTCTTTTCCTTTTCCACAGAAAGCTGTGTCTCCAGGGCATTCTGCTTTTCCAGACTCGCCTTACGCGCCTCGGGGTACCGTGTCTCCAGAGCGTACTGCTTTTCCAACGGAATATACTTGTCCACATTCGGCCGCCGGGCCTTGGGCTTGATCCTTGTAAGGAAGTTTATGCCCAGCACCATGTCCTGCGAAGGGAACACAATAGTCTTGCCGTTGGCAGGGTTGAGGAGATTCCGCGCGGAAAGCATGAGGGTCCAGCATTCCATCTGCGCAGCCTGGGTCAGGGGCACGTGGACCGCCATTTGATCGCCGTCGAAATCGGCGTTGAATGCGTGGCATACCAGGGGGTGCAGTTTTATTGCTTTCCCTTCCACAAGCACCGGCTCGAAAGCCTGAATCCCAAGGCGGTGGAGCGTAGGCGCCCGGTTCAGAAGCACAGGGTGCTCTTTTACTACTTCGTCGAGTATGGCGAAGACCTCGGGGGTCTCCTGCTCAACCAGCATCTTGGCCTTTTTGATATTGTAGACCACGTCTTTATCAACAAGCTTCTTCATAATGAAGGGCTTGAAGAGTTCCAGCGCCATCTTGGTTGGAAGACCGCACTGCCACATTTTAAGTTCAGGGCCCACAGTAATAACGCTGCGGCCTGAATAGTCAACGCGTTTGCCGAGAAGGTTCTGCCTGAAACGGCCCTGCTTGCCTTTAAGCATATCGCTGATGGACTTTAAGGGCCTGTTGGAAGCGCCCTTCACCACCCGCTTCTTTTTGGAATTATCGAAAAGGGCATCCACCGCTTCCTGAAGCATGCGCTTCTCGTTGCGGATAATGATGTCCGGGGCGTTCAGGGCCTGGAGCCTCTTGAGGCGGTTGTTCCGGTTTATCACCCTGCGGTAGAGATCGTTGAGGTCCGAGGTTGCAAAGCGGCCGCCGTCGAGCTGCACCATGGGGCGCAGCTCAGGGGGAATTACAGGAATCACTTTAAGGATCATCCACTCGGGCTTGTTCTTGGAATTCCTGAAATTCTCGACAATATCAATGCGCTTAAGAAGGCGCTTGTCGCTCTTGGCGCCCTTCTCGATCATCTTGGCCCGCAATTCTGTTGCCATCTTGTCGAGGTCGAGGTTTTCCAGGAGGGTGTGCACTGCTTCCGCGCCCATTCCTGCGGTAAAGCTGCCGCCGTAGCGTTCCTGTGATTCGTAGTATTCATCTTCCGAAAGAAGCTGCATCTTTTTAAGATCCGTGTCGCCCGGCTCAATGACCACGTACTTTTCATAATAGAGCACCGAACGGAGGGCGGTCATGGGAAGATCCAGCAAAAGGCCCATACGGCTGGGAACCGAGCGGTAGTACCAAATGTGCGAAACAGGGGCGGCCAGTTCAATATGGCCCATGCGTTCGCGGCGGACTTTGAAATGGGTTACTTCAACGCCGCAGCGGTCGCAAATGACGCCCTTATAGCGTATGGATTTAAACTTTCCGCAGTAGCACTCCCACTCCTTGGTAGTGCCGAAGATCCTCTCGCAGAAAAGGCCGTCTTTCTCCGGCCTGAGGGTACGGTAATTGATGGTCTCGGGCTTTTTAACTTCCCCGTAGGACCATGCCCGAATCATCTCCGGAGAGGCCAGCCTGATATTAATACTGTCAAAATCCTGAATGTCCCTCATGTCTCACCCCCTAAAAGTTGGATCCGCTCTTGGTAATCATCTCATCGTCCCGTTCGTTCAAGGGGATCTGTTTGTTTTTGGCATCGTAGATGGTGAGATCCAGGGCCAATCCCCGGAGTTCCTGCACCAGTACATTGAAGGATTCGGGAATCCCTGCGGTAGTAGAAGGCTCGCCTTTTACAATGGCTTCGTAAACCTTGGAACGCCCGTTCATATCGTCAGACTTGATAGTGAGCATTTCCTGGAGCGTATTGGCAGCGCCATAAGCTTCCAACGCCCACACTTCCATTTCGCCGAGCCTCTGCCCGCCGAACTGGGCCTTGCCGCCCAGGGGCTGCTGGGTAACCAGCGAGTAGGGGCCGGTACTGCGGGCATGCATCTTGTCGTCCACCAGGTGGTGAAGCTTGAGGAAGTAAATAATCCCGCAGAAAATGGGGTTCACAAAAACGTCCCCTGTGCGCCCGTCCCTCAGCTCCGCCTTGCTGGTAACAGGCAAGCCGGCTTCCCTGAGTTTTTCCTCGATCTGCTCCGTAGTGGGAGACTGGAAAACCGGGGCGGAATACCATTCGTCCAGGGTGGAACCCGCCCAGCCAAGCTCTGTTTCAAGAAGCTGGCCGATGTTCATACGGGAGGGGACACCCAGGGGGGTAAGGCAGAGATCCAGGGGGGTGCCGTCTTCCATGTACGGCATATCCTCTTCGGGGAGTATACGGGCCACAACACCCTTGTTGCCGTGGCGGCCCGCCATTTTATCCCCTTCCCGGAGCTTGCGCTTGGTGGCGACTACCACTTTTACTACCTGTTCAACCCCGGGGTTAAGATCATCTTCCTGTTTGCGGGAAAGCCGCTGGATGTCGATGACCGTCCCTTCGTTGCCATGGGGCACCCGCAATGAGGAGTCCCGCACTTCCTTGGCTTTTTCGCCGAATATGGAATTGAGGAGCTTGAATTCCGGGGTAGTTTCGGTTTCGCTTTTGGGTGTTACTTTTCCTACTAATATATCCCCTGAACGCACTGTGGCGCCCACTTTTATAATCCCTTCAGCATCGAGGTTGTCGAGGCTCTTTTCGGAAGTGTTGGGAATATCCCGGGTTATCTTCTCGGGCCCCAGCTTCGTCTCCCGCACTTCTATGGGCCATTCCTTGATGTGTATGGAAGTAAACATATCTTCCTTGACAACACGCTGGGAAATGAGTATGGAGTCTTCGTAGTTGTACCCGTTCCAGGGCATAAAGCCCACGAGGATATTCCTGCCCAAAGCAAGCTCGGCATTTTTGGTGGCCGGCCCGTCGGCAATTACCTGCCCGGCGATGATCTTTTCGCCCAGCTTCACTACAGGCCGCTGGTTGTAGCAGGTGTCCTGATTGGTTCGCTGGTACTTCACCAGTTTGTACGTGTCAAAACCATCGGGAGTGGCTTCAGGGATCTTTTCCGTGCCGTCATCGGGCTTAATTATAACTTCCTGGGAAGTCACCCTTACCACAACGCCATTTCTCCTCGCCTTGACAAGGACGCCTGAGTCATAGGCGCACTTGTATTCCATGCCCGTACCTACCCGTGGAGCCTCGGGGAAAACCAAGGGCACTGCCTGGCGCTGCATATTGGAACCCATGAGGGCCCGGTTGGCGTCATCGTGCTCCAGGAAGGGGATCAGGGAAGCGGAGACCGAAATGATCTGCTTGGGCGATACGTCCATATACTCGATATCCTCAGGCCCCCGGGTGGTGTAATCGCCCTGGCGGCGGCAGGAGATCTGATCGTCCGCAAAGGACCCGTCCTTGTTCAGCTTGGCCGATGCCTGGGCAATGTAGTACCGGTCCTCGTCCATGGCCGAAAGGTACTCCACGTCCTTGGTGGTAAAACTGACATCCAGGGTTTTTAGGTTGTTCTTGCCTTCTTCCTCTTTAGGATTGTATTGGGGATTGGGCATGGACTTCTTCACCACCCTGCGGTAGGGGGTCTCCAGAAAACCATATTCGTTTACCCTGGTGTAGTTTGCCAAAGACACAATGAGTCCGATATTCGGACCTTCCGGGGTCTCAATGGGGCACATGCGGCCGTAATGGGTGTAGTGGACATCGCGGACTTCGAAACCAGCCCTGTCCCGCGAAAGACCGCCGGGGCCAAGCGCGTTAAGGCGGCGCTTGTGGGTCAGCTCGGCAAGGGGGTTAACCTGATCCATGAACTGTGAAAGCTGGCTTGAACCAAAGAATTCTTTAATCGCCGCAACCACCGGCTTTATGGAAATAAGATCCTGGGGCTTTATGGTGTCCGTCTCTTTGAGGCTCATGCGTTCTTTCGCAATGCGCTCCATGCGGGAGAAGGCGGTCTTCATGGAATTTGCCATGAGCTCCCCTACCGAACGCACGCGCCTGTTGCCCAGGTGGTCAATATCGTCAAAATTTTCATCCCCCACATAAACCTTGATGAGGAATTTCATGGTAGCAATGATGTCCTGCCTGGTAAGGGTCAAATCTTCAAGGCCCGGCTTATAGTCAAATTTCTTGTTGAGCTTATAGCGGCCTACCTTGCCAAGATCATAGCGGCGGGAAGAAAAGAACATGCTTGAAAGATCTTTATCGGCCGCTTCCACAGTGATGGATTCGCCGGGCTGGAGCACCTGGTAAACCGCGGATATGGCATCGCTTTTGGAAGGCTCGTCCCGGTTGGGATCTTCCTTTACAAATTTTATCTCTTCCCGCTCAAAACAATTAAGGAGCATGTTTGAATTGAGGGAGAGGTTTTTGGGGTTGGAATCGTCCGGGTTTTCCAAATCCACAAATTTGATAACTTCTATGGACCCTACGCCATTGGCCAAAAGTTCGTCCACATCGTGCGGATGGAGCTTGTCCCCAGCGCGGTAGAGCTTTTTTTTGTTCTCCTTGTCTTCAGGATCATTCCCCACGACCCATATTGCGGATGCCAGCACTTTCCCGGAGAATTCTTCCCTCGTCTCTCTATCATCCTTTACTTTCAGGGTCTCGACCCTATAGAAAGCCCGGATAATTTCTTCTCTGCTTCCATAGCCCAGGGCACGGAGGAATATTGTTCCAAGTATGCGCTTCTTCCTGTCTATTTTGGCGTAGATGAGTTCTTTCTTTTGATCTATTTCAAATTCGAGCCAGGACCCCCGGTAGGGGATGATCCTGGAAGAGTAAATTCCTTTCTCATGGCTGAAGATAACGCCCGGTGAACGGTGAATCTGTGAAACCACAACGCGCTCGGCGCCGTTTATAATAAAGGTCCCCCGTTCCGTCATAATGGGGATGTCGCCCATGTAAATATCTTTCTGGCGAATTTCGCCGGTCCCGACAAAGTAAAGGTTCACCCTTGCCTTGAGGGAGACTGAATAGGTCAGGCCCTTTTGCTTGCATTCCTGCTCGTTGAATTTTATGTTGCCTGTATCAAGGGAGTAATACTCATAATCCAGCCGCATATCGTTGTTAGGGCTTTCGATGGGGAAGATAGATTGAAAAACTTCTTCCAGGCCCTGGAGGTTTGGCTTCTCATTGCTCCTGATTTTGTCCCACTGCAAAAAACGTTCATAGGAACAAGTCTGGATATCTATGAGAGTCGGCAGCTCCATAACATCCTGAATTTCCTTGCCAATGTACGTCCTCTTGGTAATGGTCTTTGCTTTTGCCATTCCTTCCCCCTATCTTATTAAAATACAAAAACCACGAAAAGCGCGAACCTTTTCTTCCGGTTCACGCCCTTCGTGCGACTCGTGGCAAATAAACTGTCTTCCGGATGGGAACCTTCGCCGCGTTGTTCCTCGGCTGAGGCTCCCGCAAAAATTTACTGGATTTCAACCGTACCGCCGGCGGCAGTGACTGACTCCTTGATCTTTGCAGCTTCGTCCTTGGAAACATTTTCCTTGAGGGGCTTGGGAGCGCCTTCGACAAGGTCTTTGGCTTCCTTGAGTCCCAGGCCGGTAACTGCCCTGACTTCTTTGATTACTGCGATCTTCTTGGAATCGTCAAAGGCTTTGAGAATTACATTGAATTCCGTCTTCTCCTCCACAGCTTCTGCGGGGGCTCCGGCAGGGCCGGCAGCGGCGACAGCTACGGGCGCGGCGGCGGAAACGCCGAACTTCTCTTCCATAGCTTTTACCAGTTCGGAAACTTCCAGGACAGTCATGGAAGCAATCGAATCCAAAATCTCTTCTTTCGTTGCCATATTATCTTCTCCTTAAATTACATCTTGCGTCTCATACGAAACACAGCCGGGCGGACCCGGTATATCAAACCGACAGGAATGGCAGCGGAAACCGTTTGGTTTCCCGGAAGCCTGAAGGTTTATCGCAAAAATTAAGCTGCGCCGCCCTCTGCCTTTTTGTCGGCAATGGCTTTGACGGTACGCACCAGCCGTGAAGGGATATCGTTGAGGGCGGCGGCGAGGTTTCTCGCAGGACCGTTCATCACCGACATCAACATAGAGATAAGCTCGAGCCTTCCGGGGAGCTTGGAGAAAGCCTCAACCTGTTTTGCGTCGTAGACCGACTGGCCCACAAGACCGCCCTTGACTTTGAGGGCCGGACTTTCCTTGGTGAAATCCAAAAGTATCTTGGCGACTTCGTTGGCGTCCTTGGGGGAAATGGTTACCGCCGTGGGACCTGTAAGGTAGCCCGACACATCGGGGGCGGAAAGCTGCTCGAAGGCGATGCGGGCAAAATTGTTCTTGACGACCTTGAATTCAGCGCCCTTGTTGCGGAGCAGTTTGCGGAGGCCGGTGATCTGTCCGACCGTAAGGCCGCGGTAATCGGCAAAGATAAAATCAGGCGCAGCCTGGAAGGCATCTTTGAGCTCATTGATGGACTTTACCTTGATATCCTGTATTTTTTTAGCGACTATGGCCATGTTATTCTCCTTCCTTTGCAGCAGTCACCCATACGCCGGGACCCATAGTGGAAGCTACGGAAATGGACTGGAGGAAATCGCCCTTGGCATCCGCAGGCCGCTTCCTGTTGATTTCGCTCACTACGATCTGGACGTTTTCGGCAACCTTTTCAGGCTCCATGGAGACTTTTCCCACTGCCAGGTGCACAACGCCGGTCTTGTCAGCCCTGAATTCGGTCCGGCCCTTCCGCAGTTCGGCCAAAGCGCCTTTGAGGTCAAAGGTTACTGTACCGGTCTTGGGGTTGGGCATGAGGCCCTTGCGGCCCAGCACCATACCAAGTTTGCCAACGTCTTTCATCATATCAGGGGTGGCTACGGCGATATCAAAATCGGTCCAACCGCCCTTCACCTTTTCGATGAGGTCGTCGGCGCCCACAAAGGCGGCACCGGCTTCCTGGGCTTCCTTCTCTTTTTCGGGTTTGCAGAAAACCAGGACTTTCTTTTCGCCCCTGAACTGGTTTGGGAGAACCACGGTATCCCTGACAGACTGGCTCTTCTTGAGGCTCACCTTGACCGAGAGGTCCACGGTTTCGTCGAACTTGGCAAAGGCCATCGTCTTTACAAGGGCAAGGGCTTCTTTAAGCTCGTAGGAGCTTTCGGGATTGTATTTTTTGATGCTTTCCCGGTATTTTTTTCCGTGTTTCATTTTTCCACCTCCACGCCCATGGACCGGGCGGTGCCGGCGATAATGCGCATGGCAGCCTCGACATCATTGGCCGAAAGATCGGGCATCTTCAGTTTGGCGATCTCCTCGCACTTGGCCCTGGGGAGCTTGCCCACCTTGGTTTTGTGGGACTCGGGGGATCCTTTGTCCAAGCCAATGGCTTTCTTGATAAGCACCGAAGCCGGAGGGGTCTTGAGGATGAAGGTAAATGACTTATCCACATAGACGGTGATGACCACCGGAATCACGAGCCCCGGTTCCATGGTTTTTGTCCTGTCGTTGAACTGCTGGACAAACTGGGGGGCGCTGACGCCGTGAGGTCCCAAGGCAGGGCCGACGGGCGGGGCCGGAGTGGCTTTTCCCGCAGGGCACTGCAGCTTGATGTACGTGGCAATCTTTTTCTTTGCCATAAAATCTCCTTCGTGGTATGCTTAGCCTGGGACAAAACCCGACTAATCTAGCGAGATCCAAGGTTTCCACTGGAAGCCAGGCTTCCTGCCGGAAACAAAACCTCTCCCACTATATGAACGCACGCGGCGTTTTTTACACCTTCTCAACCTGGAGGAGGTCAACCTCGACAGGGACGTTGCGGCCGAATATGCCTACCATCACCTTGAGCTTGCTCTTCTCCTGGTTCACTTCCTCTATAGTTCCCGTAAAAGACTCGAATGGGCCGTCTACGATCTTAACCTGCTCGCCCGGGGCAAAGGACTGCCTTGCCCTAACAGGCCTTTCGCCCTTCATTTCCCCGGACTTTTGCAAAATCCCCCTGGCTTCGTCCCCGGTAAGGGGGCTGGGCCGCCTGTCAGCAGGGGTTCCTACAAAGCCGGTAACCCCCTGAATCTTGCGGATCTTGGAAGTTGTATCCTTCCATTCCCTTTCGGGAAGGTCCATTTCTATCAGTATGTAGCCCGGGAGGAACTTGCGGCTCTGGGTACGTTTTTTGCCGTCCCGGACTTCCACCACTTCCTCTGAGGGCACCTTCACATCCCGCACGATCTCCTTATCCAGCTCGCCGTGATCGATCATCATGCGGATAGTTTTGTCTATTTTATTCTCGTACCCCGAATAGGTATGGAGGACATACCAGCCCGTAGCCATATTAATCCTTTTCCCTGTTAAAAGATCGCCTGCACCCCAAGGAGCAGAAGCACATCCACCAATCCTAAAACTGCGGCAATTATAACGGTGGAAACAATAACAACCTTGACAGAGCTGACCACATCATCCCGGCTTGGCCAGATGACCTTCCTGAGTTCAGCGTAGCATTCTTTTATAAACTGAACAATTTTGCCCATGCCATCCTCTCATATCATAAATTTGCTCAGGCGCAGTAGGCTTCGAACCCACGACCTGCGGTTTTGGAGACCGCCGCTCTACCAACTGAGCTATACGCCTTGGATACTTTCCCTAAGGGAAAATCTCTACTTTACCTTGGTCTCTTTGTGCACAGTATGCTTGCGGTCAAAGGGGCAGTACTTTTTAAACTCCAGTTTATCCTGGGTGTTCCGCCGGTTTTTCTGGGTAGTGTAGTTCTTCCGCTTGCATTCGCTGCACTGGAGCGCTACCAACTCTACTGCTGTCTTCTTACTCGCCATATCTTCCTCCGTCAGGGTTAGCAGCCCTCGATCAGAATCGAACTGATGACCTTATCCTTACCATGGATATGCTCTGCCAACTGAGCTACAAGGGCATAAAACGCTGATTTTACAACGTCCAAGTAAGATAGCAAGGGGACAATAAATAGTCAAGTGGGTAGAAGGCGGGAAAGCGAAAAAATTAATTCCCCATTGTTCGTGCCGAGGGGTTTGCCCCGAATACAATCGCCTTGCAGGAACAGCAGGCTCGTCTCCTTAAGGCGAGCTTGCCGGCTCTTCCAGCTTCCAGCCTTCTTCACGGGTAAAGGTGTATTTTCCGCTCTTGTTGCCGGTGGAACTGTAGTAGGTGTCGAAATTATTGGCCGTAGTATAGAGCACAGCCCCCTTATCGTCCACATAATCCACTACTGGCTGGGAGGATTTCCTGGTTATCCTGCTTTCGAAGACTTTTTTGCCCATTTCTGTGATGCTGGCGGGGATGGTGATGCTGGTGAGACGGTTATTGTAGAAGGCCCCGTCCCCCACCTTGGCCACCGCCCCCCCGATGACCAGGGTATGGAGCATATTGGTGGAAAAAGCCCCTTCCCCCAGGGAAGCAACCCCGTCGGGTATCCGGAGGGTGCGGAGCTTGTTGTAAAAAAAGGCGTAAGCGCCTATATCGGTAACCGATTCTGGTATGGCGATTTCGGCAAGGTTATTGGAGGCAAAGGCCCCCATCCCTATAGCCGTGACCCCGTTTCCTATGGTGACAGCCTCGAGCCTGTTGGAGAAAAATGCCTTTTGGCCTATGGTGGTCACGTTATTCCCGATGACCAGGGTGCTTAGCTCGTTAAAAGAAAAAGCCTGGGCGCCGATTTCGGCCACGCTGTCGGGAATGACCACGCTGGCAAGGCCCCTGCGGGTAAAGGCCCCTTCGCCAATGGCAGTAACAGGCATATCGTTAATGGCGCCGGGGATGACAAGCTCTTTGACGCTTCCCTGGGAGCTTATGATGGTAAGGGCGCCGTCCTTTTCTTCCACAGTGATTTTAAGGCCGCTTTGGGCAAAAAGGGGGAGGGAAAGAATGAAGAATGCTGCCGCAAGGAGGCGTTTTTTAGCCATATACTGTCCTTCACTATTTATTTTCGGCATTTCGGGCCTGTCTGCAATGGCGCAGGGCAAAAAAAACCCGCAGCCCCAAAGGATTGCGGGTTTGGGCGATGGCCGAATCGAACGGCCGACCCTCAGCGTGTCATACTGATGCTCTAACCATCTGAGCTAACCGCCCGGATATTCTTAAATCTTCCGGTATTTAGCTATGCTTAAGCGCGCTCGCGGATAACGACGTTGATCTCGATTTTGCCGCTCTTGCCGCCAACGCCCAGCTGCATAGGGACTATGAGGGCTTCAACGTCCTTGCCCATGTTGGTAGCGACTTCCATGTTATCGCCGGTAAAAAGGGCGGGCGGGGTAAGATCGAATTTGAAACCCAGGTCGTGGAGCTTCGTAACCGCCTGGGCGGTGATCATGTTGGCCAGTTCCTGGATGGTGGCTTTGGCCATTTCGTCCATAGTCTTGAATTCTTCGCCGTTCATGGCGCTGACCACGAAAAGGGCGGTTTCCTTGTTCATATCAAAAAGGACCCGGCCTTCTACGTCGCCGGCAAGGCCCACCATGGCCGCAACGCCCATGATCTGCATGGAAGAGGATTTAAGGAACAAATCCCCCCGTTTAACCTCGGTGTTCAAAACTTCCTTAAGCACGTTAAAAGCTGCTTCAACAAAGGGGTTGATATATTCAACTCTCATACATTCGCTCCTTTCATAATGTACCCGACATTAAATCTCAATTGCGCACAAAGGCAGACACAAGCTCGTTGCCCACAGCCCTATAGCTGTCATCGGACATAACCTCGTTCCTGCCCAGGAAAACAATGCCCCGATCCTTGAGCTTCTCCCCGAAACCGGAGAGCACTTTAATCTGATCCTGGGGCTGCAGGAATGATACTATATCCCTGGCCAGGATAATGTCCAGATCCGGCAGGGGGTTGTCGTTCAGGACATCGTGGTATTCAAAAACGATTGAATCCTTGACAGCCTGATTGAAACTATAGCCTGTCCGGCCCTTGATCATAAAGCCCTTGCAATATTCAGGCACATCCTCAAGGTCAAAGACCATGTTGGTTGCCTGGGATATGGCCATAATATCATTGTCATTGGCCCATATCTTGATATGCCCATCGGGATACCGAGTTTTGAGTATACATGCAAACGAAAAAGTTTCATAGCCCTTTCCGCAGCCAATGTCCCAAACCTGCACATTGTTCGAGCTCAGCTCGGGGAGATAGCTCTTGACCGCAGACGCATAATCGTCGCTCCAGAAGCGGCCTGCATCGGGGGAATAGAAGCTCGAAAGGTACTCGTCGGCGTCTCTCTCGTTTTTCAGCTGGAGTTCCTCGCCGCTCCTGGTCCCGCTCCAGTCGGCAAAACGCTTGCGTATCCACTCCTCGTTGACGCCTGTGGGGTGGAATTTTCTGAGCGCCAGAAGGCTCTCTTTGATGAAGCCTATATTGGTGTCCGCAAAGGCAGCCACGGCAGCGGCGTCTTCTGCCGCAGAAGGCTGGACAGCGTCTGCGGCGGCAGGGGCGCCGAAAATCGCAGCCCCTATGCTTGCCGACGCGGGCTTGACTTCCTCTTCTTTTTTCTGGGAGAAGATGCGGATCACGTCAAGAATGACGTAAAGATCCCCCTGCTTCTCCACTACCCCGCTGATGAACTTGATATTGATGTCGCCGAATATGGGGTGGGGTGGCTGAATGTTTTCGGTATTGATGCCCACGACTTTGTCGATCTTGTCCACGATAGTGCCGTAGACACGGTCTTCTATACTGAGTATGAGCATATTCTCAAGGCCGTCGGCTTTCCTGTCCTGGGGGATGTGAAAGAAGAGCCGGAGATCGATGATGGGAATGATGTCGCCCCGGAGGTTGTAGACCCCCCGCACAAAGGATGCCGCATTGGGGACAAAGGTGAATTTATCCGCCTTGGCGATTTCCTTGACGTTCATGATGTCCACACCGTAGTCCTTCCCGCCCAGTGAAAAAGTGACCATTTTGAAGTCTACAGTGTCTGCCCGGTCTTTTTGTTCCTGAAGCTCCGCATTGAGCTGAGCCAGATCTTTTATGATTGCTGCCATGCCATTTCCTTTTTATTCTGCCATTTACCTTATGGAGGCTTCCCTAATCCGGCGGGTCTCCATTTCCTTCTTAAGCCCAAGCTCGAGAAGCTGGCTCACATCTATAATGAGGGACACTGAGCCGTCCCCTAAAATCGACGCCCCCGCAATGCCCGGGGAATTGGTATACTGATCCCGCAAAGGTTTGATAACAACATCTTCCTCGCCTATAAGGCTGTCCACCATGAAGCCCATCTTCTTTTCGGCGGTCCCGACGATAACGATGAAGTTGTAATCCTGGTGCTCCTCGGTCTTGATGCCAAAGAGCCTGTTGAGCCTTAAGAGCGAAACCACGTCGCTGCGGATATTGAAAACCTCGTAGTTGTCTATCATGCGCACCTCTTCGGGCTTGACCCTGAGGCTCTCGATGACCGAGGTAATGGGTATGGAGTAGATTTCCGTGCCCACCCGCACCAGGAGGCCCTGAATAATAGCCAGGGTGAGGGGCAGCTTGATGGTAAAGGTGGTGCCCTTGCCATGCTCGGAGCTTACCGTAACCGTGCCGTTGAGCTTGTCGATTTGGCGGCGCACTACGTCGAGCCCCACGCCGCGGCCCGAGATGGCAGTGATGGCTTTGGCGGTGGAAAAGCCGGGCTCAAAGATGAGCTGGAAGGCTTCGGTATCGGTAAGGAGCTTGTTGGGGGAGATAAGGCCCCGCTCCACCGCCTTGGCCTTGACCGCCTCCACATCGATGCCCTTGCCGTCATCCTTGATTTCGATGACGATCATGTTCCCTTCGTTGCTCGCCTTGAGGATCACCATGCCCTCTTCGGGTTTGCCCGCCGCTTTGCGGACATCGGGATCTTCGATGCCGTGGTCAACGGAATTACGCACCGAGTGCATAATGGGGTCGAGGAGATCCTCGATGACCGACTTGTCAAGCTCGGTCTCTTCGCCCTCGATTACCAAATTGATCTTTTTATTGAGGGATTTTGAAAGGTCCCGCACAAGGCGCGGGAATCGGCTGAAAATCTGGCTGATGGGAACCATGCGGATGCGCATGACCCCTTCCTGAAGTTCGCCGGTGATGCGGCCCAGGTTCTGCGATGTGGAGCGGAACTTGCCCACATTGGTTTTCATATCGGTTTCGAATTCGTCGAAAATGGAGAAGATATCCCCGTATTCGTCGCCCATTTCCTTGCGCACGTCTTTGACGGATTTGCCGCCCTGTATGCCTTCGAGATAACCAGGGAGGCTGTCGAAGAGGCTTTTGATTTTTTCGCGATACTGCGACTCAAGGACGTGAAGCTGGTTCACCATCTCGTTGAACTGGTTGTTGATCTGGTTGAAGGTTGCCTTGGTGATGACGGTCTCTGAAACAAGGTTGAGAAGATCGTCGATGCGCTTGGAATCCACCCTGAGTATAGAGCCCGCTTCCTTGCCTGCCTTTTTGGCGTCTTCCGAGGCGCCGGCAGAAGCCGGTTTTAGCGCCGCAGGGGCCGGGGCCGCTGCCACGGGGGCCGAAGCTGCCGGAGCCGCAGCAGGTTTAGGCGCAGGAGCGGCCGGAGCCGGAGCTGCGGCAGGTTTAGACCCAGGGGCCGCATTGGAAATATCCGTAATATCCGCGCCAAGGGACACATCGGGGATAATCACGTATTTGCGGATTTCTTCGGCAGTCTTTTTTGTGGCGTAATAATAGTCTACCTGGGGAAAGAAGTTGTCTTCGTAGAGCTGCTCAAATTCCGGAGTGGTCTTAAGAACTGTGCCCGTGCCTTTAAGGGCTGCGTAGACCTGAATGCCGCCCACGGTATTCATAAGGCTATTCTCGTCGAAACGCACCGAGACCTTGTAGATGGGCAAGCCGCCTTCCACTGAATCCTTGAGTTCCTGGAATTCCTGCTCCGTGAGGCCGGCCAGCGCCCCTGCGGCAGGGGCGGCTGCCGCCGGAGCGGCGGCGACCGGGGCTGGGACAGCGGGTTTTGGCGCCGGTTTTTTTACAGAGCCCTTTTTGCCCTTGGCGCTTTCGGGTATCAGGGCTTCGAGGCGTTTTTCCATCTCCGAAGTGTCTCCCTGATAAACTGCGCCGTTCATGCGCTGTTCCAGCATGGCCTTGATGATATCTATAGCTGCCAGGAGTGTATCGACCACATCCTCATTGACCGCCAGCTGATCCGAACGTATGGCGTCAAGCACATCTTCCACCATGTGGGTAAAATGGGAAAGCTCCATCATCTCCACTGTGGCCGAACCGCCTTTGAGGGTGTGGGCCGCGCGGAAGATCTCGTCTACCGCGTCCTTGTTGGCACCCTCGTTCTCAAGGACCAGGACGTTCTGCTCCAGGGTATCAACCTGCATCTGGGCTTCGCTGAAAAAGTCTTTGAGGAGTTCCTCGTTATTAGGATCAAGATAATCACTCATATTATAATAGATTATACACATTTCGTCTTACGTCAAGATAGGGAAAAAGAAAGCTTTAAAAAAGGGGTACTCCCTTGGTATAAACATACAGTTTCTGATAATATAAATTTATGAAAAGAATTATTGCCGCGGTTCTTCTTGCCGGCGCCTTAAGCGTGCTTGGGGCTGCTGAATTTACCGTTCCCCGCTTGGAGATGGCTACCAGGGGCCGGGTTGAGGATGGCGATTTTGTGTTGTCTTCTGCAATTTCAGCAGACCTGTCCCTCACCGGGGGATACAAGTATGGGATCCTTTTAGGGTTCGATTTTGCGACCCTGGATCTTATGGATCCTGCAGCTGGCCCTTTCTCGGCGCTAAACTTCAGGATTGCCAAGGCCAGGGCTCGGGATCTTTTCGATCTGCCCCTGGAACTGACCTATTTTTTGGGCGCAGGGGATGATTTTTGCTCGGGGGACGAATTCTCGGACCGCTTTGGCATTGCCCCCATTGGGACAACCTACCGGGGCTTCTTCTATTTCCCTGAAGGGATAGGGGGCGACATAAACCGGCGCTACAACGGCATACACAGCGCCAGGGGCACAGGCCTTTCTGTTGCGCTGACCAAGTGGGGGAATGTGGTCCCTATGTTCTATTTATATGAAGATTTTACGTACAACTTCCTTGGAAGCAATCAGTTTACCCCCACTTTTGACAACGGGGAAATTCATTATTCAGGCGATTTCCGTGTGCTTATCAACAATGAAAATACCAAAATTGAATTTTTTGGGGGAAGCTCTCTGACCAGCGATCTGGATGTCAATTTGCGAGCCGGTGTCTTGGCCCATTTCAGCTCCAACAAGGGCATGGAATTCCTTCTGCAAGGGGGAATACCGGGCTGGGATGCAGATTCGAAATTCGGCATAGACAATCTGTTTTTCCTCATGGAGCCCCGGCTGCGCTTTGAAAAAGGCGGGCTCAATGTAACCTTCTTCTACCATCCTGTGGAATATCTCCATATTAAGACCGCTGAGGAAAAGGGAAAAGTGGATCTTAACATAAGATTCTACCTTGGAAGGCCGGAAACCGGCTTTTCCGGCGGCCTCGAGACCACCATGGGCCTTAAAATAGATGGGATGGACGATTTTTCCCTCTTTATTTCGCCTTTTTTAAGCTTTGCGGCTTCCGGGCTCCTTTGGGATGCAAAAATCCGTGTCAACATCCTGGATTTTGACCCTCCCACAGAGGCTTTTGAGCTATTCATCGGGGTCAGGACGGCATTCTAACCATGACAAAAAACAAAACAATCGTTCTTTTTTCGATTCTGTTCCTTATAGTGCCGATATTTGCGGGCGCTCTGGATTTGGAGCTAAGCGGAGGGGCAGGGAATATTGCCTTTGATGATGAAAGGACATCCACCCTGGGCGGCGAAGCCCTGGCGTTTAAGCCCCAAATATTCCCCCTTATCAAAGCTGAAATTTCCGGGGATATTGGGGGCGCTATTTTCTATAACGGCGGCTATGAACGGGACCCCATACTAAGGAACCGCGTATACGCCAACATGGGGTACAAGCTGCGTTTTCTTTACCTGGAAATGGGCCCTTTTATGGGGCTGCTCAACAACAAAGATTCCATACTCGTTCCGGGCGCTGCGGTAGGCATGAGCCTCAATTTCCCGGGCATCATCTTTTTGGATCTTAAGGCTTCTTCGACCTTGGGGGGCATCCTGGAAGACCCGGGGGACTACGCCCAGGATACCCGGAACGTGAGCCTGGGCTTTTGGGTGCCCTATGTAATTTGCTCTTTCAATTTGGAAACAAAAAAGCATACAGAGCTTGAAAAATCCGAGAGTTTGACAGAAGACGCCGTGAGGCGCTACTTTTTCAGGGCCAATGTGTTTACCAAAAATGTGCCCTATACTATCCAGGTGGATTTTGGCTACCAAAACCTTTCCCGATCCTATTCTGATTACAGCCTGGTGAAAAAAAACACAGAGTCCGATGAATTCAAAGCTTTGTTCATGGGCCTTGAAATGACCTATACCATCGTACCGGGGTTTAAGGTATTTTTGGGCGGGGAGATGCCCCTTTATGCCTGGAGCGCAGGGGATATGAAAGATCCCGGAAAGAAAACCTTCCTTTTCCAGTTCCACGGCGGCATAGTCTGGACCCTTCCTATAAAACAGTAAAATTGACCTCCCCCTCGGGTATCCTTGCAGAGCCGCAAGCGAGGGTTATGGAATCATTGGGCCCGACATCCCCTTTAAGGCCCACCTGGGTTTCAAGACCCAGGGCGGGGATGCTTGCTACCGCTTTGCCGCCCTTTTTATCCAGCACTATGGCTTCCCATTCAGAGCCTTTTTTGTCCAGAAGATAGACCCCCATCCAGTGGGCCTTCGATGCCCGCTCGGCCCTGCCGGCCGCGAAAGCCGCCGCCTCCGCAGCGCCCACTCTGAGGAGTATTTCCTCCTCGGAAAGCAAAGCCTCGCCCTTGAGAAAAGCCCTAATCTGCTGGTGGCAAAGAAGGTCGGTGTAACGGCGCAGGGGGCTGGTGACCTGGGTGTACTCGTCAAGCCCCAGGCCCCAATGGATCGCAGGCTTGGCCGAAAGCGTCCGGGGCCTCATGCACCGCCTGAGCTGGAAAGCCCCGGCCAAACCTGCAAGCCGCTCCTCGGGAAGCTCCCCCGCTTCCTGCCCGACGAAGGGGAAAGGAACCTTGTTCCGCAAAGCCCAGCGGGCCGCCCCCTCCCCTGCCAGAACCATGCACTCCCTGACCATGTCAGCGGATTTGCGGGGGACGAGGGCTTCAACAGAAACTTTGTTTTGCGAAATGATTTTATCAAGATGCACATGGATATGGGCATCGGGCAGATCGATGAGTATGGCCCCCGTATCCAGCCGCCGTTCCGTGTTGCGCGCAGCCAGGGCAAAAAGGCCGGCCAGTTCCCCGCCCTCAAGATTATCGGCCTCTTCATACGTGAGGCGCGTCACCTTCACTTTTGAGGGAATTATTTCAGTCTCCACAATGGAAAAGGCCGCATTAAGCACGATTTTGAAGGAAAGGGCAGGGCAAATCCCATCAGCGCCAAGCCCCAGGGCAAACAAGGGAAGGGCCTCGGGGGCCAGCATCCTGGCGCTGCCTTCGGGGACATACAGAGTAGCGCCCCTGCCCCGGGCTTCGAGATCCGCAGGACTGCCGGGCTTTATGCTGGCTGCAGGATCGGCCACATGAACCCAAAGGACAAGCCGCCCCTGGCTGTCAGTAGGGGAACCTTCGCTGCTACGCAGCTCGGCTGAGGTTTCCGGCCCTTCCAGAGAAACCGCGTCGTCAGGATCGTCGCTCCAGGCATTGTCTATGGCATAGGATTTAAGATGGGTAAGATCCAGCCTGTCCTCGTCGGGGGCAGGATCGGGAATGATCTTTGCGGATTGAAGCGAAAGCCCGAAGCGGCTGGGGTGGGGATTGTCCCACACTGTCCATACCCCTGCGGCAAGGAGCAGCCTGTGAGCCTCCTGGGGGGTCTCGCTCCTGCCCAATTCCTTTAAAGTGCGGCTCTTGTCGGTCCTACCCAGGGCCAGGGCTTCCACATCCTGCAGGTAGCGCCTGTCGCCCTCGACCAAAGGATTTTCCGGCTGCACGTCCCCGGATAGGGTATGTGCCTGCGAACCATCAGCCCCGGGGGCAGCTGCTTTTTTAAGCCTCTCAAAAAACGCCGCCCGCTCGTCAGCCTCCCTCTGCTTTTCGCCCCGCTTTTTTTCATCAGCCTCAACCTCGGAGGAAGGCCTGGGTTTTACGGCCCCGGCATTCCCTGTAAAATAGAGGCCGTCCAGGATGAGGCTATACGCCGCCCAGGCCGCGGTGGGTGTAAATTCGCCATAAACCAACTCGGCCAATTCCCTGAGGGGAACATCTCCCCCTCCCTCGAGCAGTTCCCAGGCGCCTTTTGCATCCCCTGCTGCCAATAGGCGGCTTAGGGCTTCGGTGTTGAGTTCAGCCAGGGTGCAGGGGCCGGGATGGATAAGCTCGATATCCTTCTCGCGGACTTTGAGCTTTTCGCCGCCAAGGACAGAGATGTCTATTTTATCGCCTGCCGCTACAACCAGGGCAGGTTTGGATTTATATATGACGAGGCTTTTTTCGGCAATCATAGGGGGAGCTTAGCATGAGGGAAGGAGAGCTTGCTAGCAGGAGAATAATTTGACCAAGAGCTGACTATAGGGGTATAAGTTCCGATGGAGGGATGAGATGCACTTCTTAATTAAAGAAAGCATAGGCGCCTATATTAAACGCTCGACCAGGATGCGGGAAACATAGTCATTAACCGATTGCGCGTCTTTATCGGCGTTATATCTGAGGGTGTTTTCAACCCCTTCCGGCAGCTGCAATGTTTTCAGTAGCAGTTCACCCCGCGCCGCGTCAACCACATGCTGGGCCTTGCCGGGCATTGGATCCCCGCCCTTTTTCCAAATCACCCGTGCATCATCACTCATTTCACTACCTCCTCAAGAAGTTTTTCATTTTTTCGCGTTATCAAATCCGCATGTATGACAAAAAACTGTCCGCTGGCGCTTCCCGTAATTCGGCAATTACATAGGGCTCCGCGATGACCGCCAGCATATCAAGATCCGCTATGCCGTGTTTTCGCGCAGAATCAAGAATAATCATTCATCACCACCGTACCTCATCAACCACACCTTGAATATACTACACTCTGGGCATAGAGGCTATGCCTATGGTTTTAGAGGATGCAACAGCAATATTCAGCTTTAAGCTGAATATTTGTATGACCCGCTGAAATACCGCCATCCCGGCATTGATGAATGCGTAGCCTGTAGTATTATCAAAAACCTTCCATAATTAGGGGTTCCTTCGGGCGTATTCTGCGCCCCTCATCCAAAGTTGCATATTTATACAGTTTTTTATATACTGCCTCCATGATTGTGATGAAGTTTGGGGGGAGTTCCGTGGCGAACGCGGAACGGCTCCGGCATATGGCGGAGATCGTGAAGACCCAGCTGGAAAGGAAGCCCGTGCTGGTGCTTTCGGCCATGGGGGATACGACGGATCACCTCCTTGAAGCGGCCAATGACGCGTTCCGCAAGGGCACGGTGTCGGTGGAGAGGGTTGAACAGCTCCATCTTGCTACTATCAAAGAACTTAAACTGCCGGCAAGGGCGCAGAAAGATATAGAGCCTCTTTTGGCTGAGCTTAAGAGCCTCCTTTCGGGGATTTCGCTTATCAGGGAATTGACGCCCAGGACCAAGGATTACCTTGTGTCCTTTGGGGAGAGGCTTTCGGTGCGCGTTGCGTCTGCGTATCTCGAAAGTATCCATATTAACGCCAGGGCTTTTGACGCCTGGGATCTGGGCTTTATCTCGGATTCCAGCTTTACCCAGGCTGAACTTATCAAAGAGAGCTGGGAACTTATTCCCGAAAAAATCCTGCCCCTTGTCGAAGAGGGTGTGTTGCCTGTGGTTACGGGTTTTATCGCCCAGGATGTGAACAGCAATATCACTACTTTGGGGCGGGGCGGATCGGACCTTTCGGCCACCATGATTGCCGCAAGTTGCAAGGCTGAGGAAGCCCAGGTCTGGAAGGATGTGGACGGCATACTCACTGCCGACCCGAGGCTGGTAAAAGAGGCGAAGCCCGTGGAGATGGTAACCTACGAGGCGGCCGCCGAGCTTGCCTACTTTGGCGCACAGGTGCTGCACCCCCGGGCCATGCAGCCCTGCATAAAAACAGGCACTCCGGTGCTGGTCAAGAATTCCTATAATCCAAGCGCCCCGGGAACGCGCATTGTTTCTACATTGGGGAAAAAGGTAAGCCCCATCCAGGCCATTACTTCCCGCAAGAATGTCACCCTGGTGGATATTGTGTCTACCCGCATGCTGGGCCAGTACGGGTTTTTGGCCGAGGTTTTTTCGTGCTTCGCGAAGCACAACCTTTCGGTGGACATGGTAGCGACCAGCGAGGTGTCGGTATCCCTTACCCTGGACGCGGTTCACGATCTTACAGTGCTTAAAAAGGATATTGCGCGCATTGCAAGCATAGACATAAAAACCGGCAAGGCCATTGTCACTATTATTGGCAATGTGCAGAGATCCTCGGAAATTTTGGCCCGCTCTTTCCGTACCTGCGAATTATTAGGTGTAAGAGTGCAAATGGTTTCCCAGGGGGCCAGCAAAGTGAATATCTCCTTTATTGTCGATGACAGCGAAGCTGCGGAAGTTGTAAAAGCCCTGCATGGGGATTTCTTTGAAGGGAAAATATAAGGGGACTTTATGAAGCTGGCATTGGTTGGATACGGAAAGATGGGGCGCATCCTGGAAGCCCGGGCACTGGAGAAAGGGCACAGCATTGCTGCGGTAATCGATCCTTTTGTAAAGGGAACGGCGGACTCGGGAGCCCCGGTTTACGGGTCGCTTGCGGAAGCGCTTAAGGGCGGATTGGGGCAGGCGGATGGGGCTATCGAGTTTACCAGGCCCGATACTGCGCCTGAGAACATCAAATTCCTTGCGGAGCATAAAATACCGGTAACAGTGGGGACTACAGGCTGGTACGCGAAACTGCCTGAGATTACCGCGGCGGTGAATGCCGCGGGGGCTTCGCTGCTTTGGGCCTCGAATTTTTCTTTGGGGGTGAATCTTTTTTACCTGATTGCTGCCCATGCGGCTTCCCTTTTTGATCCCTTTGCCGAATATGACGTGGGAGGCTTCGAGGTCCACCATAACAAAAAAGCGGACAGCCCGTCAGGGACAGCCATCACGTTGGCAGAAAAAGTGCTTTCCCGCATGAAGCGGAAGACAAAAGCGGTTTACGATAAACTTGACAGGCCGCCCCGGGCGGATGAATTGCATTTTGCAAGCCTCAGGGCAGGATCTGTGCCGGGGGTTCATTCCCTTGTATTCGATTCCCAGGCCGATACCATTGAGATCACCCATACAGCACGGAACCGGGAAGGGCTGGCAGCAGGGGCGATTTTGGCAGCTGAATGGCTGGGTTCAAGAAGCGGTGTTTACACCATGGATGATGTGCTGGCGGATATTCTTAACAGGAGCATAAATTGATAAAGTTACAGGGCGCTTTTACAGCCATGGTAACACCCATGAAGGGAGACGGCAGCGTTGATTATGACGGTTTCCGGCAGCTCATCGATTTTCAGATTGAACAGGGCATTGACGGCCTGGTTCCCCTGGGCACTACCGGGGAGAACCCCACCCTGGACGAAGACGAGGAAGAAAAGCTCATCAAAATCGCAGTAGAAGAAGTTAAGGGAAGGGTCCCCGTCATCATAGGGACTGGTTCAAACGATACCAGGCACATGGTCGCTTATACCAAGCGGGCAAAGGATCTGGGGGCGGACGCGGCGCTGGTGGTAACCCCCTATTACAACAAGCCAAATGATTCGGGGCTTGCCGCCCATTTTGAAGCTGCCGCCGCTGTGGGCATCCCTGTGGTGGTTTACAATATCGCCTCAAGGACGGGGAGGAACATACCTGCGTCATTGATGGAAAGGATAGCCAAAATTCCCGGCATAGCAGGTGTCAAGGAATCGTCCGGGGATCTTGGGCAGATAGGGGACATCATCAATTCTATCGCTGTGCCCCGCAGAAACACTGCCAACCCCTTTACGGTGTTTTCGGGCGATGACGCCATGGCCCTTCCCCTCATGGCTTTGGGGGGCGACGGGGTTATATCGGTTGTTTCAAACCTGGTCCCCGCAAAGGTTAAAGCCTTGTGCAGGGCCTGCCTTGCCGGGGATTACGAAGAAGGCAGGAAGCTTCATTTTGAACTCCTTGCCTTTGTCAAAGCAGCATTTATCGAAACCAATCCTGCGCCCATCAAGCTGGCGCTAACATGGGCAGGACTGCCCGGCGGGCCTACGCGCCTTCCCCTGGGACCCATTTCCGGGGCAAGCGAAGAAGCGCTTAAAACCGCCATGCATGGGCTGGGGATTAAGACGGTGTAATTTGGAGGGCATCTAAAGCCGTAAGTTTTTCCGCAATCGTCCTGACCTTTTCATCCCCCTCTGCGACAAACACAGCCTCCTCCCCATTGTCATTGGCATAATGAATGACAAGCCGGGGAGGGCGGGAAAAGAACAGCCTCTTCAGAAAAGATTTTTCGGCCTTTATCTCCACCGAGACGATTTTTTCTTTGGGGATAAACATGGCAACTTCTTTGGGGCCATCCCCGCCTCTGGTGATTCTGACAGCCGCCGAGATCCAATTTTCGTTGGGAAAATGATGAAACCGGAAGCCGCCTGCTGTGGCTATGAGGAGGCCCCAAAAGGGACTGTCTTCGTCTGCCCAGCCCGATACGTACTGCCCCAGCGAAAAGGCAAGAACTTTTTCGCCTATCTGCTTTTCATATTCCAGCCAGAATTCTTCGGGGCTTTGATTTCTATTTGGAGCCATAGCCCATTTTAAAACCTCGATCCGCTTCGCGTCTATACTTGCATGCCCTTTCCCGCTAAAATGCTATCAGCTTTAAGGAGTTTCCGATGAACAAGATCCCCGTAGGTGTCCTGGGCGCCACCGGCATGGTCGGGCAGAATTACATTGCCCTTCTCAATGATCACCCCTGGTTTGAAGTCCGTTTTGTGGCGGCTTCCCCCCGATCCGCCGGCAAAAAATACAAAGAAGCCGTAGACGGCAGATGGCAGCTTGCCAGGGCATACACGCCCTCTGTAGGGGAACTTGTGGTTGCCGATGCAAATGATGTTTCCCAGGCCAGGGCCGCAGCCAAAGCGGGCAGCTGCGCCTTTGTTTTCTCTGCCCTCGAAATGGGGAAGGATGAAATCCGCGCGCTTGAAGACAGCTATGCCGCGGCGGGCATTCCGGTTATCTCCAATGCCTCCGCTCACCGGTGGACAGACGACGTGCCGGTGCTTATATCCGAAGTCAACCCCCATCATGCGGACATCATTCCTGCCCAGAGAAAAAAGCGGGGCTGGGACAAGGGCTTTATCGCGGTAAAGCCCAACTGTTCGATACAAAGTTATACAACACCGGTGTACGCCTTGATTCGCGCAGGCTATGAAATCAAGCGGCTCATTGTTACCACCATGCAGGCGGTTTCAGGCGCAGGCTACCCTGGCCCTGCCAGCATCGACATGATAGACAACGTGGTGCCCTACATAGGCGGAGAGGAAGAAAAATCCGAGCAGGAGCCACTCAAAATCCTGGGCGCCATCGAAGGCGGTGCTTTTGTGAACGCGGCCTTCCCCAAGATCAGCGCCCACTGCAACCGGGTGCCGGTGATTGACGGGCACACAGCCTGCGTCTCCCTGGAGTTCGGCGACAGGAAGCCTTCTATAGAAGAAGTGAAAAGAATCTGGGCCGACTTTAAAAGCCTCCCCCAGGAGCTGAATCTCCCCATGGCGCCCAAACAGCCCATCATTATAAGGGAAGAAAACAACAGGCCCCAGCCCCGCAAAGATCGGGACGCCGACAAGGCCATGGCGGTAAGCGTGGGCCGCATACGCCCCTGCAACATCTTCGACCTCCGTTTCGTGGGCCTCTCCCACAATACCGTGCGCGGCGCGGCAGGTGGCGGCATATTAAACGCGGAACTGCTAAAAAGCAAAGGATACATTTCATGAGCGTAAAGTCTTTTCCCCTCACCAGGGCGCAGCTTGAAGAATTGGCAAAGACGTACCCCACACCCTTTTATGTTTACGACGAGGCGGCCATTCGAAGAAACGCCCAGGCCATTAAAAAAGCCTTCTCGGTGTTTCCCGGTTACAAAGAGCATTTCGCGGTAAAGGCCCTGCCAAATCCCTACATCCTGAAAATCCTCGAAAGTGAAGGTTTTGGCGCGGATTGCTCCAGCCTGCCCGAGCTGCTCCTCGCGGATATGTCAGGCATGAAGACAGAAGCGATCATGCTCACTTCCAACGAGACCCCCGCAAAGGAGTACATCAAAGCAAGGGAACTTGGGGCCATCATCAACCTTGATGATTTTACCCACATTGAATATGTGGAAAAAAGCCTTGCCGGCGGCCTCCCCGAATTGGTTTCGTGCCGCTATAACCCCGGCCCTCTCAAGGAAGGCAATGCCATCATCGGCAAGCCCGAAGAAGCCAAGTACGGCTTTACCCGGGAACAGCTTTTCGACGGGTACAAGCTCCTGAAGCAAAAGGGAGTGAAACGCTTCGGCCTCCACACCATGGTAGCCTCCAACGAACTCAGCCTCGACTACCACCTCGAAACCGGTCGCCTCCTTTTTGAGCTTGCAGTAGAGATAAAAAACAAAACCGGCATAGGCATAGAATTCGTAAACCTCGGCGGGGGCCTCGGCATACCCTACAAACCCGAGCAGGAAGCCGTCAGCTGGGACAGTTTGGCTTCGGGCCTAAAAAAGCTCTACGATGAAATCGTTGCCCCCTCGGGGCTCAAACTCGAAATCCACACCGAATACGGAAGGCCCGTCACCGGCCCTTACGGCTGGCTCGTCGCCAGGGCCATACATTCCAAACATATCTACCGCGAATACATAGCCCTGGACGCCTCCATGGCCGACCTCATGCGCCCCGCTCTCTACGGGGCATACCATCACATCACCATACCAGGCAAGGAAAACGCCCCGCTCACCGAAACTTACGATGTGGTAGGCAGCCTCTGCGAGAACAACGACAAATTCGCAGTCCAGCGCAAACTCCCTAAAATATGCACCAGCGAGAACACCGGCGACTTTGTGGTAATCCACGATGCAGGCGCCCACGGCAGGGCCATGGGATTCAACTACAACGGCAAACTCCGCTGCGGAGAACTATTGCTTCGCAGCGATGGTACTATCAAGCAGATACGCAGAGCAGAGACAGTGGAAGACTACTTCGCAACAATAGACTTAAACGGGGTAAAGGAATTCTAATAGTTTTTCTTTTACTTTGCGGTTAAAATCTTTTGTATGTATGTTTATGCAAGGAGAAGAGTATGATTAAGCGGAACAAGTGCATTGCCAACATTAAAGCAGGCTATCTCTTCCCGGAAATCGCCAAGAGGCGAAGGGAATTCGCGGCGGCCCATCCGGAGGCAAAGATCATAAGCCTTGGGGTGGGGAACACCACCGAACCCATACTGCCCCATATTGACAAGGGGCTTACGGAAGGCGCGAAAAGGCTGGGCACTGTTGAAGGCTACCTGGGCTATACCGACGAAGGCTTTCTTGAATTGCGGGAGCGGATTTCCAAAGTGTTTTACCAGGGAAAGTTTGCTCCAGACGAAGTATTTATTTCTGACGGCGCCAAGTGCGATATCGGGAGGCTCCAGCTTCTCTTTGGGGCAGGCACTAAAGTTGCGGTACAGGACCCTTCATACCCGGTGTATGTGGACGGGTCGGTGCTCATCGGCGCCGCAAACGGATGGACAGGGACAGGATACGAAGGCATTGCGTACCTTCCCTGCACAGCGGAAAATAATTACTTTCCTGATCTTTCAAAACTCCCCTCGGACAGTATCTTTTATTTTTGTTCCCCCAATAACCCCACAGGGGCTGTAGCCAACAGGGTGCAATTAACAGAATTGGTGAAGGCCGCAAAGGAAAAAGGAACTGTAATTATCTTCGACGCGGCCTACGCAGAATATGTGCGGGACCCCAATCTGCCCAAATCCATATTCGAAATTGAGGGCGCACGGGAATGCGCCATTGAAGTTAATTCATTCTCGAAGCCAGCGGGCTTTACCGGCGTGCGCCTTGGCTGGACCATAGTCCCCAAAGAGCTCAAGTATGCGGGGGGCGAAAGCGTCAATGCCGACTGGGCCCGGATCTGCGGCACCATTTTTAACGGCGCTTCCAATATAGCCCAATGGGGTGCATTGGCCGCCCTGGATGACGAAGGCGTCAAGGAAATGAAGGAACTCTGCGACTTTTATCTCGGCAGCGCAAAACTCATCAGGGAAGCCGTGCAAAGCCTTGGCATTGCCTGTGTGGGCGGGGACAATTCGCCCTACATCTGGGCACGGTTCCCCGGCAGGGACAGTTGGGAAGTCTTTGCGGAGATACTCGAAAAATGCCAGGTGGTTACCACGCCGGGCTCGGGCTTCGGGCCTGCGGGCCAGTCCTTTATACGCTTCTCGGCTTTTGGACACCGGGCGGATATCGAAGAGGCATGCAGAAGGCTGGCGAGGCTGAAGGGGTGAGAAATCACCTATTCAGTCTTCAAAGGGAACAAAGTCAATCCGTGTGTTTTGAGCCTTAAACGGTATATACCATAGAGTATCGTCAAATACTTTGGGAGTCATCAAACATCCTCCCAAAGACAATAATACAATGACCCCAATCAACCAACCCCACCGCAGAGCGGTCGGGGTATGGTTGTTCTTTAAAGGTATTAGACTCGGGTACATACCCTTTATAATGCCCCAAGAGGCGGGGTATGTACCCTCGCTACGAATAAAAAATAGTTTCCCCTTTTTCATCCTGGTTTCTCCTTGAGTAGTTTAGTGAATAAATAGTTAACAGTTAGACTAATTCCTATAGAAGTCAATAGAAATTTAGGCATAAAAAAAATAAAAAAATTGCAAAATTCGCTTTGTTTTTTTTAAATATATGAGTATTTTAATAATATAAAATTCAGGTACATGGTACCATCGGAGGATACAAGTATGAAACCTACTTGTCACGTAAAAGCAATACCAGCAGCGGTATTGAACAAGGCTCAGAAGGCTATTGATGAAGCGTTAAGCTCATTGAAGCCTTATCTCCTCGCGCTGACCCCCGGGGAACGGCACGGATTGCCCAAAATGGGGCAAAAAACCCTCAGCTTCGTGGAAAAAGCCCACGAATATGCCAAGCAGAACCTCAATTTTGTCCCGCCTTATCTGGACATGAACGAGTATGACAAGGACTTTGCCGATGCCCACGGGCTGTGGGGCCTGGCGAATTCCATACGGCAGCTGGAAGAGGGCCTGGACGATACAATAATGGCGGCAGGCAGCGAAGCCTACAAGGCTTCATTAACCATTTATCGTTCTGCAAAGGATGCTGCCCAGCAGGACATTCCCGGGGCCAAAGCGATCTACGAGGAACTTACGACAAGGTTCCCGCAAAACAGGCGCAAGAAAAAACCCACAGACGGGGAAGAAAGCGCAGCATCCAGGTAACATTTCAAGCGTAACCCTTGCTGCCCCGGATTCCCCAATGGATGCACGGGGCAGCAAATCTGGCTCCCGGAACACCGATATCGGTTCTCCGGGGGTCAGCTGATATTCAAAAATGTGCGCTCGATCTGTTAAAAGAGAAACCTGTTCATAAAAAAGAGCCAATGGATCCGCAAAAAGTGTAACCGGTTCGTAAAAAAGACTAACCGATTCCTGAAACAGAAAAACCGCTTTCTTAAAAAGAGGAACTGGTTTATAAAACAGAGGAACGGTTTTATGAAGAAGAAAAACCGGTTTATAAAACAGGGAAACCATTTTCTCAAATAGAGGAACCGGGCTCTCAAATAGACGAAAAGCCGGCTCTTCCAAAACCCCAATCCGGCCTTTTAATATCAACACCGGGTTCAAAAAAATGAATCAACAACCCCGCGGCAAGCCGCGAGGTATGTTGTTCTCTTAAGGAATTGGACTCGGGGCTTAATACCTTTTTAACCGCCCCAAGGGGCGGGGTATTAACCCCCTCGCCACGAATAAATTCAGCCCTTTTTAATTCTAACAGGCTTCCAAAGAAATTAAAAATATAGTCATAATATGTTTATCCTGTCAGGAGGAAAACATGTACCGTAAATTCATTCTTTCTTTGCTATTGGCCTTTGGCAGTGTCTCTTTCGGTTTTGCCCAGGCCGGAGCCTTAAGGGATTATGTGGGACTTATCAGCATACACTACCACAAAGATGTTGTGGACTACATGGGCAAATGGAAAAGTGAATTTGAAAAAAAGGGTTACACCAAAGCTGCCAAAAGTGTTGATGAGTACCTCAAGGGCCTGAGCGGTTCGGGCTTTGCGTATGTGGACGCCGACGGCGCCTGCTATATTATTACCAATAACCATGTAATCAGGCAGTCCGATTCGCTCTCCATCTCCTTTGAAAAACAGGACGGCGCCAAGATCAGCTACGATAATCTCAAAGTGCTTATGGCAGATGAGGAGAATGATATTGCCCTCCTTATGTTTGATGCCGGGGCCAAGCCTTTTAGCCAGGGGCTGGCTTTTAATGAAAAAATTCTGGATGAAGGGGAAGATGTATTTGCCGCAGGTTTTCCCGGTTTGGGAAACACCGCTATATGGCAGTTCAGCAGGGGAACCATCTCGAATGTGAGAGTACGGCTTCCTACGGGAAACGATGATGAGACCATAGGCCCCTTTATTCAGCACACTGCCCAGATTGATCCGGGCAATTCAGGCGGGCCCCTCCTTGTGACTCTTGCGGGAGTTCCCACAGGCTACGCGGTAGCGGGTATCAATACGAGATCTGCTTATGGGAGGCAGGCCGCCAATTATTCCATCCCTCTGGATACGGTAAAAACCTTTCTGCAGGCTGCCTTAAGCAAGGAACCGGCTAACGACAGGGAGGCCATCGAAAAAAGAGTTGCCGGTTTTATAAAAGGTCTCAAGGCAAATCACGCGGTTTATGGCCACATCGCAGAATATCTCACTGCGGCCTGTTCAGCCCAGAACGCTGAATATTCCATGGATGAAATGTGGGACAAGGCCCCTCCCAGCGTGAAGGAAGCCATTATCAATGAATTCGTCTATAACCCTGTGGATGGCATGAGCGCCGGTGTTGCCTGGCTCATTGAAAATTCCATGCGCACCAAATCGGGATCAATGAATGTCAGCCTGGATTCCATTGAATCAAACTATAAGGGCGGGTATACCGTTTCATTCAATGTAAATGACAAAACGGTTAAGTCCGAATGGGTCAAGGAGTATGGAATCTGGCGCATGGATTCTTTCGGAGAGGTAGTGAGCGGCGACAAAACCCTGATAGACGCCAAGCAGAAAAAGCAGGAACAGGACAAGAGGCTCCGTACCGATTACAGCCTGCTCATCTATGTCGGATACACCAAGCTCTTCGATACCGGATCGGCCTTTACTGCCAGCCTGAAGGGCGGGGGCAGCTATGTACTCTACGGCGTAAATATCAACTATGCCCCGGCGCCGCACTATTTCCAGCTGGAGGGTACTCTCGGGTTCTATATCCCCATACGGCTTGGCGCCGTTGCGCTGCTCCCCTTTGCGGACGGCGGATTCGGGTTTGCAAAGATGGATACCCCTGCAACAACTGACAGTTGGGGCTATCAAGTAGATTCAGCCTTTGAAGTACACTTTGACTTCTCTGTTAAGGGTGGCCTGATGTTCACCACAGCGGCGGTTCCCGGACTGTTTGTCCAGGCAGACTTTGGACACAACTGGTTTTTCGGCGCAGGGGGTGAAAACTTCTTTTCAGTCGGCATAGGATACGGATTTTAGCCGCCTATTGGCAAAAATCCCGATTTCTACTATAATTAGGTGTATAGTTACATAAATCTTAAGGAGTTCTCATGAAAGTTCAAGATCTTAAGCATGCGGGTCTCAAAAAGTGGGTCGATGAAGCTGTCGCCCTTATGACCCCCGATTCAGTCGAAGTTTGCGAAGGCGGCCAGTCGGAATACGACCGCATGATCGACATTACCGTAAAAGCGGGACTTGCCACCAAACTGGCAAAGAAGCCCAATTCCTACCTCTTCCGTTCCGACCCCTCGGATGTGGCCCGTGTCGAGAACCGCACCTATATCGCCAGCAAGAGCGAAAGCGATGCCGGCCCTACCAACAACTGGGTTGATCCCGCGAAGCTCAAGGAGACCATGACCGGCCTTTACAAGGGCAGCATGAAGGGGCGCACCATGTACGTCATCCCCTTCTCCATGGGCCCTGTGGGTTCGGACATTGCCAAAATCGGCATCGAGATCACCGATTCCCCCTATGTCGTGGCAAACATGCACATCATGACCCGTGTCGGGACCAAGGTCCTGGATGTTCTGGGGTCCAATGGCTTCTACGTGCCCTGTTACCACTCGGTCGGGAAGCCCCTGGCTGCCGGCGAAAAAGACAACGGCAAGTGGCCCTGCGCCCCCATGGACGACAAGTACATCTCCCACTTCCCCGATACCCGCGAAATCTGGTCCTATGGCTCGGGTTACGGCGGAAACGCTCTGCTCGGCAAGAAGTGCCTGGCCCTCCGTATCGCGTCGGTTCTGGCCCGGGACGAAGGCTGGCTTGCGGAGCACATGCTCATCCTCAAGCTGACCAATCCCTCCGGCGAAGTCAAATACGTTACCGGCGCTTTCCCCTCAGCTTGCGGCAAGACCAACTTGGCCATGCTCATACCTACCCTTCCGGGGTGGAAGGTCGAGACCGTGGGGGATGATATTGCCTGGATGAAGCCTGGCGCCGACGGGCGCCTCTACGCCATTAACCCCGAGGCGGGTTTCTTCGGCGTTGCCCCCGGCACAAACAACGATTCCAACTTTAACGCCATGGAAGCGGCAGCCAAGAATACCATTTTCACCAACTGCGGTCTTACCGAAGACGGCGACATTTGGTGGGAACAGATCGGCCACGGCGCTCCCGGCAAAACCGTCATCGACTGGAAGGGCCAGACCAAGCCTGCCCCCCAGACCGACAAGAGCCCCAAGGGCGAAGAAATCGCCCATCCCAATGCCCGCTTTACCGCCCCTGCAAAGCAGTGCCCCTGTATCGCCAAGGAATGGGAAGATCCCAAAGGGGTGCCTATTTCCGCCTTCCTCTTCGGCGGCCGCCGCCCCTCAACTATTCCCCTGGTGAACCAGGCAAAGAGCTGGATTCATGGCGTGTTCATGGGTTCGATCACAGGTTCGGAAGTTACTGCCGCAGTCATTTCCGACCAGGTAGGCCAGGTACGCCGCGACCCCTTCGCCATGCTGCCCTTCTGCGGTTACCACATGGGCGACTACTTCAAGCATTGGATCAACATTGGAAAGAAAGCCGATGCTGACGGCAAGGCTGACAAGCTTCCCAAGATATTCTTCGTCAACTGGTTCCGCAAGGATGCTGAGGGCAAGTTCATGTGGCCCGGCTACGGCGAAAACAGCCGCGTCCTCGCCTGGGTCTTTGACCGCTGCGACGGCAAGGACAACTGCGTCGAGACCCCCATCGGCAACCTCCCCAAACCCGGCACCATCGATGCCCCCAAAGGCGTCAGCGACGCGGTGATGAAGGAACTCTGTTCCGTGGATATCGAAGGATGGAAGAAAGAAATCGCCGATGTCCGTAAGAACCACTATCCCAAATTCGGCGACAGGATGCCCAAAGAACTCTACGACGAGTTGGACGCCATCGAGAAACGCCTCGGGGTGTAAGAGAATATAAGATTTTCTGCCGTGAAGCCGCACAAAGTTTAAAAAGACTGGGGGTTTTTCTTCTCTTCCTTCGTGCGGCTTTGCGCGCCTTTGGGGTTGGAATTTCTTCTTTGCTTAACTCCACTCCAGGAATGGCGATTCGCTTGCTACTTTTTCGTCCATTTTGCGGAGCCGACGGGAGAGATCCCGGGCAAGATTCATGATGAGCATGGAGAAGATGCTGATGTCGGCTTTGTAAATTTGGTGGAGCGCTTTGTTCGAGATGGATATGGCGGTGGTGGGGAGCATGGCATTGATTGCGGCAACAGAGGGCATAATGTCCAGGACCTCCATCTCGCCAAACTCATCACCTTCCCCGAATTCGTAGAGAATAAGTCCTCCTTTTACCACTGCCACCCTGCCTTCGAGGATAAAGCGGATTCGATCATTGCACACGCCTTCCGCAATAATGCATTCGCCTGGAGCATAGCTTTCATATTCCATAAAAGGAAGGATCTTGCCGATCTGTTCCTTGAGAAGACCGCCGAATAGGGAATAACGCTGAAGGGCTGTTGGTTCTATCATGCTATTAATTATTACCCTGAATTTTGTGGAGGTCAAGAAAAATCTTTAATTGCCGAAAAATCTTTAATTTTCATCAGGTTCCGCATTGGCGGAACAATGTTCCCGTATCAAACTGGTAAAGGGTAGGCCGTATTTCCCTGTCTTTACCTGCCCTACCCCGCTCACCCCGGGGAATTCCTCAAGGGTTTTGGGCAGCTTCCTGCACATGTCCCGCAGGGAAGCGTCGGAAAAAACAATATAGGCGGGGAAGCCTTCTTTGGCGGCAAGCTGTCTGCGCAGCTCTTTGAGTTTTGCGAAGAGGGCTTCGTCAAAGGAGCTTTCCGCAAGGCTTTCTTCAGTTTTTGTGCGTACACCTGCATCCGCGTTTTCCCAGGCCCCGGGCTTTTCCGCCGCCTTTGCTTTTTCCCGGAAAGGGATTTCCCGGGGAGGGGCTTCTTTGGCAAGCATCATCATGAGCGGCTTGCTCCCTTTAAGAAAATCCCCCGCCTTGATTCCCATCTCTATTACCGGATACTCCCCGGCGCTTTGAAGGAGATAGCCTTCTTCGACAAGCCAGTCTAGTATGGCGCGGATTCTATGGGCGGAAGCCTCCCGCATGATCCCCCAGGTGCTGAGGGTATCGAAACCCTGGGAAACTACTTTTTCGCTTCTGCTGCCTTTCAATATATCGATGATCATGACCTTGCCAAAAGCCCTGTTCCGCTGCTTAAGCCTGTATACGCAGGAAATAATTTTTCTGGCTTCGAGGCTGATATCTACCTCGTCGAAAGCAGTGAGGCAGTTGGAACAGTTTCCGCAATAACCCTGTGATTGCTCATCGAAATATGAAAGCAGCCTTTGGCGGAGGCAGCCATTCCCCGTAGCGTAGTAGGTCATTTGCTTGAGGAGTTCAAGGTTGTGCTCTACCAGATCGGGGTTCGATTCATTGCTTTCCTCGTCGCTTCTGGCAATAAGGAACTCGTTTATTTTTACATCCTGTCCGCTGTAAAGAAGTATGCAGTCTGCGGGGGCGCCGTCACGACCCGCCCTTCCTGCTTCCTGGTAATAGCTTTCGATGTTTTTGGGCATGTTGTAGTGAATCACAAAGGAAACATTGGATTTATCAATGCCCATGCCAAGAGCGTTGGTTGCGACGATGATGGGCTTGCGGTCATAGAGAAAGTCATCCTGGTTTTTCTTCCGCTCCGCATCGCCAAGTCCTGCATGGTACCGGGTGACACCGAAGCCCCGCCTTAAGAGAAGATCCCACACTTCTTCCACTGCTTTCCTGGTTGCGCAGTAGATGATGCCGCTTTTATCGGTCCTGGTTTTCAGGCAGTCCAGGAGGGCAGTGTTTTTGTCTTTTGAGGCGCATCCGTTCTTGCCGGGTTTTTGCACTTCAAAATAAAGATTGGGGCGATCAAAACCAGTGGTAATGATGAAAGCGCCCTTGTCATCATTAGTCTCTTTTAAGCGCAAAAGTGTTATTATATCTTCACGCACTTTTGGCGTAGCGGTGGCGGTGAATGCGGCGGTAACCGGCTTGGGCTTTATGCTTTTGATAAAACCCGCGATATCCAGATAGCTCTGCCTGAAATCATGGCCCCACTGGGACAGGCAATGGGCTTCGTCCACCACCACAAGGGGTATGCCCTGCCCTGCCGCAAAACGGGGCAGCTCGGCCCTCTGAAGCCGTTCGGGTGCAATATAGAGGAGCTTGAGTTTTCCTGCAAGGATGCTGTCCATGGTTTCGTTGTATTCAGCAGGGCTGATTGAACTGTTAAGGCAGGCAGCCTGGACGCCTGAATCTTTAAGGCCCTCGACCTGATCTTTCATTAATGAAATAAGGGGGGATATTACGATGGTCAGCCCCGGAAGCATAAGGGCCGGTATCTGATAACAGAGGGACTTGCCCGCCCCGGTGGGCATTATCGCAAGAACATCCCTGCCTGCGAGTACGGCATCTATGGTTTCTTCCTGGCCTGGGCGGAAGGATTTAAAGCCAAAAAAATCTTCCAGTACCTTATGCTTGCTCAGTGCCATAGCTTGTTCTAGACATTGAATTTAAAGAACATCACATCGCCATCCTGGACTATGTACTCCTTGCCTTCGATGCGGTACTTCCCTGCTTCCTTGATCTTCGCTTCGGTTCCGTATTTGACAATATCATCGTAGGAATACACTTCGGCTTTAATAAAGCCCTTTTCAAAATCCGTATGGATGACCCCTGCGGCTTTGGGGGCCGAGTCGCCTGAGTGTATAGTCCATGCCCTGCATTCGTCGGCGCCGGCAGTAAAGAAGGTACGCAAGCCCAGAAGCCGATACACTGAATGGATAAGCGAGGCAAGCCCCGATTCTTTGAGTCCCAATTCTTCGAGGAACGCAAGCTTTTCTTCGAGATCGTCGATGGCTGCAAGCTCAGCCTCGAATTTGCCGCAAATGGCAACGGCTGCTGAATGTTCCGCTTCTGCCCGCTTCTGCACCAGCGCAGTGTAGGGGTTTGCGCCGAGACTGCCTGCTGCCAGGGCTTTCATGCCCGCTTCGTCAACATTGCAGACATAGATCTGGGGTTTTGCGGTGATAAAGTGGCTGTCGTAGATGGCAGCCTTTTCATCGTCAGTCAGATCCACGGAGCGGACGGGCTTGCCGTTTTCGAGGGCCGGCCCGATTTTATCCAGTGCGGAGAGGACTGTTTCGGCTGCCTTTTGTTCAGGCTTGGCCTGCACTTTGAGGGCCCTGTCGGCCCGTTCGCGGCGTTTCTGCAGAGTGTCGAGATCGGCCAGGGCAAGCTCTATGTTGATGGTCTCCATGTCGGACTCGGGATCAACCTTGTTATTCACGTGTATTATGTCCGGGTCGTCGAAACAGCGCACCACCTGGGCATAGACAGAAACTTCCCGTATGTGCGAAAGGAACTGGTTTCCCAGGCCCTCGCCCTTTGACGCGCCTTTGACAAGGCCGGCTATATCGACAAATTCCACTGAGGCAGGAATGGTTTTGGCAGGCTTGAAAAGCTCCGTGAGTTTCGCAAGCCGGGAATCGGGGACATCCACAATGCCGAAGTTGGGATTGATCGTGCAAAAGGGATAATTGGCAGCTTCCGCAGGGGCGGAGCTTAAAGCCGAAAAAATGGTGGACTTCCCTACGTTGGGAAGTCCTACAATACCGCAGTTCAGAGCCATGATTCACTATATCAGCAATTGACAATGAGGTATACTGATCCGGTGAAAGAAAAAGAAAGAGGATTTAGAGGCTATCTGGGGCTGACCATGCTCATTGGGTTTGGTTTTCTCACCATGGGCCTTATGGACCCCCTGTACGATACCTATGTCCCCATGTTCTTAAGACGGTACATCAATTCAAATGCCGCAGTGGGCGGGATCATGACATTGGACAACATACTCCAGCTCTTTCTTATCCCCCTGGTATCCGTCTGGTCCGACCGCACCAGGACGCGCATTGGCAGGCGCATGCCTTTTATCGCGGTGATGCTCCCCATTGCGGGCATACTCTTTGCCCTTATACCGCTGTCGGCGGCATCTTCGCTCTGGGCTTTGATTGTCCTGCTCTTTGTCTTCAACATTTTTAAAACTTCCGTGAGGGGTCCTGTGGTAGCCCTCATGCCCGACACCATACCAGGGGTTTTTCGTTCCGAAGCCAACGGGGTGATCAACATGATGGGCGGCTTCGGCCTCATCATAGGCACATTGATCCTGGCGCCCATGATGAACAGGGACACGGAACTCCCCTTCCTCATTTCCGCCTTTTGCATTTTTGCCGCAGTGGCAGTGCTGCTCCTTTTTGTGCGGGAAAAACTGCCCGAAGGCGAGGCGGAAGAAAACGTGCCCATGCTTGCTTCCATCAGGCAAGCGTTCTCCGGGAATAACGCATCGGTGCCGCGCATACTTATGGCGCTCTTTTTCTGGTTCATGGCTTATGAGGGGCTTAAGCCTTTCCTCGGGCTTTACATGGTGGAATCCCTGAAGGTTTCCGAGGGCAACGCTGCCCTTGCCCAGGGTGTTGCGGGCATTGCAGGGGCCGCCATGGCGATCCCCACAGGCTACATGGCCCACAAAATAGGAAGGCGGAATTACATACGCCACAGCCTTTTTATCCTTACTTTTGTCCTGTGCCTTATCCCTCTTTGCAGTCCTGCGGCGGCCCTTTTGGGGCTGACAGGAAGTTCGGGGGCTCTGGTGTTTTTTCTTTCCCTAATGTTTATTTACGGGGCTGTGTGGATTGGGGTGGTGGTCAATTCCTTCCCCATGCTTTGGCAAATGGCAAGCTTCGGCACCATGGGGATTTACACAGGGCTTTACTACACCTTTAGCCAAAGCGCAGCCATACTCGCGCCGCCTATCACCGGCCTTGTGATAGACATTGCAGGCTATGAGGGCATCTTCATCTTTGCCGCTGTCTGCATGCTCATTGCCTTCTTCGTCATGGGCGGGGTCTCGGCCGGAGAGGCGGGGAGCCCCGCCGAGGCTGAGAGCAAAGGAAATTAAAAGGAACACATGAAAAAAGTTATAATTGTCGGGGCGGGGATTGCGGGGCTGTCGGCGGGCATTTACGCCAGAAAAAGCGGATTCGATGTTACCATTGTTGAATCCCACGCTATTCCAGGGGGGAACTGCACTGCATGGCGGCGGAATGGCTACCTCTTTGAAGGAGGCATGCACTGGCTGAACGGATCAGGGCCTGAAAAGTCCCACAACAAACTCTGGAAGGAGGTGGGCGCCCTTAATGAAGGAACAAAAATTTTTAATACCGATCCCTTTCTGGTCTGCGAATATGACGGAAAGCGGGCAGCCATGCACCGGGATGTAAAAGAGTTTGAGGAGCATCTCTCTGCTGTATCCCCCGAGGATATTCCGCTGATTAAAAAGATGTGCCGTGATATAAGGCGGTTTCGCGGCTTTGGCATTCCGGTGAGGGATATCCCCGGGCTAAAGGTGCGGGAGAAAGCGCCGGGGCTCCGCAAAGTCGCCCTTAAGGCAATTTCCCTGCTGCCCCGCATCATCGCGTTAGGCAGGATTTCTGCGGGGGACTATGCGCGGCGTTTCCGCAGCCCTGCCATCCGGCTGCTCCTGCTGAAAACAGTGAATCCCGGCTATGACGCGCTTTCGCTGTTTTTTATCCTGAGCTGTTTCATGTCCGGGGATGGCGGTTATATAGAGGGAGGTTCCCTTAAACTGATACAGAACATGGCCGACCGCTTTGTCAAGGCGGGGGGGATACTCCGCTGCAACACAAAGGCAAACCGGGTGCTGGTGAAGGACGGCCGGACCGCCGGGGTCGAAACCAAAGACGGGATCATTCCGGCCGATGCGGTGATAGTCGCTGCCGATACCCTGGCCGCGGTGGACACTCTTTTTGAGGCCCCCCTGCACGAAGGCTGGGCGGATATCCTGCGCTGCAGGGAGACAACTCTCATCGTCAACACCTTTATCAGCATAGGGGTCAAGGCGGATCTCTCCAGTTTGCCTGAGACCATGGTGTTTCCCCTGGAAAAGCCCTTCGAATTCGGGGGCTTCACTATCAATCATCTGAACCTGAATAATTACGCCCCATATCCCGAATACGCACCCAAAGGCTGCACGGCAATAACCAGCAGCATCTCTGTCGATACCTATGACTATTGGAAAAACGCCCGGGAACAGGGGGCGTACGATCAGAGAAAGAGGGAACTTTTTGAAGCAGTATTAAGCCGGCTGGAGGAACGGTTCCCCCTGATCAAGGGCAAGGCAGAGACCTGGGATGTAGCCACTCCGCTTACCTACGAGCGTTTCTGCGGAACCTATCACGGTTCCTGGATGACCATTACCCCGCCGGGGCACCGGCGGACCATCTATCCCAGCAAGGCAAAAAAGATCAAGGGCTTGTACTTTGCCGGCCAGCGGATACAGCCGCCAGGCGGAATGCCGGTGGCCTTGATCACCGGACGCAGGGCTGTTCAATACCTCTGCCGCGATTTCGGCGCGGTTTTTGGCTGAACCGGAAATTTAGACTTGCCTTTTTCCCAATTATATCCTACAATTACACTAGGAATAATTTTCTGGGGGATTCATGGATTTTGGGACTTTACTGATACACAACGGCCACGAGGCTGATCCAACAACCGGCGCTTTGGGGGTTACCCTCTACCAGACTTCTACTTTTGATCAGGGGAATGCCTATAAGGACGCTATCGATTCAGGCTCAGTATCCCCCCAGGAGTATGACTATGCCCGTTCCGGGAATCCTACACGCAAGGCCCTGGAAGAAACCATTGCCAGCCTTGAAAGGGGCGCCCGTGGTTTCGCCTTTGGCAGCGGGATAGCGGCAGTTTCTTCGGTTTTGGGAATTTTCAAGGCCGGGGACCACATCGTGGCGGCCGAGGATATCTACGGTGGAAGCTGGCGCATACTCAATACCTTCTATAAAAGATGGGGCCTTGAAATGACCCCTGTGGATGCTTCGGATTCAAAAAATGTGAAAAAGGCAATCAGGCCAAATACAAAGGCGATATTCCTTGAAACCCCCTCGAATCCCCTCCTCAAGATAACGGATCTCAAAGCCTGTTTTACGATTGCAAAGGAAGCTGGGCTTATTTCTATAGTAGACAATACCTTTATGACGCCCCTGCTCCAAAGGCCCATCGAGCTTGGGGCTGACATCGTGATCCACTCAGCCACCAAATTCCTGGGGGGCCACAGCGATGTAATTTCGGGCCTGGCGGTAACGAAAACCGAAGAGCTGGGCAAGCAGGTTTACGCGGTGCAGAACGGCTTCGGCGCTGTGCCGGGGCCCTGGGATGTGTGGCTTGTGATACGGGGGATCAAAACCCTTAAGGTGAGGCTTGAAGCCCAGGAGAAGGGGGCGAAAAAAATCGCTGCCTGGCTTTCTTCCCATAAAAACGTGGAAGCTGTCTATTATCCGGGACTGGAAAATCATCCCGGCAAGCAGGTTAACGACGCCCAGGCATCGGGCGCAGGGGCGGTGTTCTCATTCAAAACCAAAACACTTGAGCAGGCCCGGAAATTCCTGGGCACTGTGAAGCTGGCAGCAGCTGCGGTGAGTCTTGGAGGGGTGGAGACTATAGCTTCGTACCCTGTGGCAATGAGCCATGCTTCCATACCCCAAAACGAACGGGAAAGGCTGGGCATCACCGATACCCTTATCCGTATCTCTGTAGGGCTGGAAAATCCGGACGACCTTATCGCTGATTTTGACGAGGCTTTAGCATGAACACTCATCCGACGAACACGGTGAGGAGGTTCCCCTCATGAAGGACACGAACTGTAAACCTGTAAGAGGCACAGGCAATTCCCGGCCCTTATCCCTGGATACGGTACTGGCACGGGGGGCGGATTTCTTTGAGCCCCAGACCGGCGCTGTCAGCACCCCCATCTACCAGAGCGCCACATTCAGGCACCCGGGTCTTGGGGAAACCACGGGATTCGATTATTCCCGCTGCATCAACCCCACAAGGCAGGAGCTTGAAAAGACCCTTGCCCTGGCTGAACACGGCAAATACTGCCTGGCCTTTGCGACAGGCATGGGGGCTATCTCGGCGGCTATCAAGCTCTACAAGCCCGGGGATCACCTCATTGTGTCCGAGGATCTCTACGGCGGCACGTACCGGCTTTTCAACGATTACTACGGCAGGTACGGTTTTTCTTTTTCATGGGTGGATACGAGCGACTTCAAAAAAGTTGAAGAAGCCCTGCGGCCTGAAACAAAAGCTATCTTTATCGAGACTCCCTCGAACCCCATGATGAAAGTTACGGATATTGCAGCCTGCGCGGAACTCATGCACAGGCGGGGCGGCCATCTCCTGGTGGACAATACCTTCCTTTCCCCCTGGCTGCAAAACCCCCTGGATTGTGGGGCTGACCTGGTGATCCACAGCGGTACCAAATACCTGGGGGGCCATAACGATACCCTTTCGGGCTTCATTGTCCATTCCCGGGACGATCTTGAAGAGGAACTGCGGAATGCCCAGAAAAGCGAGGGCGCCACCCTATCCCCCTTTGATTCATGGCTTGTGCTGCGGGGCATGAAGACCCTCCCCTTGCGCATGGAAAAGCACGAAAAGAATGCCAAAATTCTTGCCCATTGGCTGCGGGGCCACGAAAAAGTGGAGAGGGTTTTCTATACGGGCTTTGAGGATCATCCTCAATACAAGTTGAGTCAAAAGCAGTCCCGGGGCTTTGGAGGCATGATTTCTTTCTATTTAAAGGATATTGCCGATGTGCCCTCCCTGCTCAAGAATGTTTCGCTCATACTCTTTGCAGAAAGCCTGGGGGGCGTGGAATCCCTCATCACCTATCCCCTGGTGCAGACCCACGGCGCCATACCCGAGGCCATGAGGCTTCAGGCGGGGGTTAACGACAGGCTCATGCGCCTCTCGGTGGGCATAGAAGATCCCGATGACCTCGTTGCCGATTTGACAGAAGCGTTTAAAAAAGGAATAAAAAAATGAGAATTTCAACCAAAGGCCGCTATTCGCTTGAAGCCCTCCTCTACATGGCCCTCCTTCCCGAGGGGGAGTACACTTCCACCAGGGCAATTGCAGAAAACACCGGGCTTTCTGACGGGTATCTGGAGCAGCTCTTCATACCCCTGCGAAAAGCGGGCATAGTCCAGGGCATAAGGGGACCCCAGGGGGGCTACCTTCCCGGCAGGGCGCCCCAAAAAATCACTGTTGGGGAGATACTCCGGACAGTTGAGGGCGCCCTCGAACCGGTTGATTGCGTTAAATCCAAATTGTGCCCCATGGCAAAGGACTGCATGAGCCAGCACACCTGGGCTGAACTCTACAAAGAGATCAACGACTGCGTGGATGCCGTCACCCTGGCGGACTTAGCCAAGGCGTATGAAACCCTGGATCAAGTGGAGTATGCTATATGAAAATCTCAACCCGGGGGCGTTACGGCATCAGGCTTTTGATAGATCTGGCCGAACACAGCAGTGAACCCCATGTTTCCCTTGCAAGCGTAGCCGAACGGCAGAAAATATCCATACGCTACCTGGAACAAGTGGCGGTCATACTCCGCAGGGCGGGGCTTATACGCTCCGTCAAGGGAGCCTCGGGGGGTTATGCCCTTGCCAAAAGCCCCCAGGATATCATCATAGGGGAAGCCCTCAGGATGCTTGAGGGGGATATGCTGGTTGTAGATCCTCCCCTGCCGGGAGCAAAAGAGACCAAGCTCCAACGCTGCATACGCACCACAATCTTTGATCGCCTTAACGAACGTATAGCGAATGTTATAGACCGCAAGAACCTTGCTTCGGTAATTGGAACTGTAGACCCGGATGAATCCTATATGTACTTTATCTAGGTGCATAAATATACACGTTTTTGGCAAAATATACAGAATTTATCTCAAATTTGTATAAACATACTTGCCAAACTTCCTCTTTTTCACTATGATAGGTTATCAATCATTTTTGAAAAAGGAGAAAAAAATGAAAAAGGTATTGATTGCAGGATGTCTTCTCCTGTTGTCCCTGTCCATGGTAATGGCGGGCGGCGGCAGCGATCAGACTATTAAAATCGGTCTCAATATCCCTCTCACCGGGGACTCGCCAAAAGTCGGCGAGGGCGCCAAGTACGCTTCCGAAATTGTTCAGAAAGAGCTAGAGGCTGCAGGCGGCCTGGATGTAAAAGGAAAAAAATACAAAGTCCAGTTCGTCATTGTAGACAACGAGCTCAAGGCTGACTCGGCTGTGCAGGCTGCCCTCCGTCTCGTAGTGCAAGATCAGGTTCTGGCAGTCATGGGCCCCTGTGGTTCAGGACGCGCCATTCCTGCGGGCCAGGTGAACAATGAAAATCGTACCCCCATGGTCAGCCCCTGGGCCACAAACCCTGCGGTTACCCTGAACAGGCCCTACGTGTTCCGCGCCTGTATCCTGGATCCTGTCCAGGCTCCTGCGGCAGTAAATTTTGCCGGAAGCCAGTTCCCCCAGGCCAAGAAAACCGCCATCCTCTATAACCTGGATGACGACTATTCCAAAACCCTGGCTGAACTCTTCAGGGACAGCTGGACCAAATCCAATGGTTCAGGTTCTGTAGTAGCCTTCGAAAGCTTCGGCCAGAAGGATCAGGATTTCTCGGTACAGCTCACCAGGATCATCAATGCCGGCGCAGACCTCCTCTACCTGCCCGACTACTACAACCACGTAGCCCTCATCATTCCCCAGGCCAAGGATCTCGGCTGGGGCAACAAGCCCATACTGGGAAGCGATTCCTGGGGTTCCGCTGATCTCGTCTCGTTGAGCAACGGCGCTGTAAAAGGCTACTATTTCACCACCCACTATGCCGCTGCTGGCGCTGTAGGCGCAACCAAGGCCTTCATCGACAAGTACAAGGCTGCTTATGGCTATACTCCGGACGATGTAGCCGCCCTTTCCTATGATTCCATCCACATCATACTTCAGGCCATTCAGACTGCGGGTATTACCGGCAATCTCCAGACCGATCGCGACGGCATCAAAAACGCCATTGCCACAATGAAGAATTTTGACGGCATTACCGGAAAGATGACCTTCGACGCCAACGGCGATCCCGAAAAACCAGCAGTGGTTGTACGGGTAAACGACGCGGGCGAATTCGAATATGTAACCAGCATGTAGTGTAAGAGACGGTATCCCATGCTGGCGACCATTCTACAGAATATTTTTAATGCCCTCCAATGGGGCAGCTTCTATTCCATGATCGCCCTGGGGTACTGTCTTGTATACGGGGTGCTGCGGCTCATCAATTTTGCACACGGCGATATTTTTATGACCGCCTGTTACATCGCGTTTTTTATTGCCAGCGCCCTGCTTTCAACATTCGTAAGCGGGGGCTCTGTTGTTTTTGTAGCAACACTGATACTCACCATGATTGCAACTGCCTTGGTGGGTGTCACTATTGAACGGGTAGCTTACAGGCCCCTGCGCAAGAAGGGAGTCAACCGGCTTTACGTGGTTATTACCGCCTTGATGGTTGGTTTTATCCTTGAAAACGGGAACCTGGCTTTCCTGGGCGCAAGCTCAAGGCGCTTCCCCGACATTCTGCAAAAAGAACTTTGGAATTTCGGGCCGGTTACCCTGACCAATTTAAAAGTATTGGTTATCGTCGCCGCCTTCGTGGTTTTTGGCGTACTGCAATTCATTGTGAAAAAAACAGTTTTCGGCATGTCCATGAGGGCCATATCGTATGACAAGTTCGCCATTCCCCTCATGGGGATACCGGTGAACAGGGTTATTACTTTTACATTTGCTTTAGGTTCAAGCCTTGCGGCTGTCGCGGGGATACTGTTTGGCATGTCTTACCCGGTTTTGGATCCTTATATGGGGATGACCATAGGCTGGAAGGCTTTTATCGCCGCAGTTGTTGGCGGCATTGGCGAAATATCCGGTGCCTTTCTGGGCGGCTTCATCCTGGGCTTCATTGAAATCTTCATTGCGGCCTTCTTTCCCTCAAGTTTCAAAGACCTTGTGTCCTTTGTCATCCTCCTTATAATCCTGGTGATTAAGCCTACCGGTTTCTTCGGCTTCGCCAAAAGTACCAAGATATGAGGTTATTATGCAGCAATTAAACAGCAACACTAAAAAACCTCTTACAATTATTATTGTAATTATCGCAGCAATGGTACTACTCACTGCCCTTGCTTCTTTTGGGGTTCTCAATCCCTATGTTCAGAGCGTTTTAATATCAGTGGGTATCAATATCATTTTCGCGTCAAGTTTGAATATTGTAAACGGCTATATGGGGGAATTTTCCTGCGGCCATGCGGGCTTTATGGCTGTTGGGGCTTATGTATCTTCGGTACTATCCCTCATCTGTTTTAACGAGAATAAATTCACCGGCTCCGCCTTGTTCCCGCCCCAGGTGTCTTTCATCATTTTTCCGGTGATAGTGCTCATTGGCGGCATTGCGGCAGCGATAATGGGCCTTATCATTGCAATCCCTTCGTTTAAGACCAGGGATGATTACCTTGCCATCATAACTTTAGCAGCGAATTATATTATTGTTACTGCCATAAACAACCTTGAACCCATAGGCGGAAGCCGGGGTCTTATGGGAATGAAAGGGACTATCTTTGCAATGACAGATACAATTCCCATAGCCTGGATGTTCCTTTGGGTTATGATCTTCGTGCTTGTCTGCATAGTCGCCATAAGGCGCCTCATGGGTTCGGTACTGGGAAAGGGAATTTCCACCATTCGCTACGATGAAATATCCGCAGAAATAATGAGCGTTAATACCAATAAAATGAAGCTTTTGGCATTTATGTTTTCTTCGGGTCTCGCTGGCATAGGCGGCGCTTTGTTCGCGCATCAGCTTGGCTTTATAAACCCCGCTTCGTTTAATATCATGAAATCCACCGAGGGAATGGTTATGGTTTACCTTGGGGGCATGGGTTCCCTCACGGGATCTGTGTTCGCAGCAATACTGTTCACCTTCCTTTTGGAAGCCATGAGACCGTTGCAGATATTCAAATGGGTAGTGATACCTTTACTGTTAATCCTTCTTATGCAATTCAGGCCCGAAGGGCTTATGGGAAACAAAGAACTACCGCAGCTGATAGACAAATTTAAAGCCCGGAAAGCCAATAAGGGGAGGCAATGATGGAAAACCATCTTGAAATCAAAAGCCTGACCCACCGCTTTGGGGGCTTGCAGGCCCTGACCGATATCAACCTGAGCCTTGAAAGGGGGCAAATCGTAGGGCTTATAGGCCCTAACGGCGCGGGGAAAACCACGGTTTTTAACCTTGTTTCCGGTTTTTATATCCCTTCGGAAGGGGATATTCTGGTTCATGGTAAAAGGATCAACGCCAAAAAGCCCCACGAAATTGCGGCCATGAAGATAGGCCGTACTTTTCAGAATATCAGGCTCTGGAGCGAAATGACCGTACTGGACAATATCCGGATTTCGCAGCATTACTGTTTAGGGTATGGCGTGCTTGACGCCTTTCTCCACACAAAAAAGTACAAGAAGCGGGAAGAAGAAATAAAGAAATCGTCCATGGAATTGCTTGAGGTTTTCAAGCTTGCCGATTTGGCGATGGAATACCCCAAGAATCTTCCCTATGGCATTCAACGCCGGGTGGAAATTGCCAGGGCTTTGTCGCTTCAGCCCGATCTCCTCATGCTCGATGAACCGGCGGCGGGTCTTTCCACAGCGGACACCATTGAATTAATCGACTACATACGCTGGATTCATGACAAATTCAACCTTACAATCTGGATGATAGAACACCAAATGGAAGTAATAATGACACTCTGCGAAAAGATCACCGTCATTGATTTTGGCAAAGAGATAGCCAGCGGTTCGCCGGCGGAAATTAAGAGCAACCCCAAGGTGATCAATGCGTACCTAGGGGACGGAACAATTTAGGGGAAGGACATGCTGCTGGAAGTAAAAGATCTGAAAGTTTCCTATGGAAATATCGAAGTCCTCCATGGCATCTCTTTCAACATCGACAAGGGTGAAATTGTCACCCTCATTGGCGCAAATGGTGCCGGAAAGACATCAACCCTTGCGAGCCTTGCCCGCCTCCCCCGCCCCGAGGCCCCGGTGGTTACAGGAGGAGACATACTCTACGAGGGCTTAAGCATGCTTAAAACAGAGCCCCACACCCTGGTCCAGCGCCATATGATGGCATTGGTTCCCGAAGGGCGCCATATTTTCGGCAATCTCACAGTGGAAGAAAACCTCAAAATAGCTACCTACCCCAACAGGAAAGAGGTGAACAAAGCGGTCATCAATGCCGAGACTGTAGAAATGGTGTACAGCCTTTTCCCCAGGCTCGAAGAACGCCGCAAACAGCGGGGCGAACTTTTAAGCGGCGGCGAACAGCAGATGCTTGCAGTGGGCCGTGCCCTTATGACAGGCAGCAATTTTATTATGCTGGACGAACCGAGCATGGGCCTTGCGCCCAAGCTGATGTACGAAATGTTCAGGGCTTTGCGGCAGTTAAATCAAATTAAGCATATTACAATTTTGGTAGTGGAACAGAACGCCAAAGTGGCTCTGGAATTCGCATCCCGGGGCTATGTGCTTAAGACCGGGGAGATAATTGTGCAGGGAAGCTCCGATGAGCTTGCAGCCAATCCTGACGTGAAGAAGGCATACCTCGGGGGCTAGCGACTTTCATCCCCTCAGCCGGCAGCTTAATACCGGTTGTCGAAAATCCGTGTTGATTTTTTCTCGCTCCTCGGAAGCTCGCCCATTCCAACAGCCATAGGTTTGGGGGTGAGGCCAATCTTTTCCTTAAAAGCCTCCTCTACAATTTTCTCCAAATTTTTCCTCTCCTGCTTACCGGAAAGCTTGGTTTCAAAAAAGAGGTTGAGTATATCCCTGCCATTGAGGTGATCAATCTGGATCTGGTATTCGCTTGAGACATCGGAAATGGAAGAGAGCAGCTCGTCAACCTTGCCCGGGAAAATGATGGTCCCCTTAACCTTGACCATGTCGTCGGATCGGCCAAGGATTGCGTCAATGCGGGGGAAGGGACTGCCGCAGGGGCAGTCGCCTGAAATCTCCCGGGTAAGATCGTGGGTGCGATAACGAATGAGGGGTGCCCCTTCCTTGCAGAGGGTGGTAATGACAATTTCGCCGATTTCGCCCGGCTCTGCCTGGGCGCCCGTATGGGGATTGATGATCTCGTAGTAAAAGAAATCGGTCCACATGTGCATGCCGCTCTGGTGTGAGCAGTTGATGCCGATGCCGGGACCATAGATTTCCGTAAGCCCGTAAATATCGTAAAGCTCCACGCCAAGTTCATTGGCAATCCGCTTCCGCATCTTGTCGCCCCAGCGTTCAGAACCTATGACGCCTTTTTTTAGGCAAATCTTATCCTTGATTCCCCGCTTTTCGATTTCTTCAGCCAGAAGCAGGGCGTAGGAAGAAGTGGCGCAAATAACCGTGGACCTCAGATCTTCCATCATTTTTATCTGCTTGTCCGTATTTCCCGGACCCATGGGTATAGCCATAGCCCCGAGAAGCTCTGCCCCAAGCTGGAAGCCTATGCCTGCTGTCCAGAGCCCATAGCCTGGGGTTATATGTATCCTGTCCTTTGGGGTGATGCCGGCGGTTTCATAACAGCGCTTAAACATCACAGCCCAATCGTGAACATCCTTCTGGGTATAAGGGATGATCACCGGGGTTCCGGTTGTCCCTGAGGACGAATGTATGCGGACGATTTTTTCGTCATCCACCGCCAGGAGCCCCAGGGGGTAAGCATCCCGCAGATCCTCCTTGTCGGAAAGGGGAAGCTTTTCAAAATCTTCCCGGCTTTGTATATCCTTTGCATTGAGGCCTTTGAAGCGCTGCTTGTAAAAGCTGCCCTTCATGGCGGCTTTGATGGATTTCTGTATTTTAGCGAGCATATCGGAAGTCATTTGCATGGGGCACTCCTGAATCTGATGTTTCTATGTAAAGATACAATAGCTAAACAGATTTGTCAACCGGAGTATCGCAAATACCGTCAGCTTCTACCCAGCCCCAAGGCTTTCATATTAATCTCCAAATATTTGGCCGGAGTCCGCTTCTTCAAAACATCGAGCATGTCCGCAGCGCTAAAGGGGAAGAATTTCTTTTCCAGCGCAATTCCGAGCAGCGCTGTGTTAAGCACTTTTGGGTCGCCGCATTTCTTTACCAGCTCATCGCCGGAAATTATGATGAGCCGATCCTCATCGCCTGCCTGGGCAACCTGATCCTCTTTGGGGCGGCTGAATTCAGCTTTGAGATAGGAGATCATTTCGGCGGGCTTATAAGGTGTTTTGCCAAGGGAGCTGGATACGGGCATAACGCCCCTGTCCAGAACAATCATGCGGCCGCCGGGGGCCAGGAAGTGAATGACCCGCACGGCTTCTGCGGGTTCAAATGCAATGATGATATTCGCTTTGCCGGTGGGAATGAGGGGGGAATGGATATTCTCGCCTATGCGTATGTGGCTTACCACACTGCCACCCCGCTGTGCCATGCCTATGGTTTCGGAGCCGCGGACATCAAGCCCTTTTGCGATCGCGGCATCTCCTATGAGGCGGGATACAAGCACTGTTCCCTGGCCGCCGACACCGGTGATGAGACAGTTAAATATCATAAGGCTGCTCCCCCGATAGCTCCGAATGCACAGATTTCTTTGCAAATCCCGCAGCCTGTGCAAAGCACCGGGTCAATCAATGCTTTTAGCTTAGCGCCTGCGCTGACAGGCTGGATAGAAATCGCAGGGCATCCGAGTTTTTTTATGCAGCTCTGGCAGCCTGTGCATTTTGCGGTATCTACAATACACGGACTAACACTTTTACTCACCGCAATGCAAGGGCCTTCAAAGACAATGGCACGGACGCCGGATTTCTCAATTAAACTTTTTACTGCTAAATCCGCAGTTTTAATATCAAAAGGATTGACCTTCTCTATTGCTTTTACACCTAATGCCGAAATTACCGCAGGGATACTGATCTTTTCAGCGTCAGCTCCTAAAACGTTCCTGCCCATACCCGGATGGGGCTGATTGCCTGTCATGGCGGTAGTAAAATTGTCAAGCACAACGATGATGATATCGGCTTTGTTGTAAACTGCGTTGACTATGCCGGGTATGCCGGTGTGGAAAAAGGTAGAATCACCGATAAAGGCAAAGTTAAGAGAGTCGGAATTTCCCTTGAGGGCCTCGGCGCGGTTAATTCCCTGGGCCATGGTAATGCCCGCGCCCATGCAGAGGCAGGTGTCTACCATATCAAGAGGCTGGGCATTGCCCAGGGTATAGCAGCCTATATCGCCCGAAAAAACAGCTTTTCTGCCTTTGGCGTATTTGCGCACTGCCTCTTTTACTGCGAAGAAACTGCCCCGATGGGGGCAGCCAGCGCAGAGCACCGGCGGCCTTACGGGTAGGGGCGGGGCTTCAGGGGGCGGTGGCCCTGAGGCAACAGCGGCAGCAGCAGCGGCCGCCGCAAGGGCTGCGGGGGGCACTTCGGAGAGGGAAGCAAACGCCGGGGACAAACCCGATGCGGAAAGGGTGGTTTCGGGAAGCTCCTCTTTATCAAGATCGGAAATATTCACCCATATTTTGCGCTTCAAAAAGGACTCGATTTTTTCCCCCACAGACGCAAGGGCATTCTCCCCTGCGTTGGGCATATCACCGCTCCTCTTTCCGCGTATCGTAATTTTAAGCTGATTGATGCCGCAGAGGCGCACAAGTTCATCTTCTATGACAGGGTCCAATTCTTCCACTACCAGCACTTCATCAAGGCCGTTCAAAAATTTGAGGGCCAGGCTGGCAGGAAACGGGAAGGTCCCCACTTTGAGGAGCTTTGCCTGGGGCGGCAAAGGATCAAGGAATTCCATGGCATAAGCATAGCTCACGCCTCCTGTGGCTATTCCCAATGTTGGCGCCTGGACAGGGTCGTCTCCTTCTTCGGCAGGGGCTTTGTCGCCAATTAGCTGATTTCCAAAATAAGCGGAAAAACCCTCGCCCATCTTTACGAGGCCTTCCTCAATCTTGATATGGCTGCGGTAGGATAAATTGGGGAAGATCACCCAGCGGCCCTCTGCCTTGTCAAAACCAGCCGGGGGCTTTTGGGGAAGATCCGGCAGTATTTCTACTGAAGCATAACTATGGCAAACCCTGGTAGTAGGGCGCAGAATCACCGGGCGTCCATAGCGTTCAGACCAGTTATAGGCATCGGCTATCATAAGATAGGCTTCTTCCGGGGTTGATGGATCGAAAACAGGGATCTTTGCATAGAGGCCAAAACGGCGGGTATCCTGTTCGGTCTGGGACGAGATAGGGCCGGGATCATCCGCGACAGCAACCACCATGCCGCCCGAAACACCCAGATAATTCAAGCTCATAAGGGGATCTGACGCAACATTGAGGCCCACTTGCTTCATGGTTACCAAAACCCTGGCGCCTGAACAGGCAGCGCCTGCAGCTAATTCCAACGCTGCTTTTTCGTTCACCGACCATTCAATATAAGCACGGGAAGCGCGGCTCCCGGAAACTTTTGCCTCCCGGGCAATGGTTTCAAGAATTTCCGTGGAAGGGGTACCGGGATAACCGGTAACTATCGAAACACCGGCGCGCAGAGCCCCCAGGGCAATAGCTTCATTGCCCATAAGCAATTTTTTCATAATACACTCTGCAAAAATTGGCGGGTCCTGTCATTCCGGGGATTGCTGAAAATCTCACTGGGGCTGGCTATCTCAAGAATGGAACCATCGCACATAAACACTACCCGGTCCGCCGCCTCCCTGGCAAAACCCATTTCATGGGTTACCACCAGCATAGTCATGCCGTCGTTGGCAAGGCCCTTCATGACAGTCAACACTTCTCCTACTAATTCAGGATCAAGGGCGCTCGTGGGTTCATCAAAAAGCATGATCCGGGGTTCCATGGCAAGGGCCCGGGCAATGGCGACCCGCTGCTGCTGCCCACCCGAAAGCTGGGAAGGATAGGAGTCGAGTTTATCCGCAAGCCCTACCCTGTGGATAAGGGTCTTGGCTTTTTGCTTGGCCTCCCCGTCAGGGTACTTGCGTACATGGACAGGGGCAAGCATCACGTTTTCCAATACAGTCTTATGGGGAAAAAGGTTGAAGCGCTGAAAAACCATTCCCACTTCAAGGAGCGATTTATTCCGCTCCGCAGCCGGCATTTTGACATGATTCACCCCGTCTTTGCAGTCAAAGAGGAGCTTGTCTTCTATATAAATTTGTCCGTCATCGATCTGTTCGAGCTTGTTGAGGGAACGGAGATAGGTGGACTTGCCGGCCCCCGAAGGGCCTATAATGCAGACCACTTCCTTCTGCTCCACCGTAAGGGACACGTCTTTTAAAACTTTCAACTGCCCGAAGGATTTATTGATCCCTACAGTTTTTACCATTGACATAATTTTACCGGCCCCTTATTCGTAAACAGAATACTTTTTCTCCAGCTTATGGAAGGCAAAAGTAAACACCGCAGTAATGATGAGATAAAGTATCATTGCAGGAATATACACCAGGGCGGAACGGGTTGAACCTTCGATATTTCTCGTAGCTTTGGTAATATCCACGAGGGCTATCATGGACACCAATGATGCGTCTTTAAGAACCATGATAAATTCGTTTCCAATAGGCGGTATGAGGCGCCGTATGGCCTGGGGCACGACCACAAGACTCATAGTCAGAGGATAAGAAAGCCCTAGTGCACGGGAAGCCTCGAACTGGCCCTTGTCAATGCTTTGAATCGCCGCCCTGATTATCTCCGCGCAATAGGCAGCAGAGTTCAGGGCAAAAGCGATAAAAGCCGGGATAAAACGATCAAAAAACTGATCCCCCGTCCTGATGATGAAGACAGGCAGCATCAGGGGCAGCGCGTAATAGATAAAGTAAAGCTGCATTAAAAGGGGAGTGCCGCGAAAAAAGAAAATATAGGCGCTGCAAAATTTGTTGACCCACTTATATTTTGACATCTTCCCCAGGGCGAGGAAGAGGCTCAATATAACCCCTGCCGAAACGGCGAGGAGCGTGAGTCCGATAGTGACTCTGGCGCCCCCCAAAAGCGGAGGCACCCATGAGAGTATCTTTTGCAGCGTATCCATGTTTTGGTTTTCCCTTAATTCCTTGCAGCGCTGACCATATCCACGCCGCCGAAGATCTCCTTGGAAATCTTGAGCATAGTGCCGTCGGCAAAGAGGGCGTCCAGCGCCTTGTCAAGCTCGGCGGTGAGGGCGTCGTTTCCCTTCTTGAGGCAGATGCCGAAAACTTCATCAGCAGGGCCCTGCCACACGATCTCGAAGGGGCTGTCCGCAGGAGCGACATAATCAACCGCCACGAGGCTATCAGTGACAATGGCATCCACCCGCCCGAGCTTTAATTCGTCAAAGCAGTACATCACTTTGTCGTACTCGTAGGGTGTGAACCTAAGGCCCTTGGCCGCAAGATCGGTCATGTAGAAATCCGCAGTGGTTTCTTCCTGATACGCCACGCCAAGCCCGACAAGCTCGCTGGGATTCTTGGCTTTGATCGCGCTATTCTTGAGGAGCACCAGAGCCATGGCATTCCCCACATAAGGCTTGGTGAAATTATGGGCTGCTTTCCTGGCATCGGTTATAGTTACCGACGACATAATACAGTCGTACTTGCTGGTATCCACCCCCGCAAAAATCCCGTCCCAAGCAGTATCGACAAATTTGACCTTGAGCCCCATTTTCGCCGCCAAGGCCTTTGCCATGGACACGTCAAACCCGATGGGGGTTTTGCCATCATCGGCATAGTACTCCATGGGGGGATACCCGATTTCCATGCCCACAGTAAGGGTGCCCTTCTCAAGGGTAAGCCCGCCTGACGACTGGCTGCCGCCACCTGCGTAAACCGCTCCCGAGAGAACCAGGGCTGCAATAGCAGCCAAAACAATTGCCTTGATTTTCATATTTCCTCCTATAATTCAAGTGAATAGAGTATACCCCTTTCGATTTTCCCCGTCAATGAAAGAACGAAGGGTTTTTGTATTTTTATGCAATTTGTTGAATATATATACAAATGGATCCATTACCCGCTTTTTGGCTATTCCAAGAGGAAATGCTAAAAAATCGAAGCAAATTCCAATGCGTCCTGCATCCCAATGCCATATAGAGGATATGGAAACAGTTGACGCAACAGAAAAAATTGAGATACCCGACCCTCTGGGCAGGGCCCTGAAGGAATTCTTCGGGATGTCCTACCTCTTCCCATACCAGCGGCTTGTGATAGCCAACATACTGGAAGCGGCGGCATCCCGGGGGATTGGGATAAAATGGCCCGGCGGGTTCGGCGAGGCCCCGGAAGAAGACACAGGCTCTCCTCTTGACGAAAGCGATGCGGAAAGCCTGGGGAGGCAGATAGTGATACTCCCCACAGGGGCCGGGAAATCCCTCTGCTTCCAGCTGCCCGCCATGCTCCTTGACGGGCCCACCCTGGTGATCTACCCCATACTCTCCCTCATGGCGGACCAGGAACGGCGGCTCAAGGAAATGCCCCAGGGTTTTGCGCCGGTAACGCTCCGCGGGGGCCAGAGCAGGGAAGAGAGGGCCGAAATTTGGGCAAAAATCCGATCCCGTGAGAGCCGCTTCATTATCGCCAATCCCGAGGTGCTCCTCACGCCCCAGGTGATGGAAGAACTGGGCAAGGCCGGCCTGATTCATCTGGTGATTGACGAAGCCCACACTGTAAGCGAATGGGGTGAAAGCTTCAGGCCCAGCTACCTCAGGATTGGGGAAATTATCGAGGCTGCAGGCCGGCCCCTGGTTACGGCTTTTACCGCCACTGCCAGCGCGCCGGTGCTGGAAAAGATTGAAAAGTACATCTTTGGGGTAAAAGAAGGGGAAACGGGCACACGGCGCATCATCGGGAATCCCGACAGGAGCAACATCTCGTATTCGGCCAGAGGGGCCATACTCAAGGATTTGGCGGTGAGGGATCTTCTTGCAAAATACGAAAGGCCGGCCATAGTCTTTTGCTCCTCAAGAAAAGGAACCGAAAACCTTGCCCGCTATCTTCGGAACGGGCTCTCTGAAAGGGAAATCAAATTTTACCATGCCGGTCTCTCAAGGCCGGAAAAGACAGCCGTCGAAAAATGGTTTTTTGGAAGCCCCGGCGGTGTATTGATTGCGACTTGCGCGTATGGCATGGGGGTCGACAAAGCCGACATACGCACCGTGATCCACCGGGACTGCCCTCCTTCGGTGGAGGCCTATCTCCAGGAATCCGGACGGGCAGGAAGAGACGGGAAGCAGTCCCATGCTTTCCTTCTCTGGGGGCCGGAAGATGAAGGGCAGCTCCGCAGGGCCAAAACCGAAGCCGACCGCAGCCGAATCCGGGCGCTTCTCGCTTATGCCCACTGCACCGATAGCTGCAGACGCGAAAATCTCCTCAAACTTCTCAATTACGACAGCAATGGCACTGCCCCCGAATCCGACTGCTGCGATGTCTGCGAGAGCAATGCCTCGGATGAACTGCGGGAAGTCCGCTCCGTGTGGGATTTTATACGCCGGAACCAGAGAAGATACACCATGGGGGAAGCGGCCTCCCTTATCGCTTCAAACCCGGCGGTTAACTGTTCCGACAGCGAGGCCATGGAGCTGCTCAGGAATCTCAAGAAGCAGAAGAAAATTGTTATATCAAGGAATTTTTTGTGGAAGAATAAGCTGAGGGTGCTGAGATGAAGGATGATATTAAGTGGAATTGTACATTGATAAATCGGGTGGTGTCCCAATTCCATCGAACCGAAGGTTCGCTGGCATTAAGCATAATTTATTCCGCAGACAGACTCTGTATGGTTTCTGTATCAAGACCGGTTAACTTTTGGATTATTCCAATAGACAAGCCCTCATTAAGGGCGTTTTTGGCAACTTCTTTAGCTTTCCGCTGTTCTCCTTCCTCCCGGCCTTCCTCCTCCCGGACCCTAAGGGCGGTGTCCCAATTCCATTCGGTTACTAACATGTTCATTACCTCCGTAGAATGTGATTTCAAAAAGTCTTTTATGATATCATGGTCTATACAGAACCGGACAGCCCTTTTTACGGCTTCCATTGTACCGGCCTTGTCTTTTCCGGTTTCTTTTTTGTATTCGCGTATTTTGGCAATAAAGGTACTATACCAGTCAAGTTTTTGGCATTTTGCGATTATAGGCTTATTGCGGCCCTGGTTAATATTGTATACCTTGAGCGTGAGTTCCAATGGCGGCTTCTTGTCATTGGCAAGCCCTATGGATGAAGCGTCCATAAAGGCGTCTGAAAGTTTGAGAATTTTTTCGTCATCATATTCATCGATGCCGTTGTACAGGACGATAAACTCGGGGCAGGGAATGGGTACTAACTTCGAATGGTATATATCTTCTTCCCCGGTTATCTTTTTATACACATCAGCGATATACATGAGCAGTCTGAGGGGCATATTTTTATTTATGGTACTCTGGTGCTCTATCAGGACTACCACCTTGTCGGCAATGACAAAGGAAATATCGTTCACTCTCCCCTCAAAGATAACGCTTTCAAGGGTATTTATCGTAATGGGGACAGAGGGGTCCAGGTACACCCCTTCCAGGGCGCTGTACAGTTCACGCAATGCGTCAGGTTCGCTGAAAAACCAGGTGAATACGCTGTCTTTGTGTTCCCGGTTTGCGCTCATGTATACCTCTGATTTGGATAATACAGAATTTTTGGCAAATTTTCAAGCATTCCTGTTACGCCATACTCCGGTTAAACCGTGCGTAACTAGTCATGACCGCGTCCTACCTACTCCCCTTTCTCTTCCAATTCCAGTTCGTCTCCCGAGCCAGGCTCAGGGGCTGCGGCTCCGGGAGCGGCTTCCTTCCCCTTGCCCGGTTTGGGCATGGGAATGGGCTTATTGCGGTGGTAAAGACGGGCAACATAATTCACGAGAAAGATATAGACCACAAGCACCCCTGTCACGGTCAGTACCTGCCAGGAAGTGATCACCTTAATGAGAAGGCTTTTTAATTCATCGCTGAACATGGGCAATCTCCTGTTGTTGCTCTAAACTTAATCCGCAAACAAGAAAAAATCAACAACATCGCCACGAATCAACAACCCCGCGGCAAGCCGCGAGGTATGTTGTTCTCTTAAGGAATTGGACTCGGGGCTTAATACCTTTTTAACCGCCCCAAGGGGCGGGGTATTAACCCCCTCGCCACGAATAAACCCGCAAAAAAACAGTAATTTTTGAATTCATCAGATAAGATGAATTTAATTCGGCAAATTCATCAGATAAGATGAGTATCGAAAATTCAGGAAGAGGAAAAGATCAGAGGGCTATCCGCCTTATCCTATCTTTAATTGGCAATTTTTTCCCGCTCGTCCCTAATTATTTCTCTTCCCCTTTCTGTCCTTCGTGTCCTTATAATAAATTGTTGAACTTAAATTTAGGTCACTGCTCCGGATGGAGCGAAAGGCTCTGCTCGTTCCGCGCAAGTTTGCGGACTATACAGGAAAGGGCAAAGTTGATTACGAAATACACCAGGGCGATAAAACAGTAAAGGACAAAAATATGGGCGCTGGTAACAACCGTATCTTTGGAGATAATGCCCATGAGCTGTTTGGAATTAAAGAAAAATTCCGCAATAGCGAATTGGGCAAAGAACGAAGTGTCCTTGATGGTGGTGATGATCTGGCTCATCAAAGATGGGACAATCCGCATAAAGCATTGGGGCAGCACAATGTACAAGAGGGTCTGGAAAAAGCTGAAGCCCTGGGAACGGGCTGCTTCAAACTGGCCCTTCTCCACCGAGTTAAGGCCGCCCCGGACTATTTCCGCAATAACCGACGAAGTATAAAGGGTGAGGCCCAGGGTGCCCCGGATAAGGGCGTTCCCAAAGGGAAGCATGAATATGCAGATCAATATCCAAAGCAGCAAAGGAGTGCTGCGGAAAATTTCAATATAAATAGAAGCAAAGCGGCCGAGGGTTTTCTTTCCGTAATTCCTTAGCAGGGCAAGCACCGAACCCCAAAAAACGCTGAGCAGCACGGTCACTATCGAAATGAGGAGGGTGGTGCGCAGTCCTGCCAGTATGTACCTGACATTGGCAGGGCTAAAGAGATCGGCAAAAACCTGGGGGCTCATTTTGCGCCTCCTGCGGCAGCGCCCTCGGCAGGGTGTGCCTGAATATCCCGGTTCTTAATCTTTACTTCGTGGCGCCTCGCCCAGGTAACCATGGGGAAACAGAGGAGGAAGTACAGCAGGCCGGTAACAATGTAGGCGGGGCCGTAACTCAGGGTTCCGTTGGACGCCCAGCTGTCGGCACGGTACATAAGATCGCCCCCCGCAATGAGGGCAAGAACCGAGGTGTTCTTGATGAGGTTGACCGCCTGGTTTGCCAGGGGCGGCAATACTATGGTGACCGTCTGGGGCAGGATGATGTAACGCATGGCCTGGAGATAGGAAAAACCCTGGGAACGGGCCGCGTCCATCTGACCCCGGGGTATGGAAGTGATGCCTGCCCTGACCACTTCGGAAACATAGGCGCCGTGGTAGATGCCTACGCAGAGCATGCCTATGGAAAACACATCGAGCTTTATCCCCACATAGGGCAAAGCGTTGTACACAAAAAAAACCTGCACCACCAGGGGGGTATTCTGAAAAAATTCAACAAAAACCCTGGCGATGCCTTTCAATGCTTTTTTAGCGGAAGTCGAAAAGAGCCCGAAAATGATGCCCAATGCCAGGGCCAGAAGCAGGGCGCCCAGGGACACAAGGATAGTCATCCCAAAGCCTTCCAAAAAGGCGGACTTGTCCCTCCAGAGGAAAACCCAGCGCAGCGCTGCAAACGGCCCGTTCATGCTTCCGCTAAACCCGGACTACTGCAGGTTAAACTGTTTGATAAGCCCGGCGACGGTACCATCGGCAAGCCATTTAACGATAAGCCCATCAACCCAGGCTGCCAGGGCCTTGTTGTTCAGCTTGGTGGCTACACCATAGGGCTGGGGGGCAAAGGTATCGGGGAGGAGGAAGACCGTGTCATCCAGGTAGCCTCTGAGTATGGCCTTGTCCACCGAAAAGGCGTCAACGCGGCCTGAATCCAGGGCGGCCTTAATCTCGGGGTAGGTGGCAAATTCGGCAAAGCTCACCTTGACGCCGATCTTGTCGGCCCCTTCCTGAATGGCGGCCCGGCTTGTGGCGGACTGGGCGACACCAAAGGTCTTGCCGTCCAGATCCTTCAGGCTGGTATAGCCCGCGGCTTTTTTAGCCAGGATGCCTACGCCGTCGGTGTAATAAATCGACGAGAAGTTGTAGGTGAGTTTCCTTTCTTCGGTTACGGTGAAGGTGGCAATGACAAAGTCAATGTCGCCGTTGTCCAGAAGGGGACCCCTTGTCTTCGCGGTAACCGGCGTAAAGGCGATTTTCGAAGCATCCCCGAAGATCTCCTTGGCGATGAGCTTGGAAAGCTCGATTTCCATGCCTTCGTAAAGGCCCCGATCGGGATTGAGAAGACCGAACCCGGGAACATCGGATTTTACCCCGACCCGCAACACCCCATGGGCCTTGATTGAGTCCAGCGGGCTGCCCGTCGAACTTGTTTGTGAACTGCCGCCGGCGAATAACGCACCGGCTGCAACCGTCAGAATCAAAGCTGCGCATGCCAATTTTCTCGCTAACTTCATTCTTTCACTCCTTTTTAACGCAAAATTTTGCTTAAGAACGCAATAGTGCGCTCATTTTTTGGATGCTCAAAAAACACTTCGGGGGGGCCTTCTTCAACGAGCACCCCGTTGTCCAAAAAGATAACCCTGTCGGCAACCTGCCTGGCAAAGCCCATTTCGTGGGTTACCACCACCATGGTGATGGACTCTTTGGAAAGCTTTATCATAACGTCCAGGACTTCCTGAACCATTTCAGGGTCCAGGGCCGATGTAGGTTCATCAAACAGAAGGATCTTCTGCCTTGTCGCAAGGGCGCGGGCAATGGCGATGCGCTGCTGCTGCCCCCCGGAAAGGGTCGCCGGGTAAGCCAAAGCCTTGTCCCTGAGACCTACAACGTCAAGGTAGTGGTAGGCGATTTCGTCCGCCTCCGGTTTTGCTATCTTTTGGAGCTTGATGGGCGCCAAAGTGATGTTCTGCAGAACATTCATGTGGGGATAGAGGTTGAACTGCTGGAAAACCATGGCACAGTTGGCCCGCACCAGTTGAACATGATTAGAATGGAGCAGGCGCTCGCCGTTAAGGTACACCTCGCCCTCGGTGGGCTCTTCCAAAGCATTAATACAGCGTATGAGGGTACTCTTCCCCGAACCCGAAGGGCCGATGATCGTGACCTTCTCGCCTTCGCGGACGTGGAGATTTATATCCTTCAGTACCTTGAGAGAGCCGAAGGATTTGCATACCCCTTTTAGCCGAATCATGTACACCCCTTTTTATGCAAAATACCGCATAAATATACAAATTCAGAGAAGATTATGCAAGTACCTTGAAACAGTTAAGCCCTTTTGATTATGATATACTATGGCTGAAAAGTGCTTCACTGTTCTTGATCTCCTGGACCTGGATTTGAAGGAGCACAACTCCCTCAACCTCCGCTGCATAGGTGGACGAAAGGGTTTGACCAGGGAAATCAGCATACCCGACCTTAACCGCCCGGGCCTGGCGCTTTCCGGCTTTTTCGATTCATTTGCCTTCAACCGCCTTCAGGTTTACGGCAGGGGCGAAGTGGCATATCTCCGCAAGATTGAAGAGGATGGCAAAGTGGAGACCATCAGGCAGATGTTTACCTATGCCATACCTTGCTGCATTTTCACCCATAACCTCGTGCCGGGGGAGATGTTTTTCAGGGAGGCCGAAGCTTCCCAATGCCCCATACTCCAGACCGACCTTTCCACTGCCGAATTCAGCGCCCGCATCATGCGAATCCTTTCGGATGTCTTTGCCCCCAGGCAGAGCATACACGGGGTGCTGGCCGAAGTGTACGGCCTGGGCATCCTCATACTTGGGGATTCGGGGGTGGGCAAGAGCGAGACGGCCCTGGAACTCATCAAGCTGGGCCACCGCCTCGTAGCCGATGATGTTGTGGAGATCCATTGCGTGTCGGGCAATATACTCATGGGGACAGGGGCCAATAAAATCATCGCCCACCACATGGAGATACGGGGCCTTGGCATAATCAATGTGACCCACCTTTACGGCATTGGCGCCATCAGGGACAAAAAGCAGATTCAGCTTGTTGTCAAACTCGAAATTTGGGATGCGTCAAAAAACTACGACCGCATAGGCACCGAGGAACAGTACATGGAGATTTTGGGGGTCAATATCCCCAAGCTTGAAATTCCGGTAAAGCCGGGGCGCAATATCCCCATCATTATAGAAACTGCCGCCATGAACGAAAGGCTCAAGAAGATGGGCTACAATGCGGCCAGGGAATTCAACAAGAATATCCTTAAATGGATAGAGAGCGACAATGCCAGGGCTGTGTACTTCGGCAGCGAAGATATAATCTAGGGGATTCAAAAATGATGCAGCAAAGAGTTACCATTTCCAACCGCGCTGGCATTCATGCCCGGCCCGCAGCATTGCTGGTGGAGATCGCGAAAGACATTAAATCTTCCATCTATATTGAGAAGGGCAGCGACAGGATCAACGGCAAGTCCATCATGGGTATCCTGACCCTGGGGGCAGCCTATGGCACCGAACTCAATATCATCACCGAAGGGGAAGACGAGAAGGAAGCCCTCGAGGCCATTGTCCGCCTTTTTGAATCGAAATTTTCAGAGGAATGAAGAACCGCAGAACCCATCCAAAATATTCCATCATAAACGTTCAGGGCCTGGTGCTCATCTATCTTTTGCTCACAGTCCTGACCATACTCTTTTTCCGATCCACCATCTCAAGCCTTCTTGAAACAGGCAGCATACCGGAGCCGCAAAGCCTCATGGCCTTCTTCATTATCCCTGCGGTGCTGCTGGTTTTTCTCGCTGTCTCGATTATGGACATGGCCAGGGACTTTGTGGGCCAGCTCCCCTGGGGCAGGTTCCAGGCAAAACTCGTGTTCTACTTTGTCATCACTGTTGTGCTGGCCGCAATGCCCGTAGTGCTGCTCACAAACCTCGCAGTAGGGGAACTTCTCAAATTCTGGAGAACCATTGACGTGGATTCCGCAATGGACGCAGCCCAGGGTTTTGCAATGGATACGTATTCGCTTAATATGGAAAAGCTCGAAGCCAAGGTCAGGAACGGGGATTTTGATATTGCAGAAAATTCGGAAGCCCAAACACTGCCAAGGGAAGTATCGGGCATACAGGACTTTAGCCTAAGGGCCGGCGGCATCTGGGCCGAAAGGGATTTCCTGGGGGATGAAAGCCTAAGGCTCCCATCCCCTCCCCTGCGCCAGCAGGGTTTTGCCCCCAGGGAGCTTCCCCGGGATGCCGATGTCATACGCTACGTACTGAATCCGGATGCGGATCATATCAGGGTAATCACATGGCGCCTTAGGGAAGGCTTTAACCGCGACCTTGAAACCATCGAGAACGAAAGAGCCCGTTTTCTGATCATTGATTCAATCAAGTACAATATCGAAAGGCTTCTTGTCTTTTACTACGGCGTGTTCTTCCTCCCTGCCATACTCATGACATTGATCATTGCCTTCTCGTTTGCAAGGCGGATAACATCCCCCATCAGGAATCTTACCGAAGCAACACGAAAGGTAACAGAAGGGGATTTTTCCATACAGATTTTGCCGCGAAAAGGGGACGAGCTCGCGCTTTTAGTGCGTTCCTTTAACGCAATGGTGAGGGAGCTTGAAAATTCCCGTGCGGCTTTGGTGAAGACAGAAAAAATATCCATCTGGCAGACTATGGCAGAGCAGCTCGCCCACGAGATAAAAAACCCCCTCACCCCCATAAGGCTTTCTGCCGAGCGGATGCTGAGGCGCTGGCAGAATGAGCCCGAAAAAATCGGGGAGATCCTCGAAAACTCCATGCTGGCCATCATACAGGAGACCGAGGGTCTCGCCACCCTGCTCACCGAATTCCGCACCCTTTCAAAACCTATGGAACCATCCCGGTCATGGACAGAAATCCGGGGGCTTGCGGAAGAGGCGATTGAGCCCTATAGGGCTTCCCACCCCGGGGTGGACTTTGACATTGGCAATGTGGAAAAGGGGATCTCCATCAAAATAGACCGGCACAGGCTGGGCCAAATACTTACCAACCTTATCATCAATGCCATAGACGCCATGGAAGGCACGGGGCTCATTGAGATTCGCACCGACCTCATAAAAAAACAGGCCCGCCGTTATTGCAGGCTCAGCATCAGGGATTCGGGCAAGGGCATTTCCGAAGAGGACGCAAAAAACATCTTTACGCCTTACTTCACCACAAAAAAATCAGGTACCGGCCTTGGGCTCCCCATAGTGGAGCGTATCGTAAACGAGCACGGCGGCGCTATCTGGTTTGATTCAGCCCGGGGGACAGGGACCACCTTTTATATCGACCTGCCCACCGACGAAAACTCTTATGAGGCAAAGGAGCCATGACCCACATTTTAATAATCGACGATGAGCCTGGAATTCGCCGCACCCTTGCGTCCATACTTGAGGACGAGCATTACCGGGTCTTTACCGCCGAGGATGCTGTACTGGGCATCGAAATCCTCGAAAAAGAAAATATCTCCCTTGTGTTCCTCGATGTGCTCCTCCCCCGCATGGGCGGCATAGAAGCGCTGGACACGATACACAAAAACTGGCCCCAGGTAGAAGTTGTCATGATCTCAGGCCATGCCAATGTGGATATGGCAGTACGGGCCGTCAAGCTCGGGGCTTTTGACTTTCTTGAAAAGCCCCTCTCCCTGGACAAGGTTCTGACAGTCTGCCGCAACGCTCTTGCCCTGCATAAGCTGCGGGAAGAGAACCATGCGTTAAAAAAGAAAGTGCCCAGGGATGAACTCATAGGCGCCTCGCCGGAAATGGAAAAGGTGAAGGCCCTTGTCAACCAGGCCGCGATAAGCGAAGCCCGCATTCTCATCTCAGGCGAAAACGGCACAGGCAAGGAAGTAGTCGCCCGGACCATACACCGGCTGTCCCCCAGGGCGGACAAACCCTTTGTAGAGGTCAACTGCGCAGCCATCCCTGAAACGCTTATAGAGAGCGAACTCTTCGGGCACGAAAAAGGGGCCTTCACGGATGCATCGGCAATACGCAAGGGCCGCTTCGAAACCGCCAGCGGGGGCACCCTCTTCCTGGACGAAATAGGCGACATGAGCCTTGCGGCCCAGACAAAGGTGCTGCGGGCAATACAGGAGCAGAAGATCGAGCGCCTGGGGGGCGAAGAAACCATCAACGTGGATGTGAGGATTCTGGCAGCCACCAACAAGGATCTCGAAAGGGCTTGCGCTGAAGGCAAGTTCAGGCAGGATCTTTTTTTCAGGCTCAATGTCATACCCATAAGGCTTCCCTCTCTAAGGGAGAGGAAAAGCGACATACCTTTCCTGCTCTTCCACTTCCTCGAGGCGCTGAGTCCCGATGCAGTCGAATTTGAAAAGGAGGCGCTGGACATGCTCGGCGATTACAGCTGGCCCGGGAATGTCAGGGAGCTTAAGAATTTTGCGGAGAGGATTGCGGTCATGTATTCAGGGGGCAAAGTTGGGGCAGAGACAGCGGCTGAATTCCTTAAGAAAGATGCCCTGAGCCAAGCCCCCGGGCAAGCCGGGGAGCAGGCCCTTGATGAAACCCTGGCCCTTAAAGGCCTGCTGGATAAGGACTTCAATACCGCAAAAGAATTCTTCGAAAAGCTTTATTTGGAGTTCCAACTTTTCAAGAACCATGGTATAATATCCAAGACAGCGGAGGCCATAGGCATCTACCCTTCAAACCTCCATGCCAAACTGAAAAAATACAAAATCGCCATTCCGGCGAACAAGGATTGAGGAACATACGATGAAAGAACCGACAAGCCGTCAATTGGAAGTATTGTCCTTCATCGCGGAGTACATTCATGCTCACGCCTACCCGCCCACCATCAGGGAACTGGCAGACAACTTTGAGATCTCCGTCAAAGGCGCCCACGATCACGTCATTGCCCTGAGGAAAAAGGGCCTTCTCAAGCAAGGGGACAAAAAGTCCCGCACCATGGAACTGGTCAACAAAATCCCTGAGGAGGACCGGAACTTCATGGAGGTTCCTGTTTTGGGTACCGTGGCTGCCGGAAAGCCCATACTTTCCGAGGAAAACCAGGACGGGGCCATAAAACTGCCCCGAACCATGCTCAAAAAGAAGAACGGCTACTTTGCCCTGCGGGTGAGGGGCGACTCCATGGAAGGCGCAGGCATCATGGACGGTGATGTGGCTGTCATAGAGCAGCAGAACACCGCCCGCAACGGCGATATCGTGGTGGTCGCCATGAATGACGCAGTGACCCTTAAAACCTTCTATAAAGAAAGCTCCAGGATCAGGCTTCAGCCCGAGAACTCCAAATACCCCCCCATCTACTGCAGCAGGGATGTGAAAATCCTGGGCAAGCTGGCCCATATCATACGCTCCTACGAGAACCCCATTAGAGCATGAACTCGAGGATCTTCCTGGGGACTGAGACCGGCGAAAAGCAGGCCGCCATCGACGAAATAAAAAGACAGCTTTCAGCCGATGGCGGGGGTTCCCCTCTGGAACAGTCGGTTTACTATGCCGGCGAAACGCCGGTATCCGACATGGTCTCTGCCATGCGCAACGGCTCCCTCTTTGCAGAAAGCCGCCTCTTTCTCATCAAGAATGCCGACGCCATCAAAAAAAAGGACGAGGTAGATCTCCTCGCTTCCTACATGGCATCCCCCCAGGACAACACCACCCTCATTCTTATCTCCGAAGAAACCAAACTCGCCAAAGGGCTTGAAGATGCAGTGCCCAGGGATGCAAAAAAAGTTTTTTGGGAGCTTTCGGAATCCCGTAAGGTTGATTGGGTGGCCAACTTCTTCAGGGCCAAAGGTTTCCGCATCAACAACGATGGCATAGGGACTATACTGGAACTGGTGGAAAACAATACCCATGCTTTAGATCAAGAATGTACCCGGCTTACACTTTTTTTGGAAAAGGGCAAGGAGATAGGGAGCGAAGAAGCCGAAAAATGGCTTTCCCACACCAGGGAGGAATCCGCATTTACCCTCTTTGCCCGCATTGCTTCGGGGGATCTAAGCCGCAGCGTTGAATCCCTCCATACCATGCTCCTTGCAAAGGTAGAGCCCCAAACAATCCTGGCGGGCCTTGCCTGGTGCTTCAGGCAGTTCAGGGATTATATTAACCTGGTTGAAGAAGGCGCAGGCAGCGACGGGGCTTTAGAAAGGCTCTTCATTAAATCGCCCCAGGCAAAACGGAACTACACCGATGCAGGGAGGCGCTACAATTCCGAGGCAGCCGACACCTTCCTTTCCCTCACCGCTGAATATGACGCGCTCTTGCGCTCTGAATCTTCTTTCCCCAGGCAGATTCTGATGGATACGTACCTTTGCAAAATACACGGCCTGGCTTTGCAGCCTGCATTGAGGAGATAAGCTGGCAATGGCCTCAATTATACTCATAGGCCTCAGCCTATCCATGGACGCCTTTGCCATCTCGGTAAGTTCGGGTATAACCATTAAAGGATTAAAACCATACCATGCCCTGAGGGCTGCCCTTTTTTTCGGTCTTTTCCAGTTTATTATGCCCGTAGCAGGCTGGTATTTGGGCTATTCTTTTGCATCGTATATTAAAAATTTTGATCACTGGATAGCATTTGGGCTTTTGGCATTCATAGGCGGGAAAATGGTTGTTGAAGGCGCAAGAGAAATCAAAAAAGATACTAGTACTAATGATGACAGTATTACTGTTAATTCCGACTGCAAATGCAAAGACAAAAGCGATATCAGAAGCATGCCCTGCCTGTTGAGCCTTTCGATTGCCACAAGCATTGACGCCCTTGCTGTGGGGCTTTCGTTCAGCCTTCTTGGAAATACTATTTGGCTGCCTGCCATGGGCATAGGGATAGTAACATTCCTGGTTTGCATGATCGGCTTTGAAGCAAGCCGCCTCATAGGCCCCCTGTTGGGGAAATGGGCCGAAATCGCCGGGGGCCTCGTACTCATAGGCATTGGCGCCAAGATACTTTTAGAGCATCTCCTAAGCGCTTAAACGCACGCTTAAGCGCAGATATTAACCAGCTTTCCCCTTCTGCAGAAGGCTCACCACCTTCTCCTTCGATTGGGCTTCTATCAAGGCCTTTCGCACATCATCATCTTTAAGAACCGTACCTATGGCAGCAAGGAACTGGATATGGGGGCCTGAAGTTTTCCTCGGGGAAAGCAACAGTATAAAAACCCGGGATTTTTCGCCGTCGGCGGATTCAAAATCTATGCCTTCTTTTTTTATCCCCACTGCTACCGCAAGGTCGCTCACACCACTGGTTTTTGCATGAGGAAGGGCAATGCCATGCTGCATGCCTGTACTCATGGTTTTTTCACGATCCAGCACATCAATCAGGGCTGCCTCTTTGTTGAGGAGTTTGTTCTGGACTGACAGTATTTCTACCAGTTCGGCAATTATTGCGTCTTTGGTTTCGCCCTTAAGGTCGAGGGAAACACATTGTGGCGTAACCAGGGAGAGGAGATCCGCGCTGGTACGGCCATCCTTATCCAAAAGCCCTTTTTTCATCTGCCGGGGATCAGAAGAATCCTTGAGCTTTTGTATAGAATCATTAAGCCTCAGGATAACTTCGTAAACCGCAGTCTTTACAAAAGGCATGTCGGTCCTGGCAGTCTCGATGGTAACATTGCTTTCTTCTTCCGTTATAGACAGGGAGATATCGTCTTTACGGGCCTGGGAGAGTCCTTCATCTATATTCAACATCTGAACATAGAAACCCTCGTTTTTGAGATCCTTAAGAAGAGTATCCACAACAAGATCTGCAATTTCATCGGAAATAAATTCCCAAGTTGTGGAAGCCGATTCGTCCCCCTTGACGGGCTTTCGGGTTCCTGTACCGGGAATTCGTAAAGTTGCACTTAAAAGAGGAGGAGCTGCAAGGGTGGTGACCAAAGTCATAAGTATAACAACGCCGAATATCTTCTGATCCAGTATGCCCGACGCCAGGCCAATGCCCGCTATAATGAGGGCTACTTCGCCGCGGGGCACCATTCCAGTTCCTATGCGAAGCGCCCCCCTGCCGTTAAAGCCAAGAAGCAGGGCGGGTCCTCCGCAGCCTATGACCTTTGAAAGTATTGCTGCTACAGTATAAAGCGCGCCGAAGATCAGCACCGGAGGCGCCATGATCTCTTTCACATTTACCATCATGCCCATGACGGCAAAAAAGACAGGAACGAAGAATTCATAAAGCCCATGTATCCTTTCCTGGATCACCGGGGCAATTTCGGTCTTGGAAAGGGAAAGCCCTGCGATATAAGCGCCTATGATCATGGCCAGGCCCTGTTTTTCGAAAACCCCTGCCAGGAGCAATGCAATACCCAGGGCAAGAATCGAAAAATCGTAACTATGCTTAAAAATCTTTAAGAAATTGGCAATGTGTTTTGAGAAGACAAGGCCAAGGGCGGTAAAGCCAAGCCATATGCCAAAAGCCTTCCCTGCAATAGCAAGGATGAGGAGGCCGTTCAGGGAATCGGCTCCCGCAACCCCATGCCCTGTGATAACCGCCACAACGCCCAGCACCACAGCAAGGGCGATGATGCCCAGCACGTCATCGAAAACCGCAGCGGCCAAAATGGTCACCCCCTCAGGGGAATCCATCTTCTTCTGATCCGAAAGTATCCGGGCGGTAATGCCTACAGAAGTGGCAGTACAAAGTATCCCTAAAAAGAGATTTTGGGGGCTCATAAAAGTCGACCCCGGGATGAAAAACACCCCCACAAGATCCCCAAAGGCAAAGGAGAAAATCACCCCCCCTATGCCTATAACGCCCCCCGCCAGAGAGTAGCGAAGGAAGAGGCCGATATCGGTCTCAAGCCCCGATGCAAAAAGAAGTATAATGGAAGCAATGGAAGCAAAAGCATAAAGCTCGGTGCTCACCGCCAAGGTGCCTGCGCCAAGGGGGAAAACACCCTGGGGGAACCCGGGGAAATGCAAGCCCCCCAGGGCATAAGGCCCGATGACAACCCCAGCCAAAAGCTCCCCTAAAACCTGGGGAATCCCGACACGTTTGACCATGCGGCCAAAAAAACGCACCGCAAAAAGGATGATCCCCAGCTGCAGCGCCAGCATTGCCATAATCTCGGTTACCGATTCAGTTTCCGGCATATATCCTCCAATGTCTTGAAAAGCTATGAAAAGCTTAGAAAACTATCGCGTTTATAGGAATATTATGCCGAAGCCTGTTGAATAGTGCAAGCCCTATATGACCCGGTAAAAGCCTGCTTTAAGGTAGAGGGATTCCCCATAGCCAACGAGTATCGGATGATCCGGGCTCTGCCGCCTCAAATCCAGTTCAATGAGCCGCCGCCCGGCATCCGCCGCGGCTTCAGCAATCACCCGCCTGAACCTTTCCTCGTCCAGGGCGTGGCTGCAGGAACAGCTTACCAGTATGCCGCCGTGATTAAGTATCCCAAGGGCCCTGAGGTTGATTTCTTTGTAGCCCCTCAGGGCGTCGTTCAGGGATGTGTGGGTTTTGGCGAAGGCCGGAGGATCGAGGATGACGAGGTCGAAACGCTCTTTCCTGTGTTCGGCCCCCCTGAGATACTCAAAAACATCGGACTCCAGGGTAGCAATTTTTTCGCTTACCCCATTGAGGGCGGCGTTCTTTTTCGCTATTTCCAGGGCTGAAGCTGAAACGTCCACGCAGAGCGCCGAGGCGGCGCCGGCCCTGAGGGCATGGACGGCAAAGCCCCCAGTATAGGCGCAGGCATCGAGAACTTTGGCATTCGCGGCATAGGCAGCAGCGAGGCGGCGGTTATCCCTCTGGTCCAAGTAATGGCCTGTTTTTTGGCCCTCTTCCAAATGCACCGCAAAGGGGAAGCCGTTTTCAAAAATCGCGATTCCACCCTGGGGGAAAGCGCCCTTGATAATACCCTCCCTCAGGGGGAGGCCCTCAAGCTCCCGTACCTGGGCAGATCGCTCGACAATGCCCGCAGGCACACCCAGGGCTTCTCTGCCAACCAAAAGGGGTGCGCCCAGGGTTTCCTCAAGTGCTTCAAGGATAAGATCCCGCCGCGCGTCTATAGCATAGGAAAGAAATTGCACGGAGAGCCAGGATTGAGGCGGGCCCAGGGCAGCCTCGGCGGCTTCAAAGCTCAAGGGCCTATCCGGGACAGCAGCTTCAAGCTCCTCCAGAGGCCAACCCACAAAGCGGTCGATGATAAGGCCCGGAAGGAAGTCAGCTTCGGCAAAGAGCACCCGTGCGGACTCGCAGCGGAGATCGTAAAGGCACCTGGCGCCATCACGCCGAAGCAGGGCTTCCCGTATGCGGCGTTTGAAAAATCCCTTGTCCGCGCCATCTTTGGAGGGGCTGTAGATACGGGCAATGATTTTGGAATTGGGGTTTGCAAAGGCCCTGCCCAGGTACTTCTTGTTCGCGCTTTCCACATCGGCAATTTCACCGGGCTCAAGGCTGGCCGGCGCAGTCTGGGGGCCGAAGCCAGTAAGGATCTGGGCAACCTCGTTGTCATAGACCCAGGGGTGGCCCAGGGTTATGCGGCGTTCTTCCCCTGGTTTCATTATGATTCGTTTCAATTTATTTTCCCTCCAAATTAGGTTGGCTTCTTCTCACAATAAATTCATCATGGGCATCTCCGGTCTGTTCAGCCTGATTAGCAGCCAGAGCCAAAAGCCCGGCTTGAACCCGGAAGGGCTCGTCGCCCGGGATGGGCTTGAGCCGTGTCCACTTGCTGTCAGAACAGAGCTCCCATGCCTGGCAATTATCCTTAAAATAGCCTTCGAGAATCCGGTGCACCAGGCGTTTGCTGTCATCCTGCAGCACGGGGAACATGAGTTCCACCCGGCGTTCCAGGTTCCTGGGCATCCAGTCGGCGCTGGAAAGGTAAAGTTCGTCGGCGCCGCCATTGGCAAAATACACAATGCGCGAATGTTCGAGGTAATGATCTATCACACTTACAACCCTGATGTTTTCCGACAAGTCCTGCACTCCGGGAATCAGCATGCAGATACCCCGCACATTAAGCAGCACTTTTACTCCTGCCTGCGAAGCCCTGTAAAGCGCATTGATAATATCTGTGTCAGCAAGGGCATTCATCTTTGCCATGATGCGGCCCGGAGCTTCGGGGCTTGATCTCCTGATTTCCCTGTCAATGAGATCCACAAGTTTGCGCTTCAAGCCCAGGGGGGCGATCACCAGCTTGCGCATGCCCTGGGCTTCGGAGTAGCCGGTGATCATATTGAAGAGCAGCCCTGCATCGTAGGCGAGATCTTCCCTGGCGCTGAAAAGGCAAATATCTTCGTAAAACCTTGCAGTCTTGTCGTTATAATTCCCTGTGGAAAGATGCACATAACGCCTGATGCGTTCGTTTTCCCTGCGCATCACCACAGAAACTTTTGCATGTACCTTGAGCCTTGCAAGACCGTACACTACGATGACCCCGGCCTTTTCGAGCCTGTTGGCCCAGGAGATATTGCGTTCTTCATCGAAACGGGCTTTAAGTTCCACCACTGCGGTAACATGCTTGCCTGCGAGGCTTGCCTGTTCCAAAGCCCGCACTATAGGGGAATTGCCGCTGGTGCGGTAAAGGGCGGTCTTAATGGAAATCACCTGAGGGTCCTGGGCTGCATCCAGGAAAAAACGCACTACAGGATCAAAACTTTGATAGGGAAAGTGCAGCACTACGTCTCCGGCTTTGATCCTGTCCCAAATGGAAGCATCTTCGGGAAAGGCTGCGGGGGCATAGATCTTCCAGGGCTTTTCCCTAAGTTTGTCAAAACCCCTGACTAGGACTAAATCGTAAAGGCTTCCCAAATTTATGGGCCCGTCAATTTCGTAGAGATCCTGCTCTAAAAGGTTGAGGCGTTTTGCAAAATAATCCTTAAGCCGCATTGACCCGGGAGAAAAAACCATGCGTACTGCCATGGATCGCTCACGGCCTTCAAGCACCTCTTCCATGGCCTCGATAAAATCCTCGTCCCGTTTTTCATCAACAGAAAAATCAGCATCCCTGTTTATCTTAAAAAGGAAACTTTCCTTAACCTGAAAACCAGGATACAGACTAGAACCCCAGCTTAACACCAGATCCTCAAGCAGAGCCCAGGAAGCCTTTCCGCCTATGCCCTCGCCAGGGGAAGCCGCATCTTCCGGCAGCCACACAATCCTCTCCAAAACCGGAGGTATCCTGATGATGGAAATTTTCTCATCTCCATCATCGCCCTCCAGCAGAAACGCGGCATGAAGCCATAGGCTGTCAATTGCCGGCAGGCTTTCCCCGTCTTCCACCCGGAGCGGCGTGAGCAGGGGAAGTATCTCCCTCTGAAAAAGCGAATCCAGGTAGGATTTCTGCGTATCATTCCAGTCAGAGGGACGCACAAGATAAAGGCCGCCTTTTGCAAGGCTGGGAAACACTTCCGCTTTTAATGCGCTATACTGGCGCTGTATAATAACCCGCACTTTTTCTGACACAATTTTTAATTGCTCCCCGGGGCTCAGGCCGGAAGGATCAGGACGCGAGCCTGCTTTCTCTGCCCGCTTCAGGGCAGCCACACGGACCATGAAAAATTCATCAAAATTGGAAGAAACAATGGAAAAATACTTGAAACGTTCCAGAGGCAGAAGATCCTGCCTTAAGCCTTCTTCGAGTACCCTTGTGTTAAAATCTATCCATGATAAATCACGGCTGAAAAACCTTGCTGCTTCCATCTCCCTGCCTCTTAACTCAATATCACCTTAAACCCGAATACTTCCTGAAACAAGCCCGCCTTTTCCTCAAGGCCAATGTGCTCCAGGGAAAGATCCCTGTTACCGGTTGTGTGCAGCACCACGGACTCGGTTTTTTTCTCCACCGAGATTTCCTTGATTTGCTGGGAATGTCCCCGATCCAGGGCGTCCGCGACCTTGAGGAGAGAAGCCATCTTCAATACCAGAATGCGTTCCTCCCTTTGAAGGGCCAAATAATCAATATCCGTAGACGAAGGAGGCTCGCCCCGGTGATAGCGTATCACATTGGCAATGATCGCAAGCTCCTCGTGGGGAAGGCCGAAAATCTCCGAATTGGCCACGATGTACTGGCCGTGAAGCTGGTGGCCCGAAGCCTTGATAAACATACCTATATCGTGCAGCAGGGCGGCAGTTTCAAGCATCATGCGTTCACGGCGCCCCATTCCGTGCTCATTCACCAATGCGTCAAAAAGGGACATACAGAGTTTTGCCACATGGCGGCTATGGGCCTCGTCGTTATGGTACTTCCTGCCAAGATTCAGCGCCGAAGCAGTGATCTGGGAGTAAAACTCTTCCTGCAAAGAGGAATCCACCCCTTGGGCAAGATCGATGAGCAGCCCCTCCCTGATGGAAACATAGGGCACCACCACCTGGGCAGCCCCGGTTTGCTCAAGGAGGAATTTGTACACCAGTATCCCCGGAATGAGGCCCTCGGCATCGGCAAAACTTATCTGGAGTTTCTCCATGCATTCTTCGACCGTGTAAGCCTGAATGCGTTTGGCAAAGTCGATAAAGGTCTCCCGGGGAATCACACGGCAGTTTTCGTTAACTTCTGTGCCCGCATTGACAGCCGCAATCCTCGCATCGGATCCTGCAATCACAAAAGTACGAACATAAGCGAGATCAAGCTCAGCACTCAGCTGCGTCGAAGTATTGCGGATATTCTCATTAAGGTAGCGTCCCTGCACAGCAGCCGAGCCAAAACGCGAAGCCTGGCCAATCAATATAGTCCCAAGCTTGAGGCTGTGAGCCGCCACCATCTGCCCCCTGCGGAGCAGCATGATTTCCGTTGAGCCCCCGCCTATTTCGAGGATCATGGAATTGGCCCGCCAGAAAAGGGGGAAATCGCTTTTCAGCGCGAACCGCACCGCCAGGTACATGAGACGGTTTTCCTCGATGCCCTCGACGATCGCCAAACGGAAGCCCGTCTCCTGCCGCACCCTGTCCACAAAAACATCCCGGTTCCGCGCCACCCTGAGAGCGCTGGTCGCAATCACATGGACATCTTCATCGGCAATGCCCCAGCCGGCGAGAAATTCCCTGAAATTCCTCAACACCGAAAGGCATTCCATAAAGGATTCCCGGGAAACCCAGCCCGAGGTGAACACATCCCTCCCCAGGGCCACAGGCTTCCCTGCCCTGTCGAGGACCTTCCAGCCGCCTGTCCCGTATATTTCAGCAACTAAAAGCCTGATCCCGGTGGAACCTATTTCCAGCACCGCGACATGGCGGGGTTTTGTTTCCATAACCCTTTAATTATAGAGCTTAGGATAAAAGGATCAACTGGTTAAACAGCACGGTCATCTTTAAAACCGGGGTAGATCCATCATCCTTGCTTTACCTTAAAGCGCAGCAGCACTTCACCGGTAAGCCGGAACAATTTCAATTTAATTGGGGTCATTCTCAAAATGCTTGATCAGGTCGCCCCGGAATTTAACCGGGACTTTGCCGTTCAGTTCGGCAAAACCTGTTTTATGTTTCCGCAGCATCTGCCCGATTATTTTATGCACCTTTATCCATTCGGAAAAAATGATGACTTTACGGGAATTATGGGTAATATCAAGTTTTTCAAACAAAATATCCTCAAGCTCAATCAGCTTTGGGGAATCGTGGGTTTTATCATCAATTAAATAACTCGAATCGCACACCATACGGGCACTGGCCAAAAGCAAGTTTAAACGCTGCAGGTCATAAGGCGTCAGGAACCGCTTGCTGATGAGCTTCGCAATGCCTTTCATAAAACCGGCGTGCAGTTCCTTTTGCAGCGGGGAAAGTTCAACAGGCACATCCTGCTGCTGAATCATGGGAAGCTGACTCAGGACATCGCTCTTTTCGCGGCGGATCAATAAGCCCGCAAGGGACGTATTCAGCTTTTGCAGATCATAGTACCCGGCAATCTTATTCGTCTTTAGGGGATCAAAAAGGCAATGCTGCCAGGAAAATTCCCAAAGAGGTCCAAGATAATAGGGGTCTATGGTATTGATGATCGAATAAATATCAATTAAGCGGTTTTCTATAGGCGTCCCGGTAATAACCAGCTTGTGTTTTGTCTTTAGGCGCTTAATCGCCGATGCGGTTTTGGTTTCATAGTTTTTGATCTTCTGCGCCTTGTCCAGAATAAGAAAATCAAAATCCGCCCCTGTTTCAGTTCAGCAGGCGGCAGTTCCCGCCTGACTTCCTCAAGAATACCGGCTATTTTGTTTGCATCTTCACCAGCAGCGTTTTTCATAGGGTTATGCTTTTTCAGCCTCTACAGCTTATCAATCAACATCGAACACTTCCCCGAGGGTATAGGCAGGGTTTTTTTCTTCTTCCCCAAAATGTTAATGGTAAAGTAATAGAGCTTTTCGCTTTCCATGTGGATTTCCCAGCCCCTGCCCGACTTGTTGGAAAGAATGGTGATCATGTTTTTCTTGAGCGAGAGGTTCTCGACCCCCATGATCTCCAAGTTGGGAATAATCCAGTCTACAGTTTTGCGAGGAAGGGAGATGAAAAGACCAACGATGTTTTCTATAGTAAGACAGATGGTCGAAAGGGCGGCGTATGTAAGGTACTGGGGCCGGGGAAACTCGGGTTTTCCCGGCCATTGGGCAGGACCCTCTTTTGAAGGAAGGTACGCTTCCCAGAGTTTGCCCTTGTGATGGTTCCCGTCGGGACTCATGGAGTCAAGCACAAAATAGAGGTGGCGTATGGCGCATTCCCGCGCCAGATCCCAGCGCTGGTAGCGCTCAAGGCCCTTTATCACCATGAAGGTAAGATGAGGAAACACCGAGCCCCGGTAACCGTGGCCCGAATCGTCGAAGGTTTTTTCCGAGAGGGAAACTGTGGGGAAAGGATGGGAGGCGCCGAAAAACTTGGGGTCCTGGAGCTTGGCTATGATCTTTTCGGCCTTGTCGTCGTTGGGGATCTCGGCCAAAAGGGGCCAGTAGCCCGCGATGGTTTTTACAGAAAGGCGCTTCTCGTTCTTGTCGATGTCATAGTAGAAACCGTCCTCGGGGTCCCACATGAGGCTGTTGATGCGGGTTTTAAGGGAAAAGTATTGCTTCTTGTATTGAAAGCTCGATTCCTTGTCGTTTAGGATATCGGCGAGGGCGGACATATAGAGTATGTTCACCGCCATCATGGTGTTGAAGTCCAGGGGATAGGCTGCCTTTTCACGGGGCGAGTTGGGCATGCCCGTTGCAGCCAGGGGAACCCGGTAGAGGCCGTTGGGCTGCTTAAAAACCGAATCTATCCACTTCACATAGTTCTGGAGTATGGGAAGCACATCCTTGACCCGCTTTTTGTTGGCGGATTTATGGTAGAGGTTGAATTCGGCCCAGGCGAAAAGGGGGAGGCCCAGGCCTTCGGGGTTGTCGTCGTCAATAACAGGGAGGCCTGTTTCTATGTTGTATGCCGAGCGTATGGCCCCGTTAGGCTCCTGGCGCTGGTAAAAAACGTCCAGCGAGGGGCTGGCCTGGTATATCCTGTTGGAGTAAACCAGAAAGAAAGACGAAAAAATAGCGTCCACCTGCTGAATCACCGGACTGCCAGGGTACGAAAAAAATTTCCCCTCGATGACGCTCTTCTCGCTGCCTGTATTCCAGTAATCCTGAATCCACGCCCAGGTTTTATCATATATGTCGACAAAATCCTGATCGTAAAAATGGATCTTGGGGAAATCGCGTTTGGTCACACCTGCTCCTCAAAACTTCGTTGTATAGTCACTGCAAATACCTTCTAGCCTACTCTATCGCCTATAAAAAGTCAAACAAATAATGCCCCTAAAGGTGTCAAAGTTCTTTCAAATTTACCCCCTTGATGCGGGAATTGCCTCAAGGTCTAATTTATTATACATTCATAATGCCAAATTTGCCATTATTTTTTTATAAGGAAAAGAAAAATTCGATGAAAAAGTTAGAGGTGCTCCTTGTATAAGCCCCATATAGCCCTGGAAGTGCGGATCCTCCTGGGCGAAATACCTAATATCCCGGCTGTAAAAGCTTTTTGCCCCTGCGGCCCTGCCTCGTCCTGCCCCATCTGCAGGGAAGAACCGGGGGCGGCGCCTATCCTGAACCCTCTGGCAGCACGGAAAGCCTACCTCCTCACCCGGGGCCTGGGGGGCGCCATCATCGGAGAAGCCGCCTATGAGCGGAATCTCACTACCCCTACTGCCCCCGAGGGCCACGCCCTTTCCCGCTATTCGGTCAAACTGGGGGAAAATGCTTCCATAGATCTTACGTTCCACCTCTGCAGGAAGAAGATAGGAATCAGCGAAATCAGGATTGAAGAGGACGCAGGCCGCCTCATGCACACAGCCAAAGGCACTTTTTGGGATTATTCCACTGCGGGCCTCCCGTCGCTGCGCTTAAAAACTGCGGCGGACTTCGAAATCGGCGAAGAAGCCGAGGTTTTTCTATCAGACTTGAGGAGAAGGATACAATACCTCGGCATACTCCCCCAGGCCGCGGGAATTCCAGCGAAGTTCCCCGCAGAAAATTTTATACGCTGCAATGCCTATGTTGCCATTATGCCCTACCCCCAGGCGCCCGACTATTTCGTAAAGCTCAGGAATCTCAATTCCTTCAATTTTGTGTACAAGGCCATCAATGCCGAAATCTCCCGTCAGGAGGAGATCATCACTTCCGGCGGAGCAGTGCTCAGCGAAAGCCGGATCTGGAACGAGGCCAAAAACAGCACCGAACCATTTCAGGTGCGCACCAACGAAGAAAAGCCCCGTTTCGAAATACCCCCGGGAATAAAGCCCTTTGTGCCAGGGCCCGAGATTCTGGAAGCCCTGGACAATTTCACTGTAGAGCTTCCGGAGTCCAGGCGGGACCGCCTTATGGACGAATACGGCCTTACAAGGCTGCAGGCTGAATTTGTCTGCGACGAAAAGAACAGGGCGGACTATTTTGAAAAAACCACAGCCCTGGGCGCGCCTCCCCGCGAGGCAGCCCAATGGCTTTCTTCCTGGTGCATAAAAGAGATACGCCGCCTGGGCCTCTCCTTAAACGATTCCCCCCTCAGCCCCGGGCGTTTTTCCCATATCCTGAAAATGCTCCTTGAAAGACGCATTCACGGGAGCATTGCAAAACAGCTCATCACCGCTGTGCTCGAAGACGACCGCGACCCCGAAGGGCTCATACGCGAAAAGGGCTGGGAACAGCTCAGGGACCGCGAAGCTATCGAAGCCATAGTCCTTAAAGTGATAGAAGCCAACCCCCAGGAAGTGCGGCGCATACGCGAAGGGGATGCGGGCCCCATACAGTTCCTCACAGGACTCATCATGAAAGAAACCTCGGGGCTTGCCGAGCCCATGCTGGTAAAGGAAGTGCTGAGGGACAAACTTTCAGTCTCCCTTGTCTATGTCCTCTCCATGGGCGGAGCCATCTCCGGCAGCGTAGGCGAAGACGGGGCTGTCGAAAGCGGCGACGAAACTATACTCAAAGATCTTCTCACTGCCAACAACCAGGACAATCTCTACCAGATTGATCCCTCAAAGGTGCGGTTTGAATCCATACAGGTCGGCCGCCTCCTCTCTGAAGAAATAGTCCCAACAGACTGGGCTGCCCTCATCGAAACCATCGCGGAAAAACTCAACTCCGGGACAGCCAACGGCATCGTGGTAGCCCACGGTACCGACACCCTCTCCTACACTGCCCCCCTGCTCTACTGGCTCTTTGCCGACGCAGGGGCGCCTATCATCCTGGCAGCCTCCTCCACTCCTCCCGGACAAAGCACCGAAGCTGCACGAACCATGCAGAAGGCAGTGGCCCTGGCATTGAACAAGCCCCGTGGGGTATATGTGGTCCACGGAGGAAAAGTCCTCTCGGCCCTGAACCTCAAATTTGAACGCATAGGTTTTGGGGCTGACCAGTTCAGGAACTGGAATACCGAGCGGCCTCTCTTCGAAGGCTCTTCCCTTCTCACAGGCCCGCTGGAAGCCGACCAGTACGTGCTTTCTCAGCTTCTTGAGGATGCGGTAAATTCCATGTGCGTGATCAAGATCTATCCCGGCCTCCGCTCGGACTACCTTGTCTCCCTTATGGACAAGGGGGTAAAGAATTTCTTCCTCGAACTTTACGACACCGGAACTGCGGGTTTCCGCGAAGGCCCTTATTCGCTTAAGCGGGCATTTACCATAGGCAAAAGGCGGGGCTGCCGCTTCTACTGTTCTTCCCAGCAGGAAGGCATCGTAGACTTCTCCGGTTATACCACATCCAGGGAACTCTGGCGCGCCGGGGCTGTACCCATGGGGCCTTACACTACCGAAACTGCGGCAGCCCGCTTCCTTGCCGCAAGCATCATTGCGGACAGCGATAAAGAGCTGGCGGAACTCATGGAATCGGAAAGCGGGGGCAGCCCGGGGCTTTAAAAAATTCCCGGCTAAAGCTTCTCGGCCACTGCAAAATCTGCTTCGGCTTTTTCTGAATCGCCCTTGTTTAAATATGCGCCGGCCCTCTGATTATAGGCGATTGCGTTTTTTGGCTCGAGCTTTATCACTTGGCTGTAATCGGTTATTGTTTTGTCCCAGTCCTTTAGTTTTCCATAGGCATAGGCCCGGTTAAAAAAAGCATCTGCATAATTGCTGCGGAATTTTATTGCCTGGGTAAAATCGGCTATGGCAGCGCTGTGATCGCCCTTTTGGCAATACAGGTAACCCCGGTAATTGTAGATTTCCGCGTAATCGCTTTTCAATTTGAGGGCCCTGGTGTAATCCGCAATCGCCCTTTCAGCATCGCCTTTTCGGCGGTATGAATTGCCCCGCGAAACATACGCGCCGGTATAATCGTTTTTAAAAGAAATAGCCTTGTTGTATTCAGCAATTGCCCCATCATAGCTGCCCTTTTTATAGAGCTCTTCACCAGCCAAAAATGCCTGATTCCAGATGGGAAGCTCCATCTGCTTAAGGACCACGGGTTCGTATTTATTATAGTTAGCAGGGTTGAGTTCATCGATGTAGACACCAAAACCCGGCAGCATCCCTCTCAAATCGCCTGCGAGAAGATCAGGAACATAGGTGAATATAAGCCACTCGCTGCCCTTCCCCTTGAGGGTTGCGCTTTTAGTCTCTTTGTGGCCATTACGGAAAGTCATAGTGACAGTATAAGTACCGCCGGGTAAACGCCTTGAAAGGGTTTCTCCAAAGGTAAGCGCCAGGGGGGGCATATCAAAACCTTCGATAGCAATAGTACCGGATGCCATAGTTTGCATACGCAGGACACCGTAACCGGGATAGGGGTCAAAAAGATTGAAATCTTCAGAGGGCAATGAAATCATTGTGTCGCCATACCCCTGGGCCAGGGCGAGAAAATCATGGGCGGTAAAGAATTGCTGCAAGGGGCGGGGTGTTTCCATGGCCGCAGGGATTTTAGAAACTGACTCCGGGAAGACATCTGCTTCCGGCACAAGGGCCATACCCTTCCCGGCCAACCACTTCCTGAGCCTTGCAAAGGCTGTCTCTTCTTCGATGCCAGGCTTTTCGGCTGCATGCAACAATATGAGAAAATTGCGGGTGCTTATTTTGGGGAGCTTTTCCAACAGATCCCATTTATTCAGATCGTTAAAAATAAAATCGCCTCCGCTGTCAAATTGAGCGGGAAGATTGACAATAAGCACATCCCCTTTCTTGCCATCAGATGCAACGCTGTTTATAAATTGCGAAAAACCTCCTTCCGTTAAGCCAGAGTTTTCCAATTTCCGGATATTGACCTTTGAGTAAAGGCTGCCCTGTTCCTGCTCGGCGAAGAGATTTTCCAAAGACACGGAAGAATTTGCATTGCCTGCAAACAATGCGTAAAAGCCGGGAATTCCCGGCTCAACAGCTGGCTCCGCAGTTCGGGACGGCAAAATCCCGCCAATTTCCATCCAGGCTTGTTCGGATTCGATAGTCCTGTCATGGTTAAAAGCAGAGACGCCAATAAGGCTGAATTCCCGGTTCAGGGGGATTACCTTGCTGTATTTTGGTTGCTCCGCGTTTTCAATAGCATACAATGCCAAAAGCTCGTCCTGTTCCCCGGGATTGCGCCCGAAAACCGACAGAATCCCCGTGCCGCCCCCATTGTCAGTGACTGCAACATTAACAGTAATACTGTCAATATTCGCAGTAATGCTCATATCCGAAAGAATCGGCGGTTTTTTATCATCCTTAAGCAGTTCTGCAAGCCCGGATTTCGGTTTTTCAACGTTAAGAACGCCATGAAGGACACCCTCCTTCATGGCGCTTAAAACCAAATCCGGCCTGTAAAGGGATTCAAACAGCTGATCCAGGGTATAGCGGGTCTCGCCTTTTACCACAGACAAAAGGGATGCGCCGTCGATGGAATCGTCATAATAGCCTTCCGGGGTAATAATAATCCACTGATCGGCGATACTGTAAACACGCAGAAGTTCTGTTCCATCCTTAGCAGCAATACTCACACTGTTGTCAGTATTAGTACTAAATGCGGCATCGGGAATTTCAGCAGTATCCCTGGCATATGCCTCCGCCAGCGCAGCGGCATGCTCGGAGGAGACCGTGCCAAGGGGAACAAAAGAAAAAGGAATTTCTTTTTCTTTACGGCAGGAAAAAAAGAAAACAGGGATACAGAGTATGATTAAAAATTTCCGCATTGTCAGTAGAAAATCCTGACATGCTCGACAGTGCCCCGGTGCTTCATCTTTAACAGCAGAGTCTGTTCAGCAGCGGCATAAGCCCACCCTGAAGAATCGTAGCGCTCAAACTGCGGATCTGTCCTAAAGTCCATGCCGTAAAGCTGGATTTTGGTAAAGGGCCTGATGCCCCGGACTACCATGTAATGGGCCTCTCCTGCAGGGAAGGTCACTCCAATATCAAGTATGTTATTTTCCTGGGCCGCGCTCACTGCCTGGGCAGCAGTCCATGCCCATATACTGTTTACAGGAGCGCCTATAGAAAGAGCCTTGGGCGCATAAGCGCCGGGGTTTAAAATACGGTAAAGCCTGGCAGTACTGACCTTTGGGGTTTGAACATTTTCGGACATTTCGTCCTCATCGTTCAGGATATAACCGGCCCTTGCTGAACCGGAATTATCGCTCAGGGAAAGAACCGACAGTATTAGCGAACGGGCGGCCCCGGCCCAGGAAGCGTCATTGGCAGCATTTGCCCATTCCAAAAGCGCCCTGCCCAGGCGGAGGTTGAATTCCCCATCCCCCTGGCTGCCATAAAATGCAAAAACTTTGTCGCCTTCGGTATTCATCCTGAGGGATTCGGAAATAACGAAACAGGCTTGATCCACCAGGCGCTCAAAAGGGTTATCCATTAGCGGTCTATAAGTCTTCCAGTCTACATAGCCTTCAAGTATGCCGGGGGTCAAATCAAGGGCCAGGGTGGCGGGGTCCAGGGAACGAACAAGCTCGGCGCCTTCATCTATAAAATTGCCGTGGCCCCGGACTGCAAAAAACTCGACTACATGGGGTTCCTTTAAAAAGTCCAGGGACTTTTCATTTATCAGCCTCGAAAGGCGGGCTATCTTTTCACGGTCCGCGGAATCGAGGGAGCGGTAAATATCCATAAGACCCCCAAGGTAAACCGTGGATTCATGGGTACGCTGCGGGCTGTTTATAAAGCCTGCGGGGACTGCCGAAACTGCGGCCTTATAAGTCCCCCTTACCAGGGCCTCTCCTGCAAGGGCAACAATAAGCTCCTCATTGCTTTGGGCTGCGGCAGTCCTGTTCCAGAACGAAAAATTCTCATCCTTCCAGCGGTTCACTACTGCTTCGTAATTGCGGCTGGTCTGGGCCTGGGGGATGATAAAATCCGCAGGGTTAAAGGCTTTCTTTTCAGGCACTGCCTTGTAGCTCAAAGGCGCGCCGCCTGCCCTGAGGAAGAGGACTTTTCGGCCTGAATCCAGGGGGGATCTCCCAAAGCTGTAATTCACCCCGTCGGAAATGATAATGAACTGGCCATCCCCGGAATCCCTCATGCCGGTCTTGCGCAAGGGCCTATAGGGAAGCTCCAGCTCTTCAACCCCTTCGGCAAAATTGCACGAAACCCGGAGTTCCAGGGCGCCCCCTGTGTATTGAGTGATAAAAGTCAGATCGGTTCCGTCGGGAAAATAAAAAATTGCTGACTCCCCAGACAAAGCCATGCGGTCAGGCAGGGCCTCCCCGCTTTCGCCGGTACCCCTGACGAGCCTGAGGACGCTCTCCTCGTTTTCAGACCCCATGCAGAATTCCATGCCCCCGAAGAAAACCGAAGTATCCCCCCCTATAAGGTATTCGTTTGAACCGAGGGGAGGGGTGTTTTCTTCGCCCTGGCGGTATTGGCCGGAGACCACAAAATTGCCGACCCGCTGGGTAAAGCTCCCCTGCCTGGCAAACTGGATCATCACCAGTGACACAAAGACAGCCCCATAGAGCAAGAGGAGGAGAAGGACACGCGGAAAAACAGGTTTCTTAATCACTCGGGAATCCTTTTATGCCGGCCCGCTGCGAATCTCGCTTATGACTTTCATGTACGAGCCTTGCCGGTTTCATCGATATTCTATACCATTCAGGCTTATGAATTCCAGTTCGTTCAGGCCCTTTTCTGCCGACAATAAAAGGATGATGAATAAAATCCGCTTTCGAATCGCATTAGCCGTTTTGGTCGTGTTTTCAGGATTTTTCCGGTCTATTCTTGTTGCTGCCGAGCCCCAGGCAAGGCCGACTCCCGTAATATTGGAAGAAATTTCACGGCTCCTGGCGGAATATAAATACTCCGATGCCATAGCGCTTTTCGATAACATCACCCCTGCGGATGCAGACAGTTCCCAAATCAAACTCCTCAAAGCATCGGTGCTCAACTCGGCAGGCAATGAAGGGGAAGCCAGGACCCTGGCTGAAGAAGTTGTCAAAGCTGAGCCGAACAACCTGGAAGCCCTCTTTGTGCTTTCCGCCATTGAGGGGGCCGCAGGGCGGAACAAGGAGCAAAAGGCCCTGCTCGAGAAAATCATCAAGGCCGATCCCAAAAACGTGGAAGCCCTTACAGACCTGGGAACCCTTAGCCGCAATACCAACAACAACAAATTGGCGGCCCAATATTACGATCAGGCCCTGGCGATACAGCCCGAAAACCTGGAAGCCCTTCTTGGCAGGGCAAGACTCTACCGTCTCAGCCGGGATCCCAAGAATGCAGAGAACCTCCTCAACAGGGCAATAACAACCTACCCCGATGTAGCTTTAATATGGCACGAAAGGGCAAGGCTTTACCGAGGCGCCAACTATCCCATACAGGCCCTCTCGGATCTGGACAAGGCGAAAGCCCTTGCCCCCGATGACTATTGGATAGCCCTGGATCGCGGGAACGTGCTTCTGGATCTCAACAGAAAAGAGCTGGCCCTGCAGGAATACCAGAGGGCAATCAACCTAAACCCGCAAGAATTCTTGGCCTACGCTTATACCGCAGGCATCAAGGACGATCTGGGCGATTTTGAAGGGGCCGGAAAAGATTATGAAACCCTGGCCAAGCTTAAGCCCGATTACTACTATGCCTTCGAAGGCGTGGGCATGCACAAAATGAGGGAAGGGGAATGGGCCCAGGCAAGGGATGCCTTTACGGAAGTTTACCGCCAGGTTCCCAACGAATGGTATTACGCCCTTCTGGCTTCGATTAGCGCCATGAAGGCCGGCAACCAGGCCTCCCCCCGGCAATTCCTTAACCAGGCAATGGGCAAGCTCAAACGGGACACCATGGAATACTACATGTTCCGCCTCTTCTATGACCTTTCGGGCCGGGTGTACTCAGGGGAAAACGACATGCTCCAGAGAACCGACAAGGAAACCAACGTGGTTGTCAAAGCACGCATGGTCTTCTACCTGGCTAACTATTTTGATATCAGGGGCAACAACACCCTGGCGGACAAATACTTCCTCCAATTCAAGCAGATGGGCCAGGAAGCCCTGCCCGAATGGCGGCTCAATGAATGGTTTCTTGAAACCAGGGGCATCAAGCCTTTTTAACCAACATTAAGGAATAATTATGAACGACACCAGAATAGCCATACAGCTTGGAGACCGGGAGATAATCCTCATAGGCACTGCCCATGTATCCAGGGAAAGCATCGACGAAGTAACCAGAACTATTCGGGAAGAGAGCCCCGGGCAAGTCTGCGTGGAATTGGATGCAGGAAGGTACGCCTCTATCTCACAAAATGACAGTTGGGAAAAACTGAACATAGCCAAGGTTTTTAAGGAAGGCAAGGGCTTCCTCCTTATGGCGAACCTGGTGCTATCGGGCTTCCAGCGCCGCATGGGGGATGAACTGGGGGTCAAGCCCGGTGAAGAGATGAAGGCCGCCCTTGAAACCGCAAATGAACTTGGCATTCCCCACGGCCTCTGCGACCGCGAAATACAAATCACACTCCGCAGGGCCTGGGCCCGCTGCGGGCTTTGGAGCAAGTGCAAGCTCCTGGCTTCCCTTATCTCCTCTGCTTTCACCACAGAAAAGATGAGCGAGGAAGAAATCGAAAACCTCAAAAACCACAATGAACTTGAAGGCATGATGGACGAGCTTTCATCCTATCTGCCCAAGGTTAAAGAAACACTCATCGATGAACGGGACAGGTATCTGGCAGCCAAAATCTGGTCCTCAGGCATCGAAGCCAAAACCGAGAAAGGGCTCAAACAAATCGCCGTAGTGGGCGCAGGCCACATAAAGGGAATAAAGTCGCATCTGGAAAAAATCTTCGCCAACGAAGAAAGCGCCGATGTGTCAGCCCTCGAGATCATACCTCCCCCGGGTTTCCTCTCGAAGGCGGCAGGCTGGCTCATTCCCTTGATCATCGTTGCCCTTATTGCGGTGGGTTTTATACAGGCAGGGGCAGGTGTAAGCCTCAGCATGCTCCTCCGCTGGGTGCTCTGGAACGGCTCTCTTGCGGCCCTGGGAACTCTCCTTGCCCTGGGCCATCCCCTTTCAATTTTGGTCTCCTTTGTCGGGGCTCCCATAGCGACCATCAACCCCTTTATCGGGGTGGGCATTTTCTCAGGGATTACCGAAGCCACCATGAGGAAGCCAAGGGTGGGGGATGCCGAGAACATAGCGGAAGACGTGGGCAGCCTCAGGGGCATATACCACAACCGCATCACCAGGGCCCTGCTGGTTTTCTTCCTTTCGTCCATTGGAGGAATGATAGGGAACTTTATTTCCATACCTTCCCTGGCAGGGCTATTGGCAAAATAATTCAATGTGATATTCTGTTTTCATGGTGAACAATTACTATTTGGCAATTGATATGGGCGCTTCCGGGGGGAGGCACATCCTGGGTAGGGTGGAACAGGGCAGGCTCGTACTTGAAGAAATCCACCGTTTCAGCAATGGTCCCCAAAAAAAAGACGGTTCCCTGATCTGGGATGACGACCTCATCTTCAGGGAAATGAAAGCGGGCCTCAGAAAATGCAGCCAGGCGGGGAAAATACCCGTTTCCGTGGGCATTGACACCTGGGGCGTGGATTATGCCCTGGTAGACAGGCAGGGCGAGGTCATTAAACCAGTTTACGCATACCGGGATGCCCGGACAGAGCCTTTTTTTAAGACCGCCATTCCCTACGAAGAACTTTATAAAACTGCGGGCACTGCATTCCAGCCCTTCAATACCATTTACCAGGTTCTCTCTGACAAGGCCGCAGGCCGACTGGACAAAGCCGAACACCTTCTCATGCTGCCTGAATATTTTTCCCAGTGGCTTGCGGGGGATCTGACAGGCAAAAAATACAATGAATATACCCAAGCCTCTAATACAGGTCTTTTGGATGCAAAAAAGAAAGCCTGGGCCGAAGGGATTTTTTCAGGCCTCGGCCTGCCTTTAGGGCTTTTCAAGCCTATTAAAGAGCCTCCCTACGATATCGGAGGATTAAGCAAAGCCATACAGGACGAAGCGGGCTTTAATGCCAGGGTAGTGATGGTCGCAAGCCACGACACTGCATCGGCGGTTGCCACAGTCTCCTCAGACGCCCTCTACATTTCTTCGGGAACATGGAGCCTCCTGGGCGTTTCAGGCGATCCGGTCTTGAATGACGCTGCCCGGCTTGCGGGCTACACCAACGAAGGAACCCACGGCGGAAAAATCCGTTTCCTTAAAAACATCATGGGCCTCTGGATCATACAGTCAGTACGCCATGAACTCCAGGATAAGTATAGCTTCGCTGAACTTGAGACCATGGCAAGGGAAACAGAAAAAACCGCAAAGCCAAACTGGACTGTCGATGTCAACCTTCCCCAGTTCCTGGCCCCCCCTTCGATGATCGACGCCCTCAAGGCTGAATATCAGAGGACAGGCCAAAAGGTCCCCGAGTCGCCCGGAGAACTTGCCTACTGTATCTACACCAGCCTTGCGCAGTGTTACAAAGTTGCCATCGACGATTTGGAACACATCACAGGCAAAAAATATCCTTCTGTTTCCATCATCGGAGGCGGCAGCAAGGACGGTTATCTTAATGCCCTTACCGCTGAATACACGGGCAAGCCTGTCAATGCCGGCCCTACAGAAGCTACCGCCATCGGGAACATACTGCTCCAGATGAAGCAGGCCAATGATCCTGCGGTAAAAGACGGGTATGTCGAATTGGTTAAAAATTCTTTTGACATTAAAACTGTTAAAGGAAAATAAGCATACAGGAATGCATATAAACTAACGGAGGCAAAGATGTACAAAGAAGCGATGGAAGTGTACAAAAAATGGGGAGTGGATACGGAGAAGGCCATCAAGAAATGTGCCACGATTCCTGTTTCCCTGCACTGCTGGCAGGGCGACGATGTAACGGGTTTTGAAAAATCCGCAGGCCCTCTTTCCGGGGGTATTCAGGCCACGGGGAATTATCCCGGCAAGGCCCGGAACAAGGATGAATTGCAGTCGGACTTGGACATGGTCTACTCCCTCATACCCGGGAAGAAAAGGCTCAACCTCCACACCCATTATGCGATTACCGACGAAAGCGTAGGCCGCGACATGGTTGAGCCGAGGCATTTTGAACCCTGGCTTAAATGGGCAAAAAAACGGGGCATAGGTATTGACTTCAATGCAACGCCCTTTTCCCACCCCATGGCAGCAAGCGGCCTTACCCTTTCTTCGCCTGACAAAAAAGTGCGCGAGTACTGGATACGCCACTGCAAAGCTACCCGCAAAATAGCCGCATGGTTCGGCGAGAAACAAGGCAGCCCCTGCCTTCATGATATCTGGATTCCCGACGGCATCAAGGATGTACCCGCAGACAGGCTGGGCCCCCGTGAACGCTTGCGGGACGCCCTGGATGAGATTTATTCTGTCAAGTACAACAAAGAATACATCGTCGATGTAGTGGAGAGCAAACTCTTCGGCATAGGTCTGGAAAGCTACACTACCGGTTCTTCTGACTTCTACATTGCCTACGCCGCTTCCCGGGGTATCTACATGCTCCTGGACAACGGGCACTTCCACCCCACAGAATTAGTGTCAGATAAAATTTCTTCCCTCCTTTCTATATTTGACAAGATGGCCCTCCACGTAACCCGTTCGGTACGCTGGGATTCGGATCATGTGGTTCTCTTTGAAGATGAAATAAAAGAAATCGCAAAAGAGATCATCAGGAACAAGGCCGAAGACAAAGTCCTCATTGGGCTTGATTATTTTGACGCCAGCATTAATCGTATTGCTGCCTGGGCAGTAGGGGCCAGGAATTTCCAAAAGGCTTTACTCAATGCCCTCCTCATACCCCATGCCGATTTAAAGAAACTCCAGGATTCTGAAAACTATTCCAAGCTCCTGGCAATGCAGGAAGAACTCAAAACCCTGCCCTTCGGTGCAGTGTGGGACGAATACCTCGCCCGCCAGAAGGTTCCGGGCGCAGACTGGTACGGCGAAGTAGAAAAGTACGAAAAGGAAGTCCTAAGCAAGCGCAAGTAATTTCAAAGAAGTCTGTCTACATTATAGACAGACTCTGATTAAGCGATGGGAAGCCGACGGCGTTTTTGAATTTAAAATGCCGCCAGGCTTCCAATTAAGATTTGCCGGGTTTAAAATTTTTCTTGATCAAGGCGGTAAGCGCTTTAAGCTTATCGTCAAATTTGTCCTTTACGAAAATGGCGCTCAGCACATCGCCCCGTTCCCGGGACAGCCAGTTGAAAAGCCTTTCCCTTGTTTCAAGATCAGTTCCTCCGGCGTGTACCAGGGCCGCCATATGGCCCATCTCTTCCCGGGAAAACATGATCCACTCGCTGCCCTTATATACCAGATAATAACTTGAACCGCTTCCGGCGCCTTCTATACGGAAAAGATCCCCGGACGCTTTGGTCTTTGCAGGGGCGTGGGCCGCCTTGCTTCCCGCCCCGGAAGCGCTTCCGGTGCTTGACGCTTTGGCAATTTCCGCCTGGTTGATTTCATCAACCTGCATGTTGTAGAGGTGAACCTTGGCCTGTTCCACGAGGAAGCTGAGGCCCTCAACATCAAGTTTGAGGATGAGGGATTTCAGTTCTTTTGCAAGGGTATCCCTTTCAGTGTCCGCAGGTCTTTTCGAGGCAACTTTTTTTGAAGCAGGTTTTTCTTTTGCCATAGTATCATTATATCATTTAATCCGGTTTTTTGCTATAATAAATCATTATGGAATGGTTTACAAAACTGCCTGTCGTATTGCAGGCCCTTTTGGCAACTCTCTTTACCTATGGCGTAACTGCCCTGGGAGCGGCGACGGTTTTCTTTTTTAAGGATATTAACCGCAAAGTCCTGGACGGTATGCTGGGTTTTGCCGCAGGGGTGATGATTGCCGCAAGCTTTTTCTCCCTCCTGGCCCCTGCTATTGAAATGGCGGACGCTGCTCACGCCCGGGGAAGCGGCCTCCCCTCATGGGCAGCGGCGGCTATAGGATTTCTTCTGGGCGGTATCTTCTTAAGGCTGACCGATGTACTCCTCCCCCATCTTCATCAGGGCGCAGGAAACCCCGAGGGCATCAAAACCAACTGGGGCCGTTCAATACTCCTCGTGCTGGCAATCACCCTCCACAACATACCCGAGGGTCTCGCCGTGGGCGTAGGTTTCGGTGCCGCCTCTATAGTACCCGGCGCAAGCCTTGCAGGGGCCCTGTCCCTGGCATTGGGCATAGGCCTCCAGAATTTCCCCGAAGGCGCCGCGGTTTCCATTCCCCTCCGCAGGGATGGCATGAGCCGTTCCCGGAGTTTCTTCATAGGCCAGGCTTCAGGTATTGTGGAACCCATTGCGGCTGTCGTCGGATCGGCCCTGGTCTTGTCCATGCAGGCCATCCTCCCCTATGCCCTTTCGTTTGCCGCAGGGGCCATGATCTTCGTAGTAGCGGAAGAACTCATCCCCGAAGCGTATTCCGAAGGCAATGAGCACATCGCCACTGCGGGCCTCATGTTCGGCTTCGCCCTCATGATGATGATGGATGTGGGGCTGGGCTGATTAATAAGCTCTTTAAAAAGGAATTTTGGGACCTAATGGGTCTCTTCGATTATACTAGCAGCTAAAGCTGCTTAAACAGGAGTTATCAATGAAGTTAATTTTCTTAGGCCCCCCCGGGGCAGGCAAGGGAACTCTGGCAGCAAAAGCAGTAGACATACTCAAGCTGCCCCACATTTCAACAGGCGCAATTTTCCGTTCCGCCATCGCGGCACAGAGCCCCCTGGGACTCAAGGTCAAAGCCATCATTGACGCGGGTAAACTCGTGGACGATGGCACCACCATAGAACTGGTGAAGGAACGCCTTGCCCAGGCAGATGCCCAGAAAGGCTACATACTTGACGGCTTCCCCCGCACCATACCCCAGGCGGAAGCCCTGGCGGAATTTTCCAAAGTAGACAAGGTGGTCAACTTCGACATACCCGACACATCAGTCCTCGAACGTCTGGGCGGCCGCAGGGTCTGCCGTAAATGCGGACACAACTTCCATATAATCTTCGACAAGCCCAAAAAAGAAACGGTCTGCGATCATTGCGGCGGCGAAGTCTATACCCGTGACGATGATAAACCCGAGGCCGTTCAGAAACGTCTCGAAGTCTACCGCGCCCAGACCGCGCCCCTTATCGACTTTTACCGCAAAAAGGGCCTCCTCGTAGATGTGGACGCCAGACCTGCGGTGGATCAGGTGGTGGAGAATTTTAAACACGCTTTAGCGTAAGCCATGGGGTTTAAAGATCTATGTCTCATAAAGCTGATTTAAAAATTGTTTGTCTGGACGGTTACACTGAAAACCCCGGGGATCTAAGCTGGGATGGCTTTAAAGCCCTGGGGGATTTTACCATTTATGACCGTACCTCAGGATCTGATATTATTCCGCGCATTGGCAGCGCCGAAGCAATACTGACAAACAAAACTCCCATCAGCCGTACAACCCTTGAGGCCTGCCCTAATCTGCGATACATCGGCGTTCTTGCTACGGGTTACAATGTGGTGGATACGGACGCCGCCAAAGAACAGGGCGTTACAGTTACAAATATACCTACCTATGGTACCAGCGCTGTCGGTCAATTTGCCATAGCCCTGCTTCTCGAAATATGCCACCGCATAGGTCATCACAGCGAAGCTGTACGCAAAGGCCGGTGGGAAAATTGCGATGATTTCTGCTTTTGGGATTATCCTCTGATAGAGTTGGCCGGAAAAACCATGGGTATCATAGGTTTCGGCCGTATAGGACAGGTAACAGGAACCATCGCCAAAGCACTGGGCATGAAGGTCATCGCCTATGATGAAGCAAAAAACACATCCGGCCAGGCCATAGGGGACTATGTATCCCTGGATACTATCTTCGCTCAGTCTGATGTGATTTCTCTCCACTGTCCCCTCCTGCCTTCTACCCAGGGTCTCATCAATAAAAACACCATCCCTAAAATGAAGGATGGCGTCATCATACTCAACAATTCCAGGGGCCCTCTTATCGTTGAGCAGGATCTGGCGGATGCTTTAAACTCGGGAAAGGTCTATGCGGCTGGTGTGGATGTAGTTTCTTCTGAACCCATAAAGGCGGACAACCCCCTGCTCAAAGCCAAAAACTGCATTATCACGCCCCATATTTCATGGGCTTCAAAAGAAAGCCGAAAACGGCTCATGGACATTGCGGTGGGGAATCTATCGGCGTTCTTGCAGGGAAAACCAGTTAATACCGTGGGGTGAGAGGGTCATTCCTCCCCTTCCCTAAAATACCCGCTCCATGCCCTGCCTATTCCCGACAATTCAGTCTCTCTGTTAAGGAGGGTCTTCACGTAATTCCCCCACTTGAGGTTGTCGCAAAAATAGCCAAAAAACCGCTGAGCCCGGCTCAGATGGAATTCCGGGGGCTGGTACTTGGCAAGGAGATCCAGAAAAAGCAGCCCTGTTTCTTCTATATTGATATTCATTTTTGTAAAAACTTCGCCGCTCTGCGCAACAGATTCACCTGTGCCTAACGGCGCTGCCCCCAAACCAGCGGCCTCCATCTGCCTTGCCTGGGCGAAAATCCAGGGCTGCTTCACCGCCGCCCGCCCAACCATCACGGCATCACAGACACCCGAGGAGGCCCGCGCCAAAAAGCCGGCCGCGTCGGCGATGTCGCCATTGCCGGCTACGGGTATGCGGAGTTCCTTCCGTAAAGCGGAGACATAATCCCAGCGGGCGGTACGGTGGAATTTTTCCCGCCCTGTGCGGGGGTGGAGGGTGATAAGTTCAACGCCAGCTTCTTCGAGGCGGCGGCAGAAACGGACGAGGTAGACGAATTCATCTTCACCCTCCGGGAGGGCGTAACCTGTGCTCAGGCGGAGCTTAACGCTGAGGCGGCGTTTTACCCCTTTTCTTGCCAGGGCTATCATTTCACCGGCCTTGCCAATGTCGGCCATCCAGCGAACCCCTGCGCCGGTCCGGGCAATGGCTGGGGCTGAACAGCCCATGTTGATGTCTATGCCGAGGCACTCGTTTTGGTCCAGGAGAGAGGCAGCCCTGGCAAGATGGGAAGGGTCAGAGCCCACGATCTGGTAGACAATTTTCCGGGGGCAGGGGCCATTATCGGCATACCAGGACTCGAAGGGACCCCCAGCGATGAAGGCGCCTGCGCTTATCATCTCGGTAAAATATTCGCTGCACCCAGAGAGGCCCGGGCCTGAAAAAGTTTCGATCAATTCCCGGAGGGGCCTGTGGCTCAATTCCGCCATGGGTGCTAGCATGTAGGGCGCGCTCATGGTATCATTATCAAAGTTATATACAAAAAAGGAAAGAGCAAAAACCGCAGAAAGCTCTTGACGCGGATAACTCTTTGCCATAAAGTATATATAGAAGAGGAGCGTACCCATGACAGCAAAGAGTGATATGCCTAGCATTAACGACAAACCGCCAGAAGGATCAAAACCGGACGGCACCCCTTACAGGGTACTTGTAGTTGATGATTCCATGTTTATCGCTAAGCAGCTTGGCCAGATTTTTACCTCCGAGGGGTTTGAAGTTGCCGGTACGGCGGGTGATGGAGCCCAGGGAGTGGAAAAGTATAAGGAGCTGCATCCTAATATTGATCTGGTCACTATGGATATAACCATGCCGGTCATGGACGGGGTTTCAGCGCTGGAGAAGATCCTTGAATTTGACAAAGAAGCCTGCGTTATCATGGTCAGCGCCTTAGGGAAAGAAGATGTGGTCAAAAAATGTCTTCTGAATGGGGCCAAGAGCTATATCGTTAAGCCCCTGGACCGCAAAAAGGTGTTGGAGCGGGTTGTTTCTGTCCTTAATCGCTAGATTCAGCCGTTAAAAAACATCTCCTCTCAGCCTCAATACTTATACATCAGAGGATCCGATGAAAGCTCGAAGTATCGCCGATTATATCTACTGTATCCATGCGGATATTCAGACTACGGACCTTTTTGAAGGCATTTGGCCCATACCCGAGGGGGTTTCTCTCAATTCTTACCTGGTAAAAGGTGAAAAACAGCCCTCATAGACCTCCTTCGGGACTGGACAGGGGCGGCGGATCAGGCTGAAAAAGCCCTTTCCTCCATAGGGATGTCCTTTTCCGATGTCGATTACCTCATTTTGAACCATCTTGAGCCGGATCATACCGGTTGGCTCAGGGAATTCCGGGCAAAAGCCCCAAAGGCCGAAATAATTTCCACTGCCAAAGGCATTGCCCTGGTTAAATCCTTCTATAAGATTGATACAAGCCTCAGAGAGGTCAAGGATGGGGACACCCTTGACCTTGGGGGCGGCAAAACCCTCAGCTTCTACGAGACTCCCAATGTGCACTGGCCTGAGACCATGGTAACCTTTGATGCCGCATCCGGGACGCTCTTTTCCTGCGATGCCTTCGGCTCTTTCGGCAGCCTGGGGGAAAAGGTTTTTGACGATGAATATGATGCCAAAGCGCATGCCTTTTTTGAAGAAGAAAGCCTGCGCTATTACGCCAACATTGTTTCGTCTTTTTCAGGCTTTGTAGACAAGGCGATTCAAAAACTTTCGGGCCTGGACATACGCTGCGTTGCCCCAAGCCACGGTCTTGTGTGGCGCAAAAACCCCAAGGCCATTATCGAGCGCTATGCACGGTATGCGTCCTATGCCAAGGGTGTTGCCGAAAAGGAAATCGCCATTGTATGGGGTTCCATGTACGGCAATACCAGGGCGGGGCTGGATGCAGTCATCAAGGGCATTGAAGCCGAGGGGGTTCCCTATTCCATAAGACGGGTGCCTGACGAGAATGTTTCATATGTACTCTCCGACGCTTATAAGGCGAGCGCTCTGGTTTTGGCCATGCCCACCTACGAATATGCCATGTTCCCGCCCATGGCCTATGCAATCGATATTTTACGGCGCAAGCATATCTTCAATAAAAAAGTGCTGCGCATAGGTTCATGGGGATGGGTAGGCGGCGCCAGGAAGGAATACGAAGCCGCCATCGCTCCCCTCCGCTGGGAAAGCCTGGAATCGGTTGAATGGGCAGGATACCCCGGAGAAGACGATCTGGCATTGCTGGAACAACGGGGCAGGGAATTGGCAAAGGCTGTCAAAGCCCTCTAATTGACAGAGTCCTCCAATTTGCCAATAAGCCCTGTTTATAGTATATTAAAGACATGAACTCCATCTGCTTGTATAACGGAACTGTAATGACCAGTTTCGCCGCCATGGAACATTGCGCGGTGCTTATCGAGGACCACCAAATTGCGGATGTATTTTCAAAAAAGCGTTTCGATCAAAAACATTTCAGTGCTGACACCAAAATAATCGATGTCCACGAAGGCTTCATAGCCCCGGGGTTCATTGATACCCATATCCACGGGTTTGGGGGCTATGGAACCGAGGACGCCTTTGACACCACGGAAAGGGGCACGGATTCCATAGTCGAAATGTCCCGCACACTGGCCCAGTACGGGGTCACCGCTTTTAACCCCACCTTCTATCCTTCTGAAAAAGAAAACATGCTCAAGGCGCTTAAAGCTGCATCCAATGCCATGGGCAGGGAAAGCGGCGCCAGGATCATGGGCGTGCACCTGGAAGGGCCCTTCATCTCCCCTGACAGGCTGGGGGTTCAGCGGCCCGAAACCGTCAAGGCTGTGGACCTTCTTTTGATGGAAGAGCTTTGGGATGCATCCGGGGGCCACATTGTCAATATGACTGTAGCCCCGGAACTCAAGGGCATGAGGGAGCTTGCCCTCTTCTGCATCAAAAAGGGGATCATACTTCAGGCAGGCCACACTGATGCCAAATACGAAAATATGGTCGAGGGCATGCAGGCGGGGATACTCCATTCCACCCATCTCTTCAACGCCATGAGCAAACTTGATCAAAGGAACCCCAATGCCGTGGGAGCCATACTCATACACCCTGAAATGTCCTGCGAGATCATTGCCGACGGCTACCATGTGCACCCCGACCTCTACAAACTCCTCATGAGGGATAAACCGGTGGACAAGATCGTACTGATTACAGACGGCTTAAAACCCACGGAACAGCAGGAAGGGCCCTTCTTTGCCAACGGCGAAGAAGTGATTTTTCACGACGGGGTTTTCCACAGGAAGATGGACGATGTGATTGCAGGATCTTCGCTCACCATCATCAGGGGCATTGAGAACCTGGTGTCCTACGGCTTCAGCCTTGAAGACGCGGTAAAGACTGCTTCGTTTAATCCGGCCAATGTGATGCGCTACCGGAACAAGGGGGCTATCATACCAGGCCATGACGCAGACCTTTCGGTCTTTGACGAACACTTTAACATAATGGCTGTCATCATCAACGGCCGGATAAAGAAGAATTTATATTGATTAAAGGGGAAATACATGCGTCTTATTATTCATAGAGACTATGCCGGGATGTGTTCCTGGACTGCGGATTACATTGCTAAACGTATCGCTAAATTTGCCCCTGCCGAGGGAAACCCTTTTGTTCTGGGCCTCCCCACGGGTTCGAGCCCTTTAGGGGTCTATAAGGAGCTGATCAAAAAAAGCAAGGATGGAAAAACATCCTTTAAACAGGTAGTGACTTTTAATATGGATGAATACGTGGGCCTTAAAGCGGATCATCCCCAGAGCTACGCAAGGTTTATGAAGGATAATTTTTTTGATTCTATCGACATTGATCCAAAAAATACCCATGTCCTTAACGGCATGGCGCCGGATCTGGAAAAAGAATGTGCGGATTATGAAAAAGCCATTAAGGCTCACGGAGGCATCGAACTATTCCTGGGGGGCATGGGCAAAGACGGGCACATCGCCTTTAACGAACCCGGTTCTTCCCTCCATTCGCGGACACGCATTAAAACACTTACCAACGACACCCGCATTGTTAATGCCCGTTTCTTTGACAACGATCCTGCCAAAGTTCCCGCAACAGCTTTGACTGTCGGTGTGGGAACAGTGATGGATGCCCGGGAAGTAGTAATACTCGTAAGTGGTTATCAGAAAGCCCGTGCCCTGCGGGCAGTGGTAGAAGAAGGGCTCAACCACATGTGGACCCTCTCGTGCCTCCAGATGCACCCCCGGGCCATCATAGTCTGCGATGAAGAAGCCACCGACGAACTCAAGGTTGGGACAGTGCGGTATTTCCGGGACATTGAGCGTGAAAATATATAGCCCAGGTTTGCTTTTTCTTTCCCTGCTCCTCCTGTCCCCGCTGTTCGCCGATCAAAACGACGAGATGATGCTGGCAGCCTATTCCGATCCTGCCAGGGTCTGGGGCAACGGGGTGGAACGGGTCATAGAGGAAGCCTACAGGCTCTGTTTCAAAACCCGCATACTCGGCGGCAAGGTGATGAACCTGAGGATGCCCTTTGCCCAAAACAACGAGCGGGATAAACTCACCGAAGAAGCCTGGGGCTTTTTAGGCGGCGGCAAGGGCAACCCTGTTTTCCTTTGGGAGAAGATCAACGAAGTCCTGGACAGCCCGGATTTTTCCCTTTACACAGAAACACTTTCCGACGGCAAAGAAAAAGTAATCATCTTCGACCTTCCCACGCAAACCTGGACCAGTTCGCGGGATCTTTTCGACATAGCCCGCATGAAAGCAGGCTCATACCGGGGTCTTCCCCACAGGCCCTACGTGCTGACAAGCGGACAAGGCCTTGAAGAGACCGATGTTTACAATTACCTCTACTGTATCGGCCTTGCGGGCATGGACTGCTCGGGCTTTGTCTGGCATGTGCTCAGCTACATCGCGTCCCAGGACGGCGTGGATCTGGGCCGTACCCTGGGCAGGGCTTTAGGCGTTAAAAAAGGTGACGACCCTTCCTGGTATGCGGGGACCGGTTTCTACAATTCCAAAACAACCCAGATAGTTCCGGTGAAAGATGAAATTGCAAGCCTCCGCCCCGGAGACATTCTCCTCTTCCGGGGTAAAGACGGAGAAATGGCCCACTCCGCCATAGTTCAATCCGTCGATCTAAAAGCAGGGGTGATCCGTTATCTCCAATGCACCGACGAGGCCCCCCTTGAAGAACGGGGCGTCCACGAATCCTATATACGTTTTGATCCCGCCCATCCCGACATCAGCCTCGGCGACCTCTCCCTCGCCTGGACCCAAAGCCGCTACCCCCCCTTCCCGGGTGAAAAGGCCAGCCCCTTCTCTGACGACGGCGAACGCTTCAGGGCCTATCCCGAACAGGGCGGCGGAAGGGTGGTGAGGATACGGGCGGTTACCGGGGTGATAGACAAATTAGCTAAGATGAAATAGCGATATTAATAGAGCAGTCCCAGTTCCTTCTATATACGAATAATTTCAGCCTTTTAATACGCATACCGTTTCAAAGCCAATTCGTAGAACACTTCACCTCCACTTCCATCCTTTTCCTTAAGCACATCCAGTTTCCTGGCGGGCAAATCGGGCAGAGCCTCGCTCACAGAGGAAGTGATAAGCACCTGGGCCTTGTAGCGGGGGGCAAGGCCGGCGAGTATTCTTGCACGGACCGCGGGGCGGCCGAAGATGGAATAGCCTGAAAGGGGGGACCAGACAAATGTGCATTCGCCTGTATCGAGGCCGTAATGCCAGAGGCTGCTTCCTTCGCGTTTGAGGAGCTCCGTCACAAAGCCCACAGCCCTGACAGCCGGGGCGCTCCTGGCGTGGATGTGATCGTCGTAGGGGGATGCGAGATCCTTCCCGCCAAGGGCGATGCGTTCAAGGGGGGAGCCGAAACAGGCTATTACCAGATCGCCTTCGCTGCCAACAATGGTACCGCCTGCTTCCTTAAAACTTTCCGCAACTCTCTCCCTGAAGGCCAGGGCCATTTCCGCGCTTGATCGGGGATTGGTTTTATCTTCTTGCACCAGGAGGCCGGGGTTTTTCACTGCCACTACCCCTGCCCTGACGGTACATGATTCAGAAGGCCTGGGCCTTCCGGCTTTTATCACCCTGCGCAAAGCGGGCCTGGAGACAAAGGGGCCGTAACTCAGGCGGAAGCGCCGGCTAAAGCTGACTTGGAGTGCCAGCGCCCATATAAAAGAAACCAGGGTTGCAAGGAGGCAGGTTGACGCGGGAACCAGGGGATCGAGCCAGAGGCCCGAAAGCATGAAGCTCCAGGAAAAGACCGCCCCGGAAACAAAACTTATAAGGAGTCCTGCACAGAGGCTGGATAAAGCACCCAGCGATTTAAGGCAAAGGCCGGTGAGCAGGGCGCAGGCCAGCGCCCCAAAAAGGAGCCAGATCATCCTGCCGGGAATCACCGCGCGGCCTGTGAGGAGGCTGTTGGCAAGCAGGGCTGATGCTTCGGTATCGCTTAAGCGTTCAGTCTGAGGGGGCAAGAAAAGTTTTAAAAGATTCGCGGGGAAGGGAAGCATCCTGTTGGCTGCGCCTGGCGCCTGCACCGGGGCGCCGGGCCCCAATATGCAGAAGGAATCCGCCAGGGCAGAATTAAGCTTGTTCCGCAGATCCAACAGATCGTTGTACCTTCCCCGCAGGGCTACAAAGGCCCGGATTAAAGAATCCCGCAAATCCACAAGGCGCTGTATGCCCTCTTCGCCAAGGGCTTCGGAGGCGATAAGCTCCTCATAGCCTCCGACCAAAATCATCTCTGTAGGGCCGTAAAGAAAATCCTCAAGGCTCTTCATATATGCATCCCGCGCTTCCCGCCAGGCAATTTTGCCATCCTCATTGGGGCCCGAAAGCATCTCCTCCCGCACAGAAAGGGCATAATCGTAAAGGAAACAGGGGTTGTTTTCGCCTTCAACACCGCTGAAAATACCCAAGGGTTCTGACTCGCTCAAAAGGCGGCGGAGGCTCTTGTCCGCTTCATCGTAATCGAAGAAGTCCTTGGCCTGTATGCGGCGGAAATCCTCGCCTCTGCGGGGAACTTCAAAAAGCAGGGCCCCTTCGGAATCAAGCACAATAGACCGTTTAGCGCCTTCAGGCCCGCCCTGTATGCGAAGGACCGGCCCGTCCTGGGTCACCTCGATTTCCGTAGAACCATAACGGGACTTGAGAGATCCATAGATGATATGCTCCATAATTTGGCCGGTGAATTCAGCCTTCACCGGAGCAATGCGCCGGAGCACCCCGTCGCGATCCGCTTGAGCCCTTGAATACTCGCCTGTCGAGGCCAGGGCGCCAGGATGCCCCTCCTCCCCTGCCCTGATCACCTGAACCAGAAGATCCCCGGGACGCCGTACATTGCCAAAGGCCGCCGCCGCTTTTTCAAGCTGCTGCATGCCCTCCTCGTCCCGCCTTACCAGGGCGGCTACAAGCCGCTCCTTCCCCCTCTCGGAAAGATCCACCAGCTCCCCCACATAGCGGGCCGAATCCGCCGGGGCTATCGATCCTGTCCTGATGGCGTCGAAAAGGTTCCTGATGTTCCGGCCAAGCACGCCGAATTCTTCGTCAAAGCGGTAGCGTATCTCCTCCTCCCCTGCGGAGCCCCCGGCAGAAAGCCCCAGCACCGGCGCCTGGAGTATAAGCGAAGAAGCCTGAAATTCAGTCATGGTGAGGAGCACCGAAGCTGCCGCGGAAGGTTCCAGAATGTTTTCCGTAATATCCAATGCCCCCCGTGCAAGGGAAGGGCTGCCTGTATCAATAATCAAAAGCTCCCCCGAAACCGGAAAGGGCGGCCTTTTGCGCAGGAGGAAATCGTAAAGCGGCCCCAGATGAGGGCCTGCCAACAGGCTGCAAAGCAGGACAGCCAAACCCGCCCCGGGAAGAAATGAAACCAAAAACCGTATCCATGACTGCTTTTTCGTTATGTAAACCGCCATACTCCCCCTATCCTTTGCTTTTTGTACTGGTTTATGATATATTAGAATCAGGATAAATTGGAATAACTACTTATAGGAGTGTATAATGAGGAAAACAGTGAGCACCCTGCTGGCGGCCCTTTTAGTGGGAATGATATTTGCGGCCTGCGCAACCCCTCCCACAGAGGATATGAACAAGGCTGTTGACGCAGTAACCAAGGCCGAAAATGACGCGGATGCAGTGACCTACGCCGCAAACACCCTGACCCGCGCCAGGGATGCCCTTACCCAGATGCAGTCGGAGGCCGATTCCAAACGTTACGAATCTGCCAAGAACTATGCAGCCGAGGCCATCGCGGCCGCTGAAAAAGCCATTGCCGACGGCAGAACCGGCGCAGCCCGGGCCCGTGATGAGGCCGCCAGCCTCCTCAACGGCCTAAGGCCCGAAATCGCCCAGGCCGAAAACGACCTCAACGCTGCCAAGGCCGTCCCCCGCACCCAGCTCGACGCTGCCGCCTGCGACCAGGATTTAGCCTCGGCCAAGTCCGCCTTCGACGATGCCAACCGCAGCCTCAGCGCAAACAACTACCGCGATGCCGTTGCCAAGGCCCAGCCCGTGAGGCCCCTGCTTTCGGGCATACGTTCCCGCATCACCGATGCGACCCAGGCCCTGTCCCGGAAGAAGTAAGATTAATTTGCGTGAAAAAAGGCCCGCTTGATGCGGGTCTTTTTTGGGGCCATCATTTGCACAAAGTCAGGCCATGTTTGTGCATTTTATTTCATAAATACGTATTGATATTAGAGAATTTGGACGCCTGATAAATATTTTCTCACACAATTTTGCCCAGCGTCTTTTCGGCCTGCTGCAAAAGGCTGCAGGCTTTTCCTATTTTAGACGAGCATCTTTCACTTTGCTTATCGCTGCCCGTGATAAGGTACTCGACACTGACCCCCAAAACCCGGGCAATGACATAGCCGTCAATGACCGTGGGGTAGATACTCCGGTATATCCAGCCTCGGAAAGTGCCATAGTTTATGCCGCAAGCCTTTGCGACTTCTTCATGAGTTGTGTTTCTTTTTTTTATCAGCTGCTTTACGCGGCCCCAAAATTCTTTTTCGTCCATAATAGTTTCAGGCAGAATTGAAACTGCACCCATCTCGCTTTTTTTAATTCAAAACTGCAAACATGGGCGCAGTTAGCTACCTGCCTATAATATACTAAAAAAAGATGGAAAAGCGAAGTAAAATTGAAAAAATTTTAAAGATGATACAAATCAACAACCTGGGGCAAGCCTCAATACGAATAAATGCCGCGCCTATAGTTTTTCAATGACTTTAAGGGGGAGGCCCAGGGCTTTGACAATCTTATCGAAAGGAACATCCAGATCAGGGATTCCGGTATGGCCGCTTGCATGTGTATCCCGATTGTGATACGGTAATGATAGAGGTATAACAATGCAGAACATACAAGCCAGGCCGGTAAGGGACTTACGGAATAAATATGCCGAGATCGAGAGTCTGCTTGAAAACCATGATCCGGTTATCATTACGAAGAACGGGCGGGGAACCGCTGTACTGCTCAATATCGAGGACTATGCAAAAATCGAAGAATATCAGCACTATCTCTATGTAGCGGAAAAACTTAACGAGGCGGAAAAAGAAGCGGAATCCCCAAATGCCGAATGGACAGACTATAAGGAGGTGTTCCGGCAGTTAAGGGAAAAGTATCATGGCTTATGAGGTCAAACTTCTTAAAAGATCGCGTATTGATATTGATGAAATTTGCCAATACAAATCGCAATTTTATCCTGGTACCGTAGATCGTTTTCTTGACAAATTAGAAAAAGAACTAAACAGCATTGCGGATAATCCATTCATCTGCCCCGAATATTATGGCAACAAAAAATATCACCGCTTGTTAGTGCAGGACTATCTTGTTTTTTACCGGATATTTGAAACTGCCAAAACCGTACGAGTCTATAGGATTCTTAATGGTAAACGGGATATTCCGGCGATATTATCATAGAGAATTTGGACGCCTGACAAATTCTCATTCATTCATAAAAGTTTGGTAAAATTGAAACTGCGCCCATCTCTGCTTTTTTTAATTCAAAACTGCAAACATGGGCGTACCTATAGTTTTTCGACGACTTCAAGGGGGAGGCCCAGGGCTTTGACAATCTTATCGACAGGAACATCCAGAGCTTTTAAGTTTCTCGCCGAGTCGAGCCTGTTTTGCCTTCTTTTTTAGCGCAAGCGATCCCCTACTCCGCAATGGCCGCAAAAATCTCCGTCACTGCCTTTTCGTCCAGCTCCATAAAGCCCGGAACTTTGCCGTTGTTGTGTTCCATGCAGCGCTTCACCACCTGGGGAAGATCCGCTTTGGGTATGCCGAGCTCCTTAAGCGTCAGGGGCATCCCTAAGGATTTTACCCAGTCACGGAAGGCGCGGAGGCCGGCGTTGGCTGTGCCCTTGGGATCTTCGAGATCCGCCTTGACGCCAAAAACGCCTACGCCGAATTGGGCGATCCGGGCGATCATTTCAGGGCTGCCGTTATCTACTATATATTGAAGCCAGGCGGGCATCACTGCGGCGAGACCCGCGCCGTGGGCGGTATCGTAGTGGCCGGAGATTTGGGATTCCAGGGCATGCTCGCCGCCACGGGGGCCTGAGCGGCCTATGCCCATAAGGTCGTTGTGGCTGTAGGAGGCCGAGAGCATGAGCTCGGCGCGGGCTTCGTAATCAGCGGGGTTGGCAATGGCAAGGGGGCCGAAGCGTACCACATTGCGCATAAGACCCTCGGCGAATTCGTCACCCAGGTGGCACACTGGGGAATCCTTGAAAAAGTAGCGGCTCACGGTGTGGGCCAAAATGTCGGCGGCCCCTGCGCCGGTTTGATAGGTGGAAACTGTATAGGTCAGTTCGGGGTTCATGATGGCGAAAACAGGGCGGCAGGGGTCCAGATTCACGCTCATTTTACGGCCTGTGCCGAGATCGTCCACGATAACGCTGGAACGGCTGGTTTCGCTGCCTGCGGCGGCTATGGTGTGGATGGTTCCGACGGGGGCCATTTTTTCGGCGGGGGCGCCCTGATAGAACTTCCAGTATTCGCCGCTGTTTGCCAGGGCAAGGGCTATGGCCTTGGCGGTGTCTATGGCGCTGCCGCCGCCTATGGCCAGGACAAAGTCGGTCTTTTCGTCCTGGGCGGTTTTTATGCCCTTTTCCACGAGGGAGCGCCGGGGGTTGGGCTGGACTCCGCCGAGTTCGGCAAAGGGGAGGCTTGCAGCCTTGAGCGCGCCTGCTACACGGTCGTAGAGGCCCGATTTCTTGATTGAGCCGCCGCCGTAGACCAAAAGCACTCGGGAGCCGCCGTGTTTTTTGACCATCTTGGCTGCTTCAAGCTCGGTGTTTTTTCCGAAAAGAACGTCCGTATAGAGATTGATGTTAAAATTGGTAAATGTTTTCATAGCCAGAACTATAGCTTGAATTTTTCAGCCTGAAAAGCTATTATTAAAAATAATATTTTCGGTTTAATACCTTCTATTAAAAAGGAGAAGAGGAAAACAATGGCCAACAAGAACAAGGTAATGATCGACGGCAATAATGCCGCGGCTCACGTAGCCCACGCGCTGAGTGAAGTAATCGCGATATACCCGATTACCCCGTCCAGCCCCATGGGGGAACTTTCTGACGAATTTTCCGCCCAGGGACGCAAGAACCTGTGGGGAACAATCCCGCAGGTTGTCGAAATGCAGTCCGAAGCCGGAGCCGCCGGGGCGGTGCACGGTGCTTTAACCACCGGGGCGCTGACCACCACCTTCACCGCTTCTCAGGGCCTTCTCCTGATGATTCCCAATATGTACAAGATCGCCGGGGAACTCACTTCCACGGTGTTCCATATCGCGGCCCGAGCCCTTGCCACTTCGTCCCTCTCCATTTTCGGGGATCACCAGGACGTGATGGCCTGCCGCCAGACCGGCTGGGCCATGCTTTCTTCAAACAGCGTGCAGGAAGTCATGGACCTGGCGATTATCGCCCACGCCGCCACCCTCAAATCCAGGATACCCTTCCTCCACTTCTTTGACGGGTTCAGGACTTCACACGAGTATCAGAAAATCGAGGAAGTTTCCTTCGACATTATGCGCCAGATGATCGATGACGACCTGGTGCGGGCCCACCGCGAGAGGGGCCTTACCCCCGAGAAACCTTCCATCAGGGGTACTGCCCAGAACCCGGACACCTATTTCCAGGGCCGTGAAGGGGTCAATCCCTACTACCTCAAGGTTCCCGGCATTGTGCAGGAAACCATGGATCAGTATGCCAAGCTCACAGGCCGCGCTTACCATGCATTCGACTATTTTGGCGCAAAAGACGCTGAGAAAGTCATCATCATCATGGGTTCGGGGGCTGAAACCTGCGAAGAAACCGTGGAATATCTTACCGGGAAAGGCGAAAAGGTCGGGGTTCTCAAAGTAAGGCTCTACAGGCCCTTTGACGCCGAGCTTTTTGTGAAAGCCCTGCCCACAACAACCAAGGCCATTGCGGTTCTCGACCGCACCAAGGAGCCGGGTTCTTTGGGCGAGCCCCTCTACGAAGATATACGCACTGCTCTGGGCGAAGTTCAGGCCGCCGGAAAATCCCCCTTCAAGGATTATCCCACGGTTTTGGGCGGACGCTACGGTCTGGGTTCAAAAGAATTCACCCCCGCCATGGTCAAAGCGGTGTTCGACAACCTTTCGGGCAAGAAAATTGCCAACTTTGTGGTGGGCATCAATGACGACCTCCTGGGCAAGAGCCTGCCTTACGACGAGCATTTCTTCCTGGCCGAAGAGGGCATGAATGAGGCCATGTTCTACGGTCTCGGTTCAGACGGCACTGTGGGGGCCAACAAGAACTCCATCAAGATCATCGGGGACGCCAAGCCTGAACTTTCAGCTCAGGCCTATTTCTCCTATGACTCCAAAAAGTCCGGTGGTTTTACCATTTCCCATCTGCGTTTCGGCAAAAAAGCCATACGCCGGCCCTACCTCATCACCAAAGCCGATTTCCTGGCCTGTCACAAGTTTTCCTATATAGAAGTCCTTGATATGCTGGCCAACGCCAAAGAGGGCGGCGTGTTCCTCCTCAACAGCCCCTTCGGCGCTGCGGAAGTATGGAAGGAAATCCCCGTGGAGACCCAGAAGCGCATCATCGACAAGAAACTCAAGTTCTACGTGATAAACGCCGCCGAGATTGCCCGCAAGACCGGCATGGGCAACCGTATCAACACGGTCATGCAGGCCGCTTACTTCAAAATTTCAGGCGTACTCCCCGAGGCCCAGGCTGTGGAAGAGATGAAGCACTTCATCGAAAAATCCTACGGCAAAAAGGGCGCCGAAGTGGTGCAGAAAAACTATGCCACTGTGGACGCTGCCCTTTCGGCAGTAGAAGAAGTGAAGTATCCTTCCGCCCCTTCAGGAGACCTCCACATGAAGGTTCCCTTCTCCACCTCCAAAGATGCATGGATCAAGGAAGTGCTTGGGGCCGTTTCGGTACAGGAAGGGGACAAGCTTGCGGTTTCGAAGATCCCCGACGACGGAACCTTCCCCACCGCCACCACCCAGTACGAGAAGCGTGCGGTTGCGGAACGGGTGCCCAGTTGGAACCCCGACGTGTGCATCCAGTGCGGCAACTGCGCTGCGGTCTGCTCCCACGCCTGTATCCGCATGAAGAACCTCACGGACGCCGAAGTGTCCAAAGCCCCTGCAGGCCTCAAGACTGCGGCCATTAAGCCCAAGCCAATAGACGGCAAGAAAACCTGCCTCGTGATTTCCGCCGAGGACTGCATGGAATGCGGCGTGTGCATCAACATTTGCCCCATGTCCAAGGATGCTTCCAAGCCCCAGGCCCTCTCCTGGAAATCCTACGCCGACGATCCCAAGTTCCACGCCGAACAGGTTGCCGCCTGGGAGTATTTCCTCAACCTGCCCGAAGTTCCTGCTGCGGACCTCAACCTTTCGACTGTGAAGGGCCTGGCCTACAAGCAGCCCCTCTTCGAATTCTCAGGCGCCTGCGGCGGCTGCGGCGAGACTCCCTATGTGAAGCTCCTCTCCCAGCTCTTCGGCGACAGGGCGGTCATTGCCAATGCGACAGGTTGTTCCTCCATCTACGGCGGAAACCTCCCCACCACCCCCTATGCCAAGCGCGCCGACGGACGCGGGCCGACATGGTCCAACAGCCTCTTTGAAGATGCCGCCGAATTCGGCATGGGCATGAGGATGACAAGCGACAAGCTGGCTGAACACGTAAAAGAACTTGCCGCCAAGGCAAAGTCCGAAGGCATCGCCGCTGGTATCATCGACAAGCTCCTGGCCAATACCCAGGAAGATGACGCCGCCATCGAAGTCCAGCGCAAGACCGTGGACGAACTTAAAGCCGCCTTAAAGAACAACAGCAAACCCACAGCCAAACTCCTCCTTTCACTGGCGGATCACTTTATCAAGAGGTCTGTCTGGGTACTGGGCGGCGACGGCTGGGCCTACGACATCGGTTACGGCGGCCTGGACCACGTTTTGGCTTCAAACCGGAACGTGAACCTCCTCGTCATGGACACCGAAGTGTACTCCAACACCGGCGGCCAGATGTCCAAGGCCACCCCCATTGGCGCTATTGCCCGTTTTGCCGCAGCCGGCAAGGACATCACCAAGAAGGATCTGGGCGCCATGGCCATGAGCTACGGTTACGTGTATGTGGCCAAGATTTCCATGGGCGCCAATGTGGCCCAGACCATCAAGGCCTTCCGCGAAGCGGAATCCTATCCCGGAGCCTCCATCATCATTGCCTACTCCCACTGCATCAACCACGGCATCGACATGGACAAAGGTATGGATCAGCAGAAGGCGGCCGTTACTTCCGGTCTCTGGCCTCTCTATCGTTATGATCCCAGGCTCAAGGCCGAGGGCAAAAATCCCTTCCAGCTTGATTCCAAAGAAGCCACCACTACCCTTGAGGACTTCATGTACAAGGAAGTGCGCTTCAAGAGCCTCAAGCAGGCCAGCCCCGACCGCGCCGATACCCTCCTGGCAAAGGCAAAAGCCCAGGCCGAAAGGGTGTGGAAAGAGTACAAGTATTTGGCTGACAGGCCGTTCTAGTCTTCGTTAACCGCAAACCTGCGTGCGGGTTTGCGGTTATAATCTCTTAGAGGAATAATAATGGCGGATGTATTAAACAAGGTTATTTCGTTTATCTCGGGAGACGGCGAGAGCGGCGGATCTGACAAGCAGGTGCTGCTCAAGCAGTTGGCCAAGGATATTCAGCAGAACAAGTACACCAGGTTCTACAAGGTACGCCAGGAAGAAGCCGATCCCTCTTTTGCGCAATATATGTACAGTGTCTACAAGATCCTGTACCCTGCCAAGGTTTTTATAAATGATCCTGCCAAAGACAAGCAAGTACGTCATGTAACCATCGAATCTTTTCTCGATAAGTCTACTATGGACGTAATCAAACGTCTGACACCTGAAGCTATTGCGGAACGGAAAAAGGCTACAGCCGGGCCTGAACTTACCAAGCAGCTTGAAGCTGATCTCGCGGCCCTTACTTTAGGTTTTGACAGCCCCCGACTCACTGCGGCGGACAAGTGCTATACTCTCATAGGGGTATTGAACCGCTTCGCTTCTTACGATTATCCTGCGCTGCTTAAAAAATTTGACGCTGAGATAATCGAAGGCGATTTTACAGAACAGCCAAAGTTTTCTGCCTTAAGAACCGATACCATTATGGCTGATATTGCCAAATTCCTTTCTGTGCTGCCTTCGTTTGATCCCCAGGATGACTGGAAGACGGTTTTTGAGATTTTAAAATACTGCAACGGCGGTACTGATGTTATCCCCCATGAAATATGGACAGGCCTTTTGGTAAACCTTAAAGATCTTAAAGCTTCTAAAATGCTTGATCTCATGATTAAACTGGCTTCGGGAAATCCTATTTGGGAATTCAAAGGCACCCCGGCAGATGGCGATGAAGATCATCTCTCGGCGCATTGGCTGGATCAGAAGACTGCCGAAGTACGCCAGGTAATTTCAGATATTGCAGACAGGCAGAAGAATGCCCAGATTGCGGCACTGGAAAAAGCGGTCTTCGGCGAGATTGACACTACAAGGCTTAATTTCTACAACAAGGAAAGCGGAAAAATTCTGGTACAAAAAGACCTTGAAGCGTATACCATGGCTCCTGCCCTGAACCACCTTATGGTTTTTATTCAGGATTTCTTAAACAAGGAGATTCAGGAGCTGTCAGAAATACTGTTAGTGCGCGGGCAGTGGACCAATAACGCTGCTTCCATTGCCATGTCCGATGGTTACCACACAGTGAGGGATATAGAACCTGAGATCAACACTCTGGATGAAACCCTTTCAGAGGACGGAAGCAATGGCCCAAGGCTTCACGCTGCCCTCCTCAGGGTTGATCGCGATCCCTCCCAGGCCCACTACCTGGAAAGCATCGTGGGCACCATCAATGAAGAAGCCCTCTCCCTGGTGAACAGGGCTGTCCAGGGCCTCATCATCGTGGGGAAGCATCTTAAAATGCTGCTTGAAGATTACAACAAAAAACCCTTCGAACTTATTATAAACTGGAAGGAATTGACCCTGGCCTCAAAGACGCCTTTGGCCCAGAGGCTGGCCGACGATTACAAGAAGATAAATTACTTTGTCCAGCTTATGATCCTTGAAACCAAGGTTGAAAACTCTATTTAGCTTCTTCCCAGTATTTGTCCATAAGCCCCAGGTTTTCCTGTTTCATCTCCGCTCCGGTTTCCTTCATGCGCTCTTCCACATGCTTGAAGCGTTCGGTGAATTTTATATTCGTGCGCTGAAGGGCCACCGAAGGCTCGACCTTAAGGTAACGGCAAAGGTTTACTACGGAAAAAAGGAGATCCCCCAGTTCCTGTTCCAAAGCGCTTGGATCATCCTGGGCTATGATTTCTTCTGTCACTTCTTCAAGCTCTTCTTTTATTTTGGCGATTACGCCGGCTGTGTCGGGCCAGTCAAAGCCCGCTTTGGCGGCTTTCTTCTGGAGCTTCCATGCCCTGTCCAGCGGGGGAAGGCCGCGGCTCACTTCGTCAAGAAGCGAGTCCTTGGGTTTTCTTCCTTCCTTCTCCACCTTGATCTTTGCCCAATTGTCCAGAACCTCGGCGGAATCTTTTACCTTGATATCGCCGAATACATGGGGATGGCGGCGTATGAGTTTTTCGGCATTGTTTTCAAGCGCGTCGGCGACAGAAAATTTTTCTTCCTGTTCGTGCATATATGCAATCATGGTAACCAGAAGGAAAATATCCCCAAGTTCTTCTTTGATATGGGCCGGATTGCCCTCGTCAATGGCTTCCACACATTCATAGGTTTCTTCGATGAGACTACCCCTGAGAGAAAGGGGATTCTGTTCCCTGTCCCAGGGGCAGCCGTCAGGGGCTCGCAGTCTTACGATTATATTGTAAAGATCCTCAAAGGATTGGGCGGTATTTTTTTTCATGGATTATTTATACCCCCCAGCTTCCAGCCTGGATTTTATAAATACCGCGGCAGACTCTATGTCCTTTTCCGGATCGGGGCCTGCCTCACGCTCGATGGTGAAGAAGCCGTCATAACCTGCATTTTTAAGCGCGTTGATATAGGCGTCGAAATCCACACTGCCTTTGCCTACAGGGGTTTCAACGAAGTAATCGGCCATACGCATATCCCCGATTCCGCCGTTGGCAAAAAAATCGTAGATAAGCCGGGGGTCAGCTTTCTTTTTCATAATCCCGTCTTTTACATGGGTATGAACTATGTGCTTTCCAAGAATTTCGACTGCCTTTGCCGGATCAACATCAGTGACCATGACGAAATTTGCGGGATCAAGATTGACCCCTACACCGCCGTGGGTATGATCGATGAATTTTTTCAGAGTCTCGGGCTTTTCAGGCCCTGTCTCGATAGCGAGAGTTATACCCTGCTTCTTGCCGTAAGAACCGAGGGCATCGAGGGCACTCACCATCGCCGCGAACTTTTCTGATTTTTCATCATCCGGGATTACCCCGATATGGGTGGTGATCACCCGGGTTCCGCAAGCGGCAGCAAGATCTATAATGGCTTTGGATTTTTCTATCCTTTCGGGATTGTCCCCGGCGATTTCAAAACCATGGCCCCCCATATCGCCGCAGAGTGCGCTTATCACCAGGTTGCTGTCTTTTAAAAGCTTGAGGTATTCATCAAGCTTTGCCGTGTTTTTTAGGAGCGAGGCATTGAACTCCTCGCTGACAGCGTAGATCTGCACTCCTGCAAGGCCAAGGCGCGAAGCTTTTTTTATTGCGCCGGTCAGGGGGCAGAGGAAATTATCGGTTAATACTCCTATTTTCATTTTATTCGTAAATGTCTCCTATGGAATTAAGATTTAATTCAGCCCTTCCTATGGCTATAGCCGCAGGGTTCCCGGGCCATGAAAGCTTCAAAGTGTTCCCTTCGATTTTGATATTCAAAAGTTCCCGATGAGGGCAATTACGGTAGATCATGCGAACCTCAAGATCATTTTTCCCTTTCCAAAGAAAAGTGGATGAAATCTTCCGCCCATCCCCTGCCATGCCTGCCACGGGGATAAAACTGAAGGCGCCCCAGGGCAAACGAGCAGAGGTTTCAATCCAACCAAAGCGGCCTGCTTCAAATTGCTCCAGCCCATTCTTTGTCTGAAAGCCAAGGGACAGCCTGTCGGGATAAAAATTGAGGCTGATAGAATTTATACCGGCAGGGTTTTCATTCGCTTTTAAAACCTTTCCGCTTATTTTCTTTTCAATATCCGCATTTGAAATCGCAAAAGCAGGCAACAACTTATCCCAGACTATATCAAGGACGGCCTGCATGTTATCGGTTTCACATGAGAGGGCCAGAACCGCATCATATTCAGGCATTACAAGGCAATATTGGCCAAAAGCGCCATCGCCCCTAAAGCCATGCCGGGACTGCCAGAATTGATAACCATAACCTCTAGCCCAGTCTGCGCTTGCCCCGGGTGTAATGGAATTATCCGCATGAGCCGAAGAAGCATCCTTTACCCAGGCTTCCGATAGAAGCTGTCGGCCATTCCAGTTCCCTTTATTTAGATAAAGGAGGCCAAGCTTGGCAATATCCTCCAGGGCAACCATGAAGCCCCAGCCTCCGGTGCTGATACCCTGAGGCGAAACATCCCATGCACAATCCCCAAAACACAGGGGCGCAAAGAGCCTGGGCTTAAGATATTCAAAAATCGTAAGGCCCGAAAGTTTCTGCACTATGGCGGAAAGCATATACGTGGCTCCTGAATTATACACGAAGCGGGTTCCGGGCTTGTATTTATAGGGGATGGTCAAAAAATATTCTGCCCAATCGGGGGTACGCACCATAGGCATGGTAGGATCGGCTTCATGACCGGATCTCATGGTAAGAAGATCCTGCACTTTCACCATTTTGCAGTTTTCATCCTTGACTTTTGCCGCATGCTCAGGAAAAAAGGAGAGTACCGGATCATCAAGCTTTAGAAGCCCTTCCTGAATGGCAAAGCCAACGGCAGTGGAACAAAAACTCTTGCTTAAAGAATAAACCCAGATAGGGTCATCCTCATGGTAGGGCTGCCAAAAATGCCGCTGTACTGCTTTGCCGTACCGCAGCAGCACAAAGCCCCGCATTGTTGCGGATGCGCCTTCCAGGGCATGGACAAAATCATCCAGGGCGGGTTTGTTTATGCCTGCGGAATCTGCGGCAATGCTATCCAATTTAATACCCATACATTCACCTTTACTGTCAAAATATCCACGCTTTTTCTGCTCATGATGAAATAGCTCAGCAACCCCGCAGCAAGCTCAAACTATCTTCTTCTTTCCCCATTCGGGGAGCAGACTTTGAGGATCCACTGCCAGGGCTTTTACGAGAAGACCCGCAGCAGCCTCAAGGGCGGGTTCCAGTATAGGCATTTCGGCTGCACTAAAATCCGAGAGCACCCAGTCCGCGATTCCCCTGCCCGAGCCTGCATGCCCCCCCTCTCCGGGAAGCCTGTCGTCGGGCCGACCTATGCCGATACGCAGACGCCAGAAATCGGGGGTGCCGAAATTCCCCTTCATGGATCGCAGACCATTATGGCCTCCAAGGCCGCCCGAAAACTTAAGGGAAATAGTGCCAAGCGCCAGTTCCAGTTCGTCATGGACAACCAGAATAGCGCCGGGAGGGATTTTGAAAAAAGAAGCTGCTGCCTGGACAGAATCGCCCGAAAGGTTCATATAGGTGCCGGGCATGAGGAAGTGCACCCCATCCTTCTCGGCATAGCGTCCTTTGAATTTCTGCCGCCACGGAAGGCTGCCAAAAAAAGGGAGTTTTGCTGCTAATAGCCAGCCGGCATTGTGCCTGTTGCCCGCATATTCAGAACCAGGATTGCCCAGGAAAGAAACCAATTCTACCATGATTGAGTATCCTGTTTCAAAACATAAAGCTTTGAGGCAGGCGCCTTTGCGCTCATTTTCCCGGCTTCTTCTTGGCAGGGGCCTTGGGCGCAGGTTTTTTTGCAGCCGGTTTTGCCGATGCCGGTTTCGCAGGCTGTGCTTTGACAGGCGCCGCCTTCTTGGCAGCCGGCTTTTTTGCTTCAGCCTTTTCAGCCTTACCCGCTTTTCCCGGCTTGGGAATATTAAGATCAGCCTGGCTGGCAGTGACTTTGGAAATGAGGCCGTACTTCACGGCTTCGGCGGCGTTCATCCAATAATCGCGATCCGTGTCTTTTTCAACCTGCCCAAAGGGCACGCCGGTCTCGTCTGCAATGAGGTGGTTAATCCTGTCCCTCAGTTTGTCCAGCTCCCTGGCATGGATCTCTATATCCGTCGCAACACCCCGGATGCCTGAAAGGGGTTGATGGATGAGGTAATGGCTATTGGGCAGCCCCACCCGCCTTTCCTTAGGCGCCGCAAGCTCAATAATGGCAGCCGCGCTGGCAACAAGGCCCATGCCTATGGTCCAGACAGGGGCTTTGATGAAACGGATCATGTCGAAAATGGCATAACCTGCGTCAGCGTCACCGCCAGGTGAATCAATAAAAATCTGTATGGGATCTTCCCCCATGTCATCAAGCAGGAGCAGCTGGCGTATGATGCGTTCAGCCAAATCCTTGTTGATCTCTCCTGCAAGCAGAATAGTCCGGGTTTTAAGCATCCTGCCGATAAGGGGATCGGCAGCGGGCTGAGAGGATTTTTCTTCATCCTCATTCTCTTCATCATCATTAAGGGCTAGATATGAGTATTTGTCTTTCATACAAGTATTATGCCGGTTTGTGCCTTCAGTTTAAAGCACCTAGAAAAGGCCCCTCACGGTTCCGTCATCATCAATATCAACATCCATAAAGGCGGGCCTTGAAGGCAGCCCCGGCATGGTGGTAATAGCCCCGCAGAGGGGATAGACGAACCCAGCGCCTGCAGCAAGGCGAACTTCCCGAACCGGAAGCCTCCAGCCCCTGGGCGCCCCTTTGAGGGCAGGATCGTGAGAAAGCGAATACTGTGTCTTGGCCATGCACACAGGAAGCTTCCCATAACCTTTCTCTTCGAGAGTATCAAGTTCCTTTAAAACGCCCTTCTCAAAATCAACGCCCTCGGCGCCGTAAACCCGGACAGCCACGGTTTCAATTTTTTGCTTAAGAGGGACTTCATCAGGATAGAGGAGTTTGAAATGGCTTGGCAATGAAGCAGCCTTCTCCACTGCCCTTGCAAGATCCGCAGCTCCCTCGCCCCCATTTGCCCAGTGGGTGGTAACCACCGCGTCTGCTGCGCCGGCCTTGATGGCTGCGTCGCGCACCAATTCCCATTCCGCCTCGGTATCTGTGGGGAAGGCGTTGATGGCAACCACCGCAGGCACGCCGAAACGGCTGATTATGCCTATGTGGGCCAGCAGGTTGGGGAGGCCCTTTTTGAGGAGTTCCAAATTTTCTTCTTTATATTCGGGAGGCAGGGGTTTTCCGGGAACTACCGCCGGGCCGCCTCCATGGGACTTGAGGGCCCGCACAGTTGCCACCAGGACTACCGCATCAGGGACCAGGCCCGAAGTGCGGCACTTGATGTCGAAAAATTTCTCCATCCCCATGTCGGAACCGAATCCGGCTTCGGTAACTACAAAGTCCGCGTAATTCACCGCCAGAAGATCCGCTATTATAGAAGAATTACCGTGGGCAATGTTGGCAAAAGGCCCGGCGTGGACAAAGCTGCCCTGGCCTTCAATGGTCTGCAATAAATTCGGCTTGAGAGCGTCCTTCATCAGCACGGTCATGGCCCCTGCAACGCCCAGATCCTCTGCGGTGACGGGATCGCCTTTCTTGTTGCAAGCTGCAACCATGCGCCCCAGGCGCTTTCTGAGATCCGGAAGATCCCTCGCCAGGGCAAGTATGGCCATAACTTCGCTGGCCACGGAAATATCAAAACGGGACTGGCGCAAAGGGCCGTCTTCCCTGCCCCCAAGGCCGGTCATCACATTGCGGAGGCCCCGGTCGTTAATATCCATCACCCGGCCCAGGGACACCCTGCAAGGGTCAATGTCCAGTATTTTGAGGCCCAGCTTTTCAAAGTAAGACGGGGCCCAGCGGGACTCGTGGTAGATCCGGGCATCCACCGCAGCTGCGCAGAGGTTGTGGGCAGCGGACACGGCATGTATATCTCCGGTGAGGTGGAGGTTGAAATCCTCCATTGGAACAATTTGGCTGTACCCTCCGCCGGCTGCCCCTCCCTTGATGCCGAAGGTAGGCCCCATGGAAGGCTGCCTGAGACAAGCTACAGCCTGCTTCCCGATTTTCCCCAGGCCCTGAACCAGCCCCACAGTTGTGGTGGTCTTCCCCTCCCCCAGGGGTGTTGGCGAAATGGCGGTAATGTTTATATACTTCGCCCGCTTTTGGGGCAATTCCGCAGATTTTAGCAGCCTCCAGTCTATCTTGGCTTTGTACTTTCCGTATTCCTCCACCCATTGGGGGGAAATCCCCATAGCGCCAGCTATTTCTGAAATTGGCTTAAGCTTGGCTTCCCGGGCAATTTCGATATCCGATTTGTTCATATATACACCCTTGGCACCCGTTTATTGATATTGCAGGTGATTTCGTAAGAGATGGTCCCAATTTTGGCTGCCATATCAGCGGCAGTCACAGCGCCGGGGCCAAAAATAATCGCCTCGTCCCAGCGTTTAACATCGGTCTCAGGCCCCAAATTAATCATGCACTGATCCATGCATATCCTCCCCACCTGGGGATAGGCCCGGCCTTTTATATATACCGAATGGCGGTTGCTCAACAGCCGGGGCAAACCGTCGGCATAGCCCACAGGCAGGGTGCCAATATACGTATCCTCTGGCGCTGTCCAGGTTCTGCCATAGGAAATATCCTCGCCCTTGAAGACCTTCTTGATAAACACCACAGCGCCGCGCAGTTCCATGACCGGTTCGGCGTCAAGGCCCTCCGGGATGCCCGCTGCCGGGGAATAGCCATAAAGGAAGATGCCCGGCCTGACAAGGTCAAAATACGCATCCTCATGAAAACAGAGCGCCCCCGAATTGGCGGCATGGATCAAGCCCGGATCCAGGCCCGCGGCCTTTATGGAATCCACAGCCCCTCTGAATCGGGAAAGCTGCCCTTTCGTATATGCTATATCCGCAGGCTCGAGGGAATCGGATACCGAAAGGTGGGTAGCCACCCCGCCCAGCTTAAGGCTTTTTTGGGATACGATGAAAGCAGCCAGTTCGGCGGCATTTTCGGGCCTTGCGCCCATGCGGCCCATGCCGGTATCCACCTTGAGGTGGACTTCAAGCCTTCTGCCTGCTTTAGCCAAGACTTCCGCAGCTTCACGGTCGCCCACGAGAGGGATGAGATCCAGGGCTGCTATCTCCTCCATCTCTCCTGGAAGAGCCTGGGAAAAAAGGAAAACAGGGGCCTTTATGCCTGCCTGCCTTAATTCAGCCCCTTCGCTTACTGTAGCTACCGCAAGATGGCTAGCTCCGGCCTCCAGAGCAGCCCGGGCTACAGGCACTGCCCCATGGCCATACGCATCAGCTTTGACCGGGGCGCAAAGACCTGTCCGGGCGCCTGCCTTTTCCCGGGCTTTTTCAATGTTATGGCGGAAATTATCCAGATGAATGATGGCTTTGACTGCCCGCATTTTTCTTCCTTAAAAAATGGATATTCTTTATATTACACGCTATACTATATATAGGATACCACGTTTTCAAAAGTATGTGTCATCGTTGGTCGGCGGCCCTGACAATTGCCGGATTATTCAATCTTCTCCTTTTTTGTTCCTGCGGGGAGGTGGATTCTGTATTCCCTTCAGCCCAGACCTACCAGATTGCTGCCCTCTCAGGCAAGCTTTCCCTGGAAGAATACGCACTCATTAAGGCAGAGGATGAAATTCAGCCTGCCTTTGTGAGCCCGGTTTCTAATGACAAGGATATAGCCAGCCTTAAGGTGTTTTTTCAAACCCCCGGCGGCGCCCAGGCAGGCAGGGCGGTTATTTACACTGCCGAGGGAATTGGGCCCATCCCCGAAGTTTCGGAGGAAGAGCCGACCGAAGAACCACAGGATGATATTTTTTTCCGTTTAGGCGGCTTTGATAAACGCCTCCCACCCTTTACAGCTCCTGCAGAACTGGAACCAGGCCCTTATGCACTGGTCTTCCAGGTTTTGAGCTGGAATCAGGAAACGCTTTCAAAAACCGAAAAAACCGTATATTACATGGGCGGCACGGATTATGAAATAGAAGATATTGCAGCCTATCTGCCGGGAATATCAGCTGCCAACCTGGTGCCCCCCGAAAGTTATGTGCTGTTCGAAGCAAAAATTCTCACCCTTGGCGACATCGATCCCTACATAGCCTGGTATAATGGCAGGGCAAGGATCAGCAGCGGCAGGCTTTCTGAAGGGGCCAACCGTATACTCTGGAAAGCCCCTGCCCAGACAGGCTTCCAGCAGATCAGGGCTGAAGTCCTTCCTTTCCCGCCCCATGGGAACAGGAATCCTTCCCTCCATGTTGCCAAGGCAGGGACAAGGCTTAAAGGCAAAATGAAGGAGCTTTCTCTGCCGGTTTCGTCCAAGGGGTATATACAGCAGGTTCTTATTGATACCCCAAAGGCTGCAGAAAAATTAAACGCCTATTTTACATTTGCAGGCAGCCTCAAGGATACTCTGAATACAGTTTCCCAAAAAGAGTTTATCCCCTTTCCCCAAAAAGACACATCGAAAAGAAAAATAAATTGGCTGGCGGCCGATGATATTTACGGCCTCGCCATAGGCCCAAACGATATCTATTATATACCTGCTGCACTCCAAAAACGCGGTTCCGGGGAATGGGGATGGGGGAGTTTTACCTTCCGTTTTATGCCCCTGAATGAAGGCATCATTTTCCGCGCATCCTTCTCAACATCAGAGGACACTGAGGAGAATGAGGATAGCGCTATCCTGGAAGTTGCCCTGGAAACTGAAGGCCTCACCGTAACTTTGCATTCAGGGGATCAGGCGGAACGTATTATCGCCCCCCACCCGCAAAATAACAGAATTAGTACTATTACAATTAACTATTTAACAAAAAATGACACTATTACTGTCAGCCTGGGAAAAGATGAAATAAACATTCCTGTTAAAAAGAATCTGAATCTGCTTGGATACCAGCTAGGGGCTGCCAAAAATGATACGGATCCTGCCGGAGCGCTGCCAACAGCTGTCATGGATGAATTTGCCGCAAGGTATTCAGCAGAGCCTGCGCCGCCCAAAACAACCCAAAAAAACCAATGAAAAACCATTATTCCTCGATCTTTCTTGTTTTAACAGTATTGCTGTCATGGGGCTGCACAAGCACCCCGACAGAAGAAAGCCGCACCTCTGCCGCAGAAGCTTCTTTAAGCGCAGAGATTCCCTGGCAGATAACAGATCACAGGGGAAAAGCAGAAGGCGCTGCGATCCCGCTCTGGGTGATATCTTATCTTGAAGGAGGGAACAATGCAGTTGAAGCCCTCGATGAATACCAGAACCGTTATATATTTATTAGCCTGAATTCAGGGGCCAACTTTAATGCCTTGGAACAATGGAGGGCAGGTTTTTCACCGGAACTGGATTTTGCCCGCCTTGGCGCAGTCCGCATGGAAAAGCGTTTATTGGGTTCGGCTTTCAAAAACCCGGATGACGAGTACGGCAGCTTTTTTGAAACCATGATACGGACAGCCTCTGACGCTTCCTGGGCAGGGGCAATAAAAGAGGAAGATTTTTGGATCAAAAGGCATTTCCCGGAAGCCGATGGGCCTGGGAACGAGGCGCCTCGCGGCAGCGAGGTGCTTCGCAGTAGCGAGGCTTGGGATTTCTTTATTCTGGTAAGTATTGAAAAGGCTTCTTTCGCGTCCCAAGCCATGGCGCTTCTCAGGGGCATAAAGACTTCATCTCCCTTGAGCCGCGATCAATCCGCCGCAGTGAACCGCGTCCTTGACAGGTTCTTTGAAGGCTTTTAGTCTCTAACAATGAACAGTGAAATTATCCAAATCATGCCTGCAGAGAACCTGCCTTTTCTGACATCGGTTTACCTCTGGGGACTCAATTTAATAGAGGCAATTCAAACTGCGGCAAACCCCTTTCTTACCGTATTTCTTAAGATCATCACCACCATAGGTTCAGAAGCTTTTGTCATCCCCTTTCTGCTGCTCGTCTACTGGTGCATAGATGAAAAACGGGGGTTCAGGCTGGGGATGCTCATCATTTTTTCCGCCTGGACAAATACAATATTCAAGCACCTGTTTAAGCAGCCAAGGCCGTACAACCTTGACCCGTCTGTAGGCATGGCCCTTGAATCCAGCTATGGTTTCCCCTCGGGGCATGCACAAAACAGCCTGTGCCTCTGGGTTCCCATTATGTCCTGGGCCGGAAGCAGGAAAAAAGAATCAAGGCTGGCCATTTGGATTAGCGCGATCATACTCATGCTCCTCATTGCATTCAGCAGGCTCTACCTGGGGGTGCATTTCCCTACAGATATTTTGGGCGGCTGGATCATCGGTGGCATTATACTGACAGCTTTTTACATGGCGAGCCCCTGGCTCGGCGCATGGTTCATTATGAGGGGTAAGCGGACCCAAATGATCTGCACCGCCGCGATAGCGCTGATTATGAACGGCCTCTATCCTATGGATACAAGCCTCCCTGCCCTGTTCCTGGGTTTTGGCGCAGGGTACAGCCTTATGATCAATTCTTTCCCTTTCACTGCCCAGGGCTTGGTAAAAGGGAAAAAACCCGGCATATTTTTGCTGACTGCCCGCTATATACTTGGACTTTCGGGGGCTGCCGTAATTTACCTGGGCCTCCGCCTTATACTCCCGGGAGAAAATTCGTTGTTTGCTTCGATTTCTTTTTGGGGTCTGGGTTCGCCCTACACCGAACTTGGCCGCTTTATACGCTACTGCCTGCTAGGCCTCTGGGCATCGGCAGGGGCTCCTAAAGTTTTTCTCAATCTTGGAATTGCCGGTCCGGGAAAGGAAAGCTGATGGACAAGCCTGCCTACGGCAGCAATGATCCCATAGCTGCCATAGCCACGCCTCTGGGAGAAAGCGCACTGGCTCTGATAAGAACATCCGGGGGGAGCTTCGCGGGAAGTACGGGCGGTAATTGCAATACTGCTAATAATGACAGTAATAGTGTTAATTTGCTTGCTAAAATATTTTCAAAGCCTAAACGCCTAAAAGAAGCGGCGGGCAACACTATAATTCATGGATGGATACTGGGCTCTCAAGGTGAAAAAATTGATGAGGTCCTGGTTTCTGTTTACCGTGCCCCTAAATCATATACAGGCGAAGACAGCGCCGACATTTCCTGCCATGGAGGCATTGCTGTTGTAAAAGCTATAATGGCTGCCTTAAAACAGGCAGGTTTTAGAGAAGCCCTGCCAGGGGAATTTACCTTTCGGGCTTTTATGAACGGCAAGCTGGATCTTACCCGTTCGGAATCGGTAATGGAGCTGGTATCCGCAAAGACAGGAAAAGCCAGGGAACAGGCAATACGCCGCCTTACAGGGGCATTGGAAAAAGAACTCTCGGAGATAAAAGCGCTTTTGGTACGAGTATTGGTGGGGGCAGAAATCTACCTGGATTATTCAGAGGACGAGTTTAACTCGCCGGATGAAGAAGCAAAAGGCTTGCTGCCCGATCGACCTCTGGCAGAAGAAGCCCTTGCCCGCCTGAGCCGGCTGGCCGATTCCTGGCGGCGAGAGCGTCTCTATACAGAAGGAGCCCTGGCAGTTATTGCAGGGAGGCCCAATGCAGGAAAATCGAGCCTCTTTAACTTTTTGCTTAAGGAAGATCGTTCCATCGTTACCGACATCCCCGGCACCACACGGGACTGGATAGAAGCCCTGATTTCCATAGAGGACATACCCGTGCGCCTTGCCGATACTGCAGGCCTGCGGGATATAATTGATCGGAATGGGCAAAAGGCTGCCGTTACAGACAAAGTCGAACTGATTGGCATAGCGAGAAGCCAGGAACTTTTAAGCAGGGCAGATATTGTGCTTTATGTGATTGACGGTGCGGCGGGGATTACAGAGGAAGATAGGGAGTTTCTCAGGCACTGCGATAAGGATGGCAATAAACCTGTGCCCCTCCTCATCCTTTGGAACAAAGCGGATGTCTCCGACCTGCCCCATTTCCTCCCGGCGGAGCTTCCCGGTGTACCCATAGGGATCAGCGCCAAAACCGGAAAAGGCATCCCTGAATTAAGCCGAGCAATTGCCGGGGCATTGGAAAAGGCTTCGGGCAGCAATAATTCTCCCGGCGATACTGTTTCTGCGGATCAGAACTCCGCAGGCCCAGGGACGCTCAGGCAGAAGGAATTAATAGACAATGCCTTAGCCTCGATCCGGGAAGCCCTGGATCTGGCGGATACTACCGAGCCTCTCGACATCATCGCCCCTCTTATTAAAAATGCTGTTGACAGCCTGGGTGAAATAACCGGTGAAGTTTCCACTGCTGAATTGCTTGACCTAATGTTCAGCAGATTTTGTGTGGGGAAGTAACCGGAGAAAACTATGCGCCTATTTTGTTTATTCTCCGAGCCGGGATCTTCCCCTCTCCGCCAGCACATACCAAAGGCAGACCCAGACGCCGCGCATAAGGGCAGTGGCGCTCACAGCTATCCAGACGCCGTAAAGGCCCAGGGAAGTGCGGGAGAGAAAAAACGCAAGGATGGGGCGGACAATATTGGTTGCAATGCTTGCGATTGAAGGCGGGATTGTACGGCCTGTTCCTTTAAAGGCGCCTGAACCTACAGCTTCCATGGTCATGGGAAGCTGGGCAAAAGAGAGTATGCGGAGATACGGTTTGCCCAGGGCAAGCATTTCAGGCCCGGGAAGGAATAGGGAAAAAACAAAGCTCCCGCCGAACCAGAGGAAGATGGTTATCATAATTCCCCATATTGCCATCGCCTGGGCAGAAATTTTAACGCACCTGCGTATCCTGTCTTCTTTTCCTGCGCCGTAGTTCTGGCCTATAAAAGCAACCAGAGCCGATCCAAAACCGCCTGCTATCAGCCAGGAGAGGGATTCAAGCTGGGAACCGACTTTGCTGGTTGCCATTGCCCTGGCCCCGAAGGATACTTCTACTCGGGAAGTAAGCATGGCGAGAAAAGTGAAAAGTATACTTTCCAAAGCCAGGGGGATTGCCCATTTCAAAATCTGGATGACCTTTTTCTTCTCAACACTAAACTGCAGTGAATAATGGGTAAATGGTCTGCCTTTAAAAAAGAAGATCCCGGCAATCATCAATATTCCCACAATGATCTGGGCAATAATGGTTGCTATCGCCGCTCCCCTTACTCCCATATCCAGTACCAATATGAATAGAGGATCCAAAATCACATTTGCAACAAGGCCGATGCCATTTAGTATAAAAGGTGTCCTGGAATTTCCCGAAGCGTTAAACGTTCCGGTAATAACTCCGGTAATAAAATTAAGGGGGACTGCAAAGCCTACTATTCGCAGGTATACTGAAGCGCTAGACGCAACCCCTTCTTCACGAAAATTGAAAAAACCTGCCAGGGTTTTATTAAAAAAAATCATGGGAAGGCAGAAGAACAGCCCCAGTACTATTGCCAGGAACATTGAATTCTGCGAATAAACCAGGGCTGCTTTTTTGTCCCCCCTGCCGAGGGATTGGGCAACTCCGATCTCAGCGCCCATCCTGCCAATGAGGAGGAAGCCGAAGGAGAGCCACATATACATGCCTGCAGCGCCTGCCGAAGCTACCGCATCGCTCCCCACCTTGCCAAGCCAGAACATGTCGGTGAGGTTATAAGCCATCTGCAGGAACTGGGTTCCCATAATGGGCAGACTGACGAGAAGGAGTTTGGAGAGTATGCCTCCTTCTGTGAGGTTGTATTTATTCGCCTGCGTTTCTGCCATCTATTCCAGCCTGCTCCCATCTTTTGTAAAAATAGGTATCTGATCCAGGGGAGCGGTGACGCTTATCTCTTTTCCGCCTTCAAAAATTTCGCCTGTCCAGGCGTTGGTCCATTTTGTTCCGAAGGGAAGGTAGAGCTTTCTATCTCTTAGACCCTCGTAAAGTATGGGCGCCACAAGGTAGTTGGGACCGAACATATACTCGTCTTCTATCTCCCACGCATTTTTATCCCCGGAGAAATCATAGAAGAGGGGACGCATCACGGGCGTTCCTTTTTTGTGGGCCGCCTTCATGAGAGCTGCAATATAGGGCTTGAGTTTTTCCCTTAAGGAAAGATATTTTTTGCAGATCCCATAGACCTCGTCCGAATAAGACCACACCTCGTTGTCGGCGCCCGAAAGGCAAGTCGCGCCGCCTGTAGTTCCGTACTGGGCTTTTATAGGTTCCCTGTTGCCATGGAGACGCATCACCGGGCAAAAGCAGCCCCACTGGAACCAGCGTATAAGCAATTCGTGGAAACGGGGATCTGCAATCTCGCCGCCGTGGAAGCCCCCTATGTCCGTAGTCCACCAGGGTATGCCTGCCATGCCCATATTGAGGCCAGCGGCAAGCTGGTTCCTGAGGCTCGCAAAACTTGAGTGTATGTCTCCCGACCAGACCAGGGCGCCGTATCTCTGGCTTCCGGCCCAGGCGCAGCGCAGAAGGTTGATGATATTTTTCTGCCCCGCTTTTTCCATACCGTCAAAAAAAGTTTTAGCGTACATCACCGGGTAGATGTTGCCTATCTGAAGATTCGGGCCCAGATGGTAGCGATACTGCTCAAAATCGTAAACCGCATATTCGGGCTCGGCCTCGTCAAGCCAGAAAACGCGTATTCCCTTTTCGTAGTAATTCTTTTTCACTTTATTCCAGACATACTCCCGGGCTTCGGGATTGGTTGCATCGTAGTGAATGGTATTGCCCTGGAAATCCATACCTATACGGTAACCTCTCTCGGTGCGTATGAGGTAACCTTTCTCAAGCATCTCTTCCCAATTTTCGCTGCGCCTGTCCACGGTGGGCCAGATGGAGACCATGAGTTCTATGTTCATCTTTTTAAGTTCAGCTATCATGGCGTCAGGATCGGGCCAGTACACGGGATCGAATTTCCATTCACCCTGGAGGGGCCAGTGAAAAAAGTCTATTACTATTACTGATATGGGGAGATTCCGTTTTTTGTATTCCCTTGCAACACTGAGGAGTTCTTCCTGGGTCTGATAGCGGAGCTTGCATTGCCAGAAGCCCAGGGCATAATCGGGCATTTCGGGGACAGTACCCGCCGCCTGAGCATAAGCCTCTTCAATCTCCGCCGGGTTGTCGCCGGCTGTGATCCAGTAGTCGAGTTTTTTGGTTGATCGCGCTTCCCACACGGTCATGTTCTTGCCGAAGGTTACCCGCCCCACGGCGGGATTATTCCAGAGGAAACCGTACCCCAGGCTCGAAACCATGAAGGGAACCGAGGCCTGTGAATTGCGGTGGGCCAATTCAAGGGTACAGCCTTTGAGGTTGAGCCAGGGCTGCTGGTACTGGCCCATGCCGTAGATCCTCTCCTCTGTGGAAACTTCTTCCAGCCTCAGGGTGAGTTCGTAATCGCCGCCGATGATGGGTTTGAATTCACGGTTTTCAATATCCAGGGCGCTGCAATATTCCGATTTTACATCACGCCGGTTGCGTATAAATTCTTCGAGGAGCTTTTCACCCTTCTGATTAAAAACAACAATCTTCCCGGCCCTGGAGATCCGCAATTCAATTTTTCCATTGTGGATTACCGCTTCTTCATCTCCCAGCCGTATTTCGGATTTTGAAGCTTTGGGCGGGAGCAGGGCCCAATCATCCATGTCTGATGTGGGCATTTCGGCCATTTTGCTTGCCCGTACCCTGAGGCTGTTTTCACCCCATGCCTCTATCCAGACTTTTTCCGCATCATAGCGGTATATTAAACGGTTCCCTTCTTTTGAGAATAAAGACGCCACTTTGATTTCCTCCTCTCTTGGGGTACATTATTAGTATCATGGATTATGACTGTATCATAGTCGGCGGCGGCCATGCAGGTATAGAAGCCTCCCTGGCTGTTACCCGCATGGGTTTTACCGCCCTGCTTATCACCCAGAATCCCGACCGCATAGGCGCCATGTCCTGCAACCCGGCTATAGGCGGTCTTTCCAAAGGCAACCTCGTGCGGGAGGTAGACGCCCTGGGAGGCGAGATGGCCCGCCTCATAGACAAAACCATGATCCAGTTCCGCATACTCAACCGTTCGAGGGGCCCTGCGGTTCAGGCCCCCAGGGCCCAGGCTGACAAGCAGTTATATCAGGCCGAAGCCCGCAAAGCCGTAGAAGCCCAAAAGGGGCTCACCATCTTTATGGATACGGTAACGGATCTTATTACAACAAATAAAGGCAGCGACAAGGAAGAAGTTCAGGGAGTCATAACACAGAGGGGAAACCGCATTTCCGCACGCACTGTGATACTTGCAGCCGGAACCTTTATGGAGGGGAAGATCTTCATAGGCGAACATGACGCCCCCGAGGGCCGCCTCGGCGAAGGAGCTGCCCTTGGCCTGGGTTCAAGCTTGAGGCGCAGGGGCTTTCCCATGGGCAGGCTCAAGACCGGGACCCCCGCGCGCATTGCGGGCAATTCCATCGACTATTCCAAGACCGAACGGCAAGACGGCGAAGAAGCCTCGCCCTTCTCCTTTGACATTGATCCTTCACAAAGGGGAGATAATTTTTCTGGCAGGCCTTCAGTTCCCTGCTGGATTACCTACACCTGTACCAAAACTCACGACATTATCCGCGCCAACATACACCGTTCGCCCCTCTACGGCGGAAAGATAAAAGGCGTAGGGCCCCGGTACTGCCCCTCCATTGAGGACAAGGTAATGCGCTTTCCCGAGCGGGACCGGCATCATATTTTTATTGAACCTGAGGGGCTTTCCACCAACGAGATGTACCTCAACGGCCTTTCAAGCTCCCTTCCCGAAGACGTGCAGGAAGCTTTTGTCCGTACCATACCGAGCCTTGAAGAATCTCTCATTGTAAGACCCGCTTACGCGGTAGAATACGATTACCTTGATCCCCTGGATCTCTACCCCACTCTGGAATCCAAACGGGTGAAGGGTCTTTTTACGGCCGGACAGACCAACGGTTCTTCAGGTTATGAGGAGGCAGCTGCCCAGGGCATCATGGCGGGCATTAACGCTGCGCAAAAGATACGGGGCGAGCCTCCCCTCGTCCTCGGCAGATCCGAAGCCTATATCGGTGTTCTGGTGGATGACCTTACCACCCTGGGAACAAAAGAGCCTTACCGCATGTTTACAAGCAGGGCGGAACACAGGCTCGTACTGCGCCATGATACAGCAGACTCGCGGCTCACGCCCAAGGCAAGGGAACTGGGCCTGGCAGATGAAAGGCGCTGGGAAAGATTTGCAAAAAAAACCGAGGGTCTCGAAGCCATCAGGGAACTTATGAGGCAGAGGAAAATCGAAAACTACGAGGGGTTTTTGGAAAAACAAAATGAATTAAGCGAACTAAAAGCATACCCTGCTGAATGGCTGCAGCGGGCAGCCCTGGATATCAAATATGCGGGATATATAGAAAAAGAAAACCGCGCTGCCGCAAAGCTTTCCAAGATGGAAGCCATCAAGCTCAATCCTGCTTTGGATTATGCTGCAATACAGGGGCTTTCCTCAGAGGCCCGTGAAAAACTTAAAACCGTAAAGCCCCTTACAGTAGGCCAAGCCGCCCGCATACCCGGAGTGCGTCAGGGAGATATTGCACTCCTCATGATCCTTCACAGATAACGACGAAGTTTTTCCAACACTATCTCAAAGTCCAACGGTTTCCCCACATGGTCGTTCATGCCCGCAGCGAGGCAGCGTTCTATATCTTCTTTAAAAACATTGGCCGACATGGCAATAATGGGAATAGCCTTAAATTGCTGCTGCGGGGTTTGCTGCGCAAACTCCAATCCTTTGAGACGTTCAGCTTCAAAGGCCCGGATCTGCCTTGTAGCCTCGTAACCATCCATTTCGGGCATCTGAACATCCATGAAGACAAGACTGTATTTTTCGGGACTTTCTGCAAACAGTTTTACTGCGACCTGACCATTTTCCGCGCAGTCTATGGAAAGGCCCGTAGGCTCAAGGAGAGCCTGAACTATTTCACGGTTAATATCCACATCTTCTGCGAGAAGTATAGAATGCCCGGAAAAGTCATCAACCTCGGCGGGGACCTCTTTTTCATCCGTACCCGGAGTTTTTCCCGCGGATGGAAGCTTTTCTTTTGCCGGGCTGCCCCTTTCAAAATTTACAGTAAACGAAAACACCGAACCTTTGCCCTGCTCGGATTCCACCCATATTCTGCCGCCCATCATTTCCACGATGCGTTTTGAGATTGCAAGGCCCAGGCCTGTACCGCCGTATTTGCGGGAAATACCGGAATCGGCCTGCTGGAAGGAACTGAAAAGCCTGCCCTGCTGTTCTTTGCTCATGCCTATACCGGAATCACGCACATCAATTTGAATAACGGATTGCGTGTCTTTTTCATTGATAAGTTCCGCATTAACACTAATACCGCCGTTTTCCGGTGTGAATTTTACGGCATTCGAAAGGAGATTGGTGACAACCTGCATAAGACGCTGATCGTCGCCGATTAAAAAGGGAGGGATTTTCTTGTCAAGATTGAGAGAAAAATTCTGCTTTTTCTCCTCCATACGGTAAGTCAGAACATTCACGCCCTTCTGTACAGTTTCGGCAAAATCGAATTCTGTTGAGGACAATTCAAATTTATCAGCTTCTATCTTGGACATATCCAGTATGTCGTTGATAACCCCTAAAAGATGTGTGGAAGCCTCTTCAATTTTCGCAAGGCAGTAATCCTTGCGGGAAATATCGCTTGTGGATTTAGCAATGGAGGTCATACCGATAATGGCGTTCATGGGAGTGCGCATTTCATGGCTCATATTGGAAAGGAAATCCGACTTGGCCTGGGACGCCCGATGCAATTCTTCTTCGGTGATCCTGAGATCCCGAATAAGGCCGTCAGAAATGTCGAGCCGTTCCAGCATTTTATTGATGGATTCACAAAGGAGAAAAAATTCTTCTGTCTCTGAATACTTGTCTTTGCGTATGCGGCTCCCGGGAAGGAGGATAGCCATGTCATGGTTAAGACCTCCAAGGGGCCTGATAACGAGGCGGGTAAGAACCAGGTAAAGAACTGCCGCAAGTACTAATACTACTGCCAGACCAAACCCTGAAGAGAAAAGCATTGAACGAGAGATGTAGCTAAAGAGTTCTGATTTGGGCATGGACACCACTATGATGGAGCTGCCCGATCTCCTGAAACGGCCCCATTCTTTTTCAAGGCCGTAAACAAAATCGAGAGTCCCTGAATGACTTTCAAACATGGGATCGGCCCACACCTCATTCCTGATGTTCTTCCCGAAAAGTATACCCCGGTTATCGGCGGCAATATTGCCTTCAGTATCCAGTATGAACACTCCGCCCTGACGGCCGATTATCATGTTGGCTATACCCCTCTGTATGCTCATGGAACGGCGTATTTCGTCTATAGGTTCTATGGAAATCCCCACCTGCACTATTCCGGGTTTGTCCCGCCGGGCTACCCCCACATACTGAAACATGCGCCCGTCAGAACCCCGGGGGGTAGGTTCCTGGGCCAACTCAAAATCAGGTTCCTCAAGCATGCGCATAAAAGGCCTGGTCTGATCGGTGGTAGAAAAATCAAGGCCGTAAAATTGAGGCCTATTGCCCCATCTCAGCACGCCCTTTTCATCGGTAACATGAATTTCGTCCACGCCGAGGCGCTCGGCCAACTGGTTCACATGCTCTATTTCAAGAACACGATCATCCTCAGCAACAGTGTTGGCCAGTATACGGGCCAAAACGAGATTTTTTTTATCCAGGGCAGAGAGTGTGATGGCTATTACGCGGTTGGTAAGAACAAGCTGGTTGTCCACTGCATTCAGCATGTTGTTCATTTCAGATTCCATAACCCCATGCACTGTGGAATTGTAATTGATGCTTGAGACTGCGCTGATACTGATAAAGGCCACCATGATGAGGATGACGGCAGGTATCATTACACTATTGCGTATCTTCACTGTATTAACCCGGAGGCCAGTGGAGGGTTCTGCCTCCGAGCACATGGCAGTGGAGATGATCCACGGTCTGTCCTCCGTGGGCCTTGCAGTTGATCACAAAACGCGCTCCCTTTTCACTGCAGCCCTGAGCCTGGGCAAGCTCCTGGGCTTTCACAAGGAGACGCCCCAAAAGCCCCGAATCGGCGCTTTCAGTTTCCATGATATTCTTTATATGCCGCTTGGGTATTACAAGGAAATGCACCGGCGCCTGGGGCGTGATGTCATGGAAAGCGAGGAATTCATCATCCTCGTATATCTTCTTCGAAGGAATTTCTCCCTTGATGATTTTGCAGAAAATGCAGTCGTCCATATCTTTAGTCTACCGTAATTTGCATACTGTTTCCAGCATTAGACTATACCGCTCAGGGCTTACATAATCAGGTATGGAATTGCCGCTTCCTATGGCAACCCCATGCCCCTTGGCCTGGCAGAGCTTGAACACCTTGGTTGTATAGGAAACAAGATCCACAGAACTTGAATCGCAAAGCACATCCATATCAAGGCCTCCGAAATTCCCGATCCTGCCTCCGTAATCATCGATCCACTTTGAATAGGGAGAAATTACATCCTCGTTGGAATGTTTGGCGTCTATTCCGGTGGCAATAATGTCATCCATCACATTGAAGATGCAGCCGCATGAATGGAGGAGGAAGGGCTTCCCCGCTGCATGAACAAGGCTGATAATGCGTTTATACTGAGGCAGTATCAGTTCCTTTACATCGGCAGCTTCGAGGAGGGTATTGGACTTGAAGCCCAGATCGTCGCCGAAACGGCCGACGCAGAAAGCGTCTCCGAATTCCTTGAGGAAACGGCTCCAAATAGCAGTCAGCATATTCCCTACTTTGGCGAAGAGTTCTTTGTAGAGATCCTCGTCATCGGCCTTGATGTAACAGAGTTCCTGGAAACCCGTAATATCCTGAACACATTCAAAGATGCCGTTCCCCACGCCTCCTATGCCTTTCATGCCCTCGGGCAAGGTTTCGGCAAAGGCCTTGAAAATTTCCCCGTTTGCCTCAAAATAAAAATCCGGAATGGAAGCCCAGGGGTATTCATCAAAATCCCTTCGGTTTTTGATAACCCCCGCTTTGTGGCCCCCCAAAGAACCGCTTCCGGGCATGGCAGGGCCTGCGCAGCATTCAAAACTCACCGTATCGTAACCAAAATCCCTGAAAAACCCGCTGTAATGCCGGAAAAATTCCTTTTTGTCTTCAAAATCGCCCATTAAAAGATCGGCAAACTTCTTGCCCGTGAGCTTTTCTATAATAAGAGGGGAAACGATATGTTCATAGAGGGGGATATGGCTGGATTTTTTATTGAGCCCGGCGTCAACTATATTTCTAAAATCAGGGGAATTCATACGAACCTCCAAAACTCTTCTCTTGAACTTATTATATACTATGATAAAATACATTCTATGCCAATGGGAACTATCAACGTAGTTTCAAGGGGGAATTTATATGATCAATATTAACACCAACTTCCATCAGCTCGAAGCGCTGCGGGATTTTGACAAGAAGGAGGCGCCCAATGCGAATTATAACCGCATAGCCGGTGAACTCCGCTTCCTTTCCGCGCTTTCCGATTCCCAGGGGGGGAAGTTCGATGCCATCATAAGGGATGCTGCAAAAAAGCTTGCAGCTGACATTGCGGAAAAACACTGTACCACCCCCGAGGCAGTTCAAAAGGCTGAGGCGGCCCTCTCTTCCCTCTCATCCGAGGCCAAGAGTTTTGAATTCCTCTGCGTTGCCCATGCCCATATCGACATGAACTGGATGTGGGGCTACAACGAGACGGTCTCCGTGACCCTTGCAACCATGGAAACCATGCTGGACATGATGGACGAGTTTCCATCCTATACCTTTTCCCAGTCCCAGGCTTCGGTTTACAAAATTATCGAAGAATTTGCCCCCCAAATGTTCGAAAAGATCAGGCAGAGGGTAAAAGAAGGCCGTTGGGAAGTGACAGCCTCCACCTGGGTAGAAAACGACAAAAACATGCCCTCAGGGGAAAGCCTTTCACGGCACCTCCTCTACACCAAAGAATATTTCGCCGAATCCTTCGGCATACCCAAGGATAATCTCGTCATAGATTTTGAGCCTGACACATTCGGCCATAACCGCAGCGTGCCCGAGATCTGCAATTCGGGGGGGGTAAAATACTACTACCACTGCAGGGGCCACATAGGAGACCACATTGCATACCGCTGGCAAAGTCCTTCGGGCAAGGAACTGCTGATCTACACCGAACCTTTCTGGTACATCACCAAGGCTGATCCTGCTATCGCGGCCCACGCCCCGGAGCTGAGCCGCCTCACAGGTTCAAAAACCCTGCTGCAGGTGTACGGCGTCGGAGACCACGGCGGCGGTCCCACCAGGCAGGACATCAACCGCTTTATCGAAATGAACAGCTGGCCCCTTTTCCCCAAATTCACCTTCAGCCACCTCAAGAATTATTTTGAGGTTTTGGAGAAATCCAAAGACAAGCTTCCACTCCTTAAGGATGAGATCAACTTCCTCTGCGACGGCTGCTATACCACCCAGACCCGCATCAAGGCGGGGAATCGCAAGGGCGAACGCCTCATGGCCGAGGCTGAACTTTACTCAGGGGCCGCCATGCTCCTGGCCAATCATCCCTATCCGGGAAAATTGCTTTCCGACGCCTGGAAGAAAATCCTTTTCAACCAGTTCCACGACATCATCCCCGGTTCAGGGGTGACTGAAACAAGGGAATACGCCTCGGGCCTATACCAGCAGGTTTTTGCCGCAGCCGAATCGGCCCGCACCCTGGCGCTGGAAGCCATAGCCGACAAGATCGATGTAAAAATTCCCGTAACGGAAAAAAAGGAAAGCTGGGATCTGTCTGCGGGAGAGGGCGCCGGCGTAGGTTATGGCCAGACAGGTCGCAGCGCGGGAAAGAGGCGGGCCTATTTTGTTTTCAACTCCCTGCCCTACGAAAGGGAAGACATTGTTACTGTCACTGTTTGGGATTATGAGGGGGACTTCTCCCAGATTGGGGCTGAAAATGCTTCGGGCAAGGCCCTGCCTGTCCAAAAAGGCGAATCGGGAAATTATTGGGGCCATCACTTCGATACCCTCTTTGCAAAAGTGAAGATCCCCGCTTCCGGCTATACCACGGTTATCATCGACGAAAAACCCAATTACGAGAAGAAAACAACCTTCACCAACGATATGCGGGTTCAGAGCCCCGATACCTTCGTGCTCGAAAACGAGTATATCAAAGCAACCATCAATCCTCTGAACGGAAAGATTTCCTCCTTTATCGACAAGAAAACTCAAGCTGAACTTGCCCCTCCCCAGGGCTTCGGCGTGTTCCGCCTGGCGCAGGAGGCCCACCACAAGAGCATCACCAGCTGGGAGCCTTCCATGTCGGCCTGGTTCGTGGGCCGCTATAAAAGTATAGAAGAAATTGCAAAGGACATCGAAATAAGGCCCCTGGCCCATGGCGAACTCAAGAATGCTTTTGAGCTTACCACTCAATTCGGTTCAGGCTCTGTGCTCAAGGTGATCATCTCCCTGGATGCAGGATCAAAAGTTCTCAACTACAGCGTGTGCTGCGATTGGCGGGAATTCGGCGCCGAGGAAAAAGGCATACCCAATCTCCACTTCCATTTGCCCCTGGCTTACAAACCCAATTACCTCTTCGACATACCCTTCGGCATGATCGAGCGTAAGGCTCTGGATCAGGATCTTCCCGCCGAGAGTTTTGTCATGGCAGGGAACCCCGGAGGCAAATCCTCGCTGGTTCTCTACTCTCTGGACAAATACGGTTACCGCTGCCTTGACGACAGCCTGGCCCTTACCCTAATCCGGGGTTCCATCAATCCCGATCCCACTCCCGAGACCGGAAGGCACAACATCTCATTCGCCATTGCGCCTGTTTCAGGGGATAGAGAAGAACTGGCAAAGGAAAGCCTCCTTTACAGGAGACCCGTCACGGTTATCTCGGGAAAGAAGCGCAAGGGTACGCCTTCATTACCCACAGAAACGAGTTTTTTCAGCCTCAAGGGCGGCATACTCTCAAGCGTCAAGGTTCCGGAGAAGGGCGGCAAGAAGCTCGTCTTCAGGATCTACGAAGCTTTGGGGAAAGAAACTGCAGTGGAGCTTAGCCTTGGTTTTGCAGCCAACGCTGCCTGGCTCACGGATGTTAATGAGGATAAGCGTCTCGAAGACTGCGCTGTTTCTGACGGGGGCAAAAAGGTAAGCTTCAAGCTGCCTGCTTACAGCGTGCGTGCTTTAATGATAGAATTGAAGTAAGAGATTATGGCTCAGGCGCTATCACCCTACCGGCTCGGCAAGGCCCGGGACATTTATAACATCTTCAATGTTTTCAACTCCCTTTCATGGCAGTTTCTGGTAGGGAACATAGTCACCCTTTTTGCATTGAGGCTCAAAGCCACCTCAACTTACATAGGTCTTCTCAACGCCATTCTGTATGTTTCCTTCTTTTTCCTCCCCCTGGGAAAGGTACTGACCAAAAAGTTTTCCATTATCGGAATTTTCAGCGCCGCCTGGATTGCCAGAGCCGTAGGCATGGTTCCCCTGCTCATTGCCCCCTTCATGGCCTATGCGGGAAAAAACGAGGTCGCCCTGGGCCTGGTGATTTTAGGGGTAACGATTTTCCACATTACTCGCGGCATAGGCATGATAGGCAACAACCCGGTCCTGAGCTTCCTTGCATCAGGCCCCGACCGGGGCAGCTACATGACCCAGATACAGATCATCAACAATGCGGTGGGTATGTTCGCGGGTTTTGTAATAGCCATACTTCTTGGCCGGGACCCTCCCCTCTTTTTGTATACCATTATTTTTGCTTTTGGTATTGTTACCGGGATCGCAAGCGGCATACTTTTACGGAAAGTGCCCGAGCCCGCTGCTGAAGAGGGCGAGAAGAAGATCAAATTCTTCGACATTGTCAAACAGGCACTTTCTACTCCTTCCCTCAGGCAATTCGTAGTAATACTGCTATTGGTAGCATTGGTATCAGGGGTCTCCCGGGCCTTCGTCATAGTCTACAGCCGTGAAGTTTTTCAGCAGAGCGACGGCATGGTCTCCCTCTATGCGGTATTCGGCGGCCTCGGGGTTTTGATGATAGGGATGGTGGTAAAATTCCTCGTTGACCGCATAGGCGCGAAACCCATCTTCATCATGTGCGTCATCATGGGCCTTTTGAGCATGGTGCCCATACTCTTTTTCCCCGAAGGCTCAAGCGAAACTACCATAGTTCTCTATTTAACCTTTCTTTTCTTTATGATGAATTTCGGCTTCCTCGGGGCCGAAGGCATAGCCCAAACGTATTTCCTGGGCCTCATCCCTATAGAGCTCATGCTGGATATGGGCATACTTTATTTCTTCTGCTTTGGCATCGCGGGTACCGCCGGTTCCCTTTTGGCCGGCGTGTTCCTCGACACCCTGGCGGGTGCGGGGCTTTCGCAATTTCTTTCCTTTAAGATACTTTACATAATCCTCATAGCCCTTACGGTAGTGATACTCGTGCTCCAGCGCAAAATGGTGCCTCTGGGGGCAATGCCCTTCAAAGGCGCCCTGGAAGTAATGTTCTCATTCAGGGATCTCAGGGCCATTTCCCTTTTGGACAAGCTCAATAAAACGAGTGATTCCCAGGAAGAAGAGGCCCTCCTTGAAGCCCTCCACGATACCCCCTCAAGGCTTGCTATTAAAGGCCTCCTCAACAGGGCCAAGTCTCCGCGCCTTGCGGTAAGGCTCGAAGCCCTCAGGGCCATTGACGCACTTAAAATGCTGGACGAAGGCGCCGAGCGGGCCCTCATGGACGACATCATACGCAACCCCTACACAACAGCTTACAACTCGGCCCGTATACTCGGAAACCACGGGGTGTTTTCAGCCATACCCCTGCTCAGGGAACTGGCGACTTCCAAAGATTACATGCTCGCGGGGGAAGCCATCATCGCCCTGGCAAAACTGGGGGACCATGCCTTCCGCCCCCACATTGAACGCATCATAGGCAAAACCAAAAACCCGAGGCTCAAGATCATGGGGGTAGAAGCCTTCGGCATTTACGGTTCCCCCAACTCCCTCACCGTATTATTGGACATACTCAGAGGTACCCATCCGCCCCCGTATTTACGGGATCAAGTGATACTTGCCATGGCGAGCATCCTGGACATACAGAACCAGTTCTATCCCCTTCTTGTACGCTTCCTGGCTGATGAATCCCAGGTTTCAACACTGGCGCTGGACGAAGCCGAATCGGCGTATGAGCATTACGTGTCGGTCCACGGGCGCAAAAGGCTCAAGGGAGAATCCAACCTGGCAGTGCTTTCAAGGCAGGCCAAGGCCCTGCAGCCTGCGGTAACTGCCTTTATCAAAGATTCCAAAGGCTCTGCCCTTTCCCGGTGGGTGCTCGAAATTCCGGACGAACTCATCCATACCGTTGTCCAGGTGGTTTTGTCAGAAGCAGTGCTGGATGATGAGCTTGTAGGCCACAGGCGGCTCAGGCTTCTCCTGGCTCATTGGGCTTCCCACGAACTCAGGATGTGGACCAACAAGGTGAGGCAGGACGGGGAAAAACCGAGCGAAGCTGACATCAAGCCCACGTCAGGCCCATTATAGGTCTGGAGAAAAAATCCTCCCTATGGTAGATTCTACAGGTGGTTTTGCATAAAAAAACGGGGGAATTCCGGTTTGCCCTGAATTTGACCCTTTTAATAATTCTGATAGCTCTCCTTTCATCCTGTTCCCGCAGGCTTGGCTATGGAATACTCCTCTGGGCTGCAGAGGAGCCCCCCATTCCTTCGGGGACTGTGCTGCCTGTATACATACGATCCAATATCGATCAGGTCTGGGTAGCAGGCATCCCAAGTGAATACCGGGTCAAGGGTGATAGAATCGACAAATTTGAAATACCCCTGGCCAAGCTGGAACTTGCAGGAAGCAAAAAGAAAGCCCTTCAAAGGGCCGAAGCTTTTGCGCCTTATGCCCTCACCTATGCTGAAACCATACAGGATGGCCTTCCCATAAGGGAAAGCCCTGACAACGGGGCAAGGCGGGTATACAGGCTCAAGCACAGGGAGATCATCAAGATCCTTTCCCCCGCAAAAGGGAATGCCGCTGTCGGAACTACGGGAATCCCCCTGCCGGGCGAATGGTTCAGGGTGCTCACCGAAGATGGCACTACAGGCTACTGCTTCTCCTACAGGCTCAAACTCTTCGAGCATTCCGGCGGAGCCTTGGCTGCCCTGCCCCAGGATACCCAGATAGCGGACGATCCTGATCTTGAAGAACTTTTAGCCCGCAGGTGGTCTGCCGAGGCCTATGGGTCTATGGTGAACTCCCGGCGCATTGTTCTTGAAGATCTTTCCCAGCATTGGGGTTTCGATCCAGGCCAGGATACCGGCATGGCCCATATCAAAATAAAGGATCTGGACCGTTCCTTCTCGTATACAGGGATAAAATCCACAGGCACCCGTTCGTGGCGCTTTGAAGAGTCCACACTCCAGATGGAGCTGCGTTCCGACACCACCCTGGCTGTCCAGTTCATCGAAGAGGGAGGCGCTCTCCGCACCATCCTCTTTGTCGCCCTTTCCACCGAAGTGGACGATCTTATCGAACAGGAAACTTCAAGGCGCGAAGGGCTTTTCAATACTATTTACACCCAGGGGCCGGGCTACACGAGCCACAACTACGGAACCATCACCTTCTCGGAAGACGGCCGCTTCACCTGGACCGGCTACGATCTCCTGACGCCCCAGGTGATACCTGCGTCGGCCCTGGGGAACGGCAGCGTAAGCATGAGGCTCTTCCTGGCGGCCGCTTTGGCAGACCGCTATGCAGGGGCTTTTACCCTCTATTTCGGCGGGGTGAGCGGTGCATCTTCGGGGGTGAATTTCATGTACTCCCTGGACAGCCAGGGCTTCCGCCTGGAATATGTGCCCGATACGAGCCTGGATATCGTCACCGTAAGCCGCCGGGCGTCCTCCCCATTGGTGCTCTATTTCTTCAGGGTCGATCCGCCTCCGGAGCTTTCGGAATTCGGCACGGATATGAATCAGCCATCTTACTCGGATGCGATTTCCGGCCTGCGGCAGGATGGCGCCTTCATGGAAGACGATGACTATTACAGTTATGATGAAAATCAAGGCAGCCCCGAAGATGATGATTCGGGCTACCTTGACGATGATTCCCCGACGGATTTTTAAGCCATGGCCTTTGTTCAATTTTCAAAAGTTTCCCTGGCCTTCGGGGATAGGGATATACTTAAAAGTGTAAGCCTCAATTTAGCTGCCGGTTCCAAAGCCGCCCTGGCAGGGGCCAACGGCGCAGGCAAGTCTACACTGATGAAGGTCATCGCTGGCAAGATGGCTGCGGATTCCGGCGACAGGGCAGTGCAAAAAGGCACGAGGGTTTCCTATCTCCCCCAATCGGGCATAGTCCACCAGGGCCGCACCCTCAGGGAAGAAGCTGAATTGGCCTACAGCGAAATCATTAAGCTCCTGGAAGATATGGAAGCGTTGGGCCGGGAACTTGAAAAAGCCGCGGACGGCGACAGCCGCACCACCGGCCTTGTCGCGGAGCATCACCGTATCCAGGAAGAAATAGAGAATTCAGGCTACTACCGCCGGGAAGCGTCCATCTCCATGATACTCACTGGCCTCGGTTTTTCTTTAAGCGATATGGAGAGGCAGGTTGAAGAATTTTCCGGTGGCTGGCAGATGCGCATAGCCCTGGCAAAAATGCTCCTCGAAAATCCTGACATACTCCTTTTGGACGAACCCACCAACTACCTTGATATAGAAGCCCGTGCATGGCTTGAATCCTGGCTCCAGTCCTACACCGGCGGCTATCTGCTGGTTTCCCACGACCGCTTTTTCCTGGACACCACAGTCAACGAAGTGTTTGAACTTTTTCAGGGCGACCTCAAACGCTATGCGGGCAACTACACAAGTTACGAAAGAATCCGCGAAGTCGAGCTCGAAAGCCTCCTTAAACGCTACGAAGCCCAGCAGGAAGAAATCGCCAAAACAGAAGCCCTTATACGCCGTTTCCGCTACAAGGCCAGCAAGGCTGCCTTTGCCCAGGAACTCATCAAACGGCTGGATAAAATTGAACGTATCGAGATCCCCGAATCTCTCAAAAAGATCAGCATTACCTTCCCCCCGCCGCCTCATTCAGGCCGGGTTGCCCTAACCCTTGAAAGTATAGGCAAAAGCTACGGCGAAAGGCAGATACTGTCGGGCATTGACCTCACTCTTGAATCAGGTGAAAAATTCCTCGTGGTAGGCCGCAACGGCGCAGGCAAAACCACCCTGCTCAGGATCATCGCGGGCCAGGATCAGGCTTTTAGCGGAACTGTCAAATACGGCGCGGGCATCAGCGCAGGCTATTTTTCCCAGGATGCAGCCGAGACCTTAACGGGCAGCCAGACCGTCCTTGACTACATGGAAGCCGAAGCCCCCACCTACCTCATCCCAAAGGTGCGGGACATGCTCGGCGCCTTTCTCTTCCGGGGTGACGATGTGTTCAAAGCCCTCACGGTTTTGTCGGGGGGAGAGAAAAGCCGCCTGGCCCTCCTCAGGATGCTCTTAAAACCCATGAACCTCCTCATCCTGGACGAGCCCACGAACCATCTGGATCTCCAGTCCAAGGACATACTCCTGGGCTGCCTCAAAGCCTTTACCGGAACCGTCATCTTCGTTTCCCACGACCGGGGCTTTATGGAAGCCCTTTCCACCAAAACCCTGGAACTCCGGGCAGGCAAACCCCACAGGCTTTTCTATGGCGATTACCGCTATTATCTCGACAGGGTTGCCTCGGAAGGGGATGGGACAGGGCATGAGGAAAACAACCGCCAGGCGCAGCAATCCCTTGACACAAACACCGGATCAGACAGCATTGCTGCCAACAATGACACATCCGGCATCATTAGCACTAATAGTGCTAATACCGGTATTGCTGAAAAGCTCCCCTCATCCATCCTCGTTAAAGCAGGCGCTCCTCCCATACTCAGCGCTGCCGAACGCAGGGAGCAGGAAAAACAGCGCCAATCCCAGGTGCGCCGTCTGGAACGGCAGGAAGCCGAAATACTTGCCCGGATTGAAAGGCTGGAAAAAGAGAGATCTGCCCTCGAAGCCGAACTTGCCCGCCCGGAAGTGTACAGCTCAGGCGAAAAGGCAAAGGCGGTCAAGGCAAAGCTAGACCAAACCACGGCCGCCATCGATACAGGCAACCGGGAGTGGGAAGAAAAGGCCGCAGAGCTGGCAGCGTTGCGGAACCCTCAGCACGAATAAAAAAGCCTTCCGTGGAACCAGCAGATCCCATGGAAGGCCTTTTTGTACCAAACAATTCAATGCCTCTTAGGCAATTAACGCCGATTGTATGGCGGTAACTTGGCCGCGTTCGCCGGTTTTGGTCTGCCAGCAGCAGGTTGCGGAGATCCATTTGCCCCGCTGATCGTAGGCTGCTTTGAAGGTGTGGTTTGATTTGGTAATTAGTATGGATTCATTTAGTTCGGCGTTGTTAGTAATAGGCTTATCGGAAATGGCATAGAATACCATGACACCGCCCATGCCATGGATTATTTTCTTCTCTCCTGTCTCTTCATCCCAGCATTTTAAGCCCAGCATAAAGAAGCCTTTGGGAGTAAATTCAAAGCCAACCCGGCGATCGCCTACTACGATACGCCTATGCCGGGTGCTTCTAATGGTTGCGTGAAAATTTCGGCGATCCGCATCTGTCAGGTCGGGGTTATAGCGGATATGAAGGTTGTAAAAATCTCGGATGTTTTTGCGGAATGCTTTTTTGGCACTGTTCTTCGCAGTGGTATCCGCCGGCCCGTGATTTGCCATTTCGTAGACCTCCCAGGCGGCGAAGTAATCATCGTTTTGCCCCTTAAGGTCAGCGATATCCGCAGCCGGGATATTAAAACGGGGTGCAATTTCATCGACCTGGGCGATGAAATTCTGAGAAAACAAAAGAAATTTCTTGTCTGCGTTTGGAATCCAATCTCTAATCATGTTGGATAGCTCCTTGAAGGTTGTCCATGGAAAGGCGCCTTTCCCCTTGGAAACCTAATTTGTTAAGGGAATCTACATTCCCCCCTGGCAGTTTCCAACTGCCTGTAACTAGAAAATAGTAAAATCCCGGAAAAAAGGCAAGGAAATTTGGAGAATTTTACAAAAAAAGTTAACTTTTTTTGTAAACTATGTCTGTTATGACGCATGAGTATGTGGGTTATGATTTATGGATGTAATAGTTTTTCTCCGTGAGTGTGTATGTTGTGATCCACAAGTGTATTTGTTTTGCCTCGCCAGTGAGTGGGTTATGATCCATGAGTGTATATGTTTTGCCTCTCAAGTGTATTAGTTTTGCCTCGTGAGTGAGTGAGTTATGATCTGATATGATGTGCCTCGGGAAAAACGTATCGGTTTGGATACTTGTCCTATAATCCTTCGGATTGATTGGAGAAGGGGGTAGCGGAGTAGACCGCAGGAGCGTCAAACCGAAGGTTTGCGCGACGAGGACTACGGAGCGAGGGGGGAGACTTCCCCCCCTTAATTTCTCTATACTTAACCCATGAATATACTAATCATAGGCGGCGCGGGCTATATCGGAAGCCATGTGGCCAGGGAATTTCTCGACCAGGGCCACGAAGTAACGGTTTTTGACAATCTTTCCAGCGGGCTCAGGGAGAACCTTTTCCCCGAGGCAAAGTTCATTCACGGAACCATCCTGGACTATACGAGCCTCGTGCGGGCCTGCGCGGGGTCTCAGGATATTGCCGTAGGCGGTCTTACGGGCAAAAAATTTGACGCCGTGGTTTACCTGGCGGCCTTTAAGGCGGCGGGCGAATCCATGCTGAAGCCGGAAAAATATTCCACCAATAATATCTCGGGCGCCATAAACATACTCAACGCCATGGCCGAGACGGGTATCAAAAACATCGTGTTTTCTTCCAGCGCCGCGATCTACGGCGAGCCTGAATACCTCCCTATAGACGAGAAGCACCCCGCAAGGCCAGAAAACTATTATGGCTTTACCAAGCTCGAAATTGAACGCATCATGGGCTGGTACGACAAACTCAAGGGGATTCACTCGGCCTGCCTCAGGTACTTCAACGCCGCAGGGTACGATGTGAAGGGCAGGATAAACGGTCTTGAGCAGAACCCCGCCAACTTGATTCCGGTTGTCATGGAAGCTGCCTGCGGGATGCGCAAGGAACTCCAAATCTTCGGCGATGACTACGACACCCCCGACGGGACCTGCATACGCGACTATGTTCATGTGAGCGATCTCGCCATTGGGCATGTAGCCGCCCTGGACTACATCAGCAAAAACAGCAAGAGCATTGCGGTCAACCTGGGGAGCGAGAAGGGGACCTCGGTAAAGGAAATCGTGGAAGCCGCGCGGCGCATTTCCGGCAAGCCTTTGGCTGTCAAAATCGCGGTCCGCCGCCCCGGCGACCCTGCCAAGCTGACTGCTTCTTCCAAACTGGCCCACGAAGCTTTGAGCTGGACGGCCCAATATTCCGATATTGACAGCATCATCAAAACTACCTGGAAGGTTTATAATAATCAAAATGAAAGATAAAATTTTTACCACTATAGACGAGAGCGAAGTCCTGGCGGTGGAGCTTGAAACCAGCCTTTGCAAGTACCCCGCCATTGCCCCCGAATCAGGCGGCGAGGGCGAGCTTGACAAGTGCATCTTCCTCGAAGGCTGGCTCAAGGCCCACGGCATCACCGGCCTTGAACGCTGCGAAGCCCCGGACCCAAGGGCCAAGGGCGGCGTCAGGCCCAGCCTCATTGCCACTATACCCGGCAAGTCTGACAAGCAGCTCTGGATCATGAGCCACATAGACGTAGTGCCCCCCGGCGAAGCTTCCCTCTGGAAGACCGACCCCTGGAAGGTGGTACGGGACGGCAGGCGACTCATAGGCCGGGGAGTTGAAGATAACCAGCAGGGCCTTGTGTCCTCGGTGCTGGCTGTGCTGGCCTTCCTCAAGCACGGGGTACAGCCCGAAAAAACTGTGAAGCTTCTCTTTGCGGCTGATGAAGAATGCGGCAGCGGCTACGGCATAGACTGGCTTATCAAAAACAAGCGGGAACTTTTCCATAAAGATGATATGGTGCTCATCCCCGACGGTGGTGACAAAGACGGCGCTTCCATCGAGGTAGCCGAAAAAAATCTCGTCTGGGCCCGCTTTGAGGTTCATGGCATACAGGCCCACGGTTCAAGGCCCGACCTGGGCGCCAATGCCCATCTCGCAGGGGCCGACCTCGCGGTGCAGCTCCACTACAAGCTGACAGAGAAATTCTCCGCCCATGATCCTCTTTTCGATCCTGACTATTCAACCTTCCAGCCCACCAAAAAAGAAGCCAATGTCCCCAACTTCAACACCATTCCGGGTGAAGATGTTTTCTGCTACGACATGAGGGTACTCCCCTGCTATCCCGCGAAAGACGTGCTTGATGAAGTTGACCGCATCAAGGCTGAAATTGAGGCCAAGCATAAAGTTACCGTCAGTTACACCCTGGCCCAACGCATGGAATCCAAGCCCACTTCCCCTGACGCTCCACTGGTTAAGCTTCTGGGAAAATGTATAGAAGAAATCTACAAGGTCAAGGCCAAACCCATAGGCATCGGAGGCGGAACCGTGGGGGCATATCTGCGCAACGAAGGTATCGATTCTGCGGTGTGGTGCCGTATAGACGACTCCGCCCATCAGCCCAACGAATATGCTATTATTGATAACCTGCTCGGCGATGCCAAAGTCATGGCCCTGCTAATGCTAAGCGAATAATTTTCCTCGGCTAACGCTGCTCAAAGGAGTTAATATGCTATACCCAAAACGTGAAAAGCCTTTGGGCGAGGGGGACTTTGAAAACCCGACCAGCGAATACCGCGCAACGCCCTTCTGGGCCTGGAACACCAAACTCGAAAAAGACGAGCTGACCTGGCAAATCGGAGAACTCAAAAAGCTCGGGTTTGGCGGCTTTCATATGCACGTCCGTACAGGCATGGCTACCGAATACCTGAGCGACGAGTACATGGACATCATTGGCGCTTGCGTGGAAAAAGCCAGGGCCGAAAAAATGCTCCCCTGGCTCTACGATGAGGATCGCTGGCCTTCGGGCGCGGCCGGGGGCCTTGTAACCCAAAACCCCGATTACCGCATACGCCACCTTCTCCTTACCCGGCGGCCCTACGGCACACCTGTGGATGTTATCGCCGAAAAACAGTCCAGGGCTTCGTCGGGGCGCTGCGAGAATGGAAAGCTTCTTGCGGTTTATGATATTTCCCTGGACTCAGGGGGGAATATTCTTTCGTACAGTTCCATAGGAGAAAACGATAAGCCCAAAGGTTTCAAGCTCTATGCCTATGCGGAGTCAGCCCTGCCCAATCCCTGGTTCAACAACCAGACCTATGTGGATACCCTGAACCCCAAGGCGATAAAAGAATTCATCAAAGTGACCTACGAGCGCTACGGCTCATCTTTCCAAAAAGATTTCGGCAGCCTCATTCACGCCATCTTTACCGATGAGCCACAGTTCTCCCAAAAAGGCACCCTTCACTTTGCCCATGAAGAACGGGACGTTACCCTGCCCTGGACGCCGGACTTCCCTGACAGCTACAAGCAGGCGTACGGCGGTGAAGATCTTCTCAAAGGCATTCCCGAGCTCCTCTGGGATCTGCCCAACGGAAAGATTTCCAAAGTCCGTTACCATTACCACGATCATATAGCCGAGCGTTTTTCCTCCGCCTTTGCGGATCAGTGCGGGGCCTGGTGTTCCGCCCACGGCCTCATGCTCACAGGCCACATGATGGAAGAACCCACCCTGGAGAGCCAGACCCACGCTCTGGGCGAGGCCATGCGTTCCTACCGTTCCTTCGGGCTCCCGGGCATAGACATGCTCTGCGACCGCAGGGAATTCACCACCGCCAAGCAGGCCCAATCCGCGGCAAGGCAATACGGCTATCCCGGCGTGCTTTCAGAACTCTACGGGGTTACCAATTGGGACTTCGACTTCAGGGGCCACAAGCTCCAGGGCGACTGGCAGGCGGCCTTGGGCGTAACTGTCAGAGTGCCCCACCTTTCCTGGGTTTCCATGAACGGCGAGGCCAAGCGCGACTATCCCGGTACCTTCAATTATCAGGCGCCCTGGTACAAAGAATACCCCTATGTGGAAGATCACTTTGCCAGGCTCAACACCGCCCTCACCAGGGGCAAAGCCGTTGCGAGGGTAGGCGTCATTCACCCCATAGAAAGCTACTGGCTCCACTGGGGCCCCAGGGAAAGCACCGAGGCTGTCCGCTCGGGGCAGGATGAAAATTTTCAGAACCTCTGCGACTGGCTCCTCAGGGGCGCCATAGACTTTGATTACATCTGCGAATCCACCTTGCCCGCCCTCTGCGATACCAAAAACATCAAAGCCGGGGCCTTCCCGGTTGGGAAAATGGCCTACAGCGCCCTCATCGTCCCTGCCATGGAAACCATACGCGCAAGCACCCTGGATCGTCTTGAAGCCTTCAAAAAAACCGGAGGAAGGCTTATATTCCTCGGCCCTGCTCCCTCATACACCGACGCCGCAGAAGACAGCAGGGGCAAGAAACTTTGGGAACAGAGCGAGCACATAGGTTTTGATCGCCTTACCATCATCAATGCCCTGGAAGATCTGCGGGAAATCCAAATAAAGGATAGTTCAGGGGCTGACGCGAATAATTTCCTCTATCAATTAAGGGAAGACACCGAGGGCCGCTGGCTATTCATAGCCCAGGCTGACAAGGCTAATAATCCCGACATACCCCAGGGGGACGATTACCGCATACGCATCAGAGGCGAATGGCAGCTTACCCAATTCGACACCCTGAACGGTTCAAGCTCTCCCGTGAATGCGGAGATCGCAGGGAGTTGGACCACACTGATCACCCGCCTTTGGGATCACGACAGCCTCCTCCTCAAGCTTGAAAAAGCCGGCAGTCAGGCGGCATCAGGCAAGGCCGATACAGCCCACCCGGACAAAGCTGCCATAGCCGGGGCGCCCCTCCTCTTCACTAGCCCTGTACCCATCACCCTGGATGAACCCAACGTACTCCTCCTGGACATAGCCGAATACGCCCTGGACAGCGAAGCCTATAAGCCGAAAGAAGAATTGTTCAGGCTGGATAATGAGCTCAGGGAACGGCTCTCATGGCCCTCCAGAGGCGAGGCTGTTGCCCAGCCATGGGTTGAGCACGATTCATCTACGCCCCACACACTAAAACTGCGTTTCAGCTTCGACAGCGAAATTGAAATAAAAGGCGCGGAGCTTGCCCTGGAAAATGCGGCCAATACCAAAGTAGCCCTCAACGGCGAAGCCGCCGGCCCTGTTCGGGGCTGGTACGTTGACAAGTGCATAGGCAAGGTCAAATTGCCGGCCATTAAGAAAGGCGCCAATACCCTGGAGCTTTCCTTTCCCTACGGACGCAAGGTCGATGTGGAATACTGTTTTATCCTCGGGGACTTCGGCGTCAAGGTTGCAGGAACAAAATGCACCCTCACCGAGCCGGTACGGGAGCTGGCCTTCGGGGACATCACCCGTCAGGGCCTACCCTTCTACGGCGGCAATGTGTGTTATCATCTTGAAGCCGAAACCAAATCGGGCAGCCTCAGCATCGAAGCTTCCTCTTACCGTTTCATGCTCCTCAAGGTTAAGGTTGACGGAGCTGATAAAGGGGTTATCGCCTATTCACCCTACAAACTTGAAGTAAAAGCGCCCGCAGGGAAACACAAGATCGACATCACAGGATTCGGCTGCAGGGTTAACACCTTCGGACAGCTCCACAACAACATGGACCACGAAGGCTATTGGTGGGGACCCAATTCATGGCGTACCACAGGCCCGGCCTGGACCTATGAATACAAATTCTGGCCCCAGGGTGTGCTGAAATCGCCTGAAATTTTTTAATGAATTTTTCTGAAAGGCAATTGACAATATAGCGGAAACACCGCATTGTACCTTTTAGTGATTATTTAGCCTGAAGGAGGTTGGGAGAAAAATATTGAAAGGGAGCGATGTGGTCATCGAAGGAGTTTCCAAATCCTTCGGCGATTTTACGGTCTTAAATGACATAAATTTAGCCATCAGGAAGGGGGAGTTCTTCTCCCTCCTGGGGCCTTCCGGGTGCGGCAAAACAACCCTTCTGCGTATCATCGCGGGCTTCGAAAGCCCCGACATTGGCGCCGTAACCATTGACGGAACCGACGTGCTTCCCTTACCACCCAACCAGCGGCAAGCCAACACGGTTTTTCAGAACTATGCCCTATTCCCCCACCTCACGGTATTCGAAAATGTGGCATTTTCTTTGCGGATTAAAAAACTATCCAAAGGCGATGTAAACGCCAAAGTTCTCGATTATCTCAAACTGGTTCAGCTTGAAGCCCATGCCCATAAAAAGCCCAATCAGCTTTCGGGCGGCCAGAAGCAGCGGGTAGCCATTGCGCGGGCCCTCATCAACGAACCCCGTGTCCTGCTCCTGGACGAGCCCCTTTCGGCCCTGGACGCAAAGCTCAGGCAGCATATGCTCATAGAGCTTGACCAGATCCACGACAAGATAGGTATCACTTTCATCTACGTTACCCATGACCAGCAGGAGGCCCTCTCGGTCTCTGACCGTATCGCGGTGATGAACCTGGGGAATGTGCTGCAGGTGGGCACTCCCCACGATATCTACGAAAGCCCCGCCACTGACTTTGTGGCCCGTTTCATAGGGGAGACCAACCTTTTCGACGCCACAGTTGCGAAGGTTGAAAAGCTTGACCAGCCCCTGCTGCCCTCCATTGCCGAGGGTGTTACCGAATACATGGCGGAGCTTGAGATCCCCTCCCTCGGCAGGATCAAAGTAACCACCGTAGACGAAATAAAGCAGGGTCAAAAAGTATGTTTTACAATCAGGCCTGAAAAAATAGTCATCTCCAAGGACAAGCCCAGCACCAAACGGGGAGACATTAATCTTTTCCAGGGCGCTGTGGACGAACCCATCTATTCGGGGTTCCAGACCAAGTTCTATGTAAAGGTAGGAGACGGCCTCCTCATCAGGGTTATCAAGCAGCACGCCAACTATTCCGATGAAGGCCCGGACATTGTCTGGAAAGATCAGGTCTACATCTCCTGGAGCGCCAACGACGGCTACATCGTAGGTGTCAAGTAATGGCCCACCGCAAGAATTACGGTCCCCTGTATTCCTTCCCCATGGCGGCCTGGTTCACTGTGTTCTTTCTCGCCCCCATCATCATCATCGTAATTTACAGCTTTCTTAAAAAAGGGCTTTATGGCGGCGTGGAATGGGAATTTTCCCTTGAAGCCTACCGCAACCTCACGAATCCCAGTTTTATCGTCATTACGGTTCGTACCATTATTACTTCGATAATTGCAACAGTAATAACCATATTGATAGCCCTGCCCTGCGGCTACTTCATGGCCCGGAGCAGAAACCAGACACTATTACTGTTACTCATAATCATCCCCTTCTGGACAAATTTCCTCATCAGGGTTTTTGCATGGATGAACATTTTGGGGAACAACGGTTTCTTAAACGAATTCCTTATGAGAATAGGCCTTATAGACGATTACATACACTTTCTCTACAACCAGAATGTAGTAATACTGGTACTGGTTTATATGTACCTCCCCTACGCCATACTCCCCCTCTACTCCACCATCGATAAATTCGATTTTTCCCTTCTTGAGGCTGCGCGGGATCTTGGGGCCACAAAATTGGCCTCCATGATAAAAGTGCTGCTCCCCAATATCAGAAGCGGCATGTACACAGCGGTGCTTTTTACTTTTATTCCCATTTTCGGCGCTTATGCAGTACCCCTGCTTGTAGGCGGCAAGGACTCCTATATGCTGGGTAATATCATCGCCGATCAACTCACCAAGTCCCGCAACTGGCCTTTGGCTTCGGCAATCTCCATGGTGCTGACCGTGGTTACCACAGCCGGCGTGCTCCTCATGATGAACCTCCAGAAAAAGGACGCGTCCCGCATAGCCGATGCTTCAAAATCCGCCGGCACTGCCCGGGCGGCTCTTGATACGGGGGTTAGTTCATGAACTTCAGGGCAGTAGTACGCAACATTGTAACCTCACTCAGACCGGGAGCTGCCTCAGGTGAGGCCGCACGGCATGCAAGGCGGGCGATAAAGAGAAATTTCTCGTTTTCACAAACCGTATTCATCGCAACAATAGTGTTTCTGTTTCTGCCTCTTTTCGTGCTTATACTCTATTCGTTTAACGATACCAAGGGCATGGACTGGACAGGATTTTCATTCCATTGGTACGAACAGCTTTTCCTTCATTCACGGGATCTCTGGCGGGCCTTCTGGAACAGCATACTCATCGCCATCACCTCTGCAGGGACTGCAACTGTGCTGGGTACTTTCGGAGCCATAGGGGTAACATGGTACCGCTTCCGCCTCAGGAGCTATGTACAGACCATTTCATTCCTCCCCATGATACTGCCTGAAATCATCATAGGCGTATCCCTCTCGATCTTCTTTGCAGGAATGAAGATTCCCCTGGGCCTCCTTACCATTTATATAGCCCACACTTCGTTTAACCTTCCCTTTGTATTTCTCATGGTCATGGCAAGGCTTGACGAATTTGATTTTTCCATAATCGAAGCCGCCCACGACCTGGGGGCCAACGAGGGCCAGACCCTGCTCAAGATCACCCTGCCTATATGTATGCCCGGCATAGTATCGGGCTTCCTCACGGCAATTACTATTTCTCTTGAAGATTTTGTCATCACCTATTTTGTGGCAGGCCCGGGATCTTCCACCCTGCCCCTTTACATTTATTCTGCCATACGTTTCGGGGTTTCCCCGGTGATCAACGCCCTGTCAGTAGTAATGATACTGGGCACAGTTTTACTAACCTATTTACTGAGGAATTTCCTCAAGTATATAGCTGCAAAATAAAATTCTAAGGAGGATCAAATGAAAAAGGTATTCATTATGATTGCGGTTATGGCGGCACTGTTTGTGCCGACCATTGTGTTTGCAGGCGGGGCCAAGGACCAAAACAAGCTCTACATTTACAACTGGACTTACTACACTCCGGACTCGGTTATCGAAAAGTTCGAAAAAGAGTACGGCGTGGAAGTCATCTACGACGAGTTTGCCAGTAACGAGGACATGTACGCTAAACTTAAAGCAGGCGGCGCCGGTTACGACATTGTGTTCCCCTCGGGCGACTATGTAAGCATCATGATCAACCAGAACATGCTCGAAAAGATCGACAAATCCAAAATCCCCAATCTCAAGAATGTCGATCCTGCAGTGCTGAAAAAGGCAAGCTACGATGCCAACATGGACTACTCGGTTCCCTACTACTGGGGCGCGGCGGGTATTGCGGTTAACACTTCCAAAGTTCCCAACTTTGAAAAGAACTGGTCGATTTTTGCCCGTACCGATCTCAGGGGCCGCATGACCATGCTCGACGACATGAGGGAAGTCATGGGCGATGCCCTGGTCTCTCTGGGCTACTCGGTCAACACCAAGGATCCCAAACAGATCGAAGCAGCCAAAAACCTCATCAACAACCAATGGAAGCCCAACCTCACCAAGTTTGACGCTGAAGCCTTCGGCAAAGGCTATGCCAACGGCGACTTCTGGGTGGTTCAGGGTTATGCGGAAGTGGTGTACGAAGAAATCGCCGACAACGAGCAGCTCAAGAAGGACACGGTGTTCTTCATTCCTCCCCAGGGAGGCCCTGCCTACATCGACAGCATGTGCATACTTAAAGGCTCCAAACACCAGGATCTGGCCTACAAGTTCATAGACTTTATACACCGTCCCGAAATCTACGCGGAATTCTGTGACGAATTCGGCTTCCCCTGTACCGCTAACAAAGCTGCCGGGGCCTACAAAAAAGGCGAATCCTACTACACCGCGCAGGAGCTTGTCTCCACCGAACTAAAAGACGATCTCGGCGGGGCGCTGGATCTCTACAACGACGCATGGTTTAATTCCATACGTGTTGGGGAATAAGAATTTAAACGTAAAAGTATTAATTAACAGTAAAACTACCGCGCCGGCAAAGCAAGGCCGACGCGGGTGTTAAAGTCTTTTTCTGTCATTTCGCCTTTAAGGAAATCTGAAAGCAGGAGCCTGATAACCTGGGGGAAAGATTTCCAGTATTTATCAGGCCAGGGGCCTATTTCCTTCCGTAGGGCTTCGTCTTCCTCCGCTTCCATACGTCCCGTTGAAAACAAAACAAACTGATCGATCATGGAAGCGAGCACATCCCGGGGTACACCCCCGGCTTGAGCCTGAACACCGCCGCCCTTGCCGGGGGCGGGTATCCAGGCCCTGGTGAGCTCTTCTATCTGAGAGTCTGTCAATTCAGGGGCTTCCTGTCTGATGATCCTGATGGCATATTCCCTGACGCTGTTCTTAAGGCCTTCAATATTCCCGTCAATGTTGAGCTGGGAGCTGAGTTCCTTTGCCATGCGTTTGGGATCGGGCATATGCATACTACCGCCATAGGTTGCAAGCTCCCTGCGGCGGCGTACCACTGCAGCGGCTACCGCATCTATCTCGGCTTCATCGCAACGGTTGAGTATAAAATCCATAACCTTTACCAGCTCAGAATTCGCCATAAAGCCCCCAATAAAGGCAATTCCAAAATTTCAGATTTTGGAATTGCTACCTTAGATTTACTTTGTAATCGTGCCATCCAAATCCCAAAGATCTTCCCAACCCTTGGCGCCGGGCCAGAGGAATACCTGACCCTTAACCAGTCTACAATTTTTATCGGCTTTTGCGATAGACGCCATTTCCGCGTCTGTCAAAGGATCGCCAATAACTGCGGCAAGGTTTGAAGCATAGTTCTTCTCGTGTACCGAGAAAGGAATGGGAATACTTCCCCGCTGAACCTGCCACTTCAGGCAGACCAGGGCTGGGTGTATGTTGTGGGCTTTGGCAACAGCGGCGACTTCGGGCAGCTCCGTGTCTATCACGTCCCCGGGGGTCTTGTCCCTGTCGGGCCTGTTGGGCGAGCCTATGGGGCAGTAGCCAATGGGCGTGATATTATGCTTCACGCAGTAGTCAAACAATTCGCTCTGCTGGAAGGCGGGGTGCAGTTCCATCTCGATAAGGGCAGGCTTTACCTTGCAGCGGCTCAGCACTGCGTCAAACTTGGGGATGGTCATGTTGGACATGCAGATATGTTTTGCAAGGCCCAGGCGGTGGATCTTCTCCATCTCTTCCCAGGTGCGCATGAATTGATCCGCCGAGAAGGGAACCGAATCGGGGTTCCTGGCGTCGCCATCGCAGTGGGGGGCATGGTAATTGGGGAAGGGCCAGTGGACAAAGTAAGCGTCCACATAGTCCAGCTTGAGATCCCTCAGGGTTTTTGCCAGCGCGAGAAGCACGTCCCCTCTGGCGTGCATGTCGTTCCACACTTTTGAGGTAATGAAAAGTTCTTCACGCTTAACCACGCCCGACTTAAAAGCATCGTCAAAAACTTCGCCGATAAGATCCTCGTTGCCGTAAACCGAAGCGCAGTCAAAAAGCCTGTACCCAAGGCGTATGGCCCCGCCCACAGCGGCGGAGACTTCATCGGGGCTGTAGCGGTCGGAACCAAAAGTCCCCATCCCTATACAGGGGATCTTCGTCCCCGATGGAAGTTTGACGGAAGGGACTTTCGCAGGGTCGATCTTGTCCGCCATTATTTAAGCTCCTCGTCAAAACAGACCGCCACTTTGCCGCAATTGCCGATATCCATGAGCTTGTAGGCCTCGTCAACTTTTGAAAGAGGGAAACGGTGGGTTACAAGGGTATCAGGATGTATGTTCCAGCGCACCAGTTCTTCTACAAGGTTTTCCATGAGCCAGATGCTGGTTACCCAGGAACCGTAAATTGTTTTCTGATCGTGAATAATATCCGGGCTGGGGTTGAAGTTGACGGTACCGCCCTCGCCTACAAAGGCGATCTTGCCCCACTGGCGGGCTGCGCGTATTGCTGTTGCCCGGCCCTTGTCGTTGGCTGATGCGTCAAAAGAGCGTTCCACGCCGTGGCCTCCGGTGAGGGCTTTAATTTCCGCAGCATTTGAATCGGAAGGAGTTAGTACTTTATCTGCAAGATTGAGTTTTTTGGCAAGTTCTATACGCACAGGATTGCCTTCAATGCCGTAGAGCTTGCGGGCGCCAAGGGCTTTGCAGAGCATGAGGGTTGCAAGGCCAACAGGGCCCAATCCCACGACGAGCACATCGTCGTTGCCGGAGACGCCGACTTTCTGTATGGCTTCATACACAGTTCCAAAACCGCAGGCCACCTGGGCGCCGTCGGCGTATGAAAGGGACTCGGGAAGTTCCACAAGATCCTTTTCGTCGCAGAGCATGTATTCAGCCATGCCGCCGTCACGCTGCCAGCCGTAAGCCGCGCGCAGGGGTGATGAGCAGGAAATCATGTAACCCATGCGGCAGTCGTGGCATACGCCGCAGCCTGAGATATGGTACACAATAACCCGTGAGCCTTTCTTGAAGCGGCGGACGCCGGGGCCTTCTTCCACAACCTGCCCGCAAGGTTCATGTCCTGCGATGACATTCTGGTAACCTTCAGCGCCCTTGCCCGTGTGCTCACGGTAAATGGCCCTGATGTCGCTGCCGCAGATGGTACAGGCTTTGGTTTTTACCAGAACCTGGCCATGTCCCGGCCTGGGTATGGGTACATCCTTAAGTACCACAGTGCTGTTTCCGGGGAGGTATGCTCCCTTCATTGTTCCTTCCATAAATCTATCCTCCGCATTAATTCTAAAGGCATATATACATACGCCTCATAATTCGCTTGTCTCTAAATGGGCAAAGCCCTTTCTGCCCAGAATGAATTGATGAGGGCCTTGCACGCGCCCTGGGCCGCGCTGTACTCGCCTTTGGTTCCCAGCATAACATTTAGACGCCTCCCCGGACGGGGCATCACATGCTGATCCATACGGGCTTTGATCCTGTCGAAAAAGGCAGGGCCGTTTTTCACAAGCCCCCCGCAGAGTATCACCCTGTCGGGATCAAGTACATTCACTGCGGTAGAAAGCCCTATGCCTATGTAATCAGCTGCTACGCCAAGTATTTTTTCCGCACTCTCGTCCCCTGCTTCTGCAGCTTCAAAGACCATTTTTGCTTCAAGTTTTGCAGGATCGCCGCCGCAGAGTTCCGCTATCTTCGATTTACTGTGATGGGCCGCCAATGCCTGGGCCTGCCTGGCGATTGCCTCCCCCGATGCCACAGCTTCAAGGCAGCCCGAATTCCCGCACTTGCAGAGAGGGCCATCCTTCTCAACCACACTGTGGCCCAGCTCGCCTGAAGCGCCCCCGGCCCCTGAATAGAGTTCATCCCCTATTACCAACGCTGCACCTATACCATACCCCAGATTGATGCAGAACGTTGACTTATATCCATCCCCGTCATCGCCATTTTCGTTCAGCGCCAAAGCATGGTTTGAATTTCGTACCATTACCGGAAAGGGCATATCCTTTGCCAGCTTTTCCTGGAGAGGCACATCCCGCCACCCAAAATCAGGTGAGTTTATCACTATCCCTGTGCCGCTTTCGATAAGCCCCGGCATGGCAATACCGGCGCCCAGGATTTTAGAACCTTCTTTTTGAAAGGGCTTAATGATGCGGATTATAAGCTTCTTGAGCCTGCCAATAAAAACATCCGAGGGGAAGGGATCGCCTGTAGCCTCTTTATGGCAAAAAGCCTGATGCGAAAGGGCATCATTAACAACAATGCGGATTGCAGTCCGCCCAAGATCAACCCCAATGGTATAAAACGCATTAGGAGTTGCTTCAAGCATTTCCGGGGGCTTGCCTGCGATGGATTCTCCCTTCCCTATGGAATGTATAAAACCTTTCTCAATAAGTTCACCCGTAATAGCCATAACTGTGGGTACACTTAAGTCGGTGCGTTTAGCGATAGCTGCCCTGTTGATAGGCCCTTCTTTAAGGAGGCAACCAAAAACATTGTACTTGTTGGCCTGGGCCAGAAGCAGCTTGTCAACCTTGGTATACATTTAACCAGCCAACTCCACAGCAAGGCAGTTAGTGTAAGATGTGGGAAGAGTTTCAGGCAGTTTTACTGTCAACACCCCATAATTCTGGCTAAAGGACACGGACCCGCTGCCTAGCAGTTTTACCGACAAAACTTTTTCGTTAAGCGTAAAGCTTTTAATTACCGCCGCTCGATTTTCCGGCACCCTCATCATAAATGCATAAACTGTCTTTCCCTTGGCGGTAAAACGGAAATCCGTATCCGTCCAGCCCACAGCCTCTTCTCTGAAGCCGTCGATAAGCACCGTAGAAAAGCCCTCGCCCGAAATGCGCCAGGGCCTGGTACCATAAACACCTTCACCGCAAATAGGAATCCAGGAAGCCAGCTCCTTAAGCAGGTATTGGGTTTCGTCATCCACAGCCCCATTGGGAAGCTGGAGTATATTGAGCAGCATGGTGCCGTTCTTGGCGATGATGTCGATGAGCATTTCGATGACATGGCCGGGCCTCTTGAATTCCTGGCGCACATCGTAGAACCAGTTGCCAATGCAGGTATCGGTCTGCCAAGGCGCAGGGTTAATGCCGGGAAGCTGGCTCTTTTCGATATCCAGGACACCCACTGTATAAATCTCGGGCCTCTTATCCTTTTGATTGTAAAGAGCCCTGTTCTCTCCATGTTTATCGATAGACTTATTATACAGGTAAGCCACGGCCTCAAGGCCCCAGCGGTACGCGGGATCATCATCAGGGGCATTGTAGGCAAAGTGTCCCTGCCCCCTGGTTCCAAAAGGCAGCCCCCCGTCGGAATAAAGCAGATCCGGCGTATAGAGGTCAATGAGTTCTTTCATTACTGAAAGCCAATACGCATGATGCTTGGGATTGGAAGTGTACCAATCCTTGACCTGGCTCATATCTTCATCTTTGGTGTAATGCTCATAGTTGTCCATGTAATAATCACGATAGGCCGGATCGTTGCCGTCATAGGGAATTCCCGCATAAGGGCCATGCTTGTCAGCACCCTTGTTCACGTTCCACCAGGAGAAAGTCGCCCCCAAATGCTCGGTAAGGCCGAAGGGCAGCTTATGGTTATCGGCAGCCTTTTTCCACATGCCGATGATGTCTTTTTGAGGCCCCATCCCAATAGCGTTAAAGGGGTTTAATTTTGAAGGAAAGTTAAAAAAGTGATCATGGTGCATGGCCTGGCCCACAAAATATCTGGCCCCTGCCTTCACATAGAGATCCATCAAAGCATCGGGATCGAATTTTTCAGCCTTCCAGAGCTTTACCAAATCTTTATAGCCGAATTTCGAAGGATGCCCATAATGGCGCAGATGGTAGAGATATTGAGGCGTTCCCTCGATATACATGTTCCTGGCATACCAGTCCCCGAACATGGGCACACTCTGAGGCCCCCAATGGCTCCAAAACCCCAATTTCGCATCCCTGAACCACGAAGGGCACTCAAAACCCCGGAGGGAATCAAAGGTAGCCTCAAATTTCCTTGCACTCATAGATTTTCCCCTATCATTCTTAATGATTAGTTTGATTAACTAAATAATAGACATAATAAACCTATGGAACAGGACTTGTCAAGAAAAATTTGACAGGCAAATTTCAAAATGATTTTACAGAGCTGGTCCACAAATTTTCTTTCCGGCAGGGGATTCCCCGTGGGCTCCTGGAGGCAGGCAACATCAACGGCATTGGCAGCAACCACCCTGAAGCTTGTCCATCTTCCGGTAGTGCTGCATGTCTATACTTATCTTACTTAGGACACTTAAAAAAACAAGCTCCTGTCTGTATACTTTCCCCATGAAAGCAATCATCCTCGGTTCGGGCACATCCCACGGCATTCCGGTGGTGGGCTGCGACTGCCCTGTTTGCAGGTCCGATGATCCGAAGGACAATCGCATGAGGGCATCCCTCTTCGTTCAGGGAAGGGGCGGGGAAAGCATCATCATCGACACAGGGCCCGAGTTCAGGCTTCAGGCCATAAAAGCAAAGATAAAAAAGCTGGACGCGATCTTCCTGACCCACCCCCATGCGGATCATCTCCATGGTCTGGACGATGTGCGCCCCTTGAGCCGCGAAAAGCCACTGCCTGTATACGGGAATAAAAGCACTATTGATGAAATGACGGAACGTTTTTCCTATGTGTTTAGGGAAACCCAGTTGGGAGGAGGCAAGCCCCGGATCGAGCCTGCGGTTGTCTCAGAGCCTGTCAGGATTGGGGCTCTCACCATAAGGCCCATACCCATAAAGCATGGAATTCTGGATATTTTGGGCTGGCATGTTTCTGAAGGGACGGCGGGCGCGGAAAGCGCAGGCCCGATACCCAACGGCCTTCTCTATTTGACTGACTGCAGCGCCATACCGCAAGAATCTGTACGCCTCTTGCCCAAGCCCGAGATTCTCGTCATTGGGGGTTTGAGGGTGAAGCCTCACGGGACCCATTTCAATTTTGAGCAGGCTTTAATGGCAGGGGTGGAATTGGGCGCAGCGAAGACATACCTCACCCATATATGCCATGAACACAGCCATAAGGAAATCGAGGATTATTGCCATGAATTTTGTAAAAAACGGGAAAACCTTAATACAGAAACAGGCCCGGCTTGGGACGGGCTTACACTTTCTTTGTGATGAAGTCGCTCTTTAAGCAGCGGGCACAAATTTTGAGGGTAATGGTAGTACCATCAATCTCGGTCTTAATCTTCTGCAGATTGGGCTTCCAGGTGCGGCGAGCATGGTTTTTGGCATGGCTTACCGTGTTTCCGGTAATTGTGTGTTTTCCGCAAATATCGCAAGTCCGTGACATATCTTCCTTCCTTCCTATTCGTTAGAGCATAGAATAATAGCAAATCATGGCGAAAATGTAAAGACCCCTATGCAAGGCTTTCATACCAGGAAATGGCGCGGTGCTTGAGGAAGGTATCTATGGATCTGAGGGGTCGCAGGTTGTTCACAGGGATAAAACCTCCTGCCATATGGTCGTGCCCGCCCCCGGTACCCACCCCCTCGACCAGGCAGCGCACCAATTCGTTGGCATGGGCTTTGGGGGTGACGCTCCGGGCCGAAATTTTAACGCCCGTGGGCCGACAGGCATAGGCAATGGCTATGTTTACCCCTGAAACGCTGACTACTATGTCCCCTGCAGCGCCCAGGAGAGAGTCGTTGGCGCTTTCGAGGCGCAAAAAGCCTAGTTCATCGTAAATTTCGACGGTTTTGAATGCCTCGGCATACAGCCCCAGATCTTCAACAGAAATCTCGTTCCCCCTGAGCTCCACAATGAGGGAGATATCCGAAAGAGGGTAGAGGCGGTAGAACATGTCGATATCGAGGCTTGACGATCCCCGGGTAAGGTCGTCGGTATCCATATAGATACCGTAAAGCAGGGCTGTAGCCACATTCCGGGGAGGCTCAATCTTGTTTTCAAAAAAATAGTCAGCCATTATGGCGCTGCAGCTCCCTACGTCGGGCCTGACATCCTCGAAACGGCAGCCTGAATCGGACCGGTACTCGTGGTGGTCTATAACCGCAACCTCGTCGGTGGGGAGATCGGTCACATTGGAGTTCCCCTTCTGCACATCCACCAGGACAGCCCAATCCTCAGTGCCCAGGGTAAGGGCGTCTTTGGCCCTGATAATGGGCACGTCGAATAGTTCCACCATCCGCAGGGAATTTGCCTTCTCGATTTCCTGATCGTAGACTATCCCAAGTTTCTTAATGCCCCGGAATGAAAGGAGATAATAGAGCGCCAGGCTTGAAGCAATGGCGTCAGGATCGGGCACATTATGGGGCTGGATAAAGACTTCATCAGGTGCATCCTTGAGGAGATTTATCAGTTGATCGAGTTTGGTTTCCATTGGTTGATTATACCTTATGAGCAGCGCCGTTTAAAGGCTTTGACCCGGGCACTGGCGGTGACGGTGAGGGGCGATGCTTCCCCTCTTTCAAGGTAGCGATAGGCGATGCCGGCCACCATGGCGCCATTATCCCCGCAAAGCTCCAGGGGAGGGAAGATGCAGCGGAGGTCCTGCCTTTCGGCAAGCCTTGCCCGGAGCAGCGAATTGGCAGCCACCCCGCCGCCTGCCACTATGGTATGCAGCCCGGTATCCTGCACTGCGTTGAAAAGCGATCTTGCCAGTATCTCCACTGCGGTTCTCTGGAAAGAGGCTGCGATATTGGCTTCTTCAATCTCTTTGGCTTCATGCGCGGGAAGGGCCCTGAACTGCTCAAACTGGTTTATCACTGCGTTTTTGAGGCCCGAATAGGAGACATCATAGCGGTGATCGCCTTTATGGAGACTTGGGAGGGGGAAATTGAAAGCCCTGGCATTGCCCGATTCAGCCAGTTTGTCGATAACCGCCCCGCCGGGGTAGCCGAAACCATAATGCTTGGAAACCTTGTCAAAAGCCTCCCCCACTGCATCGTCGATGGTGGTACCCAGAACGGTGATATCGTCGAAGGCATCAACCTTGCAGATGATGCTATGCCCCCCGGACACGAGGAGGCCTAAAAAGGGATATTCAGCTGCGGAAACCTCTTCGCCTTTTGAAAAAGCCTGATCCAGCCTTGAGGCGTAAAGGTGGGCAAGCATATGATCCACAGCGACAAAGGGAAGATCCCTGGCCCAGGCAAAGGCTTTGGCAAAGCTTAGGCCCACAAGGAGGGAGCCCAAAAGTCCCGGCCTTGCGGTAGCCGCCACCGCGTCCACATCTGCGGCTTTCATTCCCGCCTTGTCCAATGCTTCTTTGACCACCGCATAGATCCATTCTGTATGCTTGCGGCTTGCTATCTCGGGGACAACGCCGTTATAGGCTGCATGGAAAGGGATCTGGGTGGCTATCACATTGGAAAGAACCTTATGGCCATCTTCCACTACCGAAGCGGCGCATTCGTCGCAGGAAGATTCTATGCCAAGGACACGCATCAGAAGCCCCCCTTCGCCTTCATCATGGCAGAAACGGTGGAAAGTGTATAACCCTCTTTAAGCCAGACTGTATAATTTTCTTCCAGCAGGGGCGCCAGCGCAGGAGTCCAGGCATGGCCTATCATCACTGAAGCTCCCCTTTGCTCTGACTTTTGGAGGCCCGTATTGATATAACCCAAAATAGATGCCCTGTCCTGGCTGTTGTCCAGGAACACATCCCGCTCCCCTATCTTCATCCCATACCTTTGGGCGACAACAGGAGCTTTTGTCTCCGCTGTAGTGCGGGAATCGAGAAAAAGTATGCCTCGCTCCCTGCAAATTTCAAGGACAACTTCCATGGCTGCCTCGTCCATGGTCACTTTGGAGCCTTCATGGTTATTGAGGCCCGTTACAGGCCAAATCTCGTCCAGATTGCGGTTGATAATGGCCCGTATTTCCTGGGCGCCCATGCCGGCATAAACCGCCCCGGGGCCAGGATTCTGCCCTCCCAGGGCTTCCATAGGCTGGTGGAGGAAAACCTCTTTGCCGGCAGCCCTTATTCTGCGGGCAGCCTCAGCCGAATTGGCAAGCCCCGGCAGCACTGCAATGGTGAGAGGGCCAGGGAATCGCAGGAATGGCTCAAGCTCCCGGAGATTGTTCCCGGCGTCGTCTATGACAAACACAAGCTTGCCCAGTTCCTGGCGTTCCGGAGGCTTTTCCGGAAGCCCTGCGGGCGGCGCCGCAGGGGTAGGCTGCACGGGCGGGGTTTGGGGCGCTGGTTTGGGCTTATCGGGCGGCTTTTCAGGCGGCGGCTTTACGGGGGCAGGCTTCGAAGGCGGTTCAGGCCGGGCTGGGGCAGGCTGCACGGATTTTTCAGGCTCGGTTTCAGACACTGCCGCTATGGGAGCGGAAGTCTCCTGCACGGGCGGCTGATTCCGGCTATTCAAAAAGATCATAATCAGGGACGCAGTAATGGCTGCTGCCACGAGCATGCCCGCAATCAGCGCTGCTTTAGCCCTGTCTTTAAATTTTAGTTTTTTGCGGCTTTTTCTGCGTTTTGCTGCCCCGGGACGCGGCTTTTTAGCCGCGCCTGGGGGGTTTTTGACGATTCTTTTCACTCAAAGACAAGATACTAGCTAAACAGCGGCTTGGTCAATGGAAATTCTTAAATGGCTTCCAAATAATATGGACGGAATTCTTCAGCGTCGCTGCGTATCTTTTTAAGGGCTTTGATTTCGATCTGCCTTACAGTCTCGGGGGAGAGCCCCATTTTATCGCCAATTCTCTTCAGGGTATGGGGCTCGCAGCCATTGAGCTGGTAACGGTACGTAAGTATGCGCCTTTCCCTTTCCATAAGGCTGCCAATAACTTTCATTGCCATATCCCGGGAGGACTTGCGCATCAGTGCGCGTTCGGGGCTGTAGGTATAATCTTCGTGAAGGTCCATGACTGCTATGGAATCCTCATTGCCCCCTTCCATTTCGAGGGATATGAAGCCATTAGTCATATTGAGGACGAATTCAACATCTTCCAGGGGAACCCGAATCTCGGCGGCGATTTCGTCGATCCGGGGCTGGCGCATCAGGATCTGGCTCAAGGTGTGGTAGGCCCGCTGTATCTTGCGGAGTATCTCTTCCTTCCTGTGGGGCAGCCTGATGGCCCGCCGTTTGTTTGCAAGGAAACGGGTGATGGATTGCCTGATCCACCATGCCGCATAGGTTGAGAAACGCACACCCTTGTTATAGTCGTATTTATCGGCTGCCCTCATAAGGCCGACATTGCCTTCCTGGATGATATCGAGAAGGGCAACATCGGAAGTATGGTAGATACGGGCGATCTTTATAACCAGGCGAAGATTGGCTTCTATGAGCCTGCGATGGGCAGCTTTATCGCCCTGCTGTATAAGCCGGGAAAGCTCAAGCTCTTCTTCAAAACTCAAAAGCGGAATAACCTTGATTTGATCAAAGTAAGTCTGCAGTATGTCATCGTTGCCGCATTTAGATTCTTTTTTCTGCATCCTCTTCATATTGCCCCCGGGAATATTCCCATAATATTACTAGCAATTTTCGTGCCAAGTTTTACCAAATTTCTGTAACTCTTTATAGCATAGAGAATTACGATCTTCCGAAGCCTGGGGCTTTCAAGCTAAATGAGATAACTGTATATAAATTCATACAAAACAGATTATTTTATGTGAAAAATTTTATAAAAACTGGAAATTGTAAAGTAGATGTGCTATACTTGGCACATGGATTTAGGGATAACGTCGAAGGAAAAAGACGAAGATGTTTACTATTCTATACAATGGTCGCCTCTGGCAAAGGCGGATCGATGGATTATATCTTCCAAAGTCCCCGCCGTGGCCGGAGTATATGAAATTTATTGGATGGACGACCATGAACACCTCAGGATGCTGTCTGTGGGGAATACCCACTACGGCGGGCTCCGCTCGGAAATTCGCCGTCTGACCGATGCGGAACTAATCACCGATGCCAAAGCAAAGAAAATCCTTGAAGATGAAGAAGTCTGGTTCCGCTATGTGCCTACGAATTCGGTGGCTGCCATGGCCGATATAGTATGGTTTTTCAGAAAGACCTATTTCCCCGAAAATCCCGGGGTAGAGCATTCAGGCCTTTACCGGAAAATCTTCCTGAAGGAATCGGCGCCTGACAAGCTCATCTGGGTTCCCTGAGCAGGTATGATCGAGTACGTAGTTCCGGGCAATATTGACGACCGGGTACTCTCAAGGGCGGTGAAGCTTCTCAACGAAGGGGGCATAGCGGCCTTGCCCACGGACACAAGCTGGGCTCTTGTCTGTTCACTCAAATCCAGGGAGGGCATCAAAAAACTCCGCCACCTTTCGGGCGCCAGGGATGAACGGCACTTCACTCTGCTCTGCTCGGATATCTCCCAGTTCGGCGAATTTTGCAGTCTGGACAATACACGGTTCAGGCTCGTCAAGCGCCTTACCCCCGGGCCCTATGTGTTCGTTCTCAACACCCTCCTGGGGACCGAAAAAACCCTGGGGCTGAAGCGGAAGGAACTTGGGGTGCGCCTTCCGGACCACCAGGTGCCTGTTGCGCTGATAAACGCCCTTGAATGTCCCCTGTACAGTATCACTGCCAAAAAGAATATGGAAGAAAATGATTTTGAAGAAGACAGCCTTTTTGAGGGGGGCTGGGAGCTTGAATCCATTCCTACTGTGGATGTCGTACTTGATCCCGGAGAGGACAGGATTAAAATCTATTCCACCGTCCTCGACCTGAAAGAAGGAGAAGTAAAATTGATACGCCTCGGCGCGGGAGCATGGCCTGTTTGATGGAACAAAAATGGGTGCGGGTCGTCTTTAGACAGCGGGTCTTAATAATCGCATTACTGCTAGCACAGATAGTGTTACTGCTATTTTTTGCCGCAGGGACAAGCATTGCCTTCCGTTACGTGGACTTTGCCCTCAATGGTTTCAGCATTATTGTGAGCCTCTATATACTCAACAAGAAAGAAAAAGCCGCCTTTAAAATAACATGGATATTCATGATACTCCTCTTCCCCATATTCGGGGGGTTGGTATACGCCATCTTCCATACCCAGACTACACCGCGAAAATTAAGGCGTGCCACGCAGGCATCAGACAAGCAATACAGGCCGTTCTTCAAACTTCCCGGAAACAGCCTATCCCTCCTGGCAGGGAAATACAAAGAATGCCTTCCACAGGCCAACTACCTCCAGGAATACGCGGGCTTTCCGATTTATACCCATACTCAATCTGAATTTTTTAATTCCGGCGAGGCTTTTTTTAAAAAAGTCCTCCCTGAGCTTGAAAAAGCCGAAAAATACATTTTTCTTGAATTTTTTATACTCGGCCTTGGGGTCATGCTTAACCCCATCATCGCCATACTGGAAAAGAAAGCCAGGGCGGGCCTTGACATACGCATCATTTATGACGATCTGGGCTGCTTCATGTCCCTACCCTCGAACTATAAAGCCCATCTTGAGCAAAAGGGCATTAAGTGCATGGTGTTTAATCCTTTTAAGCCTGTGCTTTCGTCACTGCAGAACAACAGGGATCACCGCAAAATAATTTCCATAGACGGCAAGGTCGCTTTTACAGGCGGAATAAACCTGGCTGATGAGTACATCAATGCAAGAGAACGCTTTGGCCACTGGAAAGACGCTGCGGTGGTGATCAAGGGGGAAGCTGCCTGGAGCCTCACCCTCATCTTCCTCCAGATGTGGAATATTTACCATAATCAGAAAGATGACCCTGCGGCTTTTTACCCATGGAAAGACAGCCCCTGCACTGTAAAATCAAACGGCTTTGTCCAGCCCTATGCGGACAGCCCCATTGATGAAGAAAATGTCGGCGAGCATGTTTACATTCAAATCATCAACAATGCCAAGGATTATGTTTACATCAACACGCCCTACCTCGTGGTTGACGAAAACCTCCTCTCTGCCCTGACACTGGCCGCTAAAAGCGGAGTGGATGTGCGCATCATTACTCCCCACCGCTGGGACAAATGGATGGTGGCCATCACCTCCCGTTCGTATTACCGCCAGCTAATCAAAGCAGGGGTTAAAGTGTATGAGTACACCGAGGGCTTTAACCATTCCAAGACCTTTGTCTCTGACGACAAGGTTGCCACTGTTGGCACTACGAACCTCGACTTCCGCAGCCTCTACCTTCATTTTGAATGCGGTGTATGGATGTATAAAACCAGGGCCGTAATGGCGGTAAAAAAGACTTCCTCAACACCCTTCCCATCTGCCACGAGATCACCAAAAAAGACTGCGCCAGGAATGCTGTCCAGCGCATAGTGCAGGATGTGCTGCGCCTCTTTGCGCCGTTAATGTAAGGCTAGTCTGCATTGGCTGCAGCGTAATCCTCCAGCAGAAGATTCAAAGCAGCCGACATGGATTTTACAGCCGCCTCAGGGGATTTGCTGCTGGTGAGCATGGAAGAGATCTGGTTCATTATTTCCATATAAAAATCCCGGGAGGGCCCTACGGTAACGCTCAGCATATCGGGGCTTGTTTCGGCAAGCTGGTTCGCCCCCACTAAAGCCTGGGGATTTTCCGAGATGTAGCTTGAGTAGATTGTTTCATCGGAGGAAGCACTATTTACCGGCATATAACCGGTGGCTGCAGCAAAGCGGGCTTGCACCGGGGCAGATGTCATATACTTTACAAATTCCCAGGCAGCGGCTGTTTTTGCGCTGCTCTTCTTATTGAATATGAGCAGGGCAGAGCCTGAAACCGCAGCGCCGAATTTGGCGCCTTCGTTGAGCCTGGGAAAATAAGCACAGCCCAATTCAAATCTGCCGCTAATTTGGGAAAGAAGCCCTGCAAGGTTCGAAGTGGACGCGGTAAGAAAACAGATCTGCTGGGTAAGGAAAAGATTGTTAAGCCCATCAGAAACATTGAGCAATGCCCCTGCATCGTAGAGCTGTTTCCAGGCTTTAAGAAAAGCAAGAAGAGTGCCTTCTGTGTCGCAGACCAGCCTGTCCGCTGTACCATCCCTGCCGTTGCGCATATTCACAAGATAGGAAGAATCAGAATTGATGCCCGGGATCTGGCCTATCCAGTTTGCAAGAAGGGGAGAATTGGGAACCTGGGCAAATGCCGTGAGCTTTTGCCCATTGGCATTAAGAGAGGGAAGTTTTCTTGCAACTTCAATAATTTCTTCGAAGGTGGTTGGAGGTTTTGAAACTCCTGCCGCTTCCAGCATGGTTTTGTTGTAATACATCACCGTTGTGGATGCGGAAACAGGTAGGCCCAGCTGACGGCCGTAATAGTTCCAGGCTTTAAGGGGGGCCTCAAGTATCCGGGAATGATCATAAACGCTGTCGGCTTTGAGGGCGTCATCCACAGTATACGCGAATTCAGAATTAAGATAATCCACCACGCCGGTAGAATCTACCTGCATCACATCGGGAAGGGCTTCGGCCTGGCGGGCTTGAAGCAGGGGGCGTAGTTTAGCTGTAGCGTCCGCATACTGCCCTTGAAAGACGGATTCAACCAGTATGCCTTTTTCCGCCCCCGGCCCTTGGTTGAATTCCCGGACATAGCTTTCAAAGGCCCTGCCCGCGTCATCGGCCATGGAATGCCAAAAACTGATCTTAACCTGATCGGGAACCAACGCTTTGACAGCGGGTGAATTGTTTTTAACACAAGCAAAAGATAAAAGAACCAAAAGAAGCAGAGCCAAGAAGCACAACCCGATTTTCTTCATCAAACCCTCCAGACATTAGCCAACCAATGCTCCAGCGGCTATTCCTCTTACCATGGCCAAGCGCAAAAAGCTGAACAGGAAAAGGGAAGGAATAAGCAATATCGCTACTGCCGCCAATACTAAAGTGTAGTTTGTATCCAACGGGTTGGTCAACATAGCAATGCCTATCTGCACGGTGCGCATTTCTGCCTTATTGGTTACCAGGAGGGGCCAGAGATACGCGTTCCAGAAATTGATAAAGGACTGTACCATCAGGGTAAAAATCACAGGGCTTGAAAGGGGGGCCACCACTCGGGTCAGGTAGCGAAGGTCCCCGCAACCGTCTATAAAGGCAGCATCCCTTAAGGACTGGGGTATGGTTTTAAAATTTTGTCTCAACATGAACATCTGGGAAGCGCCTACCAGGGAAGTTATGCACATGCCGAGATAATTATCCAGCATGTTAAGCCTGGTTATGGTAAGATAGTTAGTCACTATCAATGTATCCGCAGGAAGCATCATGGTCGCGAGGACTACCATAAAGAGCAGGTTCCTCAAAGGGAATTTGAAATACGAAAAGGCATAGGCTGCAAGGACAGCAAAAAGTATTCTCAGGGAACAGCCAAGGCCTGATACAATCACCGAATTGGCCATAAAACGCATAAGCGGGGCGGTTTCAAAAACACTTTTGAAATTGCCCATATTAAGAAAACTATCAGGCAGCAGGGCGGGGGGAAAGACAGAAAGTTCGGCCCTTGTTTTAAACGCAACGCAAATTGTGTATATAATGGGAAAAATAATAATAAATCCCAGAACCAGAGCGGTAATTGATGCAACCCAATCCAGAAAAAAACGGCGCCTTTCTCTCCTGTTCATTGGTAATGCACCCCTCTCCTCTCAAGGAACAAAGCCCCAAGAACCATACCGAAACAAAGGGCGAAGGTCGCCAAACTGATGCAGGAGGCCATGCTGTAATTTGAAGACTGATAACCCGAAGTGTACATCATAAAGATCAGGGTTTCTGTTGAATACCCCGGCTGTCCGCTCGTAATTATCATAACCGGCGTGGAGGTCATCATTGCCAATACTGCATTGGTGCAGATCACATAAAGCACTGTTGGGGTCAGCAGGGGGATCTGTATATAAAAAAGTTTCCTGAAATACCCCGCCCCTTCGAGTTCTGCAGATTCCATTTGCTGGGCAGGGATGTTCCGCAGGGCCGAGAGAAAAAGCAGAAAATCAAAGGGGAAACCTATCCACAAACACACCATCATAATGCCGTAAAGGGCTGTCCCGGGATCCAGGAACCAGCCTGTTTTAAGGTGCAGTATATGGTTAAGTATCCCTACTGCAGGATCAAGAAGCATTTTGAAAATTTGGGAAGCCGCAGCCATGGAAACTGCCATGGGCAGCATGAAGAAGGTTTCGTAAATCATTCCGGGCTTTCGTTTTTTTGTTGCCAGCAGGGCAAGGAAAAATGAAAGAACAAGATTCAAAGGCACAAAGATCAATGTAAGGTAAAGGGTATTCTTAAGAGCTGCCAGAAAAACCGAATCCGTAAAAAGGCGCCTGAAATTTCTTAAGCCGGCAAAACCTAAAATATCGCCCCGGAAATTTACCCGGGAAAAACTATACAAAAAAGTGCGGACAAAGGGATAATACACAAATGCTGCCGCGAATATGAGGATCGGTAGAAGAAAAAAATAAGGTTTTGCTTTTTGGAAGGAAAGGGTTCTCTGCATCACTTTATTATATTATATAGAAAAGGTTATAATAAGACAATATAAACGGAGGTATTTTATGATTCCTTACCATGGTCCTGATGCTGAATATTCCCTGAAGGGCAAAACAGCGATAATTACAGGCGGCGCTGCCGGCATAGGGTTGGCAACTGCGGAATTTTTTGCCAAAAAAGGGGTAAATCTTGTTATTGCGGATCTTAACCCCGAAGCAAACAGCATTGCCAAAAAGCTGGGCTCCGGGAACATAGGCCTTCCGGGAAATATATGCGATGCCAATTACCGGAAGCTGGTTATGGACACCGCAGCAGCAAAATTTGGCGGGGTGGATATTTTGGTGAACAGCGCAGGGATAGTTGCCCTCGAAAAAGCTGAAACCATAAGCGAAGCTTTTTGGGACAGGACTATCGAAATAAACCTTAAAGCCAGCTTTATGATGGCTCAGGTGTTCGGAGCATGGCTCATTGAAAATAAAAAGCAGGGAAGCATAGTCAATATGGCTTCCCAGGCCGGTGTCATAGCCTTGGACAAGCATGTTGCCTATTGCGCCAGCAAGGGCGGCATCATCGCCATGACAAAAGTCCTGGCCTTTGAATGGGGCAAGTACGGGATCAGGGTGAACGCTGTTTCACCCACAGTGGTCCTTACCGAACTGGGGCACAGGGCCTGGGACGGCCCTGTTGGCGAAGCCTTCAAAAAAGAAATCCCTGCCGAGCGTTTTGCAGAACCCGAGGAAATTGCCGGGATTATTGGCTTCCTTTGCAGTGACGCTGCAGCCATGATCACAGGGCATAACCTCCTGGTTGACGGCGGCTATACCATCAAATAGGAAACCCTCGCTACGAATCACAGCCCCAGTTCCATCTGCCCATCGCTCAGGCGATCCCGTTTGCTATAGGGGGAAATTTCCGTATTCCACCCCGCAGCGGCGGCAATTGATCTTGCCACAGGCAAAACCTGGGAATCCATGTAATGATCATAGTCCGGCACAGCATGGGGCATGGATACAGGTTCAGGGCCTCTGACAGTCCAAATGTATTCCACTGTCCCTTTGCGGTTTTTCCAGCCCAGGATTCTGGCTGCCTTTACCTGGGGAGGGGTTGATGAGGTATAAGTTTCAGGCGTCCTTGCAAGGCGCTTCCGGTAAATCAATTTATCATCCAATTCTCCCCGGCGGAGTTTTCTTAGAATTTCAAAAACATATTTTTTAAGATCCTCCTCTGTGCCTGAGGAAAAAACCAATTCCAATAATTCCATCTGTATGCGTCTGGCCAGGGGGGTAGAATCGCTCCTCACTGCTTCCATGCCTTTGACCTCAACTGTAAGGCTTCCATCTTTCCCGATGACCCAGCCCCCGTACCCTTTTGCCCTGCCCTTGCTTTCGCTGATACCCGAAGCATATTGAAGATTCCTTAAAGGGGGTATCATAAAGCGGCGGTAAGCCTTTTCGAAACGCAGTTCCAGGTGCGAGATGAGACCGTACTCTTCATGTATTTTTTCCGCAAGGTGCGCATTGAGTTCCCCGGTAAGGGCTTTCCCAAATTCCAAAAAATCCCCGTTGCCTGCTTTATCACCCAAGCCTGTTTCCACAAAGAGAGAATCCGTATCCCCGTACAGCACTCTATAGCCCTTCGCATTGAACCAATCCCGCGAAAGATAAAGCCACTTTCTGGCAAAGGACGTAATAGCCCCCGCAAGCTCTGTCCTGCCGTAACGGCAGGAAGCTGTTCCAAGGACGCCATAAAAGCTGTTCATCAGGATCTTGTAGACCTGGCTGGCTTCTTCGTCCCCTGCATCAAGGGCTTTTCTGCGCTCTGCAAAATATGCGGCAATCAATTCAGGCAGTATTCCGGGACTGCGGGAAAACAACGCCCCATTGGGGGCGCAAATTGTACCGGTTTCTTCAGCACGGGCATGGGCAAAAGGATCAATATTAAAGGTCAACATAATAGTCGGGTACAGGCTGCGGAAATCAAAAATAGCCACATTGGGGAAGACACCCTGCAAAGGCTCCAGTATTGTTCCGCCCGCAGCTCCCGAAACTTCCCTGCCCAAAGTCTTGGGAGGCTGGGCAATGCCCCTGCCCCACAGTTCCATGCCGTAGATACGCTCAAAACTCACCACGCTGGTCCAGGCTTTATCCAGAGTAACACCTGTATGGGAAGCCCTCTCCACAGTCAAATTGAAGAGGCCGGCTTTGTCCAAAATAAGAGGGACAAGCTCCGCATCCCTCCTGCAGTAAGCGCCGAAACGCAGGGGATCTTCGCGGTAGAGTTTTTCAAGCTCTTCGATTTTCTGATCCCCTGCTGCCGCAACAAGCTTGCCCTCGCCCAGCACTTCCTGGGCAGCAGTTTCCAAAGTATATCCTGAAAGTCTGCGGGGGCCTGACCGCATCACCCTAAGGGCGTCTATGACCTGGCGTCCCGGGACCAGGGCGGCAGCGGATCTCCTCCTGTCGTACCAGGGGGATTCTTCTGTGGTATCTTTGGAAGATTTTTCAGAATTGCTTTGTGAACCAGGAAAGAACTTTGCCAATTCCTGCCCCCGTCCCAGGGCAAAAGGCACATGGTTCAATTCGCAGCGTTCAGCAAGGCGGGGATAATCAAAGTCCAAAAAATTCCAGCCTGTCAAAACATCGGGGTCAGCCTTCCTGACATCCAGCACAAATGCTGCAAGCAGTGATTTTTCATCAGGGTGGAAAATAATACCTTCACAACCAGATTCCCCGGCAGCAAGAACCCGGACAAGGCTGGCAGTATCATTGCTGCCAAAGCTTGAAATTCCCACAGCAAGAATAGTTCCTTTCTTGACATCAGTTTCGATATCTATGGAAAGCAGTTTTAGCGGTATTCTTTTTTTCCCCTTTTCTTTGGGGCTGCAAAGGACGGAATCGCGGAAAACCAAATCCACGAAATGCCCGGGGCGGGAATCCCCCGCGATCTCAACAGGGCCTTTGATCTGCCTTTCCATGAGATAAGCATCTGCGGGCTTGAGATCGCTGTCAGGGCTGGGGACTGCCCCGGCCTCCAACAATTTTACCGCAGAAGATCGATCCGCATAACAGGAAAATTCGAGGAGGACGAGCTTTTCCTTCCCGTCAAAAGATTCGAAGGTTGCCTGGATAATTTTGAAATTGAAGGCAGAGAGCAGGCTTTTGCATCGGTGCAGATCTTTTTCGAAAATATGAAGCGAAGGCCGCCACCGGGTTTCCACTGCTGCAAAGGAACGGCCATCCTCAAAACGGCCCAAAAGGTAAAGCCTGTTCCGGCGAAGATCCACATAACTATGAACCAGGAAACCCCTGTGACTGTCTTTCACCGCAATGCCGGAGTTTTGGGTTTAACCAGCCGTTCCAGAAGGACAGCGTATACCGGCCTTGAACCTATGAGTTCCGCGCTTACAAAGGCCGAAAGTGAAACCAGCATCAGATTACCCAGATGATTGAAGTTGCCGCTCATCTCCAGTATAAGAATCACGCCGGTAACCGGAGCCTTAACCACCCCTGCAAAAAAAGCCGCCATCCCCAGAATGAGGAAATTGATGGCTTGATCCGCCCTGATGAACCCCAGCATGGCAAGAACCTCGCCGAGACCTTCGCCTGCCAAAGCGCCACATGCCAGGAGGGGGAGGAATATACCCCCCGATGTTCCCGAGCCATAACAGAGGCCGGTAAAAACAAACTTTACCGCAAGGAGGATCAGGATCACGTTAAGGGGATGATGCACTACCGACAATGTTTCGATAAGATCATGCCCTCCCCCTGTCGCTTCAAAAAGAAAAAACTTAAGGGTATTGAAACCATGAGAGGAATTATGGGCCTGAAGAGCTGAGGTATACGGAGCCGGTCATATAAATTTAAAAAGAAATAGAGACCTTCCTTAAAGAGGGCTCCAAGCAAACCGCAAATAATGCCCAAAAGGATAACCCAATATATTTCCCCCAGAGGAAGCACTGCGATTTGATAGAAATCAAAAACAGGTTTTGCGCCGAAAAAATAACCTGCTACTGCATCAGCTGTCATGGAAGCGCCCATGACACAGGCCATATAGATGGGAGAAAAGGCTGTCTCAAATTCTTCCAATACAAAAAGCACCCCCGCAAGGGGTGCATTGAACGCAGCCGCAAGCCCTGCAGCCGATGCGGCAGTAAAAAGAAGTTTCCTGTCAGCATGGTTCCGGTGAAAGACCGAAAGAACCCCCTTGCCCACATAAGCGCCTATTTGTATTGAAGGCCCTTCCCTGCCCAGGGAAAGACCTGTGCCTATACTCAGAATGCCGGTGATTATCTTGAGGGGAAGCTCTGTCCTCCAGCCCAGAGTCATTTTCCTTTGCAGCGCACCTTTAACCTGAGGGATGCCGCTTCCTTTTATCATTGGTTTGATTTTAGCGGCCCAGCCGAGGAAGAGGCCAATAACCACAAGGACAAGTATCCAGAGAAGAAGGCAATACAAGGGAAGAGATTTTAGAGATTCATAAATTCCCTTGCGCAGCCCATCGGCTTTGCTCAGTGAAAACCTGAAAAAAACCACCACCAAGCCTGTAAAAAGCCCTATAATGATACTTTCAAAAATCACTGCAAGCCGTGAATTATAAAGATTATTAATGGACGCCGGTACAGAATCCCGGAATTTATGCATGATATTTATCATATCCCAAAAAACTAAACTTCACAAGACAAGCTTCATACGCTATAATGAGCATATGGCAAATATATTTGACTATCTATCCTGGCGGGGGGATTTGGATTTCAGCCAGGCCCCTTTTAATCCGGTGGACAATATCATACTTACCCATCTTTCCTATATTCCGTTTGATAATATAGTTCCAGGATTGGAAGACAAAAAAGTCATCACCATTGCCGAAGCAGCAGAGAGCTTTGCCAGGACTATCAGGCACAATCCTGCCCGTTTTGACAATATCATGATCTCAAAGGACGATCCTGCGCTTCTGTCATTTATGGGTGGTTCCAAACGATATCGGAACCTGGGCCTTGCAGCCTATGTCAATCAAATCGACACAATACAAGAAAAACAATTTGCCGCCCTCACAGTCCTTACTGCCCGTAAAACCCCCTTTGTTACCTACAGAGGCACCGATAATACCCTGGTAGGGTGGAAAGAAGACTTCAACATGAGTTTCAGCAAAGAAGTTCCTGCCCAGGGCGAAGCGGTCCGTTATCTCGAGGATATTGCAGAAAAATACAATGGCCCTATCAGGATAGGGGGACATTCAAAGGGCGGCAATCTGGCAGTCTATGCCGCGTCTTTTTGTTCAAAAAAAGTGCAAAAACATATCTGCGAAATCTATAACAATGATGCCCCTGGTTTTGGCCCTGATATTATAAAAAAAGACGGCTACCAGGCCATTAAGGAGAAGATATTTTCTTTTGTGCCCGAGACTTCGATAATTGGAATGCTTTTTGAACACGAAACCAATTATACAGTGGTTAAAAGCGTTCAGATTGGCCTGCTCCAGCATGATGTGTATTCCTGGGAAGTCGCTTATAATGATGTGGTTCGATTGGATGAGGTAAATAAAGAGAGCCGCTTTATAGACCGAACCATCAAGGAATGGCTTTCAAGCCTGGACAATAAGCAGCGCGAAGGTTTTACCGAAGCCCTCTTTACCATACTTGGATCCACCGAAGCTTCGTCATTCCCTGAACTCGGCACAGGGTGGCTAAAAAACACAGCAGCAATGATACAATCCCTGACCAGCATAGATGAAACTTCCAGGGATATGCTTTTTAAAACTATTGGCGCTCTCCTGGGGGCTGCGAAAAATAATATTCATACCCTGCTTCCGCCTCAGAAGAAAAAGAAAAAACGAGCCCTATAAATTCCTTGGGTCCACTTCTATCCTCTGGGGATGTTTTTTCGCAGAAGAAACAAAAGCCTCAAGATCAAGGGCAGCTTCCCCAAGAATCAAATCCGGATCATAATTGAAAGACAGTTGCGTGGTTTTGCCTTCCGCCAGGGCACGCCCCCATGCTCCATGGTATTGCACAAGATCTTTCACTGCGGGAAGGAGTTCCGCTTTCTTTTTATTCCGGTATTGATTTTCAAGAAAATCAAGCTGGGATTTTTCAATCTCCAGAGAATCCTTTATATTGAGGCCCTCCGTCCTGGCGGCGAATTTGGCAAAAAAATCCGAAGCTTTCATTCTGAGGGGCTTCAATACCTGATTGAACCATGCTACTGCCCTGCCCCGGTTATAAAAAACATCAGCCGCCATAGAAAGTTTTTCCGCCATTTCCAAAGCAGCAGCAGTAAAAGTGCTCGTTTCAATTACCCCATAAGGAGCATTACTGTTCCACTTAAGGCCAAGCTGTTCACCCCAATCCCAAAGACGGGTTCCGGGGAGTACGGATAAACGGAAAATATCAAGGTTATTGGGGCTTAACGAAACAGCAAAATCAAGGCTCTTCCTGTAACCCTCCGGAGTATCGCCGGGAAGGCCATAAATAAGGTCCAGGCCGAAGGTGACTCCTTCTTCGTTGAGGATGTCAATGCGGGAACAAAAACGCCTGGCATCCAGAACACGGCCGATTTTTGCAGACACTTCAGGATCTGAAGTTTGCAGCCCTATCTGCAAGCTTGCTCCGAGGCTTGCAAAGCGGCGGGCCTGGGCACGGGTAATAAGCTCAGCCCTGGCTTCAAAATGCCAATGTATACCCACGGCATGGCTGCTGCTGCGGCACTCTTCTATTATCATATCCAAAAGATGTATAGCCCTGTCATTATCACTGTTAAAAGTTGGATCAAGAACATTAACATAAGAAACTTTTTTTAATATGAAAAAGCTTAATTCTTTCCGCACCCTGTCTTCGGAAAAGCGCCGCACCCGCCTGTCCCCTTTGGATTCAAAACAATACGCGCAAGCATAGGGGCAGCCCCGGGTAAGTTCCCAAAGGACACCTTCCCCAGGCTCTAGTATGCCTTCAAGGTAAGGCGAAGGCAGCAGGCTTAAATCCTCCCCAAAAGGCACATAACTCACGGATTGGGGTATCTGCTCAACATGGAACTTTTCTCCCAGTATTCGTACCGCTTCTTCTTCACCCTCCCCTTTGATAACTGAATCAAAGGGGCCGCCCTGTTTCAAGTTTAGTCCATCGGATAAGGCTGTAGCTTCAGGGCCGCCGCAGAAGAGGAACATATCCGGATTTTTAGCACTGATAGCCCGGGCAGCTTCCAGCATAATACTGCGGTTCCAGCTATAGAGGGAAAACCCGACAGCCCTGGGGTTGAGGCTCAGGATTTTTTCCACCAGAGGCACTGAACCATCGGCAACAAAGCCCTCCACCAAAACAACTGAAAAACCCCTGGCCTTTAGGCAGGCAGCGACAGAGGCAGCCCCCAGAGGAACTGCTTCAGGACAATGTTCAAGATGGGCTGCTGCAAGGACTATTGGGGCAGAATCTTTTTCCATATTCCGATTATACTCTATCTATGACCGAAAGGACTAAGGCCCTGCTGGCATACTCGCCATTTTTCCTTCTTTTCTGTATACTATCAACACTCAAGGAGAGAACGAATGTCCGATCTTGCTACTGAATACCAGGGTAAAGCTACCATGGAAAAAATCACGTCCCTTGCCAAAAGGCGGGGCTTTGTGTTCCAGTCATCAGAAATCTACGGCGGCCAAAACGGCGCCTGGGATTACGGCCCCTTGGGCGTAGAGTTGAAAAACCGCATAGCCAGAAATTGGTGGAAGGAAATGACCCAGCTTCAGGATGATATAGTAGGCCTCGATGCCGCCATCCTGATGCACCCCCGCACCTGGGAAGCCTCGGGGCATGTCGAGAATTTTACCGACCCCCTGGTAGACTGTAAAAAGTGCAAGACCCGTTTCCGGGCTGACCAGATTCCCCCGGAAAATCTTGCTGCAAAAAAATGCCCCGAATGCGGCGGCGAATTAACGGACACCCGCAAGTTCAACCTCATGTTCAAAACCCATATAGGCCCTGCGGAAGACACCGCCAACATCATCTACCTCCGGCCCGAAACCGCCCAGGGTATTTATGTGAACTACAAAAACATCATCCAGTCCAACCGCATGAAGATCCCCTTCGGCATTGCCCAGATTGGCAAGGCCTTCAGGAATGAAATTGTTACCAAAAATTTCATTTTCCGCACCTGCGAATTCGAACAGATGGAAATGCAGTTCTTTGTGAAGCCCGGTACGGACGTGGAATGGTTCAACGAATGGAAAAAACGCCGCTGGGCTTATTACGAAAAGCTCGGGGTAAATATGAATAATCTCCGCTGGCACCAGCATGGCCCGGATGAGCTTGCCCATTATGCCAAAGATGCCTACGACATCGAGTACCTCTTCCCCATGGGCTGGCGCGAGTTGGAAGGCGTACATAATCGATCCAACTATGACCTCACCAGGCACACTGAATTCTCAGGCAAGGATCTCCAGTACATCGATCAGGAAGCAAACAATGAACGTTACATACCCTTCATCATTGAGACATCGGCAGGCCTCACAAGGACCCTCCTCATGGTGCTCAGCGATGCTTATGACGAAGAAAAAGTAGCGGACAAGGGGAATGATGACGACTGGCGTACGGTGCTGCATTTCCATCCCACAGTAGCCCCGGTAACTGTAGCTATACTCCCGCTGATGAAAAAGGACGGCCTTGCCGAACTTGCCCAAGACATACGCAAAGAGCTTAAGGAAGATTTTGCTACCGATTACGATCAGTCCGGCGCAATAGGCCGCCGTTACCGCCGCCAGGACGAGGCGGGCACGCCTTTCTGCGTCACCGTTGATTACGAATCAAAGGAAAATAAAACCGTGACCCTGCGCTTCAGGGATTCTATGGAACAGGCAAGGGTTCCTATAGCTGAGCTTGGCGAGCGGTTAAAAAAAGAGATTAAAGAATATAAGGTGGCTAAGTAGCAAGCCTTTCCCTGGCTTTGTTTCCGGCGAAAATTCTCAAGTATATTTATTCAGGAGTCCGCCTGTCGTCTGCGGTGCGTTTCCTGTATTCAAGGTAATCCCAGCGGGTCACGATGCCCACGAGTTCTCCCTCCTCCACTATGGGGAGGTGGCCTATATGATGCTTGAAAAAAATGCGCTCAATTTCCCTCATGGTAATACTGCTGTTTGAAAAAATAACCGGTTTAGACATATAGGCCCGCACCGGGGACTTCATGCTGTTTGCCTTGCGGCCTTTCATAATATCCCTAAGGCTGATGAAGCCCGTGGGGGTACCGCTGTCATTAACCACCGGCATGCTAGTCAGCTCAACTTTTTCCAAAAATAACGAGGCTTCAAGAAGGCTCATGTTTTCCGTAATCGCATGCACCGGCGATTTCATAATATCCTTGGCCCTGGTAGCAGGGGCCAGGGATTTTTCAAGGTATGCAAGGAACTCCTCTTTAAACTCAGGCCCTTCCCTGTTGGAAATCTTTGCCGATGCTGCAAGGTGATGCCCGCCGCCCCCATAGGGCTGGAGAAGTTCGTGAAGATCTATCTTTTCCTTCTGGCTGCGGGTAATGAGCAATATGGTTTTGCTTTTTTTAATGGAAAAAATCGCAAAATACGCATCCGGATTTTCTATATCCATTATTTTTTCGACAATCGCCGCAAGACCCGGGATATTTTCATCAAGCTCAAAATTACTTATGAGTATCACATGACCCTGAATATTGAATTGCTCAACAGAAAGAAGAAGCTGATTCAAAAGCAAAATCTGATCATCCTCTTTAATGGTTTCGAGGAATGACTTTACCAGTTTTAAGGAAGCCCCCATATCAAAAAGCCATGCAGCAACTTCAAAATCCTCGCGGGACACATTCTCGTATATAAGCCGGCCTGTATCAGCATAAATGCCCGTAAGGGCTATGGTGGCTTCTTCGGGTAGCAAGGTTATTCCCTGCTTCATTGCCAACTTCCCAAGGAAAGACGTATTGGCGCCGAAATTCCCTTTTTCGAGGCTGGCCCCCAGTATATCGCAATTCGCCGCATGGTGATGGTCAAAAATCCTGATACTTGGGCTTGAATTGCGTATATTACCAAAATATTCGTTTACCCTGTCAGCTGTACAGGTATCTACGATGATAATATTATCAATCTGCTCGTCCATAAGATCTTTGGGGTTCAAAAAATCAAAATAGCCCTCATACAAATAGTAAAGGCTTTGCGCCGCAGGATGTATGAGCCTCGATTTTACCAGCCTGAAATCGGGAAAAAGTTTTTTGATCAAAATGAGGGAACCGAGACAATCCAAATCAGTATTTGTATGGCCAAAAGCAACATTCATATTGTGGATTTTACCATCTTTCAATCCGCTTTATAAGCACCTGCTCCTCTTCAACGCTGCCAGCGGCAATACAGGGATATTAAAAGCGTGACAGCGAACAAACTGAAAAAAAGGGAGGCCGATGTATTCAGCCTCCCTTTTTTATGGTTTTACCGGACTTCTTTAGTTTCCCGCAAACTTAATAGCGTAATACTTTTCAGGGATAACCTGATTCGTGGTGGGCAGGTACTTACCGGGACTTCCCATGATATAGGTGTCCATATAGACAAGCAGATGATTTCTTGCCCGTATCCCGGTGTTGGCATCTGTGTAGTAGGCGCCGTTCCATTTGGCCCCGGGGGTAAACTCGCTCAAAGCGGCCCACATGTCCGCCAGGTTGCCTAATTGGGCTTTGCCCTCCACAACACGCTTGGCATACTCACCCCAGCCTGCACTTTGGGTATAGCCGTAGGAGAATGCCCATGTGCCGAACTTGCCGGAACCGCCTTTGGCGATCACCCCTTCTTCAACCTTTTTGAGGATAGCGGGGAAATTGCCGGTTTCCGCAGAGAGGTCAAGGCCCAATGCTCCGGGGTAACCCATGAGGGGCGAAGGCAGGTCGGCTTCCACGAACATTCCGCCATAGGTAAAGAGCTGACGGAGCAGGGGCTCTGTGTGGGCATCGTTGGTACAGAAGAACACCGTATCCTTGCCGTACTGCTGGATCCACTGGGGGGTCTGCTCAAGGATGTACTGCTGAGCGCCGGCAATACCCACATCGCTGGTCGGGTCCGGAGCGGTAACGAACACGAATCTGATGCCCAGATCTTTACAGGCTTCTTCCATTATTTGGCGGCGCAGGCCCAGGGACTCGTAGCTCATGTGCCTGGGGAATGAGATATGCACAAAGGTCTTGGCCCCAAGCTGCTTTGCAGCCCAAGGGATAAGGTAACCCCGGCTTACAAAGTCGGCGTTGGTCGCCAGGTCCGCAGACTGCTGGATCACCAGGGGGTCTTCGTGAGCTTCAGCGGCGATGCAGATGATGTCCGGCCGCTTCTCCTTGACCCGCTTGAAAGCCTCGGCGGTACCAGGGATGGCATTGTTCACAATGATAGCTTTCATCAAGGGATCGTCCGCCAAAGTACTCACCTGGGAGATAAACACTTCCTGCTGATCCATAAAATTGTCCGGGTAAGTGATGTGCTGGATCATACCGCCGTCGCTCACTCTTCCGTAGCGGCGGATAAGCTCCTCCGCGCCCCGCAGATCGTCTTCCGCCTGGGAAACCGTCTCGGTAACAATACCGATGTGGAAGGCGGCCTTTGCAGGAGCCGCACTGCTCTGCTGCTTGCTGCCGCCCGCGAAAGCAAGGGCGCCCCCCATGACCAGGGCAAGCGCCAATAAACCAAATCTTTTCATGAAATCCTCCTTAAAGAATTGAAATAATTGATATAATAAACATTATTTTTGAAAAAAGATAGAGGAGGACTCACAGCAATTAAATATCTCGCGCGCTGTCCTGCGCGACTTTCCCACCGCTCAGATTTCGGGCAAAAAAAAGCCTGGCAACGACCTACTTTCCCACCGCTTTGAGCGGCAGTATCATCGGCGTAAGAGGGCTTAACTTCTGTGTTCGGAATGGGAACAGGTGTAACACCTCCACTATAGTCACCAAGCATTATCAACAACGCTTAATCGGAGCTTGCGGAACAAACCCCAAGGCTAGGGACACTGGGGTTTGCTTTAGCAAACTCCTACGAACAATAATATGGTCAAGCCTCACGGCAGATTAGTATTGGTCGGCTGAATACATTGCTATACTTAGACCTCCAACCTATCGACCAGGTAGTCTTCCTGGTGCCTTCAGGGGGGTCGAACCCCCAGGGAAAGTTAATCTTGAGGTGGGCTTCCCGCTTAGATGCCTTCAGCGGTTATCCCTTCCGAATGTAGCTACCCAGCACTTGCCCTTGGCAGGACAACTGGTACACCAGAGATTCGTCCATTTCGGTCCTCTCGTACTAAAAACAGCTCCTCTCAACTTTCCAACGCCCATGGCAGATAGGGACCGAACTGTCTCGCGACGTTCTGAACCCAGCTCACGTACCGCTTTAATTGGCGAACAGCCAAACCCTTGGGACCTGCTTCAGCCCCAGGATGCGATGAGCCGACATCGAGGTGCCAAACCTTCCCGTCGATGTGAACTCTTGGGGAAGATCAGCCTGTTATCCCCGGAGTACCTTTTATCCGTTAAGTGACGGCGCTTCCACTCGCTACCGCCAGATCACTAAGACCTACTTTCGTACCTGCTCGACCTGTCAGTCTCGCAGTCAAGCCTCCTTGTGCCTTTACACTCATATCCTGATTTCCAACCAGGACGAGGAGACCTTCGCGCACCTCCGTTACTCTTTGGGAGGCGACCGCCCCAGTCAAACTGCCCGCCTATCGCTGTCCCTGTCCCCGCTTCAGGGGACAGGTTAGAAACCTAATCTAACAAGGGTGGTATTTCACCGTCGGCTCCGAGCAAGCTAACGCCCACTCCTCACAGCCTCCCACCTATCCTACACATGCCAGATCAAGTCCCCATGATAAGTTGCAGTGAAGGTTCACGGGGTCTTTCCGTCTAACCACGGGTAACCGGCATCTTTACCGGTACTTAAATTTCACCGAGCTTCGCGTTGAGACAGCTCCCAGATCGTTACACCTTTCGTGCGGGTCGGAACTTACCCGACAAGGAATTTCGCTACCTTAGGACCGTTATAGTTACGGCCGCCGTTTACCGGGGCTTCAGTTCACAGCTTCGCCTTGCGGCTAACCGCTCCCCTTAACCTTCCGGCACCGGGCAGGTGTCAGCCCCTATACGTCTCATTGCTGATTCGCAGAGGCCTGTGTTTTTGGTAAACAGTCGCCTGGGACTGCTTTGTGTCACCACCAGTAACGCATTGCTGCACCACCAGTGGCCATACTTCTTCCGAAGTTACGTATGCATTTTGCCGAGTTCCTTAACGCGAATTCTCTCGAGCGCCTTAGATTTCTCATCCCGCCTACCTGTGTCGGTTTACGGTACGGTCTTAGCAAGCCTAGCTTTAGGGATTGTTTCTTGGCACCGTGATTACGCCCGCTTCGCTTCGCCGTAGCTCCGCTCGCGGTCACGCCTCATCTAGAATGGCGGATTTGCCTGCCACTCCAATAACTTGGCGCTTCGACCGGGACAACCGTCGCCCGGCCGGGTTTCACCTCATGCGTCATCCCCTCAAAACTTGCTAAGGTACTGGACTCTGGACCAGTTTCCCATCGACTACGACTTTCGTCCTCGCCTTAGGGGCCGACTTACCCTGGGCAGATGACCTTTACCCAGGAATCCTTAGGCTTTCGGCGGAGGGGGATCTCACCCCTCTTTTCGTATACTTATACCTGCATTCTCCCTTCCACTTCCTCCAGCATGCTTTACAGCACGCCTTCTTCGGTCCGTGGAATGCTCCCCTACCGTCCAACATTTGCATGTTGAACCCGTAGCTTCGGTATGCCGCTTAGCCCCGTTACATTGTCTGCGCGCCATGACTCGACCAGTGAGCTATTACGCACTCTTTTAAGGAATGGCTGCTTCTAAGCCAACCTCCTGGCTGTCTTCGCCATCGCACATCATTTCACACTTAGCGGCATTTCGGGACCTTAGCTGACGGTCTGGGCTTTTTCCCTCTCGACTACGAACCTTGTCGCCCGCAGTCTCACTCCCATCCGTTGTCTTTAGACATTCGGAGTTTGATTGGGTTTGGTAGGCGGTGAAGCCCCCTAGTCCATCCAGTGCTCTACCTTCTAAAGATTTGGATGAGGCTGTCCCTCAAGGCATTTCGGGGAGAGCCAGCTATTTCCAAGTTTGTTTAGTCTTTCGCTCCGAGTCACAAGTCATCCCTGCCTTTTTTAACAGACTAGGGTTCGGCCCTCCACTCGGTTTTACCCGAGCTTCAGCCTGCTCATAACTAGATCACTTGGCTTCGGGTCTGCGACAGCATACTATGCGCCCTATTAAGACTCGGTTTCCCTCCGGCTCCGCGACTTCCATCGCTTAACCTCGCATGCTATCGCAACTCGCAGGCTCATTCTACAAAAGGCACGCCATCACCGGCTCGCGCCGGCTCTGACCTGTTGTGGGTTTACGGTTTCAGGTTCTCTTTCACTCCCCTCGCCGGGGTTCTTTTCGCCTTTCCCTCACGGTACTTCTGCGCTATCGGTCGTATCTCGTTTTTAGCCTTGGATCGTGGTCGACCCGGATTCCGGCAGGGTTTCTCGTGCCCCGCCGTACTCAGGTACCGTCCTGCAGAGCCATCGCCATTTCGCGTACGGGGATTTCACCCTCTTTGTCCTGCTTTCCCAAAACAGTTCCGCTATGTCGATGGTTTGTCACTCCGCCCCTTGCGGGCAGACGGCCCTACAACCCCGTTCTGATGAACGGTTTAGGCTCTTCCGATTTCGCTCGCCGCTACTTTCGGAATCTCGTTGATTTCTTTTCCCAGGGTACTGAGATGGTTCAGTTCCCCTAGTTCCGCTTCCGCACCCTATGTATTCAGATGTCGGATAGCAGCCTCGCGGCTGCTGGGTTACCCCATTCGGCCATCCCGGGATCACAGAATGTGTGCTTCTCCCCCGGGCTTTTCGCAGCTTGCCACGGCCTTCTTCGCCTCGATACGCCAAGGCATCCACCGTAAACCCTATTCTCGCTTGACCATATTATTGTTCGTTCCAGCCTTTCGACTGGATTGGTAAAATCCTATTGGATTCTACTCCATGTCCCTTCCCTATGTGTTTCAAAGAACTTTATAAAAACCCTTTCGGGGTTCTTAATATTACTAAATTGGAATTGGAGATAAGGAGATTCGAACCCCTGACATCCAGCTTGCAAAGCTGGCGCTCTACCAGCTGAGCTATATCCCCGCTTAGTCTTTTATCTGTATCGTTCTATAATAAATAGAACGGTAACATTCAAAAAAAGGGAAAAGGAGAAGAAAGATTGTATCGAGAGGTGGGAAAAGCTTTGCAGCTTTTGCCTTGGAGTTTTGTAAACAAAACTCCACTGCTACTTAATGCTCATTAAGTTAGCAGTCTTTTGGCAGCAGCCCCTTTTGCAGGACCATTGCCAGGAGGGCTCTTTCGAAACCCTCCTTGCCGGGACTGTTCATAAGCCCCGTTCCCTTTCACAGTGAAAGGAGGTGATCCAGCCGCACTTTCCAGTACGGCTACCTTGTTACGACTTCACCCTCCTCACTAAATTTACCTTGGACAGCGCTCCCCTTGCGGTTAAGCTACCGGCTTTGGGTACCTCCAACTCGGATGGTGTGACGGGCGGTGTGTACAAGGCCCGGGAACGTATTCACCGCGCCATGCTGATGCGCGATTACTAGCGATTCCAACTTCATGAAGTCGGGTTTCAGACTTCAATCCGAACTACGGGCGGCTTTCGGCGTTTCGCTTGTTCCTCGCGGATTCGCTTCGCTTTGTACCGCCCATTGTAGCACGTGTGTAGCCCTGGACATAAGGGCCATGATGACTTGACGTCATCCCCACCTTCCTCCGGTTTGTCACCGGCAGTTCCGCCAGAGTCCTCACCGTTGCGTGTTAGTAACTGGCAGTAGGGGTTGCGCTCGTTGCGGGACTTAACCCAACACCTCACGGCACGAGCTGACGACAGCCATGCAGCACCTGTGATAGCGCGCCTTGCGGCGCTGAAACATCTCTGCTCCATTCGCTACCATGTCAAACCCAGGTAAGGTTCCTCGCGTATCATCGAATTAAACCACATGCTCCACCGCTTGTGCGGGCCCCCGTCAATTCCTTTGAGTTTCACCCTTGCGGGCATACTCCCCAGGCGGTGCACTTATCACGTTCGCTCCGGCACTGAACCGCTCGGTCCAACACCTAGTGCACATCGTTTATAGTGCGGACTACCAGGGTATCTAATCCTGTTTGCTCCCCGCACTTTCGCGCCTCAGCGTCAGTCATTGGCTAGCAGTTCGCCTTCGCCACCGGTGTTCTTCCGAATATCTACAGATTTCACCCCTACACTCGGAATTCCAACTGCCCCTCCATGACTCTAGTCACACAGTTTCCAATGCAGTGCCGAAGTTGAGCTTCGGTATTTCACACCAGACTTGCATAACCGCCTACGCGCCCTTTACGCCCAATAATTCCGAACAACGCTCGCCCCTTACGTGTTACCGCGGCTGCTGGCACGTAATTAGCCGGGGCTTATTCACCAGCTAACGTCATCGCGCGGGCATTCCCTCCCTCGCTTATTCTTCGCTGGCAAAAGGATTTTACAACCTTTCGGCCTTCGTCATCCACGCGGCGTCGCTCCGTCAGACTTTCGTCCATTGCGGAATATTCTTAGCTGCTGCCTCCCGTAGGAGTTTGGGCCGTATCTCAGTCCCAATGTGGCCGTTCACCCTCTCAGGCCGGCTACCCATCACAGGCTTGGTGGGCTCTTACCCCGCCAACTACCTAATGGGACGCGGGCCCATCCCAAGGCGGCGCCGAAGCGCCTTTCTTTATCGGGCCACAGCCCAATAACCACATTCGGTATTACCCACTATTTCTAATGGCTATCCCCAGCCTTGAGGTAGGTCACCCACGCGTTACTCACCAGTCCGCCGCTCTAGGGGGGATTGCTCCCCCTTGCCGCTCGACTTGCATGCTTAAGACGCGCCGCCAGCGTTCGTTCTGAGCCAGGATCAAACTCTCCATGATATAGTTTCTGACGACCCGAAGGCCGAAAGAATTATCCATTTCAAGTCGATGGCTTTCGCCATCGTCCTTCCCTCGATACGCTCGCTTCAATATCTCCAGTTTCCTGAAAACATCTCTGCTGGCTTGGCAGGAACGCTTCCGCGCCCCTGTCGTAATCTTTCTTTCTCCCCTTCCCTATATTGCCAAAGAACTGTTCTTGGGCTGGCCTTCCGGCTGCCCTGCCCGCCTTAACCTTCAGGTTTTTAGGCGGGTTCCGAGACATTACTACACCTCTTGAGTCTTTGTCAAGTGGGTTTAGCGATTTTTTGAGTATTTTTCTCTTTTTCCAGAGAATCCCAACAAAATCAGTAAAATAACGCTTCAGCCACCTTTTTGGTGGTAACAATAAATATAGCTCATCTTGATCTAAAAAGTCAAGTACTATGCCTTATTTTTATCGGTTTTTAGCAGAAAAAATGAAATTTTTGTCGATTTTTTTGCTTCTTCCATTATATTATTTCTTATTCTTATATATAGAAACATAATCAAAGAATGAAATCGCGGAAATTATGACTGAAATCAGGAAAATTACACATGCAACAGTGGCTAAAACCCGGTAAATAGAGCCTTCAAGCCCCAAGCGGAGGGCACTGGAGGCCAAAAGGGCGCAGGCGACTGCCAAAATATAAGTGACGGTCTTAATTTTGCCCCCGATTCGGGCGCCGAGGGCTATCCCCTTCCTCAACATGAGGTTTCTGATAAAGAGAATGCCAAATTCCCGGTAGATTACAAGAAGAAAAAGGATGGCCGGCAGAATTCCATCCACAACAAAGCAGAAAAAATAGGTAAGCTGGGTCAGGGTATCCGCAAAAGGATCGTAGAGCTTGCCAAAATCGCTCACCTCACCCCGCTTCCGGGCTAACCAGCCATCAAGGAAATCGGTAAATTCAGATATGATGAAGATGAACCAGAGCACGATCACTATCCACAGGGGACTAACCCCAATAGCATCGGGCAAAAACCGGGGCAGAAGGTAAATAGCAAAAAAAAGCGGAGCTAGAATCAGACGGAGAGAGGTTACTTTATCAGCCAGAGTCATAGGAATAGTATGCGGGTAGCCTTGACGGGTGTCAAGCCAACTCTACTTTATCACCAGCTCATCATCTTCTATATATACACTAATCATTCCTGAAGATCTCGAAGCAGGGACTGTGATGCGCAGATAGTCTACAGCTATGCCAGGTAGTGCTCCCGTTTTGGCAGCCGTGACGATGCCCCTGGTTTCGCCTCCTATGAGGGGGTAGGAACGGGGAGCCCTTAGGCGGGTGTAGACGACTTCGAGATCGGAACCGATCTCTTCACGGGTATAGGAGGCTACGGGGACTGAGGGATTGGGAACAGGGTAGCGGAGAAAGGAGAAGCCTGCCCAGACCGCTGCGACGCCGGAGAGGAGTATGAGGGGGAAACCCACTGCCCTGGGAAAGCTGACCGCTATAGCGAGGAGGGCAACGAACACTGCGCCTATGATGTAGACAGAGCTCTCGGCGAAAAGCCGGACCTGGGAACTGATGAGGGCAGCGGCAAAGGAGGCGGTCATGACAGAGAGGCAGCAAAATGCTAGGGCAATGGAACGGCTACGGGCACGGCGAGGGGCTTTTTTCCGGAAATGGCCGAGTATGAAGCCCAGCGCTGCGCCCAGGAAAATGCAGGCCAGATAGAAAAAGTCCCGTGCGGGGACGAAATGATCAAATTCCATAAATGCCTGAGTATTTGCTCTCTATATAATTGAGGAAAGGTTCAGCCTGGAGGCTTTGGCCAGTCACTTTTTTAAGAAGTTCAGGAGGATCGAGGCGGCAGCCCCAAAGGTAGATGTTTTCCTTGAGCCAGTTTTGAATGACGGAAAAATCGCCTTTGGCAACGATCGCATCGAAATTGGGTATATCAGCCTTAAGCTTTTGGAAGAACTGGAGGCCGTAGAGGTTGCCCAGGGCATAGCTCGGGAAATAGCCGAAGGAACCCATGGACCAGTGGACATCCTGCAAAACGCCATCGGCATCGGTTTCCGGCTCTACGCCGAGTATATCCTTCATCTTTTGCCGCCAAAGAGCGGGCAGATCGGCAGGATCGATTTCGCCCGAGAAAAGACCCCTTTCAAGCTCGAACCTGAGTATGATGTGGAGACTGTAACTCACCTCGTCGGCTTCAATCCTGATGAGGGAAGGCCCGGCCAGATTGACCGCACGATAAAAGGAATCGAGGCTTATCCCTTTAAGACTGGGAAAATAGGATTGAAGCACCGGAAGCTGCCCTTCCCAGAATGGGCGGCTATGGCCGATGACATTCTCCCAAAAACGGGATTGGGATTCGTGTATGCCCATGCTTGCGCCGTCCGCAAGACTGGTCCCCCTCAGCTCATGGGGAAATGAAAGCTCGTAGAACGCGTGGCCCGATTCGTGAATGGTGGAGAAGATGGAGGAGAGCAGGTTCCGGGGAAGGTAGCGGGTAGTTATCCTGATATCGTCAGAACCAAGGGTGGTGGTAAAAGGATGGGCGCTTACATCGAGCCTGCCCCGGCGGGTATCGAAGCCCAGGCTCTGCATGAGGCTGCCGCTATATGCGGACTGGATTTCGGGATCGAATTCGTAGTCAAGAAAAGAAGCGTCGGGAGCGGGTTTGGCTGCTATTTTTTTGAGGAGCGCCGAAAGCCTCTCCCGTATAGGGGCGAACACCGCGCTTATGGCGGCCTCGCCCATGCCCGGCTCGTAGATGCCGAGGAGGCCGTCGTAAACAGAGCCTGCGCTTCCCTTCCCGTAGCCCCAGTATTCAGCCTGTCTGCGGGAAAGATCTATCATGGTTTTAAGGTGGGGCAGAAAGGCGGAAAAGTCATTGGCTTTGCGGGCCTTTACCCAAGCCGCCTGGGAGAGCCCCCCGGCCTTTGCCGCAGCCGCGACAAAATCGGAAGGAAGCTTTACCGCCCTGTCGTAATCGCGGCGCAGCACTTTGAGGAAATCCCGCTCAAGCTCCGGGAGCTTTTCGTCTCCCCGGGGGGTTTCGGGAACCGACCCCATTTCCCCAAGGAGCCGCCCCGTCTCGGGGGAGCAGAACTTATCATGGGCTATGGTTTCCAGTATGGCAAGCTGCTCTGAGCGGTCTTCCACCCCCATTTCCGGGAGGTAGGTTTCCTGATCCCACTGGAGCACAGCAGCGGCTTTTGCAAGGTGGTTGCACTCACGGTCAATGGCGTGGAGTTTGGCTAAGGAGGATTCATTGGAACTCATGGGAGGAGTATAGCATTATTGGCCCGATTTAAATAGAGGACGCGTTGCCTCATAAATAATCTAACCCAAAACAGGGAATGCCTCATAATAAAATTCTAACCCAAATTATGTAGCCTATATCCGGTAACAAGGGTACCGGAGGGCTCAATGGGGTTAACGATGAAAGAGAAACAGGCGCTTGCCAGAGAAATCAGCAAGCGGTATCGCAAAGCCGGGAAAAAGGGCAAGACCGCTATCCTGGACGAGTTTGTCCAGAACACAGGGTACAACCGGAAATACGCCCTGCACCTTTTGGCGAATTGGGGGAGAACGGAACTGGTCAGACTGGCCGGAAGGGTTGTTAAGCTCAAGGCCGATGCGTTTAAAAAACGAAAAGCAGGGGGAGGGCGGAAGCCGGTCTACCAGGCGGCAACGATAAAAGCCCTCAAACTGATTTGGGAGTTCTTTGATTACATGTGCGGGAAAAGGCTTTCCCCCTTCCTCCGGGAACAGATGCCTTTCCTCAATCCCTGCAAGGAGTTTGGCATCACCAAGGAGGTAAAGGCGCAGCTGCTTGCCATAAGCCCCGCCACCATCGACCGGAAGCTCAAGCCTGAACGGAAGAAGCTGGAATTAAAAGGACGGAGCGCCACACGGCCCGGCGGCCTCCTCAAGCACCAGATCCCCATCCGTGTCTTTTATGCCTGGGATGAGAGGAAACCGGGCTTTTTTGAGCTGGATACGGTGGTTCATGACGGCGGAAACGCCTCAGGCGAGTTCTGCTGTACCCTCAATGCCACCGATGTCTATTCAGGCTGGGTGGAGCTCCGCGCCCTCCTCAACAAGGCCCATCGCTGGGTTAAAGAGGAGGTGTCTCTCTTCCCCTCCCAGTTTCCCTTCCCCCTTTTGGGCATCGACAGCGATAACGGCGGGGAGTTCATTAATTACCAGCTCAAGGCATGGTGTGACGAACACCGCGTCCAGTTCACCCGCAGCCGTTCCTACCACAAGAACGACAACTGCTTCGTGGAGCAGAAAAACGACATGACCGTCCGCAGGACCGTGGGGTACTATCGCTATGACACCCTCCAGGCCAGAGACGCCCTGGCCGAGGTCTACCGCCATCTCTGTCCCCTGCTCAACTATTTTTACCCTTCAGAAAAAATAATCGCCAAGGAGCGGATAGGGGCCAGGGTCAAGAAGGTGTACGACAAACCCAAGTCGCCCTACAGGCGCCTCTTGGAATCCCCTGACCTTCCTGATACATTCAAGGACGAGCTTCGACGCAGGGCTGCCCGTCTCAATCCGGTCAAACAGAAACGCCTGGTCAACCATGCACTGATGGCTCTCTTCGAGCTTCAGAGCCAGAAGTCCCTTGCTGCTTCGGCTCTTGAAGATGTTTAGCCACGGTTAGATTTTTATTGTGAGGCAGCCGTTCCTTTCGGTTAGATTTTATTTTGAGGCATTACGGAGGAAGCAAGGTCTTGCGGTTTTTCATATATTGGGATAATCTGTAATATGACTTTGAATTATCCCAATATAGAGGATGGATATGGATTACATTGAAAGATCGGCAGGTAAAGCTATTTCCCGGATTATTGACTCCTTTCCGGTTATTTTGGTAACAGGGCCCAGGCAAGTAGGAAAAACAACTCTGCTCCAAAATCTCCCGGCTACAAGGGCATTGCCTTACATTTCCTTTGACAAACCATCGGAAGTATTATCCGCAAAGGCGGACCCTCATACTTTTCTCCAATTACACCAAGGGCCTGTTATCTTTGATGAAATCCAGTATGTACCGGAACTATTCCGGTGGATAAAAATAGAAGCGGATACCAAAAAAACAAAGGGCATGTACTACCTGACAGGCAGCCAGCAGTTCCATCTTATGAAGAATGTAAGCGAAAGCCTGGCCGGGAGAATCGGTATACTCCAATTATTGGGATTATCTCTGCGGGAAATTGCCGACCAGGGGAGCGGAAACATTTTTGATCTTCCCTTTATTCCGACGGAAGAATATTTAGCAACCCGGAATAAAAATGCCAAGGCTTATGGGCCGAAGGAAATTTGGAACAACATCTTTCAGGGATCTTTCCCCGCGATCATCTCCGGTTATTCCCGCCGGGAGGCCTTTTATGATTCCTACGTCAGAACCTATGTAGAACGGGATGTCCGCGCCCTGACCCAGGTTGGAGATGAGCTGCAATTTATCCAATTCATTACTGTAGCGGCAAGCCGTACCGGCCAGATGCTTAATTATCAGGATATGTCCCGGGATGTGGGCATTAGTGAGCCCACAGCAAAGAAATGGCTTTCTATTCTGATAACTTCCGGTTTGGTATATCTCCTTACTCCCTATTCCGCAAATGTTGGGAAACGGGTAGTAAAAACACCCAAGCTCTATTTTTTGGATACAGGGCTTGCAGCGTATTTAACCAAATGGACAAGTCCTGAAGTCATGATGCAGGGTGCTATGGCAGGAGCCTTTTTTGAAACCTTTGTCATTGCAGAAATTCTAAAAAGCTATTATAACGCCGGTAGTGAACCTGCGCTGTTTTACTACCGGGATAAGGATCAAAAGGAAATCGATCTCCTTGTCATGGAAAACGGCTATCTCTATCCCCTTGAAATAAAAAAGACTGCCACTCCAAAAAGACAGGATGCATCAGCCTTTGCGGTGCTGAAAAATATAAATGGCATGAAGATAGGCATCGGTGGAATAATCTGCACTGATACCAGCCTGGGGCTTATAGATAAAGACCGGTATATTATACCGGTTGGGTTTGTGTGATGGTGAATCACTGATTATGCTATGCCCGCAATAAAATAATCACGGCATCACCGTATACTCCTGCACCACCTGAATCTCCGGCAGTATATCGCTGCCCGGAACGGTCTCGCGGGCTGCGGCGACGGCGGCTTCGACAAGGGATTGGGAGCTGGCAACGCCGTAGAGGGTTGCTTTGGCGCCCGAGACCTGGGCTTCGAGGAAGTGGATAGGGACTTCCTTTTCGTAGAGGATGTGGTGCTTTATCTGCTGGCCCAGGGTGAGGTCCTGGATGCGGAGGGTGTTCTGGGCTTCGGCTTCGTCGGTGATGGTACGGTCGCGCATGTACTTGATGAGTTCGGAGCAGACTTCGGGGTGGAGATGGCCGGTGTTGAGGGCCAGGTGGTAGTTGCCGGCGTCCTTCCATTTGACATCGAAGAAATAGCGGTGGAAGCCTTCGCGGTCGTGATCGCTCTGCTCGATGATTTGGCGGGCACGGCGCTCGTCGCAGTGGAAATAGCTTTTGACCCGCTCTATGCGGATTTCGGGGGGGGCCACAAGGAAGACTGAAAAGACCCCGGGGACGTTTCTGAGGATCACGCTGGCGCCGCGGCCTATGAATACGCATGAGCCCTCGCTGGCTTCGGTGAGGATTGCGGTTTTAAGGAAGTGGAGGTAGTCGTCCCTGTCCTGGGAAAGGGATGCCCAAAACGTGGGCTTCCGCTCGTCATACTTCTTTAGCTTCGCCCCTTCGACACCGAAGGATTTTATCCGGTCTTCCAGGGCTGAGCGATCCACGAACCGGTAGCTAAGCTGGCTGGAAAGTTCGTGGGCTGTTTCGTCTCCTAATGCTGCGAGTTCGCGGGAAATGGTTATGATTGCCATAGGTACTCCTCTTTAAGCAGCGTTGGCTGCTATGATAATCGAAGCGAAACGGAGTTTCGCATACTCCCTCGCCTTGTAGGCTCACCTAAAGGATAACCCCATATTGCTTATTTGTCAAAAAGCGTTTGAAGGGGTATAGTTTAACCATGAATGATCGTCTTGTTTGGAAAGAAGAAAGCAGCAGGGATGTGTATTCCTGCCCTGTGTTCACTGTGGGGGAAAGGATCTGCCGCTCCCCTGATGGCGAGGCCCGCGCCTACACGGTGCTGGATACCTCTGATTGGGCTATCGTGATCCCGGTGCTCGAAACCGGGAGGGGCAGGGAATTCGTCATGGTGCGGCAGTGGCGTCATGGCGCAAAGGAACTGAGCCTGGAATTCCCCGGCGGGGTCTTTGAAAAAGGCGAGGATGAGTTCCAGGCTGCCGCGAGGGAGCTAAGAGAAGAAACCGCCTTTATCCCGGGGAAGATACGCAAGCTTGGGGAATTCAACCCCAATCCGGCTATCATGTCCAATACCGTGCATTTTTTCCTTGCCGAGGATCTCAAACCCACCGAGGGGCAGGATCTGGATGAGGATGAATTTGTAGAGGTCGAGACTGTGCCCTGGGAAGAGGTTCTTAAGAACATGGGGCAAAAACCCTATATTCATGCACTTATGGGGACGGCGCTGGCACTTTTCTTGCAGAAAGTGAAGATATAAGAAACTGCTAAACAAAAGCCGCCGAAACGAATGTCCCGGCGGCCTTCAAATGCTTAACGATTAGATCTTAGCGCAGGGGGCTATAGGTGGCGCCCGCATCCCACATGCCTGAACGGGTTTCACCCTTGATGCTGGGGATATCCAGAACCATGCCGGGGTGAATGAGGTCGGGGTTATTGGGCTGGGGCAGCTTGGCCTTGTTGGCGTTGTAGAGCAGCTTCCACTGCTTGGGATCGCCATAAGCCCAGGGGCGGCCCGCAATGTTCCAGAGGCAATCCTTGGAGATTGCCCAGGGCCTGACGGTGTATTGGGCAGGCAGGGGCGTGGGGCCCGGTTGGGGCTGTGAAGGCGGCTGGTTCGGAGGGGCCTCGGTAACGTATGCCAGGGCATTAATTACCCGGTTGGCAGCGTCAACAGCGTCGTCCCAGCGTTCTGAACCGCGATAGCCGATGGCGTCGTTATATGAGTTCCGGGCATTGGTATACTCGGTGGGGTAACGGCTCGAAGCGTTCACGGCTGAGGAATTTGCCCAATCAAGGCGGGCTTTGGCAGCAGCAATAGCGTCGTTGGCAGCCTTGATCTTGAGCTGGAGGGTCACATATTCATCTGAAAGCTGAGCCTGGTAAACAGCCTGCTGGGAATACTGGGTGGAAAGATCGTAGTCCCCGTCTTCAAAGGCAGCCTGTGCCAGATTGGTAAGCCTTACGCTTTCGATAAAGTACTTGTTGTTCCGTATGCTGCCCGGGATAGCAGAATCCGATGAAGCGGCTGCAGCCAGGGAAGCTATGGAATAAAAGTCTGCCCTGTCTGTAGAGGCATAATCGAAATTCCAGAGATAATAAACTACCTCATCGAAATCGGGAAGCCAGAAACCTGCATCTTTGTACAAAACCGGGGCCTTCTGGGCTGCAGTATCGAAAAATACCGGTTCAGGCAAATCTGCCATTTCCTGGGCGAAGACCCCCTGGGTCCCAAAAGCCAGGATAACCAGCAATCCAAGGGTAATTACGCGTTTCATTGCGCGCCTCCTTCCAGAATTATTTCAGCGTTGCGGGCTGTCCCGTCGCTTTCTACCATTTTAAGCTCCGCTTCTCTGAGGGCTTCTTCGGCAATGCGGCGTTTTTCCCTGGCGGACGTGGTTACCGCCTCGAAGAGTATCCGCGATTGATTGTAGAGATTGCCGGCATCATCGTAATTCCTGCCCCTAAAGGAGGTCACTGCCCGGTTATAAACCGCATTGGCAGCATCGTAGTCCTGACGCACCGCTACATTGGCCTTGAGGTCCAGGGATCGCTGGCGTTCTGCGGCAGCCGCTGCCCCGGTATCGGAAGCATAGGATTCTTTGCCCTTAGCCAAGGACTTGTTGTATTGAGAAAGGGCGTCTTCCGCCTTGCTCCTGGCGCTGGCAATGTTTCCGGCATCGTAATCATCAATGGCGGAAAGACCAACGGAATCGGCGGTTTCGATGGCGCTGGGATCATAACGTACAAAACCCCGGTCTTCGATTTCGAGCCTTACCTTGTAGGCATTCACGCCTGTGGCAAGGGCTTCGTACATATCCCGGGCAGCAAAGGCTGTATCCCTGGCATTGTAGTAGTCATTGGACTGGTAGGCTGTATAGGCTTCAACGGCTTTATTGTCAGCTTCATAGAGATAATCCTGAGCAAGGTAATTCGCGCCTGCGGCAAGGGCTTTATCCCTGATGCCGACAACATCGCTTTCCAGATCCTGGGCATATTGGGGTATGGTTTTGTCAGCCAAAGCCCTGTAAGCTCCGGCCGCGGCATTGTACCGGGCAGTCGAATCCCTGGTGGAACGCAGGTTGGCAGTGGATTTTCCGCTTTCAGCCTGGCTGTAGAGGGATTCAGCAGCATTCCAATCCGGGGGGAAATAGGCAGGGCCGTTGAAATCAATGACCAGCTGGCGGGCAATAACAGCTTTATCCACTGCAGCATTGAGATCGTTCAGGGCAGCTTGATCGGGAGGACCATCATTAGGATCGAGGGCTTCATCAGGAGGAGGGGCTTCGGTGGCAGGCTGCGTGCTTTTGCAAGACACTGCCGCAGTCAAAATCAACAAACCCAGCACAAAATAACGTATATACTTACTCTTCATAGGCATCTCCTTCAAATGATATGCAAATCTCCGCGAAATACAATCATTTATCCGATGATTAATATATCACACTTTTGAAGAATCAACAAGATGAGAAATAAATTTACACTAATTTTTTAAGAAATTTAGCCGATAGAGGCTATTGCTTCCTGGGTCATGGCATCGCAGCGTTCATTGTAGGTGTTGCCCGCGTGGCCTTTGACCCAGACCCAGGCAATGGAAAATTCGCCCGAAATGCTGTCCAGCCTCTGCCAAAGATCCTGGTTCCTGACCGGCTGCTTGTCGGAGGTCCGCCAGCCCTTGGCTTTCCAGCCCTTGAGCCATTCGGTCATCCCTTTTTGGAGATACTGTGAATCGGTGCAAAGAGTGAGCTTTCTGGGCGCGTCCGTAAGGGTTTTGAGGGTTTCCAGGGAGGCAATGGCAGCCATAAGCTCCATGCGGTTGTTGGTGGTGCTTTTTTCAGCCCCGGATCGCTCGGCCAGCACATTTATGCCCTGGAAAGTGTCTTGCAGTATGACGAAAGCCCAACCGCCAGGGCCGGGGTTGCCGGAGCAGCCCCCATCGGTGTATATCGTAAGCGCCATAAAGCCTAGAGCTTTGCCACCGCTTCCCATTTGCCGGAAGAGGCCGAAGCAAAAAGAGCATCAATAACCGCCATATTGTTGATGGCATCCTGGATTGGAGTAGGAACCTCGGTCTTTTCGATGAGGGCCTGGGCAAAAGAGTCAAATTCAAGAAGATACTGGTCGGCTATTTCGGTCTGTATCACCCTGGTACCCACCCCCTGGGAAACTGTTACCACCCCGGGTACATCGCCGTACATATTGAAGGGAACATCTATGGACAGATCGCCCCCTGTTCCATAGGCGGTGACCCTCTGGTAGGGGAAGATCTGGGTTCCAATGGTAAAGGTTGATGACTTGCCGTTCCCAAAGTCGAGGATTGCCGAAACATAGGTGTCGGTTTTGAAGGCGGAATCCCGCAGTGCATTGGCAACGACCTTTTTAGGTTCAGCCCCCATGAGATAGCGGGCAGAGGAGACCGTGTAGCAGCCTATGTCCAGCAAGGCCCCACCCCCGGCAGAGGCAATGTTCCTTATATTGGAAGGATCCTTGTTGTCGTAGGAGAAAACACCCCCGGTCCCCATGACTTCTCCCAGCTCCCCTGAGCGGGCAATCTCATAGGCCCTGATCCATTGGGGGTGGAAACGATACATAAAGGCTTCCATGAGAGGGACTTTCTTCTTTTGACAGTAAGAGGCGGCCTGGGCAGCCTCTTTTGCGTTGAGGCAAAGGGGCTTTTCGCAGAGTATGGCCTTTCCCGCATCGGCAGCTTTCTTTATATATTGAAGATGAAGGTGGTTCGGCAGGGGAATGTAGACAAAATCCACATTGGGATCAGAGAGGAGATCCTCGTAAGAACCGTAGGATTTCTCAAACCCCCAGGTTTTGGCGTATTTTTTGGCCTTGGCAGCGTCCCTGGAAGCGACCGCATAAGGCTCTATCAATAGAGAAGATTTAAGCGGAGTTGATACCCGGAGAGAATAGTGGCCCGAGCAGCCCAGTACACCCATACGCAATTTATCCATAAGACCCCCTTCGGCATAGCCGTGAACAGCCCTATCATGCCCTAATTTCAGGAAAAAGTCAAATACAGGGCAAAACAGTGAAGAAAGGTGAAAAAAACATCATTTTCCTATTGCCGTTCAGGCTTCAAATTTAGTATTTTATAGGTGAGCCTTGGGACTAATAAACCCTTGGCTTGAAACCGTATGGTTTCCGGAATCTAATCAATTTCATATTATACCGGTTAAAAACATCAATCAAAAAACCGGTGTTAAAGAGGAGAAGAGAATTATGGCGAAACAGTTACTGTTCAACGAAGAAGGCCGCCGCAAGCTGCTGGCGGGTGTGGAGCAAATCTCCAGGGCTGTCAAAGTAACCCTGGGTCCCAAGGGCCGGAATGTCCTTCTGGACAAGAAATTCGGCGCCCCCACGGTGACCAAAGACGGCGTTTCGGTTGCCAAAGAAGTGGAACTGGCCGACCCCTACGAAAACATGGGCGCCCAGCTTCTCAAAGAAGTGGCCACCAAGACCAACGACGTGGCCGGCGACGGCACCACCACCGCGACCGTACTTGCCTACTCCCTGGTTAAGGAAGGCCTCAAGTCGGTAGCCGCAGGCATGACCCCCATCGAACTGAAGCGGGGCATCGACAAGGCCGTGGAAATCGCGGTCGCAGAAATCAAAAAGAACGCCAAGGAGATCAAGGACAAGGAAGAAATTTCCCACGTTGCCTCGGTTTCCGCCAACAACGATGCAGAAATCGGCAACACCATTGCCGAGGCCATGGACAAGGTCGGGAAAGACGGGGTCATCACTGTTGAAGAGTCCAAAACCATGGACACCACCATCGAGTTTGTGGAAGGCATGCAGTTTGACCGCGGCTACATTTCCGCCTACTTCGTAACCGACCGGGACACCATGAGCACCGTGTACGAAGATGTCTACATCCTCATCCACGACAAGAAAGTTTCTTCAATGAAGGACATGCTGCCCCTGCTGGAAAAAGTTGCCCAGTCAGGCAAGCCCCTCCTCATCATCGCTGAAGATGTTGACGGCGAGGCCCTTTCAACCCTGGTTCTGAACAGCCTCCGGGGCACCCTCAAGACCGTGGCGGTCAAGGCTCCCGGTTTCGGCGACAGGCGCAAGGCCATGCTCGAAGATATCGCCATCCTGACAGGCGGCGAAGTCGTTACCGAAGAACTGGGCATCAAGCTCGAAAACACCGACATTTCCCAGCTCGGCAAGGCCAAGACCGTAAAGATCGACAAAGACAACACCACCATCATCAACGGCGCAGGCAAGGCTAAGGACATCCAGGACCGCATCGCCCAGATCAAGGCCCAGATTGAAGACACCAGCTCCGACTATGACCGCGAGAAGCTCCAGGAGCGCCTCGCCAAACTCGCAGGCGGCGTGGCCGTCATCAACGTCGGCGCCGCTACCGAAGTGGAACTCAAAGAGAAGAAGCACCGCGTCGAAGACGCCCTGAGCGCCACCCGCGCAGCCATCGACGAAGGCATAGTCCCCGGCGGCGAACTCGCCCTGATTCAGGCCGCCATTGCCCTGGACAAGGCCGATGTTTCCGGCCTTACAGACGACGAAAAAGTCGGCTTCAAAATTGTGAAGCGTGCCCTGGAAGAACCCATCCGCCAGATAGCCGAAAACGCCGGTGTTGACGGCGCGGTCATTGCGGAACGGGCCAAGACCGAAAAGAAAGGCATCGGCTTCGACGCTGCCAAGATGGAATGGGTAGACATGGTAAAGGCCGGCATCATCGACCCCGCCAAAGTAACCCGCTCTGCCCTGCAGAACGCAGCCTCCATTGCAAGCCTCCTCCTCACCACCGAATGTGCCATCACGGACATTCCCGAGAAGAAGGAAGCGCCCTCCATGCCCCCCGGCGGCGGCATGGGTGGTATGGGCGGCATGGATTACTAAAAAATCGCAAGCGATTTTTTAGTTTAGCGTAGAGTATAGGAAGGCTGCTCCGAAAAGGGGCGGCCTTTTTTTGGTTTATGGATTTCCCCGCAGCGCACATTGACTTTTGCAACGGTATGCCTAATAATCAATAAAAGCAAAATGCGGATGGTGGAGGCAAAAAATGTTAAGTGAACCCTTGGTAAAGGCGTTAAGCAGTCAATTAAACGGAGAATTTTATTCGGCGTATCTCTATCTGGGTATGTCGGCTTATGCGGACAGGGCGGGGTACAAAGGAATCGCAAACTGGCTGTATGTGCAGGCCCAGGAAGAAAGGGCCCATGCCGTTCACATATACCAGCATATCCTTGAGCGCGGCGCCTCCCCTGTTTTGCCGGAAGTGAAGGCTCCGCCCTCCACATGGCGGGACATTACAGAACTTTTTGAAAAGGTTCTGTCCCACGAACAGGGCGTGACGGCCAGCATAAACAATATTGCCTCCCTTGCGGCGGGTGAAAAGGATCATGCTACCTATAATTTTATCATGTGGTATGTCAATGAGCAGGTTGAAGAAGAAAAAAATGTCGATGAAATTCTTGCCAAGATAAAGCTCATGGGCAGCAATCCCGTGCTTATATTTCACCTGGATTCGGAGCTTGCGACCCGGACCTTTGTTGATCCCTTTGCAGGGGCCGGGGCTACGGCATAGAATTTCGCTAAAACACCATACCCTGTGTGACAGGGTATGGCACTGTGATTATTAATTCTAAAAGTTTTACCCTATTCATTCCAAAATAGTGATCTCCACCCGGCGGTTCAGGCGGCGGCCTTCGTTGGTGGCGTTGTCGCCCAGGGGTTTTGCGCCGCCCCAGCCTTTGTAGATAAAACGATCCGCACCAAGGCCGCGGCGGGTTAGCTCCTCCACCATGCGCTGGGCCCGCTGAACCGAAAGCTCCAGTTCGCCGTCAGGGCGGCCTACGGCGGCAGTGTGGCCTTCCACCAGAATTGTGCGATCCGGGATTTGCTTTAGGGTTTGGGCGATACTATCCAAACGGGGCTGTTCCTCGGGCAGGAAGGCGTCGGAATCGGGGGCAAAGCGTATGTCCTTGATGGTGAGGCGTATGCCCTCGGGAACGGTGTTTACTTCAATATCTTTTCGTTCTGTCTTGAGGAACGCAATTGCCGGCTCGGGGTTAAAGGGGATCTTGCTTTGGCCGAAGGTGAGGGTAAAGCCCCGAAAGCGGATGCTAACGCCGCCGGGCCAGGTGTAGGTTTCATCCAGGTTGTCGCGCATCATCATGAGGAGACCGTCGGAGACGCGGAGAAGGATGTCAACCAAATGGGTTCCCTGGACTTTGAAGTCCGGTGGCCGGAAATTTTCTTCATCATTTTCAGAGGGCCCCTGGTAGCGGAGGGCATATTTGGCGGCTATGCGGTATACCGGAACATCCTTGTAAAGCTCTGTCCCCAGGTATTGATATTCGGCGATAAAGGGGATGAGGGCGGGCTGCCCCTGATTTAAGGGATCAAGAGCGCGGCTGCCGGGAGCAGTCCATTTGTCGCTGGGGATGAGCTTTTCCTTTGGAAAGGCAGGGAAACCCCTCAGATGGGGGAAGCCTCGATCATCATCTATTTGAAGGCTTCCATCACTGTAAACCCGGAAGCTCACAGGGATGACGGCGTCTACTGCCTGGGCGCTTTGCCTAAGGTCTCTGAGGGTTTCTTCCAAAACCAAAAAATTGCCCTGATACAAAAACCCCTGATCCTGCGGCCCCGGCGAAGGGGCAATGGAGGCCCGGACTTCCCGATACACATGGCCTTTGTACTTCCCGTTATCATAGCGGGACCAGTCGGAACGTTTCACCAGAGTATAGGGGCCGGTTTCCAATGCCGAAAGAAAAACGCCCGCATCCTGGCTAAAAGCGGGGAAGCTGAAAATGAGGATATAAAAAAACAGCACCGGAATGAAAAGACGATTGCTGATGATTCCCCTCCTGCGCTATGGCCTTATACAGTCACTATATCTATAAACCGGAATTGTTACAGGGGCTGCAGCTTAAATTGCCCAGGCTGTCCCGGTGTATCAGAACCGGAACCCCATAGAGCCTATGGATTAATTCTTCTGTCAGGACTTCCTCAGGCGTTCCCAGAGCGGCAATCCGGGATTCATGAAGCACCAGGGCCTTATGGGCAAACATAAAAGCATGGTTCGGATTGTGGGTACTATACATGATGCTGTAACCCTGACGGCAGAGTTCCTGGATTTTAAAGAGAACCCTGAACTGGTTGCCGTAATCAAGGTTGGCGGTGGGTTCATCCATGATAAGAATTTCCGCCTGTTGAGCCAGAGCCCTGGCGATCAGCACCAACTGCTGTTCACCGCCGCTTAAAAGACGGAAGCCCCTGTCCCTGAATTCATAAATGCCCAGTTGTTTCAGAGCATCGGCGGCGGCTTTTGTCTGCTTCTTTCCGGGCTGGACCCATTCTTTTTCCATGGCGGCAGTTCCCATAAGGGTCATATCAAATGCAGAATAATTAAAACCCGGATGATGGGACTGGGGCACATAGGCGATATTTTTTGCCAGGGCTTCGGGACTTTTGCCGCGGATATTTTCCCCGGATAGAAGTACCTGGCCTTCAAAGTTTTTTTCAAATCCCATGATGCAGCGGAACAAGGTACTCTTGCCGGCGCCATTGGGGCCCAGCATGGCCATGAGTTCTCCCTTCCCGACATAAAAATTTAAGTCCCTTAAAATAGTACGGGGACCGTAGGCAAAGCTGAGGTTTTGTACTTCCAGTTTTTTACTGTTCACCAGAGATCCCCTTTTCTGGTAAGGAGCCAAAGGAAGAAAGGCGCTCCGATAAGAGCGGTGAGTATGCCCAGGGGAATTTCAGTAGCAAAAAAATTACGGGAAAAATCATCAATTAAAAGAAGGAAAAGCGCTCCCAGAAGCATGGAAGCCGGCATGAGAATCCGGTAATCGTTGCCTGTCATGCGCCGGGTCAGGTGGGGAATCACCAGTCCTGCCCATCCTATAATGCCGCTCACCGAAACCGAAGCCGCAGTGATGAGGGTTGCCCCAAGGATCACACAAGTTCTTGTGCGTTTGACATGAACCCCCATGGATTGAGCTTCTTCTTCGCTCAGGGTAAGGAGGTTGATCCTCCAACGGAAAATAAGAAGAGGAATAAGGCCAATGAGTATGGGTACCAGGACAAAGTTAACATCCGTCATCCTGGTTTTTGCCAGAGACCCCATAAGCCAGTAGGTGATTTCCGGGAGTACATTATTCGGATCTGCTATGAGCTTCATAAAGGAAATACCCGCGCTGCAAAGAGAAGATACCATCATCCCCGCCAGAATGAGGCCGACTACTTTTTTCCCTTTGGCATTGTTTCCGATAAACATCACTAGGGCTATGCAAACCAGGCTGGAACAAAAGGCGGACAGGGTGATAAGAGGCCGGGGCAGCCTGAGCAGTATAGCCGCCGCAGCGCCTGTCGCAGCCCCGCTGGATGCCCCCAGTATATCAGGAGCCGCCAGGGGATTCTGAAACACTCCCTGAAAACTTGCACCTGCCGCTGCCAGAGAACAACCCACAAGGCAGGCCAGAATGATCCGGGGAAGCCGGACAGTGAAAAAGATGGCCTCCATCTGGGCCGATTCAAACCGGCCCCCGAATATCCGCAGCAACAAGGATTTTACCGGAATAGGATAACGCCCCATGGACAGAGAGAGTATCACTGCTATGGCCAATAAAATTGCCAGTAGCAGTATTAGTGATGATGGGGCAATTTTTCTATTTACCATGAATACTGTTAACCATAATCCTGTTAAAGCGCTCCTGTGAAAGGGTATACCCATAGAATAGCTTGTAATATTCCGCAGCTTCAGTATAGAGATCGTACTGTACATATTCAGGGTACAGGATGGTTCCCAGCCAAAGCATTCCCAAATAACGGTTTATCGAAGGGGGCGACCCCATCCAGTTATAGGGCCCCTGGGGAACTTCATAGTAAGCGCCATTCTTAATAGCCCGGAGTTGTTTCCAGGCAGGATCAGAAGCCGCCTGTGCATAAACGCTGTCGGCGCCGAAAAGGATAATTTCAGGATTCCACAGGCTGATCTGTTCCAGGTCTGTTTCGTTGCCGCTGCCCCTGGATGCAGGGTTATCAACCTTCGCCTGATTATTGGTCATCCAGTCCAGTATTTCCGCATGGAAAGATCCTGCGGCCAGTACATTGGTTCCGCCCTTGCCAAGACAGTAAAGCACTGCCTTTTTATTATTCCCCACCCGGTTCATAATCCCCTGCGCTGAATCCAGAGTACGCTGACTAAAATCAGCCAGAGCGTTTCCCTGGGCCTGCCTATCCAGAAGGACACCCAGCATACGGAAGGCTTCAGGGGTACTCTCGAGGGTGGCGGTAATGTGTACTGTTGGTATGGCTATGGAAGCAGAAATACTATCCATGTCCTGGGCAATGGTATCTTTAGGTTCACCCACATCAATGATAATATCGGGACCAATGGCGGCAATCTCCTCGGGATTGAGATTGGCTGCACCGTAAAACTGCCCTACTATAGGAAGCTTCTGCAGAGATTGCGGAATGAACTCTCCCTGTTCAGCGGTAAAGGCCGAGGGTATGGCGCAGATCATATCAGGGGCGATGGCTTGCAGAAACATCAGGGCCAAAGCACCGGACGGAACAATGCGCCTGATATTCTGGGGCAGCTTTACAGTTCGTCCTGCAGAGTCGGTAAAAAGCCGCGTTGCGGGCGCAGAAACCGGGGCCTCCTGTCTCGGTGCGGCATAGAGATTCAAAACACCAAACAGAAACAAAAGGCAAAACAAAACTTTAAAAGACTTCATATATGCTCCTATATATACGCAGCGTTAACTGCAAAGGTTTAATCGGAAGGGAACCAACGGTTCCCAATGCTCCTTTCTATTTTAAGCTATAGGTAATGGGAATAATCAGCTTCATTTCTTCGGGGGGCGGCCTAAAGGGGGCGGCGGCATAAATGGTCTCGATGGCGGCAATGTCGAGCATTTCCTGACCGCTGCTTGTCAGTACCTGTACATCTCTTACCGAACCGTTTATCAGCATGATAAAAGACAGTTCCACAGTTCCCCGTATACCCGCCCGCCTGGCCTGGGAAGGATAAATCAGCCTGTCCCGAATCCTGCGCTGTATATCCTTCAAATTACGATCCAGATAAGCCTTGCGCACAGCAGTGTTTACTGTATTTTGCGTGGAAGTATCCCTTGCGGCTCCCATATTCGCACTTTTACTATCATTTTCTGCGGGAATGACGGAGCTGCTGCCTGTATCATTTTCAACAAAGGCTGCCTCCTGTAAAATTTCAGGAATTTCATCAAGGGGGATATATTCCTCTGTTTGAATATCCTGAAAGACAGTCAGGGACGCCGGTGCTGGTTCTTCGGGTTCCAGCAGAACAATGTTCACCAGGGAAAAAGGCTTTGTTTCCCCGGCCTCCTTTTTCTGATGGGTGTCAGGATTGAAGGCGAAGAAAAGAAAAATACCCCCATGGAGAATAATGGAAAAAAGAAACATAAATTGCAACAATCCAATTTTTGATTTCATCCTAATACCTCGCCGTAAAGGAGAATGTAAAACTGCGCCCCGCCATGGGAGAGTATTGGCGGATCTCATAATAGGTATCAAAGATATTTTCGACACCTGCCGAAAGGCTGAAATATTTGCCAATGTCGGCATTTACTTTAAGATGCGCCAGGAAATAGGAATCAAGTTCGGATTTCCCTTCGGTATCCGCATAGCGGGAACCGATGTATTCTACTCGGGGAATAATTGAAAGCAGTTTGATCGGTTTATAAACTACATACCCATTAAGCGTAATTTCAGGATAATATGTTAGGGCTTCTATGCCATTCTGACTGTGATTGATTGTATAACGATTCCAGGAAAAAGCCAGGCCAGAGCTTAAAAAATCTTTCAAAGAGAGTTCCGGAGCCAATTCAAAACCCCAAAATGATGTTGAATCGAGGTTCCTGGAAAGATCCACGGACGCGCTTGAATAGTGGGGATTCGGCCATTCTACAGTTACAATTTTCCCGTCTACAATGCTGTAATACACAGCGGTATTCAGGGTGAAGGCTGAAATAAATTTTTCGCTGTTGTTGAAATTGAAATAGTATCCCAATTCAAAGTGATTGGCGATCTCGGGCCCCAGGTTGGGATTGGGCAGGCTTGTGCCGAACCGGGTTGAGTAACGCTGGGCCATATTTGGGAAATGATTCTTTCGTGCATAGGTAAACCGAAGTTCATGATTCCGGGAACCTTCTTCACTTTTGGGAAATTTATAAAAAACACCAGCTTGCCATGTATAGAGAAACATTTTTTGGGTTTTAACAATAAAGTAATCCGCATCCAGAAGCTTGTTGTATTCATTTTCATCATTCCAGTATTCATTGGGTATGAGGCTGTCCAATCCCAACCCCGCCTTTATGGTCAGAGGCTCCCATGGGTTTATCGAATATTCAGCGCCCAAAGACCAGGTATCTTCATTAACGTGCATTTCCTCGGTTAGCTCATTCTCATTCACCATGTCGCCGCGTAAACCGCGATGATCTTCTTTTTTATAAGTGGCCGCTCCCTGCAGCATATTCCAGCTGTTTATCTCCCATTTCCCAATAAGGCGGCCTCCCAGAGAATATTCATCATAATCCGAATGCGGGGCATGAATACCCAACTCGTAAGCCTTCCAGTGGTAATATTCATCAAGGCGGTTGTCGTATTTGTCAAAATAAAACAGGGCGTCAAATGAAAATGGACCAATACCAAAGGTACTGTTAAGAGAAACGCTGTACCGCTTCCACACCGGCCAGTGCCAAATAGAAAAATCTGAAGTTGTGACATCCGGAGGCGAATACCCCTTGTCCGCATCCTGGTATACATAAGTCAGCCAGATATCCATATCCGAAATGGGGGTCACACCTGCCATAAGGGTGAGCTTTATATCATCAGAATCAGACCAAAGCCTGTCTCCCTTTTCCTGGGGGTTCTTCGCTGTGGGCTCAAAACTGCCGGGAAGCCTAAAGTGATCCACATCCCGGTACTGAAACACCGCCTTGGCATAAAAGAAATCCAGTTTGGTTCCTATGCTTGCCACGCTGGTGGAATCGGCATAATGAAAGACACTATCGAAATCAAAACTGGTTTTAAGGGATGCTTCAAAAGGGTTTTTTGGTTTTGCGGTACGCAGAAGAACCGCTCCGCCCAGGGTATTTGCCCCCAGCAGTTCCGAACTGAACCCTTTCTTTATTTCGATGCTTTCCATATCCCCAGTAAGAAGCCGGGCGCTGTCTCCTTCGCCCCTGTAGGGGTTAGCCGCTATGATGCCATCCACAAAAACAGGCACACTATCAGAACCGAAGCCCCGTACTGAAAAATTAGAATCGTTGCGTCTGCCGCCTCCGGAGAGGATTACCCCCGGTACGGACTTGACCGCCTCCCAAAGATCATTTGCCCCTTCCCTGTCCATTTCTTCACGGGTAACCAATTCCGGAGTATCGCGATCAGCGGTCACCTCGGCCTCAGGGAGTCTGAAAACTTCGTCCCTTGCAAGGGGTTCCTCAACAGTATCTATCCCCTGGGCAAAACAAGGAATAAATGAAGAGAGAAAAAACACAAATACAAATAAGGCGCATCGAATCATAGGTCCGGAGAGATAAAAATATTTTTTTCGCAGTTTACTATTCTTCATTCACTACGTAGATCGCCGGTTCAAGGCTTTACCAGATCACCCGGAATCCAGGGCGGGGGCAGGGGAACACCACCTTCAATTTTGATACGACCATCAAGGTATGGTGTTATTGTTCCCTGATCATAGATATATTCCGCTACACCATGCCAGAAGGGAATGCTGAATGACTTTTCATCAGTTCCATCGGTATATAGCCCGGTGAAGTACTCTCCTGCGGCAAGATAATCGGTGGTACAGATACGATAGTCTTGACTATCATTAATGGGTACGCCATTAATCGTGAGGGTTCCCGGTTTGATAAACCCGTGATAATAAGGCTCGCTGATATCGGAACTTATTGCAGGGTCTCCCTCGGTAAATTCCGGAGCTTTATAATATTGAAGGGTATACCGTACTTCTTTTGATACGGTACCGAAGAAGCCGGTGTTGTGAGGGCCGCCCCTGCCGGTATGTACTACACCGGAAACATCACCAGGCTCAATAGTTGTTTCTTTGCCCGCCATGTCTTCAAAAAACAGTTTCAGCTTGTCTCCCTTCATGGTAAGCAGGAAGATTTTATCTGTCCGGGCATCCGGCTGGGTTATGCCCGCGACAGTCCCCACGGTAACAGTACCCCTGGGGAGTACATTGTCTATCAGGCCGCCGTTAATGAATACAAAGTCAATAGGCTCATTAAGTTTATTTCTGACATACCACGCCACGCCATCGGTAAAGAGATTTCCCAGGGCGGTCTCCTGCACACGGGTCAGGCGGTCGGTATTGGGCCTGCCATCGGGGAAAAAAACACTCGGAGGAAGATCGACTGCAAAGATATATTCTGCCGAGGCTGTTCCCAATGCAAATTTGAGGTTACTGAAATTAATGGGATCTTTTGCCTTGGGAGTGCCGCTTGCGGATTCACTTGCAGGTGATTCTCCCTGCAAATTTAATGAGGCAACCCATACATAGTAGGGCATATCATTGACAAGCCCGGTAATTTCGGCGCTTACCGCAGGGGCATTGGCCGGGATGGTTCCCGCAACCGGTGTTGCAGTAGAAAAATCGTTAGACGTATTGTAATACAATTTGTATGACGATATGCCTAAAACCTGATTCCAGGTAAGGGCAAGTTTGTTGTTTCCCGGTACAACGCTTGGTTTATCCGGCGTTTTGCCAGAGCCAGGGACGCTGACTGCGAGTTGGGGTATTCCGTCGCTTGTTGAATAAGCAGGGGAATTCCCTGCGGTATTAAGGGCCCTGACCCAAATTGCATAGTTTGTCGTGTTGGTTAATCCGAGTAGCACTATTCCCGGATTGGAAACCGTCTTCATGGTTTCAGCCGTGTCAGGCGGGGGTTCGACGCCTGTTCCATCGGCTTTGTAATACACCTCATAGGTAAAAGCGTGTGCTACTGTGGTCCAGGTAATTTCCAGCATTTCTTCGCCGGGAATAACGGTTAAGGATCCGGGCTTTTGAGGCGGCGGGATTGGTATTCCCACTTCAACAGGGGTAAAGTCCGAGTTCCCCAGGCCGGGATATATCGCCTTTACCCATACATAGTGAGAAATTTCGTTAACAAGACCGGTGATGGTGGATGTTACCAGCTGGGATGAGCCAGCATGGACATCATCCCATTTTATGGCAGATTCGGGGATAGCTGATGCGGAACTATAATACACCCCGTAATACGGAACGATGCCCTGTGCAGGGACGATCTTTGTCCACTGCAGGACAAGCGACTCGTTTCTTGCGGTGACCTGTATGGAACGGGGACCGGGAAGAAGATGGGTTATGTCATCGCCGCGGGTCTCGGAAGGGCAGCCCGGAAAGAACACGGCGCTGAAAACCAACGCCAGGGCAAACAAAGCCGTCCAAACAGTCGGACGAGTTCCGGTTACAAGGTGTATTTTCACAGTTTACTCGGGTATTGAATAAACTATACCACCACTACCAACCATTACAAATTTACCGGCGCCGTAGGCAATACCGTTAACACCTGTAAGGTTGGTCTGATCAATCTCTGTCCATGTGAATGCATCGGTTGAATATGAAGCCGGAACTGTTCCGCCACTTTCGTGTGCGATGATGTATACGCCCGCACCATAACCCACATGTATGTAATTACCGGTCCCAGTTACTTTTATATCATCGGTTTGTTTCCACGTAATTCCGTCTGACGAAGTAGCTGCAATTTGCGTACTGGGAATGGGATTCCCCCCGACAGCCATAAACAGTCCATTACCGAATACAACTTGATTTACGGCACCTTGATTACCGCTACTACCGGTGGCACCGCCAAATAATTTACCTCCCTCATTGTCCAGGGGTGTAGAATCAACCCACGTATCGCCATTGTCATTAGAATAACCAATTTTAGCATTCATGCCGGTTATGACAAATTTTCCGTTTCCATAGGCAACGCCATTAACCCAATTAATGACCCCTCCTGTCTCGGCGCTGCCTATACCGGTGGCTTTCTCTGTCCAGCTTGTAAAGTCAGTACTGATAAATACTTTGGATCCGTTAGAACCTACAACATAGGTACCATTGCCGTAAGCAGCACCCCCTGCAGCCTGCGCCAAAGGTGCTGCTGTAACATCGCTCCATGTTTTTCCATCAGTGGATTTGGCCCAATTACCAACATTAGTACGGCCCGCCGTTAAAAATCCATTATTAACAAAAAAAACAAAGTTTCTGGCCGCATCTACAAAATCGGCGTAATCTGTGTTCGCTTCTTTCCATGCTACCCCATCTTCTGACCAGAATATTTTTCCAGCAGTTTTGGTGGTGGCTACGAACACGCCGTTTCCATAAGCAACATTCTCAAAACCTTGGGTAACTCCGAACGGGAACGTCGCCGGTTTCCAGGTCACTGGTACCTTTGTGGGTCCAGGATCATCCCCATCCGTCGAACACCCACCAATTATCAATGCCGCTGCCAACACCAGGGCAAAACCAAAAACCCTCACAAAGCCCTTGTGGGCCTTTGAATCCATTCTAAAAACCATAATATCCTCCTTTAAAAGATATACTAAGGGCATAATATTGAACTGATCAGAAAGTGTCAAGCGGTATTGTACTGGTCCATTATGTTTATATTTGTTTTATATTGTTTTTTTATAAAACTACTAGAATTGTTTGTTTCTATTATGATATGTTAGTTTCAGTATGTGGGAACTCTATGATATATTGATAGAAGGAATTCCTCCTGAAGCCAGGGTGGATGAAGCTTTTGAAGGCCCTCACTGGACAATGGTACGTTCAGGTAAGGGCCTGGGGCTTGCCATGACCTTGGTAAAAAGCCCTGAAGACGAGACCAGACCGCGGATTTTGTCTCCGAATTTGGCAGGAATGGCCTTGCAGGAACTGGCCCAGGTTGCCAAATCGTGGAATTTTGGCGAAGCAAGCCTGGGTATAGCGGCAATCAATGCGTGGTACAACTCACCTGATCAGGATACAGTGAAAAAATGCCTTCAAAAACCTGATATGAACGCCTTTGATGCATGGAAAGAACGGGCGCGAGGTAAGAAAGTTACGGTAATTGGACATTTTCCCCATCTGGAAAGGACTTTAGCTCCCCTCTGTGAGCTTTCTATCCTTGAAAAACGGCCCCAAAAAGGGGATTACCCCGATTCAGCCTGTGAATTTCTCCTTCCCTATCAGGATTTTGTTTTTGCCACGGGCGTTACCCTTATCAACAAAACCCTTCTGCGGCTTCTGGAACTTTCGCGCCATTGCGGCCTGATACTTGTCGGGCCCAGTGTACCGTTGGCTCCTGTGCTCTTTGGTTTTGGCATACTGGATCTTCAGGGTTTTGCGGTAAGCGACCCGGAACTCTGTGCGGCGGTGGTAAGGGGCGAGAATAACACAGCCGGCATTTTTGACGCCGGAAAGCGGGTGGGCCTTGGAAAAGAATGAGGATGACGGCAAGGCCGCTGTAAAAGCCCGTGAATTTGATCAGATTGCCGAAGAAGTCTTTAAGCCCATTTATCCGGTAATTTCCGGCCGCCTTCTGGAACTGGCAGGTATACGCAAGGGTGTCTGCATCGATGTGGGCTGCGGGGGCGGGCATTTGGGACTGGCGGCTCTTGAAAAAGGTTTTGAAGGCTCCCTTATACTTCTGGATTCAAACCCCCATGCAATAGAGCTTGCGGAAAAAAGGATAGCAGGGAGGCCGCAGGTCAAAACTCTCTGCGCTGATGTTCACGCCATGCCTTTGGATTCCGCTTCGGCAGATTTGATACTCAGCCGGGGGGCTATGTGGTTTTGGGACAAGGAGAAAAGCCTGGCTGAAATTTGGCGCGTCCTTGCGCCGGACGGAGCGGCGGTACTAGGCGGAGGTTACGGATCGCTGGAACTTAAAACGCAGATTTACCGGGAGATGTCGGAGCGTAACGGCCTTGACTGGGGCGAACAGCGGCGCAAAAAAACCGAGGGGTTTTCTCCTGATGATTACGCCCTGGTTTTGGACGCTATGGGCATACAGAGTTATACGGTGATTCACGAGGCCAGCGGAGATTGGCTTGTCCTGAGGAGGCTGTCTTGAAACTGGTAACATTTGCAGGACCCCCTTCAGCAGGGAAGACCTCTGCGGCCATCAAAACTGCCGAATGTCTCATAGCCCAGGGCTTTTCCGTGGGGGCCGTGAAATTCGACTGCATCTCCACTGCCGATGACGAACAGTACCGCAGACGGAATATCCCGGTACTCACGGGCATTTCCGGCAGCCTCTGTCCGGATCATTATTTTATTACTAATATTGAAGACTGCCTTCAATGGGGAATTTCGCAGAAACTCGATTTTCTTTTTTCCGAGAGCGCAGGGCTCTGCAACCGCTGTTCACCTCACATACGGGGTATCAGATCCCTCTGCGTCATTGACTGCCTTTCGGGGGTTAACACACCTAAAAAGATCGGTCCCATGCTGCTCTACGCAGATATGGTGGTTATTACTAAAGGTGATATTGTTTCCCAGGCGGAGCGGGAAGTTTTTGCCTTCCGCGCCAGGAAGGCAAACAAAAACGCCCGCTTCCTTTTTGTAAACGGCCTTACCGGGGAGGGAGCTTTTGAACTTGCCCGGTTTGTCACTGATGCTCCGGAAACCACGAGCCTGGAACACGCTCAAATCCGTTTTCCCTTACCCCAGGCCCTCTGTTCATACTGTCTGGGCGAAACCCGCATAGGCCCGGATTACGAGACCAACAGTGTGCTGCACCAAAAAATTGCCATTCCCCAGGGACTTCCGGCAGAGGGTACGCATGCTTAGTATTACTGTCTATGGCGGCCATGACAAAGAAGGGCGCCCTGAAAATCTGAACCTGACTTTACATCCCGGGGATATCCTTTGTATTGTGGGTCCTACGGGCGCAGGGAAAAGCCGCTTTTTGGAAGACCTGAGCTGCCTTGCCCAAAAAGACACTCCTACAGGCAGGCAAATCCTGGTGGATCAAAAAGTTCCGGATACTGAAATGCGTTACTCCCTGGAAACCCGTATGACGGCCCAGCTTTCACAAAACATGAACTTTGTGATGGATCTTTCGGTTAGGGAATTTATTTTAATGCACGGAGAATGCCGCGCCGGCAGTGATAATAATCCGGAAGTACTGGTGGATCGTATAGTTGCTTCCGCCAATACCCTTACCGGAGAAGCCCTGTCTGCGGACACTCCCCTAACCCAGCTTTCAGGGGGCCAGAGCCGTTCCCTGATGATAGCCGATACTGCCCTTTTAAGCCCCTCCCCGGTGGTGCTTATCGACGAGCTTGAAAACGCCGGTGTTGACCGGCAGAAAAGCCTGGATCTTCTGGTAGCAGAAGATAAAATAGTAATACTATCAACTCATGATCCGGTTCTGGCGCTTCTGGGGGAGAAGCGCCTTTGCATACGCAACGGCGCGGTTCAGGCCGTTATAGAAACCTCTGCGGCAGAACGAGCGAACGCGGTTTTACTATCTGAGCTTAACGGAAAATTTTTAACCCTCCGTGAAAAACTCAGGGAAGGGAAAACCCTCGATTTTGATATGAACGAATATCTATATTATAAAGGAAAGTAATATGAAAAAGTACACAGTTTTCGAAATGATCCCCGACTCCAAACGGGAAGATTTGGATTTTTTGGGCTATGTTCATTGTCCCATCAAGGATCGGTTTTCAAAAGCCTGGCAGGACTATGAGGAGCAGTACAATAAAAGCTGCGGGAATGAAAACAAAGCTCCAATTCGGGGCGTGGTACCCATGGGGGGCTGCGGTGTGGATGTTTATTACAATATTTCTACCGTGGAGTCAAAAGAAAAATTCCCCCTGGCGGTAAGCGATTCTGGATATGGGGAATTTTTCCAGGGAGATCTGCTCAAAAACCCGGAAAAACGCACATGGTTTGCCGGGCGGCCCCAGGCTGCTCCGGCAAATTCGCTTTTCAGAGATCTGACGCTTCAAGACCCCCGTTCCCTCTTTCATATTTTCGGCGCTTTGCCTTATGCACTCCTGGTGAACCATCAGCGGCTGAAGGGCCGGCCTGTTCCCCGCTGCATCCGCGACCTCACCAAATCCGAATATGCCGGAAGTGTGGGAACGGGTTTTAAATGGGAAGATATTTCAGAATTACTGCTTATGGAAATCCACAAGGAGCAGGGGGAAGCGGGCATACGCGCTCTGGCCCGCAATATAGGCTTTGTGGGCAGGGCCCCGGAAATGGCGGCCAATGCAGTGGGGAACCGGGACGGCTGCTGCGTCTACTTTATCTCCTGGTTTTTCGCCCATGCGGTTCCCAAGCGTGACTACCTCGAACTCATCTGGCCTGAAGACGGAGCCGTCCTTAACCCCATGTACGCCCTTTTCAGAAAGGGGGACGATGAAAAGCAAAACGCCTGTGCAGACTTTCTCTTTGGCAAAGATCTGGGCCGAACCATGGCAGAAGGCTGGTTCGCTCATGTGAACCCCGAAGTCCACCACGATCTGCCCGAGGGGGCAAAACTGCGCTGGGTAGGCTGGGACTACCTGTATGAAAAAGATATCGCCCAAAGGGTCAATGAATTGGAAACTGTTTTTTACGATGAACGGCCCATTTTTAATTGTAATTCTCTTTTTAAAAAGGTATAATTTTTTATGGTATCTACCTTATTAACCGCGGAGGATGTGGCCCATCAGCTGCGAATTAAAAAATTAACGGTTTATGGACTTATCAAGCGGGGAGAGTTGTCTTCCTCCAGAGTGGGGAAACAGGTGCGGGTTTCCCAAGCGGATATAAATTCCTACCTGGAGGCAAGCAAAACAGGCCCCGGGACAAAGTCTGCTCCGGCAGAACTTCCTGCTGAACGCGGTACATCTATCATTATTTCGGGTCAGGATGCCTGTATCGATCTCATGATGTCCAAAATAGCCGGAACCGGGGAAGCTGTCCTCCGTTCCTACATGGGTTGTTACAACAGTCTTTTTGCCCTCTACAACGGCAGGATCACCATGGCGGCCTCTCACCTCTGGGATGCGGAAACCGATACCTATAACTATCCTTATATGCACCGTCTGCTTCCGGGATTACGGGTAGGCGTACTGCGCCTTGCAGGGCGTATGCAGGGATTCTATGTAAAGGAAAACAACCCCCTCAATATAAAAGACTGGCAGGATCTTGCCAGACCCGGGATCACCATGATCAACCGCGAAAAAGGCTGCGGCACCCGGATACTGCTGGATCAGAAACTGGCAGGGCTGGATATAGACACTTCGGATATACAGGGCTATACCCGGGAGTCGAGTTCCCACCTGGCCTGCGCCGGTATCGTTGCAAAGGGCGGGGCGGATCTGGGCTGCGGCTGTGCCAGAGGCGCCGAAAGCATAAAGGACATTAACTTTATCCCCCTGCAGCTTGAATGGTACGATTTTGTATTCCGTCTTTCAGATAAAAATACTTCCGCAGTGAGAAGTATTTCGAGCTATGTCGGTTCACCGGAGTTTAAACAGGATCTTGAAATTCTCGGCGGCTACGATATTTCACAGACAGGCAGATACGAAGAATTTTAATCTGGATCTTCAATATATTTCCACTTCTATTATTGTATATCGGGGATCTTATCCAGATAAAAGCAAGTATTTATAACTGAATGGTTTTTCAGAATAAATACACTGATGTCCCAAAAGGACTGAATTTTTCAGCAGGGTTAGGGCAATAAGCAGATTGATGTAGGACTCATCCGAAGCCAAAGCTTCGGTTTTAGTTTGCACAGGCGGGACTGCGGCGGTATATTCAGCACGGCTCTTCAAAAATCCGTATTTTTCAAGAATGAGGGAATTGTGCGGGCAAAGATGGATAACCAATCCCGGCGTTTTGTTTGTAATTTCTTTCAATAATTTTACAAGATAAGAAGCGGCAAATTCGCGGTAATGCTTTTCCCCTAAAATTTCAGGATTGGCGTAAGGGTCGGCCAGGGAGAGAATTTTAACTCCCTTTGCTGCAGCCTTGAGAATATATGAAACAAGGCCGGTATTGATTCTTTCGAGGGCTGCATGAACCTGAACTTTGTTTTTTGCAAGCCAGCGGTAGAATAAATGCGGAGAAATCAGGGAGGCCAGAATCGAATAAGGGCCATTGACTTTTAGCAAAATTATTTTTTCAGGGGGAGCCTTTTCAATCATTTCAAGAAGATGAATAACAGGAGGCTGCTCGTCCATGAGAGGAAGATTTAAAAGATCATCAGGATCGGAAAAAAGATATTGTAAAGTTTCAAAACCTCCGGCGGTCTTTTCTGTCGTGGCGCCCAATGCCAGGGCTTCGGTAACAAAATTATAAGGAAATGCGTCGATGCCGGAGTGCGTATCAAGATCGGTTGGGTTTCTGCTGCCCGTAATATGACCCGAACAATAGGCGTTTAAATCAAAAATGTTTTTTTCTACAGGTATATCAATGCGCATAATAATCAAAAACTCAAGTGTTTAATGAAATTCTTTTCAAAATTTTCATCATTGGCTAGTTCAACTACATCTATCTCCTTTACCAGCTCAGTCATTTGGGAACGAAAGGTGGTATTCAGCAGGAAAGCCGTTGCTCCTGACATGGAAGTATTACCTACAAAGGCAGTTTTACCGGCAAATGCAGCAGGCAGGAGGCCGATGTTGAGAAGGCTTGCCTCGTTAAGGTGATAACCAAAGGAACCGGCTATTTCCAGTGAGTCAATATCAGCTGCGTTCATATTAAAATGAGTAAGAAGCATTTCTATGCCGCATCTTATGGCGCCTTTTGCAAGTTGAATTTGGCGTATATCTTTTTGACTCAGGTATATATCATCAGTAACAAAGAATGCATTTTTACCCTCATGGGGACGTATCCGGCTTATCAGGGGAGTAGCGTTATTTTCATTTCCAGGATTGATAAAACGGCCGTTTTTGCCGATGAGACCTGTTCTTACCAGTTCCCCTGCTATGTCCAGGAGGCCGCTTCCGCATATACCGGTGATGGGCGTTTCCCCTCCCCAAGGCGGGTTATATCCAATGACTCCAAAAGAAAAGACACCGTCGGCAATACTGAAAGATTCAATAGCGCCCTGACTGGCCCTCATACCGCAGCTGATATTCATTCCCTCGAATGCGGGTCCTGCCGCAGTTGATGAAGCTGCCAGCCTCCCATCTTTGGCCAATACCATTTCGCCATTAGTGCCAATGTCAATAAAAACCGTGGTTCCCTTTTTCTTATTCAGGGCAGAAGCCAAAATTCCCGAGGTGATATCTGCTCCTACATAAGCAGAGATAATGGGAGGGAGCCAAATAATGCCGAAGGGGGAAATATGAAGATCCTTAGCGGACAGGTGCTCGGCTCCAAAAAGATTTGGGGTATAGGGAAACTGCCCCAGAGAATAAGGATCTGTATTAGTGGCAATGTGCAACATGGTTGTATTGCCCGAATAGACAAGCTCGTAAATATGTTCTCTCTTTAGACCGGCTTTTTTTGTGAGGGCGAGGATCATGGTTACAAGAACTTCTATAAAAGAATTGTAAAGAACCGCGAGGCCGTCATCTTTGGAAGCAAAGTGAATACGGCCCAATACATCCTGGGCATAGGCTGCCTGGGGGTTCAGAGTTGATTCTGAAGCCAGGGTTTTACCATTGCTTAAATCAACCAGGGCCGTTACTAATGTTGTTGTACCAATATCGATGGCAAGGCCGTATATAAAAGACGAAGTATCCCCATCTTCAATTCCCAAAAGCTTTCCTCCGCCATAAACTTCAGTTTTACTGCCGGATACTCTTTTAGTTATAAAGGGCTGAATATCATAATCAAAATTGCTGCCCTCTGATAATATCTGAAGGCTTTTGTTTTCATCGTTGTAATCCTTAACGATGACTTCCATATCTTCGCGGACATGATGCTGGCAGGCCAGTACTACCCCGCCGGAAGTCCCCACCTTGCATTTGCCGCAGGAACCAATTCCGTTGCAGGGAGATTCTATGGTTACACCCGCAAGACGCGCGGCCTCAAGGATTGTTTTCTCATTTTCGATATCAACGGTTTTCCCCTGGTATACGAAATTTATCTGCGGCATTTTATGCCCTTGCCGTGGATTTTATGGTTTCGGTAAAGGTGCGGATATTTTCGAGAGGAGTAGAGGTGGAAAGGCCGCAGGCCGGAGCGATAATATCAATATTCTTTCTTAACAGGGCTGCAGCTCCGGCGCCTATGGTTTTAGGCACTCCCGATTCAAGGAGATAGGTACTCAGGTTTCCCATGGTGGTGAGATCCTGTTTTTCATTTTTTAATTCCTCAAGGTTTACCATGGCATCCACGCTGAGAGAATCGCCTTTTAGATTATAGAGATGCTGCTTCACAACACGGACATCTCCGCAGATATGCACGATAACCGGGAGGCCCATTCCATGAATGGATTCGATTAACAGATTTATATAGTGAAGGGCGTATTCCTCAAAAAACTTGGGCCCCAATATTTCTCCGGTTGCCGTAGGGTCTGCGATAGATATGGCCGCAGCCCCGTTATCAGCAATCAATTTAGCCCAGACGATTAGTTCCCCGGTAACATAAGCAAGCAGCCGATGGGCGCCGTCCTTATTCTGCCGCAGTTCCTTAAAAAAAGTCATAGGATCTACCAGAGACGCCGCAGTACTGACAGGGCCGGTAAGGCTGCCTATCACCGGGATATCGGGATATTTTTTCGAAAGATTGTTCACTGCGCTTATTACTGCTGCGGCGCGGCTGTTTTTTTCTATTGAATTAGACGGCGAGAAGATCACATCTTTCACGGACGGAAAGGCTTCTTGCTTTATCTTGGGTTCACATTTAAGAGAACCATAATCCACCGCGCTGCCCAGGGCTTCGCTCTCTATGGTCATGCAGAAAGGTATGCCGATATTTTCAAAGCCTGTTTGTTCATATACATCATAGGCGAGATCCCCCATCAAAGCGCCTTCATGGTGGGCTTCCGGAAGGGCATGGCCGGTTTTCGTCATCACGTCCACAATGGCGGCGTTCATCATACCCCCGGGACAAATTACAGGGGGACGGTCTGTTCCCTGCTTGTTTAGTTTCCGCAGCAGCCTTTCCCTGGGGGAAAACACATCTGCCATTATTTTACCAAACCTTGGTTTGCGCTCACCAGGCTTTGAGCCAGGCGTACTGCTTCGGTAGCGTTTTTCCCATAACCGTCGGCGCCTATGCGATCGGCAAAGGCTTTGGAAATGGGGCCGCCTCCGACAGCCACCTTGAATTGATTGCGTACTCCCTGCTTCTCAAGGATCTTTACTACGTCCGCCATGGCGTCCATGGTGGTAGTCATTAATGAAGAAAGAAGTATTAAATCTGCATTGTATTCTATGGCCTTATCCACAAAAGTCTGAGGCGGTACATCACGGCCCAAATCCAGTATATCAAAGCCCGAGGACTCAAGCATAATCTTGACGAGATTCTTGCCTATGTCGTGGGTGTCTCCCTCAATGACACCAATCACGCCGCGATGGCGGATAGCGGTTTCACCCTGCTTCAGATGGGGCTTGAGGATTGCGATACCGGCATTCATCGCATCGGAACAGATGATGAGTTCGGGCACAAAATATTCCTCTTCTTCGAAGAGTTTTCCTGCCCGTTCCATGCCTTTGGCCAGCCCTTTGTCGATTGCGTCATAAGCTTCAACTTTTTCTTCCACTGCCTGATTGGAAAGTTTCACCGCCTCTGCTTCGTCCATGTCCACTACGGCGTCTGCCAATTTGACATATAATTCTTCTGCACTCATTTTTTTATTCCTTTAGCGCGCGGCTACCGCAGCGCTGAGCAGATCTTCGGCCAGGGTGAGGCCGCCGGAAAATCCCGTATAGCCCCGGTTCAGCACTGCACGGTTTGCAACAGGAAAACTCACTGAAAGGTGCGGAGCCCCAAGTTTTAATGCCAAATCCCGTTCAAGGGAACTGCCGATGACAAAGGCCGGCGTCAGGCTGTCCACATAGAGGTCGGTTTCACGCCGGGGGTAAATATCGAGAAGGTAACGGCCGGTTTCAGAGGCATTGGTATCGAATACTGCCAGGGGATTTATTCCCCCGGGCCCGGAAAGTTTTGCCGCCAGATTTTTTTGCTGATCTTCGTTCAGGATTTCGGTAAACTGGGTAAGGACGGGAATCCAGCCCAGATCATCGAAAAGGAAGCGGGTAACTGCCACAGCGTAATTTACATCCGCTACTATTACTGCATAGCGTTGAAGGTCTGCGTCAAAATAAAGATCAGTCAATGGTTCGAGGTAACGGTAGAATTTGCGGTTTTCATTTTCGATAATCCTTTCCACGTCAATATCAAGCTGCAGGGCTGACGCAGTTTGGCGCAGAAGATTGGCGCTTGCCGTAGGACCCACAGGAAGGGAAGATACAATATAGGGGACTCCGAAACGGTCCTTATAGGCTTGAGCCGCTTCAATGCCGTATAAATCGGAAACTACAATATTGAGTTCCGCTTCGCCTGATTTTTTTAAGCCATCAAGGGAGTCTTCATCGGTAAAAAAAGTATTCACTTTCAGCCCCAGAAGTTCCAGGGTTTTACGGACCCCTTCCAGATTGCCCCGCCAAAAACTGTCCATATAGGGCACAATGCCAAAAATATTCACCAGGCCCTTAGCTTTTTTTATTGGTTTCTGCACATATTGATTTGCAATTGCGCTTAGTACAATATCATACCCGTAATAGGAATTGCCTTTAAAACCACCGGTACGGGCAAAAACCAGTCCTGCATCGATCTCTTTTTCTTCTATTTCCGAATTGATTTCGGAAACCACTGCCTGCACATCGTCGCCTATCATTTCCGTAACGCAGCTTGTAATGACCACAAAAAGACGGCCGTCCATTACTTCAAGGGTATTGCGGATTTCCTGGGTGAGTCTGTTTGATCCGCCGAAAATTACTTCTTTTTCGCCTATATTGGAGCTGGGTACGGCGAGGCCTCCGCAATATCCCCCTACCTGCAAACCGGAGCCGCCGTTTTGTCCCCAGGCTATGCTTCCCGCGCAGCCACCGGCCGCATGGAGCACCGGAATTGTTTCGGGCAAGGCTTCCAGAGTAGAAAGGGCGCCGCCGAAAGAACAGAAATAGCGGGGCCGCTCAATATAGTTGTGATCAGCAGTATAATTTTGTACTTTTGTTTCGGTAGTTATAGCAGCCATTATTCGCCCCCTTTGATATACTTGAAGGGATCTTCTTTATACCATGTTTCACGGTACGGAAGCCTTACATATTTGCTTAATTTCTGCGCAAATGCTGGATTTGAAAGCTGCCGGTACAAGCGGCGGGCGATTTCGTAAGCCCCACGGTATCCGATATAAGAAAGACCTGTATTGTAAATTACATGAGAAGGAATGCCCAGTTTGGCTGCAGTGGAATTGCCATTCCAATGTCCCAGAAACAAATCAGGTTTTATTTTTTTAAGAAGGTTGGCTTCCTCAAAGGGCTGGCAATTAGCCACATTAAAGGGGAAATCACCGGCAATTTTATGTAGTTTTTCATATTCTTCCAAAGCAAATTCGTCATGATGGAAGGAACGTATTGCGGCGATTTCAAACCCCATTTCCACAAGCAGATTTGCCGTGGCCAAAGCGCGGAATTCCCCGGCATTGACAAAAACTTTCTTACCTTTAAAAAATTCACGGTACTTTGCAAGACCCGCGTTTAGTTTAGCGTTCTCATTTTCTATAAGTTTTTCTGTGGCGTCTTCCTTATGGAAAAACTTTCCTACATCACGGAGCCATTCATTTGTATTTTCAATGCCAATGGGCATGTGCTTGAGAATATAGGGTATGTTGTATTCCTTTTCAAAATATTTAAGGAAATAATCATCGTGAGTGGGGCAGGTGCTGACGCTCAGGGCTGCATATTTGATGCGGTACATTTTTTCGGGTTCTGCAAACACCGGGAACACATTTACCTGATAGCCGAGACAGCCAAGAAGGCGGGTAAGTTCATCTTCATCTACTTTCCCCATGCTCGATACATTGAAAAGATTTACCGTGTATTTCCTGAGCTGTTCAACCTTAAAGGCATCCAGATCATCTTCTACAATTTTTTTCTGATAAGCCGGATTCTCCAGTGTCTTTCCCGCCAGACCATGGTAAACAGCGTCATAGGCGGTAGCCCATATTTTTGTTTTAAATCCCTCGCAGTGAACAGGAATTACCCGGGCCTGAACCAGGGACTGCACATTATCAATTATCCCGTCTACATCATCGCCGGTAATTCCCGGTACGCAGCTTGCAACAACCGTAATTGTCTTGGGCCGGTAGACCCTGTCCGCTTCGATAATAGCACGCCTTAGTTTTCCTTCGCCGCCGCCAATGACATCAGCTTCGTTCATGGCGGTTGAAAGCCAAATACCGTCCTTAATGGCGCCGAAACGCGCGGCGTTACCCGAGCGGGTATTGGCATTTTGGGAATGGGAACAAACCCCACAGCCTACGGCCCCATGGAGGAGGTTTACATTATCCGGCAGGCTGTTAAGCATGGCTATCCCGGGCAACATGAGGCAGATGTTCCCCTGGGAAAATTCCCGCTCTCCGTCATTAAGGCAGCCGCAGCCAAGCTCTTGCCGCAGGCTACAGAGAGTACCCCCAAAAGTGATACACGATTTGAGGCGGTCTTCCCGTTTGGGAGCTACCTTGGTTGGTAAATTACTCATTATTTCCTCCAAATATATGTGACTTGCCGGTTTGGGTCATGGCTTTTATGTTTGTGGCGGGTGTAGCAGGCGGAATATCGCAGCCGGGCATGAGAAGATAGCCCAATCCTTCACCGGCAGCGGCTATACATTCTTCGCAAGCCTTGACTACCCCTTCGGGTGATTCACGCTGCATAACGGCAACAGGATTCATGTTACCGGCAAAGGCGATTTTACCATCAAAGGTGTCCCTGCATTTTTTTAAACTCACCTTATAATCCACTGAAATTAGCTCCGCGCCGATGTCAGCCAGAAGATCCAGGCGGTTTTCAATATTTCCACAGATATGAAGGGCGGTTCTCACTCTTTTTTTACGAAGTTCTGTAAAGACCTTTTTAAAAGCCGGTACGGCAAAGGTTTCAAAGTGCTTCCTCGAAATCATATCCCCTGAAGTAGTAGGTTCAGCCAAAAGAAAAAAATCCACTCCATTATCAATATAGAGCTGGGCATATTTAAGGTACAGATCAGCGGTAAAATCCAGAATATGCCGGACCGAATCTGGATTGCGGTAAATATCCCGCATCAGGTTTTCGGCACCATACAAAAGCCCTGCCAGAGTAAATGGGCCCCAGCGTGTCAAAGCTACATAATTTTCGCCTTTTACTTTTTCTGCCAAAAGTTTGGTTACTTTCAACAAAGTTTGTACCCTTTCATCATTTTTTATGACATCTGTATTGATGGTGTCAACGTCTGAAGGTTTTTTGACAAGGATTTCGATAACATCAGGGGTTCCCTTGGTACGGAATTTTATTTTACCCCCTATGGCCCCGATAACAATATTGTTATACCCGGACATTGCCCAGACAATATCGGAACCAACCTCGTTGTAAGCACGGTACAAAATATCAGCTGTTTCCTCAACCGGTGCAGCCAGGGCGCGCTCTAGACTTAGACCATTACTGTTCAACGCCCAAGCCCCTGCGGACATCAAGGTCGCAGGCTGGCGGGGAGTCGGTTTGAGTTCCAGTAAATTCTGGATTATTTCTTTTGAATTCATCAATTCCTCCTTAATTCTTCCATCGCAATAAAAAACTTTGGAGCTTGTTAAAAAAGAATACGATCACAGTAACCACGATGCCGATTACTAAAACCCCCACAATAATCCGGGTATAATCTCCCAGGTCGGAAAAATTCTTAACATAATAGCCAAGCCCGCTGCGGGCGCCTATCATTTCTGCTGACGTAAGCAATATAAAAGATACGCTCAAACCCTGATTGCACCCGATAAAAATCTGGGGCAGGCTTGCAGGCAGTATTATTTGAAAAAGCATGGATGCTTTATGCACGTTCAAGGATTTTGCTGAATCAATTATTTGCCGCTCCACATTGAGGACGCCGCTCATGGTACCTGCCAGGGCGGGCCAGAAAGAAGCGAGAAATATCACCATCACCGAAACAGAACGGAAAGTGGGGAGCAACGCAATACCATAGGGTATGTAAACCACAGGCGGTATGGAACCCAGAAATTTTGAAATATAGGTGGCTGCGTTTCCTGTTCTGATACTCCACCCCATAAAAAGACCCAAAGGTATGGCAATAACCAGGGCCAGAAAATAACCCTGAATAACAATACCGAGGGATGTCCTTATATTTACAAAGATTGCGCCTCTGTCACGCAGGGCCTGTTCGAAGACAGCTCCCGGGGGCGGAAAAAACGATGCTTTTAGTATATTGAATTTTGCAGTACCCAAAGTCCACAAAATGAGAAATACATAGACAAAACTTACAATATCAATAATGAGATTCAAAGACTTTTCTTTTTTGGTGAAAAGAGAAACCGCCAGAATTAAAATTTCCAGTAAAGATGCGAAAATGATACTGTAATATGCAAAAGATTCTTTGCTTATTTTATCCGGGAATAATTGAATCAGGAGGAAAACAATAAACAGTCCATGGCATATCCGCAGGAAACGCTTTTTTATGCTTATAGTTTTTTCGGTCATATATTACTCCCGAAATCTTTATAAAAAAGGGTGAGGAGTTCATTGCGGAGCTTCGTATATTCTTCTGTCTGTACCAGGGACGAACGGCTGCGGGGACGGGGAAAATGAACCTCCAGCTCTTTGAAAATTCTTCCCGGACTGTTGGCAAACATGATGATTCTGTCGGATAAAAGAATAGCCTCATCAATATCGTGAGTTATAAATACCACGGTCTTCCGTTCCCGGGGAGGCTGAGAAACATTTTCGCCAATGGGAAATATAGTATCGTCACTATTTCCTTCCCAAAGTTTAAGCAAAAGCTCCTGAAGCAATGTACGGTTTTTTGCATCAACTGCACCGAAAGGTTCGTCCATAAGAAGTATTTCCGTATCCATTGCCAAGGCTCGGGCAATCGCAACCCGTTGCTTCATTCCGCCCGAAAGCTGGGCAGGAAATTTATCTTTAAAATTTTCAAGTCCTACTTTTTCAAGAAAGCTGTTTGCCCGGCTGACTATTTCTTTACCGGATAATTTGGTTGCGGCATGCTTTATGCCAAAAACAACATTGTTCCTGGCTGTCATCCAGGGGAAAAGAGAATAATGCTGAAAAACCATACTGCGGTTTTTACCGGGACCGGCAACAGGAATACCATCAATGGCAACCCTTCCGCTACTTGGCGCTATAAGTCCCCCCAAAACATTAAGGAGGGTACTTTTACCACAGCCCGAGGATCCTATAATGCTGATAAATTCTCCCGCCTGTACCGTGAAGGATATACCGGTCAGAGCAGTAAACCGTTTATTTCCCTCATTATAGCTGACACTCAAATTATCAACCTCGATCTTGTTCATCATGTTTTCTTTGAATTAAAGGAACAGCCGCAATGTGGAGGAAAGGAGAGCATTGCGGCCGCTCCAAAAGATTCACTTTTTAAGTGCTACTATTGATACTGATTGAAATGAGTAACCAGTTCGGAATAAATCCTGTCGTTGGGATTCGCCTTCACCAGTTCATCCAAAGCCGCCTTGTAGATAGCGGTGTTATAAAGAAGGTCAATATCATAATCATTGGTATAACCAAAGTTCACCACCCCTTCCTTGAGAGCCACCGTTGCATGCTTGTCAGGGTCAGGCTTGGAAATACTGTGGCCGCCGTAAACTTCATATTCCACCAGGTCGCGGGCAAGGGGGATATATTTGTTCACATCATCGACGGTCTTGGAATGATTTTCCTGGGAGAATTTATAGGCCTTGAGGAAAGCCCGTTCCGCGGCCTGAAACAAAGCAGGGTTCGCCTTGAGGGCTGCAGTAGAGGCCACCTGGCGGCAGCAGGGCTGATCATGGAATTCGGTCTTTTCATTGCAATAATAAACCACTGTATACCCTTCGCTTTTTGCGCGGGAGGCATAAGGCGAATACACGGAGACTGCATCAATTTCCTTGCTCTGAAGGGCATTATAGGCTTCGGTCTGATTATTGAAATAAACAACATTAACATCTTTGCCTATGGTAAAGTTGTTGTTTTTAAGCAGTACCAAAAGCTCATAATCCTGAACGCTGTTTTTAACCGAAGCTATATTCCGGCCCTTGAAAACGCTGACATCCCCTTCCTTAAAACCTGCCGGAACCAATTCAGATTTGATCACATACCCGTGACCATTGGTCATGGCCCCGCCAAAGATGGTGAGATCATGCCCTGTGGCCTGGAAGGTAATAGCCGGCACAGAACCGATAAAGGCCACATCCAGTTTGTTGGACTCCAGCCCTGCCGCAAGCTCCGCCGCGCTGGAAAACTGGGTCAACTCCGCCGCCAGACCTTCTTCCTTAAAGTAGCCTTCCTCCTGGGCCACAAAGGCCAAAAGATGGGCGGTAGAGTTCAGATGCCCGAGCCTGAATGGGATCAGCTCCGAGGGCGCCTTGGGTTGGCTTTGAGATTCGCTTTTTCCGCCTGCCATAAGAAGGGGGGCAAGAACAGCCAATGCGAACAGAACGCATAAAATACGCTTTTTCATACACATCTCCTATTAAATTGATAGAATATATATAATATTATACCTATCATTTTAATAGGAATTTAGCTTAAGTAAAAAGTTTTGTCAAGGGAAATGTAAAAAAAATAGAAAAATAATGAAAAATCACATAAGATCTGTTCCATAATTGCTCTAGCGGCCAGTTAATCCCTTCCCTATAAGAGCCTATCCCGAAGGGATTGACCAATTCCTAGTTTTTCCATAGACTTACATATATATAGAACAGGAGATAAAAGAATATGCCAAAAATAGCGAATTCACTGACCGAATTGATAGGGAATACACCCCTTCTTGAAGTAGGGCGTTTCAGCGAAGGCCTGGGGCTTAAGGCCCGGCTCGTGGTGAAGCTTGAATACTTTAACCCTGCCGGCAGTGTCAAAGACCGGATTGCCCTTGCCATGATAGAGGACGCAGAGAAAAAGGGGCTTCTTAAAAAAGGAACAGTGATAATCGAACCCACCAGCGGCAATACCGGGGTAGGCCTTGCTTTTGTCGCTGCCTCAAAGGGCTATCGGCTCATCCTCACCATGCCGGACTCCATGAGCGTGGAAAGGCGGAAACTTCTGGCTGCTCTGAACGCCGAATTGGTTCTTACCCCCGGAAAGGACGGCATGAAGGGGGCTATCAGAAAGGCGGAGGAACTTAACGCCCAGATTCCCGATTCCTTTATTCCCCAGCAGTTCAACAATCCGGCGAACCCCGAAATACACCGGCGGACTACTGCGGAGGAGATCTGGCGGGATACTGACGGGACAGTTGCCGCATTCGTGGGCGGAGTCGGTACCGGCGGGACAGTTACCGGTGTAGGGGAAGCCCTGAAGGAGAAAAACCCCGGCGTATATATCGCTGCGGTGGAACCTTTCGATTCACCGGTACTTTCCGGTTCAGCGCCGGGACCCCATAAAATTCAGGGCATTGGCGCGGGTTTTGTTCCTCAAGTGCTGAATACTTCCATATATAACGAGATTTACAAGGTCCGTTCCGAAGAAGCTTTCAGCGCCGCCCAGCGGCTGGCGGCCAAAGAAGGGCTTCTGGTAGGCATTTCTTCAGGCGCTGCGGCCTTTGCGGCGGTTCAGTTGGCCCGGCGTGAGGAATTCGAAAACAAACTGGTGGTCGCGCTGCTTCCGGATACAGGAGAACGTTACCTGTCCACCCAGCTTTTCGATCCCCTGGAACGCCCGAGTTTGTAAGGTAAGACTAAATATCAAGTGCATCAATACTATTAAAAGGATTAACAATGGCAATTAAAGCAAAGCAAATCGCGATTTATGGCAAGGGCGGCATAGGAAAGTCCACCACCACATCAAATCTGAGCGCAGCCCTGTCCAAACTGGGTTACAAGGTGATGCAGTTTGGCTGCGATCCTAAAAGCGATTCTACCAACACCCTGCGGGATGGAACCTATATCCCCACGGTATTGGACACCTTGAGGGAAAAAAATCAGGTAAATGCCCACGATGTTATTTTTAAGGGATTCAACGGCATCTACTGCGTGGAAGCGGGAGGGCCTTCGCCGGGTGTCGGCTGTGCGGGACGGGGTATCATCACTGCGGTTGAACTTTTTAAGCAGCAGCGTATCTTCGAAGAACTTGATCTGGATTATGTGATCTACGATGTACTTGGAGATGTCGTATGCGGCGGTTTTGCCGTACCCATCCGTGAAGGAATCGCAGAGCATGTATTTACCGTTTCGTCCGCCGACTTCATGGCCCTCTATGCCGCCAATAATCTTTTTAAAGGTATACAAAAATATTCCAATTCGGGAGGGGCATTGCTCGGCGGGGTAATAGCCAATTCCATAAACCAGCCTTATTCAAAAGAAATCATAGATGATTTTGTGGAGGTTACCAAAACCCAGGTAGTCGAATACATACCACGATCCGTCACCGTAACCCAATGCGAACTTCAGGGAAAAACAACGATAGAAGCAGCCCCCGATTCAGCTCAGGCAAAAGTGTACACAAGCCTTGCCGAAAAGATCTCAAACCACACTAACTCAAAAACCCCGGCGCCCCTGGGAGTGCAGGAGCTTCGGGATTGGGCAAGCAAATGGGGTAAATATTTACTGGCATTGCAAACCGGCGAAATCCGGAATGAATTAGCGCCAAATATTTAAGAGAGAGGATAAAATATGCCCTGTGGTCAAATACCGGTACTAGGAGAACAATTTTCCCATGTTGCCAACCAGCATCCCTGTTTCTCAGGGGAAGCCAATATGAACCATGGGAGGATTCATCTTCCGGTTAGTCCTGTCTGCAATATCCAGTGCCGCTTCTGCAAACGGACTTTCAACAAAACCGAACAGCGTCCCGGGGTAACCGCCAAGATCCTCAAAAGCGAAACGGCGGTAAGCCTCGTGGAGAGGGCATTGGAACTATACCCTGAAATTACCGTTGCCGGGATCGCCGGCCCCGGTGATACCCTCGCAAGTCCCCATGCCCTTGAAACATTTACGCTTATACACCAAAAGCTCCCAAACCTTATCAATTGTTTGAGTACTAATGGCCTCCTTCTTGAACGCTACGCTGATGATATTGCTGCGGCCGGTGTACAAACCCTTACCGTAACCGTAAACGCCGTTGATCCTGTTATTTTGGATAAAATATGTTCCCGCGTCATCCTGGACGGAGTTGTGCATGAGGGTGTCGAAGGCGCCGCCATTCTCATCGGGGCCCAAAAACAGGGCATACGGAAGGCGGCGGACCTGGGGCTGTTAATCAAAATCAACATAGTATTGATTCCGACAATCAACGGCAGTCATATCGGCGAAATTGCGCGAACAGTGAAGGATCTGGGGGCGGGAATTGTTAACATCATCCCCCTTATACCCCAGCATGAATTTGCTGATTTTTCTCCACCCGACTGCTTTGAACTTGCCCTTGCCAGAGAAGAAGCGGAAAAATCACTTCCCGTATTCCGGCACTGCCAGCACTGCCGTGCCGACGCCTGCGGCATACCTGGCAAGGGGGATATGACAATCGCGGATCTTCTGCCTGAGGAATTGCAGACCGCAGAATATAAAAAGATGGAGCAGACTTTCTCGCACGGTTAGCGCAATGTATGCGTCTTTGGTCCTTCCGAAAAACTGAATGTTTCCACTTCTTCTGTATCAATGTAAAATATTTTAAAGGTTGGGTTATCAGGTGTTTTGTAAATACCTTTAATTCCGGGATTTTCATCCAAGACCCGTGTTTTGAGTTTTATATCCTCAACAAAAATCACTTTGCCGTTGATTGACACCACAGAACTAAAATCCTTGGGATATGTGCAGAAAGATACCTGCGGATTGACTTGCAGTTGGGCATACACTGGCTTTTCACTGCTCGTGCCGAAATACACTTTTTTCCCATCGGCAAATAGGAATTGGAATATCCGGGTTTTTACCTTCATACCCTCCTGTGTTGCTAAAACCCCATTTGGATTTGCTTTTAAAATAGAGAGCCGATTTCAAAATCAAGCCAAACAAGGCTTAAAGTAGTGTAGATATTTTTGCGCCGCCAAACATAGTACGGCAATCATCAAGACAAAAGTAACCTTGCGATTGCCTTTGACATATATTTTCCCCGGTATCAAATTGTCTTTTAAATGCGAATAGGCCCGTTCGACTGTCGTGCGAATTTTATACCGTTCCTGTTTCGCCGGATCAAGGGGTGCGCAGATTTTATCATTTCTGGAATTGGGATCGATAACGGGAACCCGGCGGTGACGGCGTATAAATTGTTTAATGTCTTTTGCGTCATAGGCCGCATCCATTACAGAATATAAATGTCTGACTTTCCCCATGGTCATTTTCTCCAGCAGTATCGCCGCCTGGCTGTCATGGACATTTGCCCCGCTTACAAAGGCGCTTACCGGAAACCCTGTGTCGGTAACATCAAGATGCAATTTGTATCCTTTCCAATAACTCACCTTGCCCTGACTGTTTTTCTTGCAGCCCCAGGCGCATTCCTGGTTTAATTCCCTCGTGATTTCAGAAATATCCTTTTTGGCCTGTTGCGCAAGAACGGTTGGTTCTTTTATCGTTTTTGGAGCGTCTTTGGGCCTTCTTCCCCGCTTTTTAAGCGCTTTTGGGACTGTTCCCTTGGTTTTCTCCTTCGGACTTTCCCGGGATTCTATCGCGGTTGAATCCCGGCAGATATGGATAACCGGTAAATCTTTGTATGCCTGTCTTACTAATTCATCCAATATATCATTCAGTACATCCGCCTTACTGATATCGTTAAGACGCCGTGAAAATGTTGTCCTGCTGGGGACTTTTTTAAATCCGCAGAGCTGGCGTAGATTGGGGTCTGACCGTAATGTTTCCACAAGCGCCTTCATGTTCGGTATGCCAAAATGGTTCACCGCAAAAAAGGCCCGGAAGAAATTCATATAATCATACGCCTTCCTTCCGACACCCCGGTAGGTATGAATCAGGCGAGGAGAGCAGCTTTCTATGACTTGCAGTATTAAGATAAAATTCCTGTGTTCGCCGCCTAAATGTTCCTCGAAAAACTGCTGTAATTCATGGAACCCTTCAAAAAGACCTTGTTTCCCGCCGATGATTTGTGTTATGCTCTTCATATGAGGACTCTCCCTTTGATATTTTGGTGGTTCAAATTATCTTAGCGGGTTGTCCTCATTTTTTCAATCTATTTTGATTTTGAAATCGGCTCTAGATTCAAAATCAAACATACAATTCTCCTTGTTAATTTTTTTAAGCCTTGATATTTTTAGGCTCTAGCATTATGATATAAGTGCTTATTTCAATAGTCAACAAAAATATGGGTAAAGAGGCGGTATCTTTGGAGTAACTATTGGAAAAAAGGCAGTTACTTTTGGGTAACCATTGGGAGAATAAAAATGTTAAAACGATATACACTACCCCCATGTCCTGTGGAAACGACTTTAATGCTCGTAGGCGACCGTTGGAAAATGCTCATTGTCCGTGATTTGCTAACTGGCACAAAACGTTTTGGGGTTCTTAAAAAATCCCTTACAGGAATATCTCAAAAAGTGTTGACAGATCATCTTCGCATTATGGAGGAAAATGGTTTAATTCACAGGGAAGTATATGCGGAAGTCCCGCCGAGGGTTGAGTATTCTTTAACAGACTTAGGTCTTAGTTTAAAACCTATCCACGATGCTATGTGGAAATGGGGTGAAGAATATAAGAAAAAATTGGCCAATGAAGAAAATTAATTAACAACCCCGGGGGCCTGTCCTGAAGTTTGTGTAAATGGCCAAAATATGGTAGAAATACCAAGGAGACAAAATGGCCAGTACACGAAAACTGAAAGAGAAGGATCTGATCGACCAAATACTCGATCAGATAGACCTTAAAGGAATGACCCAGGAAGAAATCCTTGGACAGGAAGGATTATTAAAGCATCTGACAGGGAAGCTGCTAAGCCGTGTCATGAATGCTGAAATGGACGAGCATTTGGGGTATGAAAAGAATTCCAACGCCGGGGACAATTCGGGGGACAGCCGAAACGGGTACAGTGAAAAGACAGTCCTGACAGAGAATCAGAGTGCAGTGATACAGGTACCACGGGACCGCAATGGAACGTTCGAACCCAAGATACTGGCGAAACACCAAAGACGGCTCCCTATATTTAACGACCAGGTTATTTCGATGTATTCCTTTGGGATGACCGACCGGGATATTAAATCACACCTGGAAAAAATATATAACGTGGAAGTCTCCCCTGAATTGATAAGCCGTGTCACTGCAGCGGTGATGGAAGAAGTGAAGGAGTGGCAGAATCGGCAGCTGGAAAAATCTTATGCCATCGTGTATTTGGACGCCCTGAGGGTCAAGACCAAACAGGACGGGAAAAGCTGTACCAAGAGCGTCTATGTGGCTCTGGGAGTGAATTTCGAGGGTCAGAAGGAGGTATTGGGCCTTTGGATAGCGGAGAACGAAGGGGCTAAGTTCTGGATGGGCGTCCTGAACGAAATAAAGAACCGGGGAGTGGAAGACATACTCATCGCTTGCATGGACGGCCTTACCGGTTTCCCCGAAGCGGTTCGGGCAGTATTTCCCAAGACCCGTATCCAATTGTGCATTGTCCACATGGTGCGTAATTCCACCAAGTTTGTTTCCTGGAAAGACCTGAAAAAAATCTGTGCCGATCTTAAGGCCATATATTCGGCAGCCACCGAGGAAGCCGGCCGTGACGCACTGGAAGAATTCGGCAAGATATGGGATGCCAAGTACCCGATGATATACCAGTCCTGGGATACCCACTGGGATGACTTAAGCGAGTTCTTTAAATACCCGCCTGAAATCCGCAAGGCAATTTACACGACAAATGCAATTGAGTCATTAAATTACCAGCTGCGAAAAGTCACAAAAAACCGCTCGACATTTCCGAACGATGATGCTATATTTAAGATATTGTATTTGGCAATTAGGAATGCGTCAGAGAAATGGACAATGCCGGTACGGGATTGGGGGATGGCGCTCAACCAATTCGCTATTATTTTTGGCAATGAACGGGTTCCGTTCTAAATAATTCATTGCCATTTACACAAAAATTCGGACACGTCCACCCCGGGGCAAGTCTGCTTCATTTATTTTTTTCTGAATTACTCTTTTTTTTAAGTATTTTATTAACTCATCTTATTTGATGAATTTGCTGTATTAAATTCATCTTATTTGATGAATTCTACGGGGATAAGTGCTATATAGTATTTTTCTTATATATTGATGTGTAAAAAAATGCCCGAATTTTGTAAATGTTTAACGGCAATCTATTTGAGTTTCCATTATTTTATTGGGCATCCACTCGAATGTCCCGGGCAGCAATTGTTCCGCAAGATTCACCGTTAAGAATAGGCCTTGGCCCGATTCGTTTTCTTTGCATTTTACCATAATATTTTTTCTAAATAAATTACACCTTTTTCTGGATTATATGTATATGGTTCTATTTCATAAAATCCATATTTTTTATATATAGCAACTGCTGTTTCCATTATATTTAAAGTGTCAAGTCTCATTTTTTTATAACCTTTGTTTTGTCCTTCTTCTATTATTATTTCAACTAATTTTTTCCCAATATTTTTCCCTTTATATTTATCTTTTACAAACAGTCTCTTGATTTCACAAATTTCATTTTTAATTTTCCTTAATCCAACACATCCTACAACTAAATTATTATCTTTTGCTATAATAAAAGTTCCATCCGGTTCTTTATATTTTTGCGGGAAATTATTTAATTCATCGTCAATATTTTGAAAACATAAATCCATATTCAACCATTTTATATATTCCATTATTAAATCTTTTGTTTGTGTTATTTCATTATTTTCTAATTTCTTATATTCAATATTATCCATAGGAACCCTTTATTTTAAGCTTACCGGTAAGTGCTCAGGGCCTGGTTGTAAATATCCTCGATAAGCCGTAATCCCCCGCGATAACCTGCATAGCCTGTGGTCATCACCAGACGGTAGGGGGAAGGCAGGGAGGCAGAGAGGAAATCGCAGTTCTTTTTCCGGGCGACATCTTTGTCCCAGCCGCTGCCGATTATGAGGCCCCGGCCTTCGTGGTTCGCCGCGAGTATGGTTGCTTGGGCAAGCCCTGCATCCGGTTGAAAGTACAGGGGGATTTTTTTCTTGTCGGAAATGCCTGCGCTGATATCCAAAATGTTCTGCTGATACTCTTCGGGGGTTTTGTCGGTGATGAACAGTTCTTTGGGGACTATGCCTGTTTCGTGGAGGAGAAACTTTGCCATGCCCAAAACGTAGGACGCGTCGTGGAGTATATGCACATAGCCCGGCAGGCCGTAGCGGAATTCCAGGAGGAAGGTCGCCAGGTTATCAATTTCTTCGTAGAAGGTTTCCTCTTCTTTTTTGATGAAGGACTCTACTGCCCCGGAATCAAGTTCCGCTCCGTGCTCATTTGCATAGAGCGCAAGTTCCCGCAAAAAGCGGGTCGTCTCGTTTCCGCCTATGGGTATATAGGGGAATTGAAAATAGGGTTGATCGTACTTTTCCTCTAAATGCTTCACAATGTCCTGGCCATACCAGGGGGAAATCAATACATTGAAATTCGCCTGCGGTATGTTTTGCCATTCCGCGACACCTTGGGCATGGGGGCCGAACAGTATCTGTACCTTAAGGCCGATACCCTCGATAAGCCGTTTATACTCCGATAAATTTCCCTTCCAGAAGGGGTCCTGATAGGGGATTGAAGCAAAGAGGTTTACCAGTTTTGCGTCCCTGGGCTCCAAGGAAGCCTTTAGTTTTCGCTCTTCGTTGAAGCGGTCTGTGTATTGATCGATGATGGCATTGACAATAACACTGTGCGCCTCATAGTTGGTGTATTTAAAGCCCGGGGTATCGGCGTATACGATGGGCTTCCCCTCATCAACAAACTGCCTGACCACCTGCCCGACATCATCACCCACAATGGAGGCGGTACAGCCTGTGAGTACTACCTGTAAATCGCTGTCCAATACCTTGTAGGAGTGGCGGATAAGATTTTCCAGCTTCTGCACCCCGCCGAAGATCACTTCGGTTTCGGAAAAGTTTGTGCAGGGGGCGGTGTATCCCCCGGAATAGCCGGTGGATCGTTCGAAAAATCCTGCCACCATGGTTCCGCAGCCCGGCCCGGAATGCAGAATGGGGAGAGCCCTGGGTATAGCCACCACGGACTGCATGGCCCCTATGGAACACATGAAGCGCTGTTGTTCAATTAATCCGGACATCGTTTATTTCTCCAAAAAGGTGTAGGCATCCTGCTCAAGCCACCATTTGGTGTAGGGATTGACCGCGTGTTTTTCAAAGTTCTTTACAAACTCGTCGTTTTCCATAGTGTCCAGAATACGCTTGCCGTACTGGACCAGACCCTGGTATCCCATGCCAAAATGTTCATCCCCAATTAAGAGCGAAGGGATGCCGAACTTGGCGCCCCAGAGGGTCATGCCCCCGTGGCGGGCCAGAAGTATATCGGGACGCAGACGGTTGAGGACATTCACCAGTTCAAATTCCTGCTTGTTGCAGACATTGTAATGCTTTATATCACCGTAGTCGTTCACCACATTCTGCAGGGTGTCTGCGGCCACTTCCCCGTTATCGTAGAGGGGGTCATGGTGGAAAATAGCCGCGCCCTGGGGCTTCATGCCCAATTCACGGAGCAGTGCCAAAAGGGAATGGCCGTGAGAGGCGCCCGCAGTAACATAGGCGGTTTTTCCCTTGAGTTTTTCGCGCAGTGTTTCTATTTCAGGCAGCCACTTTTCTTCTTCTTCCCGCAGAAAAACTTCTACCGCCTCGGCCCTGTTGGTGAGGCGGCCCAGTTCCCTAAACCAACGCTGGGTCTGAACTATGCCGTAGGGCGGGGACACTTTTATTTCAGGTACGCCGAATTCCTGTTCCAGGCTGGCCCCAAGGTAAGAGCCCAGGGTTGCGCAGACCTGCATGGTCGCCACCGCCTCCGAGGATGCGGCGATCTGTTCCACCGTGGCAAAGGGGGTAAGGTAGTTGGCGCGCAGGCCGAGCCGCTTAAACCATCCGCCGATAAAGTCCGCCCCCCAGAAGTTGACTATGTTGATCAGGTCTTCCTGTTTCTTTTCAGCTTTTTTGATGAGCTTCCGGGCAATCCCGTGGTAACCCGCGTCAAAGCCGCTGGTCCAAATCTTGGAACGGAAGCCCTCGCAGAATACCGCCACTACGGGGATGCCGAGTTCATCTTCCGCTTCGTTGGCGGTGGTCTCCACATCGTCGCCGATGATCCCTGACGCACAGGTGGTAATGACAAAGATGGCCTTGGGATGTACCCGCCGGTGCACTTCATGGATGGCGTCTTCCAGTTTTTGCACGCCTCCGTAAACCGTGTCCCGTTCATCCATATTAGTACTAAAGATGCGCCGCTCCGTGGGTTCAAAGACATTCCGGTGCACACCGTTTACCCTGTAGGTAAAGGCGTATTCGTGGAGGCAGCCTGCGCAGCCCACAGGGCCATGGCTTATCACTGCGGCATCCTGGATCAGGATGAGGGTACAGGCGGCATTGGAGGTGGAGCAGCCCAGGCATTGGCTGAAGGAGCGGTTCTTTTCTTTTAAACAGCCCTTCCGGGCCTGGCCTACCAATTCCTCTGCAGTCCCTGTAAAGCCGGTGATGGAACCAAGCCGGGTTTCACGGACCGGTACCGAAGCTGCTTTTAAATTAACTGTGGTCATTGTTATTCTCCAAAGACTTTTTTGAAGGCCTGATCCAAATCCGCTATAAGATCTTCGGCGTCTTCCAGGCCAAGGGAAAGACGGATCAGATTAGGCTCAATATCAGCAGCCTTGAGTTCCTCAGGTGTAAGCTCACCATGGGTGGTCTTGGGTGAATTCACGATGAGCGAACGGGCATCCCCAACGTTGACATGGTAGCTCCACAGTTCTATGGCGTCAAGGAAGGCTTCGCTTTGTTCCACGGTACCGTTAAAGCCGAAGGAGAAAATCCCTGGCACTCCCCTGGGGAGATATTTTTGGGCCAGCTTATAATAGGGATTGGAGGGAATACCCGCATATTTTACCCAGGCCGCATGGGGGTTTTTTTCCAGCCAGGCTACAATCTTCTTTGCATTGGAAACTTGTTTATCCAGGCGCTCCGAAAGGGTCTCGATGCCGATCAGGGCAAGGTAGGCGTCAAAGGGCCCCAGGGCAGCGCCGAAGTAGTTAAGATAGGTCAGGCGGACACGGGTTACAAAGGGCGCGTCAGGAGCGGCTTCCAGAAAATTCCGTTCCCTTCCTGTGGCGCGATCCCGCAGTACATACTCGGTGTGCTCCAACTGGGGGAACTTCCCGTTATCCCAGGGGAAACGGCCGGATTCTACTATTAAACCGGCAATCACATTGCCGTGGCCGTTCAGGGCCTTGGTGGCGGAATAGACCACAATGTCGGCGCCGTACTTGATGGGGTTGAGGAGATAGGGGGTGGCAAAAGTATTGTCCACCACCAGGGGGATGCCGTGCTTATGGGCCAGATTGGCCAGGGCCTCAAGATCCGCCACCGCGCCGGTGGGATTGCTCACGGATTCCACGAAGATGGCCTTGGTATCGGGTTTGATATCCTTTTCCAGCGCCGTAACATCATCGATATTGGGAGAATGATCGAAATGAATGTTGAAATTGGGGAAGATCCTCCTAAAGGCGTCGGAACTGCCGCCGTAGAGGTAGGGGCTGGTCAGGATACGGCCGCCCTTTTCCGCCAGGGTAAGGATGGTGTAGGATATGGCCGCCATGCCGGAACCCAGGGCAATGGCCCCGCTGCCCCCGCCCAGGGCCGCAACCCGCCGTTCCAGCACATCCACCGTGGGGTTGTTTACCCGGCTGTAAAGAAAACCCGCCTCGGTCAATGCAAAAAGCCCATCAGCGTTTTTTGTGTCCCGAAATTCGTAGGATGCAGTCTGGTAAATAGGCGGCGAAACCGCCTGACTGTGCTGGGCGGGATCGTAGGCCGCCCGTATTTTTAAGGTATCGAAATGATAATTCGTATCCGGCATAAAAGCCTCCTGTTCATTAAAACATATAATTCATAAGGTAATAGTAGGATATTTAAATAGCCCCTCCTTGTCAAGGTTATTCATATAAAAAAGATCGGAATTATAAGATTTTTGCGGAAAAACGCAATAAATGCTTGACAGGCAGTATCAGATACAATATATTCAACATAATACCTAGTAAATACATGGTATTAGTAATATTAAAGACCTAAAACGGAGGCTAGCATGAACATAGTAATAATTGGCGGAAACGAGTGCATGGGATGCCGGTACAAGCGTATCTGTAAGGAATATCGCTGCAAAGCAAAAATTTTCACAAATTATGAAGGACATTTTTCTGATCGTATTGGAAATCCTGACTTAATTGTCCTTTTTACAAATTTGGTTTCCCATTCCATGGCGCTGGCGGCTAAAAGCAAGGCAGCCCAGAACCATATCCCTCTTGTGCAGTCCCACTGCGGGAGTTGCGATGCGCTGAAGAATATTCTGAAAAACTTATAAAATATATCGGAATTCTAATAATTTTTTCAAAATTCGCTTGACATATTCCGAAGCATTCATTATATCTTATACCATATTAAAAATATCGGAATTCTATACTATTCCGGTACAGCCAATAGGAGGCTTTTATGAAACGTGTATTTGCGGTATTGGCGGGGGCTCTGCTGTTCTCGTCAGTAGTATTCGCCGGCGGGAAGAAGGACAGCCAATTTCCCTATGGATCATTTGACATCGGCTATTCGGGGTCTACCTGCGGATCTCCCACATCCATAGCCAAGCTGAAGGGTTTCTTTGCTGAAGAAGGGGTCAATATCACCCTGGTAAGCGGCAGCACCTTTGAAGCTGAACGCGCGGCCCTGGCAGCGGGAAAGACCATCATCGAAAATGGGGATTTCCAATATTTCCCCGGTGTATACAATGGGCTTGACGTAAAGCTCATCGGCGGCCTCCACGAAGGTTGCATAAAAATCCTGGTACCCGTGGATTCCCCCATTAGGAACTTGCAGGATCTGAAGGGAAAAACCATCGCGGTTGATGAAATCGGCGGAACCCCAATGTCGGTGGCCTCTGTTGCCGCAGGGAGCGTGGGGATAAACCCCCAGACCGAAATCACCTGGATTCCCTATCCCAACGACCAGATCGTCCAGTCCGTGGAAAAGGGTGAGGTTGATGTGGCTGCCCTTTGGGATCCCTTTGCGACGACTCTGCAAAATACCGGGAAATACCGGGTCCTGGTTGATATCAGCGAGCACCCTCTGTTCGCAGGGAGAGCTTGCTGCTTCCTCTTTGCTTCCGGCAAAGTGGTGCGGGAAAATCCCGGCGCCGTGGCTGCGGCGCTCCGTGGCTACCACAAGGCTGTTGCCTGGATAGGCGCAAATCCCGGTGAAGCCGCGCAGCTTCTTATCAGCAATAAATCCGTGGCTACAGAAGACACTGCCCTGGTAACCGGCCTGCTTGGCCACTACCATTACGACCAGCACTCCGGTTCGGCAGCCAATGCGCGGGCCAAGGATGACGCATTCTACTTTGCCCAGAAATTAACCGAGATTGGTTATTTGCCTGCGGATCTGAATGTGCAGAAATTTGTTGATGATATATACGTTGATATCTTTGCCCTGGAAGCAGCGGCGAAGAAGAAGTAAAAGGAAGAATAACCGTGGCAAAGCAGAAATGGTATAACGATCCGAAGATAGCGGAGGATCCTGTCTACTGGAAACCAAAAACTCAAATCTGGTTCTGGGCAGCCGTTTTGGCTCTTGCCGCGGTGTTAGCAGTAACTGTGTTTATCCCCTCAGTGGAAGATGTCAAAGAACCCAGGTTCTACCAGGCAATTCTTGCCGTTTTTGTGGCAGTACTGCTGTTTTTATATTTCTATACTCTTGGAAGGCCGGATACCCGCAAGAAGCTGTTCCATAAGGCACAGTTTATTTTGGCTGGGGGCTTGACCCTGGCAATATGGGAACTGCTCACCACCAAAAGCGCTATTTTCCCTCTGCCCTATTTTCCAGGTTTTGCGGGAATTTTCAGCGTGATGTACGATGACCGCTTCCTATTGCTGCGGAGCACCCTCTATTCGATGCGCCTCTTTTTCGTGGGCATGATCACCGGCACTGTACTGGGGCTTGTCACAGGGATCCTCATCGGATGGAACCGCCAGTGGGATTATTGGCTGTCACCCATTATCAAGGTTACAGGCATCATTCCCGCAGTGGCATGGCTCCCTGTGGCCCTGGCAATACTGCCTAGCAGTTTTACTACCGGCATATTCTTGATTTTCATTTCATCCTGGTTTCCTGTTTCTTCCATGATGGCCGCAGGGATCATTGCAACGCCAAAATCATTTTTTGACGTAGCAAAAACCCTGGGTGCCGACAACCGGTTTCTCCTGGTCCGCATCGCCATACCCCATGCCATGCCCTCCATGTTTACGGGCATTATGACCGCTACCGCATTTTCCTTCACCACCCTGATTGTGTCGGAAATGGTGGGTGCCAAAGCAGGGCTGGGATACTACATCAACTGGGCAAAGGGCTGGGGTGCCTACTCAAAGGTATACGCTGCCATCATTATCATCGCTGTGGAATTTGCGCTCATCCTTGCGCTCATCGGTGCCATACGCAGTTCTGTGCTTCGCTGGCAAAGGGGGATTTTGAAATGAGCGGAAATGTTTTTATCGATATAAAGAAGGTCAACCGGGTATACCGGGATACAAACGGGAACCCCCTGTATGCACTGAAGGACATTGACCTCGAGATCGCCAAAGGCGAATTTGTTTCCATAGTAGGCCCGTCAGGCTGTGGAAAGACTACCCTGCTCAGGCTCATCGCCGGGCTTGATCGCCCGCAGTCGGGGAGCCTTGCCATTGAAGGCCAGGAAATTACCAGGCCCAGCCATGAGCAAGGCTATGTGTTTCAGCAGTCCACCCTGTTCCCTTGGGCTTCGGTCCACGACAATGTGGCTATGGGGCTTAAGGCTCGGGGCATATACAAAGGCCGGGAGGACCAGGTAAAAAATTACATTGACATGATTGGCCTTACGGGTTTTGAAAAATCCTATCCCCATGAAATCTCCGGCGGCATGGCCCAGCGGGTAGCCATAATCCGGGCCTTGATAAACGAACCCAAAGTACTGCTCCTGGACGAACCACTGGGAGCCCTGGATGCCTTTAAACGCATAGAACTCCAGGCCCTGCTTCTCGATGTATGGACAAAAACCAATACTACCATGGTTATGGTTACCCACGATGTGGATGAAGCCATATCCTTAAGTACCCGCATTGTAATCATGACCCCCCGTCCGGGCCAAATCACCGATATATTTGACGTGAACCTGGGGGAACGGGATCGGAACAACGACGATTTTATAGAGCTGCGCAAGAAAATCCTGGAAGTGCTGCACATAGCAATCTCTCAGCCTCAGGTGGAGTATAACCTCTAAAACCCCTCGCAAAATTTTACCAGCCGTTATACAATAGCCCAAGGGAGCTTGATCTTGGCACAAGGTCTTACGCTGGGGAACATTTTTATAGAAGTAGAATACAGGCGCATGAAGAATATGCGCATCACTGTCTATCCGCCCGACGGCAGGGTGCTTGCAGCAGTCCCCCTCAATACGTCCGCTGAACTGATACGCGGTTTCGTGGTTTCCAAGCTTCCCTGGATAGAAAAGCACAGGGAAAAATTCCGCAGCAATTCAAAGGCTGCAGGCTCCCTTAAAGAAGGCGAAAAAGTCTATGTTTGGGGCAAAGCCCTTGATCTTGAAATCGTTGAAAAGCCGGGGAACCCGAAAATCACTATAAGCGATGGGTGCATAAAAATGAAAGTGCGACCAGGCGCCACCACCGCAAAGAAACAGGAACTTCTGGACAAATGGTACCGCAATGCCGTGAAAGAAGCCGCCCCTTTAATCATCAAAAAATGGGAACCTCTTCTTAAGGTTGAAGTGCTGGGGCTTTATGTCCGGAAGATGAAATCCCATTGGGGGAGCTGCAACAGCGAGAGGCAAACCCTGCGGCTCAATTCGGAGCTTGCCAAAAAAAGCCCCGAATGTTTTGAATATGTCATACTCCACGAAATGATCCACATCATCGAAGTTGGGCACAACAAGCGTTTCTACAGTTACCTCAACAAATTCATGCCTGTCTGGAAAACCATACGAAAGAAGATGAATTCCGGAGAATTGTAATCTTGCCAAGGAAGCCCCTTCCGCATACAGTATATATATGAAAATTATTGTTTCGCCCGATTCATTCAAGGGGAATATGAGCGCCCCCGAAGCCTGTTCTGCTATCGAAGAAGGCATAACCAGGGCTGACAAAGGCGCTCAAGTTTTCAAAATCCCCCTGGCCGACGGCGGTGAAGGCACGGCTCGGGCTGTCACCGAAGCGGCAGGGGGGCGTTTTATCGCCGTAACCGTTACAGGCCCTCTGGGCAAAAAAATTGAAGCAGCCTTCGGCCTTATTGAGGATGGCAGGGCAGCGGTGATGGATATGGCAAGCGCCTCGGGCATTGAACTCCTCAAGCGGGAAGAGCTCGACCCCCTAAAAGCCACGAGTTACGGTACAGGGGAGCTTATCAAGGCTGCCCTGGATACGGGGGCAAAGGAGCTCATCATAGGCATAGGGGGAAGCGCCACAAACGATGGGGGCATAGGCATGCTCGAAGCCCTGGGCTTTCGCTTTCTTGATGAAAAAGGCGAAGCTGTCGGCAGAGGCGGCGAAGTCCTTGCAAAAATAGCCTCTGTGGATGCAAGCGGTGCGGACAAGCGTTTAAAAAACATTTCAATAAAAGCAGCCTGCGATGTAACAAACCCGCTTACAGGCCCAAAAGGCGCTTCCGCGACTTTCGGCCCCCAAAAAGGCGCGACCCCAGGGATGGTCAAAACTTTGGATGCAGGGCTTGCCAAACTTGGGGCAGCCTGGATCAAGGCAGGGCTCGCGAAAGATACCGAACAGCCCGGTGATGGGGCTGCGGGCGGAGTCGGGGCTGCCCTTCGTATATGCCTCAATGCAAAAATGGAATCAGGGGCTATGCTGGTAATGCGCTATGCGGGTTTCTTCAACAGGCTTAAGGAAGCGGATCTCGTGATCACCGGCGAGGGCATGACCGATGGCCAGACAGCCGGGGGCAAGCTCTGCTCGGTGGTAGCGCGGGAAAGCCGGAAAGCCGGAAAGCCGGTTGCCCTGCTTTCAGGCGCCCTGGGCGGGGATGCAGGAGCCCTGCTCTCGTCGTTTGATTATGCCGTTTCCATTGCCTGCGGGCAGATAGGCCTTGATGCCATGATCAGGGACAGCAAGAGGGATCTTGTCCTGGCTGCTGAAAATTTAATCAGGGCAATTCAAATAGGAAGAAAGCTGCATGATTGATATTGGCACAGAGGAAGAAAAAAAGCCTGACGATCTTACAGGCATGGAGCCCTTGGCGGCAAAGGATTATATACTTCAATTTATTACTACCCTCAAACTTACCGAGAAACAGAGTGAAGAATTAGAATCAGAAGAACGTAAATGGGAAAGCCGGGTTTCATTGGCAAGTGAAAAAAACGAAGAGGCTCTCCAGAAAGAAGCCCGTAATGAATTGGAGAGGGTAAAAGCAAAACGTTTAACTCTTAAAGAAGAGATTGCAGAACTTGGAACCCAGATTGAAAATATGCGCAGCCAGCTCCCCTTCCTTGCCGCAAGGCAGAGGAGCATAGATCCTGATCTTTTAGAGCAAGAGCTTCTAATTGCCCTGGGGCACATGCCCGGAGATGAAAAAATTGCTGCCACCGACAGGGAATTCTCAAAACTAGAAAAAGAAAAATCTGCCCAGGATGCCCTTGAGGAACTTAAGGCAAGGATGAAGAAACCATAATGGTACAATTACTGCCTGAAAGACAACGCCCCCTTCTCTTTGCCCACCGGGGCTGTTCTTCCCTTGCGCCTGAAAACACCATGGCAAGCTTCCTGAAAGCCCAGGAGATTGGCGCACCCGGCATAGAGCTTGATATACATGTAACCAGGGACGGAAAACTGGCAGTAGCCCATGATGATAATTTCAAACGGACTGCGGGCGACAGCCGGGCTATAGAAGACCTGAGCTATGATGAAGTTAAAGCCATCGACACAGGATCGCATTTCAGCGCCGCTTTTAAGGGAGAATACCCTCCCCTGATGGAAAATGTGCTTGAAGCTTTCTGTCCTGCCATGTATATCGACATAGAACTCAAAACCCGAAAAACCAAAGACGATCCCCTGCCAGGCCTATTAGCAGAACTGCTAAAAAGATTTGACCCCAGGGTTTCCGCTTCGATCGCCGTGTCCTCCTTTAACCCTTTCGCGGTCAGGGCTTTTAAAAAGATCTGTCCCAATATTCCAACGGCGGTTATATACTGTACGGACAAGGATGTGCCTTTCATACTCAGGAGGGGTTTTGGCCGTATCATTTCAGGGTGCGACTACCTCAAGCCCATGCACAAGCTGGCAACACCTTTTACCCGTTTCCGTTTTACAGTTTTGGAAAAAAAGCCCATGGTTCCCTGGACCATCGACGATACAGGAATCGCGGAAAAAATGCTTGCCGCAGGCTGCACAGGCATTATAAGCAACAGACCCCAGGATATGCTGGAGCTGGTAAGAAAATATGGCTGACAAAACGGAATCTGATCCCCAAGGGCATCAGGGCAGGGCACTGGTACGCCACGGTTCCATGCTGAGCCTCCTTACCATGGTTTCGAGGGTGCTGGGCCTGCTTCGGGAAATGGCAAAAGCCGCCCTCATGGGAACCACAGCCCTTTCAGACGCTTTTTCTGTTGCCTTCATGATCCCCAACCTGTTCCGCCGCCTCTTTGCAGAAGGCTCCATTGCGGTAGCCTTTATACCCACTTTTAAAGAGTACCTTTTAGAGTCCGACAAAGACAAAACCAGGGACTTTTTAAATTGCTTTTTTACTTTCCTTACTTTCTTTGTCACTATTACTGTTATTTTGGGAATAATAGTAACACCATTAGTAATACATTTTTTCGGCATGGAAGAATTTGATGAAACAGTATTTCTCACCCGCCTTATGTTCCCCTTCCTTGCTTTTATTTCCCTGGCAGCCCTTTTCCAGGGGATCTTGAATTCCCTCAGGATATTTTCACCTTCGGGCCTTGCGCCCATACTGCTTAACATTGCAACAATACTCTGCGCCTACGGCCTTTCCCCCTATACCAAAAATCCTGCCAGGGCCATGGCAATAGGCATACTCATAGGCGGATTCCTGGAAGCTGCTATACAGCTTCCCTTTGTATTAAAGAACGGCTATGCCTTTTTCTTCACAGGCCTTAAAAGAGCAATAAATAACCCTGGCACAAGGAAAATATTAAGATTAATCGGCCCCACCATCATCGGCATGGCGGCTTACCAGTTAAACGATTTGGTCTCCACAGCCCTGGCAGGCAATGCAGGAGAAGGGGTCGTTTCGAGTCTCCAGTATTCGCTCAGATTGCAAGAATTGATATTGGGAATTTTTGCTGTATCCATAGGTACTGTGCTGCTCCCGGATCTTGCTGAATATGCCAAGTCGGGCAAATGGGAAATTTACAATAACAGACTTATCTCAGCCATGAATATCATAGCCCTTATCACCATACCCATCACATTTTTTTCCCTGACCCAGGGCGAAAGCCTCATACGTCTCCTCTTCCAGACCAGAAGCTTCAATGACGATTCGGTGCGCCTCACCCTTTCAGCTTTTTCATTCCACATGCCTGGACTTTACTTTATAGCCCTAAACAGGATATTGGCCCCTGCCTTCTATGCCCAAAGCGACTCCAAATCGCCCACCCTGGCCGGCATCATTTCTTTTGCGGTGAATATAAGCCTCGCCGCATTTCTGTCAGGACCTTGGAGGGGGGCAGGCATTGCCTTGGCCCTTTCCCTGGCAAGCGCGGTCAACACTGCCATGCTTCTTGTCTTCCTTAAGAAGAATCCCAACATAGCTGTAGGCCGCGCATTCAAATCAGCGACAGTTTATACCTTAAAACTGATTGTGCTTTCCTGCATAGCAATAGCGCCAATACTGCTGATTACCCCCAAAATCACCGGCCTGTTTACCGGAAAAGGCCGAATCCTAAGCTTTGGCCTTCCTCTGGCAATAAACGCTATCCTGTACGGTGCAATCGGACTAGTGCTATTACTGCTAACAAGGGACAAACAGATAAACGCCATAGTCAGGATGGTTCGAAAACATTAGAACTGTATCCCTCCGAAGAACCCAAGCTTATGAACATAAAGTCGTAAGAAATTCCCGCAAAAACACCCAGATGCGGAAATATTTTGTAACCCCCTGAAAGCCTAAGCTGTACCATAGAAGTTTGAAAGCTATCAGAAAAATATTTATCGGTCGTATAATAAGCAGGATCATTCTTGAGATGATTGCTAATTTCAGCATGGATGGTTTCAACATCAATTATGGAAACATAGTTTAAATCCAGGTCTATGAAGAACTTACCTATACTCCATTCCCATCCAAAACCGACGCGGGTCAGCAACAGTTTGTCTGAGGCGTCCCGGGCAAGGGCAACAGGCTGAAACCCTATGCCAAAAAGAGTAAAGAAACGATTAGTACCGCTGCGGAACCCAAAGTTTGTAAACCCCATATCGTCCATGTAGATTGAGGCATACATTAATCCGCCTTCAACCACATTGACAAGGCCCAGAGGGATTATGCGGTTATCTTTGGAAATATTTACCAACCCTATTTGGACGCCTTTGCCTTCCCCGCTTATGTTAACCAATGCAGCCTGAAGGCCGTTAAGGCTCCCGGCTAAATTGAAAATCCCCGAACTCTGGAGGCCCAAAACTTTTCCCCCGGCAATGTTGAAAACACCTGCGGACTGGAAACCGGAAATGTCCTTGTCCGCAATAGTATAAATACCTGCTGCCTGGAAGCCGGTTACTTCTCCCCTGTTTTTAATCCCTATAGGAGCAAGGCCCATGCCGTTAAGCCTATACCCCTCTCCCAGGAAGAGGCCAAAAAGGAAATTGTTTACTGTTTTCTCCCCGCTTTTGCCTAAAACATCCCTGCCCGGCAGCAGCTGCAAATTTACCGCAGAGTGATCTTCTCCTGGCTGGGTTTCAACACTCCGGCCCTCAAAATTTTCTGCGTCACCCCGTGCCCTGGCGGTTTCCGCGGCAATAAGAGAAAAACTGTTAAGGCTCAGCGCGGATTTTACATTCTGGGCAAGGATCACTTCGGTACGGTAGAAATTATCCCCTCTCTGGAGAGTGATGCGATAAACACCTGGTTCAAGGCCAAGCTCCATAGCCTTGACACTGGTTTTGGTGATTTCTGCAATAAGGTAATCGGAAGAATCCCGAATGGAAATGCGTCCCGCTACATCTTCCTGGATATAGAGGCTGGCAGAAGTCTCCTTAATGTCAGTGAGGATCACATCCCCTGTACCGTTTATCTGCATATCGTAGCTGGGGTGCTGGGCGCCGTAAACCGAAGTTTCGGTTTTGGCAAGCGTTTCTGTGTACGCAAAATGATAGACCTCGTTAAGGGTTACCCTACCATCGCCCACCATATCGGCTGCGCCACGGAGGCCGGTAACGAGGCTGTGGGTAAAATAGGAACTTTCAATGCGGTCAGATTCCTGGGAGGCTTCATCCGCCGCGCTGGAAGTCAGGAAGGCATAACCCTCGGCAGAAACCGAGCTGTCTATAAGGAAGGGCTGGGTCTTGACGCCGCCCTTGGCACGGGTAAAAGCCCCTGAAGAACAGGAATCCAGAATCACTATGCGCATATCCGATTGTATGGTGTTGATATTTTCCCTGAGTTCCTTGTAATCGTAACGATCCCTCCCAAGGAGGAGGCCGTTCTCGTCAGCATGTCCCGAATAGTAAAACACCAATTCGGTACGCCTGAAATTGCCTTTGGAAGCTGTAAGTTCTTTGTTAAGGGCTTCAAGCTGCCTCTTGATATCCCGGGCTGAAGGCTCAATGAGAAGCATGTTGTCTTTACTCGAAATTCCTCCCATTTCCGAGAAAACTTTAGAGACCGACCGGGCATCGCTCACTGCATAGCGTAGCATGACCCTGTCCCTGCCGCCGTTATTGGCCCCTATAAAAAGGCCGAAGCGTCTTGTTCCGCCATCCTGGGCTGCTACGTTTCCTGCAAATATGGAAACTAACAGAAATACTGTCATTAAAATTTTTGCTGCTATTTTATTCATTCTGGTATTCCTCACTTTTTAATCACAGTCAAGGTATTAAGATGATAGCCCTTAAAAACCTCGGCACTCTCATCAATAATATTCTGGGGGTCTCCAGGGGATTTATTTTGCGATGCCAGCTTTCGTGCGAGCCCAAGTATAACATTGGCATCCAGGGGCTTTTCCCCGGCAACCAAAAAGAAACATTCGAACAGGGGGGCATCATCCAGGGTATAAGCCTCATCCAAAAGCACCTGTTTTCCGGTAACAAGACGGGGGCTCATATTTTCTTTATAAGGATAATGGAGGGTTACCACAGCCCTGCCGTCTATGGAAAATATCACGCCGAAATCTTCCCCCCCAGGGACATTGTATGCCAGTTGTATGGTGCTGCCCGCACCCAGCACCGAACGATCTTCAAGATCCCTGGTTGAAGAAGTTTCCTCCAGCGCAGCTTGTTGAGACAGGTGTTGGTAGCCATGGTGTAAAGCAGGCTTGAAGGGTAACGATCGTCGAGCTTCGCCCTCATGAGCTGCACAAACACGTCGTGCACCGCGTCAAGGGCGTCTTCCTCGCTGTGCAGCATACCCTTGCAGCGGCGGAACACCATAGGTCCGTACTTTTCGTACCAGGTCTTGATATCTATTGCCATTGTCTATATATATAACACTATAAAGAGGAAAGATTGCACCATTCGGTATACAAAGAAGGAGATTTTATGAATATCACACCCATACGCAAACCCTGGAAGTCCGCCATGACCGGAAGGGAACGTTTCAACAATCAAATGCATTATAAAGCAGTAGACCGCAGCTTCAATATGGAATTCGGCTACTGGGATGAAAACTTCACCCAATGGGATTTATTCGTCAACAACGGCATTAAGACCAACGAGGAGGCGGATATCCTTTTCGCCTTTGACAGGATAGATGTCCTTGGAGGCGCCAATTTCATGAGCCCTCCCATTCAAAGCAGGGAGCTGGAAATCAAGGGCGACAAACGCGTTATCATTAATGAGGATGGCCTCCTGGCTGAGGTTCCCCTCGAAGGAGGAGGCAGCTCCATTCCCCATTACCTAAAGTCTTCTATTACTACTCCTGAAGATTGGAAGAAAGTAAAAGAGGAGCATTTCAACCTCAAACACCCCAGCCGCATTATCGACATTGAAGCGATCAGGAAAAAAATACCCGCCGACAATACCCGTGACTTCCCCCTGGGCATTTCCTGCGGCTCCATGATAGGAAAAGTGCGGGACATGCTCACCTTCGAGGGCCTTGCCTACGCCACCTACGATTACCCCGAAATGGTGGAGGACATAGTTGAAACTACCTGCCAATGCACGGAATATGCCATGGATCAGCTCCTGCCCCATTTCAAATTTGATTATGCCTCGGGCTGGGAAGACATCTGCTTTAACCACGGCCCCATAGTGTCGCTGGATTTTTTCCGCGATGTGGTCGTCCCCCGCTACAAGCGGCTCAACAAGAAACTTAAAGCCCACGGCATAGACATCTGGTACACCGACTGCGATGGCGATGTCCGGCCCCTCATCCCCTACTTTCTTGAGAGCGGCATCAACTGTCTCTTCCCCTACGAAGTCAATTCCTGCACCCACCCCGGGGAGCTTCTGGATCAGTACGACGGGGAACTCCGCATCATGGGCGGTGTGGACAAGATGCGCCTTGGCGAAGGCCCTGAAGCCATCAAAGCTTACCTAAAGACTTTGGAGAAATATGTCGCCAAAGGCGGATACATCCCCTTCTGCGATCACCGCTGCCCTCCCAATGTGAAGACAGCTGACTACCTTTATTACCTTGACCTGAAGGAAAAGATGTTCGGCATGGAGTGAGGGGGATGACCTGTAAATACCCTTACTATGTATTATCCCGTTTATTTTCATCCTCTTTACCAAGTTACGCCATTGTCCCGCATGGATGCTCAAATATCCCGGAATCGGCACCCAGCTTTACAATCCGGTATTTTGTGCTTTTAAGATTGTCTTCAAGGCAATCCATTAGATCGCAATCATAGTGCATGGTATCGATTTTTTTAAGGGTAGTTGGATAATCCAAATTTGGATTGTCTTTGCATTTCAGTTCTGCCTGCAGTTTGGTTAATTCGTCCAAGCCTTCAAAGGTGGTGATGCAGGCATGCTGTTTTGTAAGCGCGTCTTTCCGTGCAGCCGCTGTAACCCTGTCTTTTGGCATCGGCATCCAGCCTTTTGCCAAATGAAAGGCGTTCCACCTCTGGTGCTCAAGCCGGGCAAGGTTGTTGCGGATGGTATTTGCGATTTTGCCCTCGGCATCGCGTTCCATCTCCTCTGCTTCGCGCAGTTTCTTGGCCTGTTCAAATCCGTACACGCGCCTGAATTCTTCACTTGCATCCTGAATTTCAGGCTTGTCATACACAAGGTCAAAACCCATCATGTTCAATTTTATGCGGATCGAAAGGGCAGCGGAAAAGTTTGACTCACGATCGAAGTTGGTAATTTTGCACCATTTGAGGTTTATAAGCTCTTCCATTTTTTCAGGCTGTTCCATAATGCCGGTGCCTGCATAGTTTGCCGAAATGTGTTTTGCAAGGATGTCCATGTACCTGTCCTCAATGTGGTCAAGGGCAAGAATTGCATCCTCAAAGCCGAAGGGTTCTATCTTGATTTTTGCATCGCCATTGAGCACATCCACGGCGACAATGGGGGAATGCTCGTCGGCCCGGACAAAGATGTGTATCCCCTCAGTTATGCCGTCCTCGTAGCACCGCTGGCGAAATTCCATGGCGGTTTCCGCGCTTAACTGGACATCCCCCAAAGAAACAATCACGGACGAAGCATCGGCATCTTTCACACGGCTTATTACCGTATCATACATTTCTTTTGAAAGAGCGCTGCATTCCATAAACTCGATCCTGTATTCTTCCTGGGGCGCCGGGAAATACTTTCCGCTGTCCCTCTCCTCTCTGCCCGCAAAAATTCCGCCGCACTGGTTCATGAAGCTGCTTTGACTGTCCTTTATGTCCTTGTCAATCACAAGGGCATGGTAATCCATCCCCAAAATTTGGTTCGCTGCGATGCTCTGTTTAAGGAATTCACGGTTTATTTTCCCAAAGCCTATAAAGACGTGCAGAAAATCAAAACCGCCTATTAGGAGTGCTTTTTCGGTGTCTATACGTTCAGGGGGGATAAATTTGGCAATAGGGTTGTCGAACAAAAATGTGCGCGCTGTTATTTCGTGGGGATTAAAAAACTGGATCCTCCCGCCGGCGCCTTCGCTGAATTTAAAATGCTCCACCCTTTCGATGTTGGTGTACATAATGCGGGCGGAGAAACGCAATTTGTCATGGGCGCTATCCGAAAGGGTTTTCAGGTGTTCTGTTATGGTTCTGGCTATTTCAAGGTTTTCAACATCATCTTCAGAAATAGCAATAAGGACTGTTTCCTTAAGGGTTGTTTCCTTTGAATTAAAAAACTTTGCTTTTTTAAGCATCCCTGCATTGAATTTCCCGTTGATGACAAGGAAACCCCGGCCAATGTATTCTTTTTTTTCTTTCTCATTGGTCTCATTGGGGATTATGATGGTATTGCTCTGTTGGTCCGGCGTAAGACCTTTGAGGAGGGTTTCCTGATGAACACCTTTTCCGACGATGATCCATGTTTTCTTTGATGAACGTATAAGGGAGAATAAGGACAGGGTGTTCCAAAGGCTTTTGAAGAATAGGTGCACGGCAAGCAGCACGGTACAAATCACCGCAGCAACATAGCAGAGGACACAGGCAATGCCGTAAAATAAATTTCCTATGGACAGGCTTTCGATTCGATCCATTCCTGCGTTAAGGACGAACATTTGCAAAGTGGTGATAACTGCCGAACCGATCTTTATGATTTCCCTTGGACTGCGGCCTTCGCTATAGAAGCGGCTGCCCCCTATCCAGTTAAGCATAAACCCTGCAATGAAAACGGCGGTGAAAAACACAATACGAGGAAACTCTTTTGTAACATTCTTTGCCGGCTTATAGAAAAAATAAAAAAAGACTCCAAACAGGACAAGAGCGATGGCGATTAGACTGACCAGCGTTTCTATGTTCATTGTTTTTCTCCTATTAGCATAAATCGTTTTGGCTATGGGAAGGCCCAAAGCGGCCCCGTCTTCCCCTGTGCCGGCTTTTAACCCCGCAGCCGCTGTTCAAGAATAGCATTGCCTATTTCATCAACAACTCAATCAGAATATCTCCCTGATATGCAAGCCCCGCATTGTTGACGATTTTTTTGTATTCAATTCTCTCAATCGTACTTGCCACATCAGTCTTCTCTGTAATTTCTTTTAATTTTTCATCGCTGACACCGAATACATTCAATACAGCGAACTCTTCCGGATTTTTTTGGCAGTACTCGTCCACCAATTTGTCCAAAAGCGGTTCGTTGATATTTTTTAATGTAAATTCATGCAAACTCTTTTCGTCCCTTGCAATTTCCTTTGGAGCTTGTTTTTTGAATTCATCCAAAGCGAATTTCTTTAATTTTTCCCTGTCCATATTGACAATAATATACACCATCAATAATTCTCTGGCAAGTCGTTTTCAATGAATAGTACATCGCCACTGTGCAAAAGACCGCTTGCGCGGTCAATCAGATTCCGGTATTACCTATAAGGTTACGCAGGTCGGCTATTCTTTGAAATACCCTCACTGTATCAGGATGATCAAGGCCAAGAATCTTTTTTCTAATGACAAGGGCTTTTTGGTAGAATTCCAGCGCTTTTTCACGGTTTCCCATGGTACGGTATGTCCAACCTACGTTGTTATACGATATTGCGGTATCAAGGTGCTCAAGGCCCAAAACTTTTTCCCTAATAGCAAGGGCCTTTTGGTAGAATTCAAGCGCTGTTTCAAGGTTTCCCATATCGCTATATATCAAGCCTATGTTGTTATATGGTGTTGCAATATCAGGATGCTCAAGGCCAAGGACTTTTTCCCTAACGGCAATGGCCTCTTGGGAGAACTCCAGCGCCTTTTTATAGTTTTTCATTTTCTTATATACTGTTCCAATATCTTCTAATGTATTTACAACATCGATATGCTCATTATCAAGGACCTTTCTTTGCAGCATTAACGATTTTTGCGCATATTCTAAAGCCGTATTAACATCGCCTGTCTTGAAGTATGCTGCCCCGATAGTATTATATGTAGTGGCAACAGCCTCGTTTTCTTCGCCATATACCCTAATTTGTACTTCCTTCAATGCATTAAGTAATTCTAGCAGCTTTTTTGAATCCTTTGGAGATACTTGCCGATGCGTTTCTATTTCTTTATTAAAATATTCAATGGCTTCTTTATAATCACCGTGTTTTATATTGTGCTTTTTCGCATATTTCCAGGCCTTACTACTAACCGATGTGTATATGGTCAGAAATTCGCAATATTCAAACGTATCTTTACTAATAGCTGTTTCTTTATTGAGGATAACAATGCTTGTTAACGATCTGCAACAATAGAAAGCATTGCTTCCAATTTTCTCAACGTTATCCGGGATGATGATACATGTTAATGATTCACAGCCGGAAAAAACATTGGCATCAATTTTATTAATGATGCCCGGAATAACAATATCTTTTAACGAATAGCAGTAACCAAAAGCACTGTCCCCGATGCTAGTGACGCTTTCCGGTATGATAACATTCTTTAACTTTTCACAAAAAGAAAAAGCACCTGTGCCAATGCTTATAACGCTGTCCGGAATATTGACATTTCTCAATGATTTACATCCTGAAAAGGCCCCGATGAAAAGATTATCCCCACCGATTCTTATAACCCCTTTTGGAATAGTAACATCTATCACAGACTCACAATCCATAAATGCTTTTACACCAATACCGGTAAGCGGCAGAGGAGGATTAAGAAATGTTTCCGGTATAATAACCCGAGGAAAATCAGTCGGGGTGAATTTTACTAACTCAACAGTGTCATCATGTTTTTGCACATCAAACCCTCTGGGATGTCCAATATTGCATTCAAACTTCCGAAGGCTGTCACGTATTTTTCCGGAAAATTCCTGTTCTGAACTGAGACTTTGGATTATAGCCTGCCTGTCATGTAGTTTATCTCTGATTTCATCGGGCCAATCGGTACAATCCCCCAAAAAAACCTGGATGATCCGTGAGGGATCACGCAACACCGCATGTTTTAATTTATTCATTGCTTGTCCTGATTTTACTGTTTTATTCGAAAAAAACGCTAAAACACATTGACTGTTATCAATTTCCTGTTCGTCTGTGGTTTTAGTATAATAAATATTAAATCCTTCCCAGTAGAGTTTTGTCAGTAAGGTACTAACATGCTCTACATCCCATTTTGCACAACATATATAAACCCGTGGTGTTTCATGACATTTTGGAAGTAATTGTCCGGACTTTATCTCTTCAACTTCTTGTACTTCCATTTCCTGTTCTTGAACTTCATCAACTAGATTTCTTTTAGAAATTGACAATTCCTTCGAAGTTTTATGAAAAGCCTTATAACCATTGTTCGTTATACTATCCGGTATGACGGCATTTTTTAACAATTTGCAGCCAAAAAAGGCTTCTTCGCCAATATTCACGACGCTCTCCGGTATTGTTACGTTCTTTAGTGCTTTACAGCCTTTAAAAGCACCTTTACCAATGCTTGTAACACTGTCTGGAATAATGATACTTCTCAGAGATTTACATTTACTAAAAGCTTTATCGCCAATGTTTGTGATACTATTTGGGATGATGATTTCTTTTAAATTACTACTGTCTGCAAAAGTACCGGAAGTAATTTCCGTCACGCTGTCGGGAATGATTATACTATCGGGTAATCGACATTTAAACACTTGGGACTTATATGCTATTTGATGGATTATTTTTGAAACAAATGACCAACTTGAAAAAGAGCCGGGATTTATTGTTATTATACCATCAGGGATAACATATGGTTTTTTTGAGTACCAATTTTGAGGTCCGCAGAAAATGGTTGTTTTACCGGCATTAAAAACCGCACCCAATTGATGGCAGCCAAAAAATGTTTCTTTGCCAATCTTAACCCCCTCGGGGAGAGTTATATTCTTTAAAGATATGCACCCGCTAAAAGCTCTATCGCCAATATTGATAAGTCTATCCGGGATTGTAAGGTCTGTAAGCGATTTACAAAGTGCAAAAGCTTCGGCGGCAATGCTTTTAACACTATCTGGGATATTGATTTTGACTAATGATGTACACTTGAAAAAAGCAGATACGCCTATACTTGTCACACAATCCGGCAAAAAAACAGAAATAAGTGATTTGCATCCGCTAAAAGCATTCGCTTCAATGTCGGTAATACTGCCCGGGATGATAATATTAGTGATCGATTTGCAGCCATCAAAAGCACCATGCCCAATACTGGTAATACTGTCAGGGATTATTATGTTTTTTAGCGATTTGCAGCCATCAAAAGCATAGTTTCCAATACCGGTAATACTTTTCGAAATAGTAATATTTTTTAGCGATTTACAGTCCAAAAAAACATTTTCGTTAATACTTGTGATGCTGTCTGGAATAGTTATATTCTTTAGGGCATCTCTAAAAACTCTTTAAAAACAAGCTGAACTGTGATAAAATAAATTCATGAAACAGCATGGATTTTTTGATGAAAATGATAGGCTTAAAGAATTAAGCGCGCTCGGCGATCCCCTGGAAAAATTAAACAAATACATTAAATGGGATAATTTTCGTGGGATATTAAATAAAACGTTGAAAAAGGAGGCGCAGGGGCCGGGAGGCAGACCGCCCTTTGATTACGTAATGATGTTTAAAATACTGATATTGCAAAAACTGTACAATGTAAGTGACGATCAGGCCGAATACCAAATAAAAGACAGGTTGAGTTTTCAACGGTTTCTGGGATTGGCTCTGTGCGATACCGTTCCCGACGCGAAAACGATATGGCATTTTCGGGAAGAACTGGTAAAGGCAAACATATTGGATACGATATTTTACCGATTTGTCAGGCAGCTTGAGGAGCAGGAAATAATAAGCTACAGCGGAAGCATAGTGGACGCGACCTTTGTGGATGCGCCGCGGCAGCGGAACAGCAAGGCGGAAAACCAGAAGATAAAGGAAGGCAAGGTGCCTGAAGAATGGGAAGGAAAAAAGAAAAAGCATAAAAAGTCACAAAAGGACATTGATGCCCGGTGGGCGACCAAAAACAAGGAACGGCATTACGGATATAAAGACCATATAAAAATAGACGCGGAAAGCAAACTGATAACGAAGTTCAGTACGACCAGTGCAGCAGTACATGACAGTCAGGAATTATCAAAATTGGTGGATGAGAAAGATAACATTTTGTATGCGGATAGTGCCTATGTTGGGGAAGAGATACAGAAATGCATACCCAGGAAGGCAAAAAATCGGATACATGAGAAAGGATACCGGAACCGGCCGTTAACAAAGACACAAAAAGCGAACAACACGCGGAAATCGAAAATACGGGCGCGGGTTGAGCATGTATTTGCCACGATGACGAATACGATGAGAGGGATAGTGGTCCGGAGTATAGGGATGGCACGGGCACACGCTAATATAGCGCTTATGAATTTGACCTATAATTTCTGGCGGTATATATTTCTTATGAGGGGAAAGCGGGCATATGCATAAGGGGAGTCTGTCCACGACACACGATTGTGGGCAAGAGCGAATGAATGAGGCAATAAATAAGCCCAATTATATCAATTTTTCGTTTTTTTCTTATCAATTCCAAAAAAAATTATTTAATAAGCTATGTCAGGATATTTAATAAGTGGTTTTTAGAGGTTCCCTTTAGTAATTTGCAGCCTGAAAAAGCACCTTGTCCAATATTGGTAATACTGTCCGGAATCGTAACACTTGTCAATAATTTACAATTCTCAAGGGATTCTTTGTTAATCTTTATTTTCTTATTAAACATACCGGAAGCCATCAAGTCAATATTTACTCCAATTCCGGAAATGCCGCTGCCGCCACCTGTAAAAGCATAGTCACAAATAGCAGTAACCTGAAATGTTATTTTTCCATCAACCGATGTAACTGTGCTGGGAATAACAACATCCCTGTCATCACCAACATACCTTACAATGGTTATCTCATCCCCCTGTACCAGGATCTTGAACCCCGGCATTTCCAGCGGCAGATTAACGTCGTATACTACATTTTGTTTAATGGCAGGTGGAACAGCAATACGTGTTCCCCGGTTCGTCAAGCTGGCACGACTTATGTGTTCAATTAATACATCCGGTGCAATTGCCGCCTTTAAAAGCTTCGCAGCATTTTCCTCTGACCATGGCTGCGGAGTTAATTCTTCTAACAAGACCGGAATAATGGGAACTCCCCGCTGGCGTGCATACTCCAGTTCATAATTCATCACGAATGGCCGAACTAAGCAGCGATTTGTCAGCATTAATACAAATACCGAGCAATGCCTGATATTATCGGCAATAACGGGCAAATAACGCTCTGTTACTTTAATACCCTCGTCGTACCACAAATCCCAGCCGGATTCGTATAGTTCCTTTATTTCTGGATAGACCTGTATTGCGTCATCATGGGCGTAGCTGATGAATATATATGGCTCATCCCCCTCATAAGCCTCACAAGGTTTATCGCATATCTGCGGGGTTGAAGGTGTATAAGGTGTATTATCAGGCGTAAATCGTTCCAACTCGGCAATGAGTTCATCGATGGCAGTACATGAATATTTGGCTGTAAGCATTTCCAAAGCACTGAGAAGATGCCGGTCACCATCTATATTTTGGCAATCTTGCTGTATATCCACAAGGCTATCCAACCAGACCGGGATAAATGGTTTTCGCACAACAGTGGCGGCATAAGCGAATTCTTCAAGCATCAAGCGCTGATCCCGTACATACGCTTTGCTCAGGAATATTAATGCCATGCCGCTTTGCTGGATAGACTCCAATATTGCCGCTTGTCCGGTTTGTAGTCCGGAAATATCAATATTGTGCCATCCTGCCGATCGGACTTGCTCCAATGCAAGCAACACGGATCTTTCGTCGTCTGGATGGAGACTTACAAAAATATTCACATCTTTTTCCAACATTTATTCCTCCAGGGCTTTCACGAAGGTCTTCTGCTTTTTTGGTAAAGTCCGGAGATCAAGCTCCACAAAGGAAATGTCCCGCTCTTCGCAGTAACGGCGTATGGAGGGGAATATCTTCATCACAAGGTAATCCCGTTCGGCCTGCATGTCCCGGAATGTGGACGAGATGAACACACGGATCTGACGTTCTTCAATGGGGTTTGTCGGCATAATCCCTACCTTTTATGGTATTATATTGCAGCCTTGGCATTATTCAAAGACCTTGGTAAAAACAATAGTCGCGTTACCCGCATAACCGACGTGGGGGTGGGCGTAGAACACCGCAGCAAAAACCGAAGGTTTTTGCGAGGAGTTCGGAGCCCAGGGGGAGCAGCGTAGAAGGAAGCGGTCGCTTTGGCTGACCAATGCCCTATCTCCCGTCCAATGCGCTTCCCCTCCTTGCATTATTATGGAAGGCTTTCTGCCAAATTTTTATGCAGAAGTCTATTGATCCTTACCCCTTATATAGTGTATACTTTAAAATGCTCCGCTATAGGCGGGGCTAAGGATTTGGGAATGAAAATTGAAAGGCTCTTTACGGATGCGGCTTCGGGGCCGTATAAGGATATTGTTTGGGAGAGGCGGAAGAGCGAAATCCGCAATCCTGACGGGAAGGCGATTTTTTCTGAGGATTGCGTGATTGTGCCGGCTTTCTGGAGCCAGATTGCGGCGGATATTATTGCCCAGAAGTATTTCCGCAAGGCGGGGGTGCCTGCGGACAAGGTTTATGACTGGAAGGCGTGGGCCGTTGACCCGGGGACTGCCGACCCTGGCATGGAACTGCCCAAGGACGGGGCGGAGCATGACGCACGCCAGGTTTTCCACAGGCTTGCCTATACCTGGATGGACTGGGGGAGGAAAAACAGCTACTTCGACAGCGAAGGGGATGCCAAGGCTTTTTACGACGAAACCTGCTATATGCTGGCCCACCAGATAGCGGCGCCCAACAGCCCCCAGTGGTTCAACACGGGGCTTTACGCGGTCTACGGGATTGATGGTCCTGCCCAGGGGCATTATTACTTTGACCCTGCCGACGGCAAGGTGAAGAAGTCCGACAGTGCGTACAAGAGGCCGCAGCCGCATGCGTGCCTCCCGTATCATGCACTGGTAAGTACGCCTCAGGGACCTATCCCGATCGGGAAACTTGTGGAGCAAAAAAGAATCGGCGCAAGGGTTTACGACAAAGACGGTATTACCGAAATACTGGCGGTCAAAGAAAATGGCACCAAGCCTGTTCTTCGTATTGCCCTGAAAAATGGGAATACTCTTGAGGCTACAGCGGATCATCTGGTTTTTGCCGATATTGATAATACTGAAAAGCCCCAATGGATTGAGGCAGGAAAACTGCAAAACAATATGCGGCTGGTACAGATTACCAATACTACTATTGCAGAAATGGCCAAAGACGATGAATTGGCGGTCAGCGAGGCGGTATTGGCAGGATGGATCACAGGAGATGGATTTGCAGGACAATATAAAAAAAATACTAACCAATCGCTGATTATAGAATTTATGACCGCCGATGATGAAGAATATAATTTTCTCCTTCCCCATATTCAGAAGGTTTTTGACGGTGTTCATTATCATGTTACGAATGTAGAAACCGTAAATGAAAATCTCACGTTACGGCGGATTCGCCTGTATGGAGAAAAGCTCCGCCCCTTTGTTGATAAATATGAATCTGAAAAACGCGGCCTGGATATGCGGATTCCCGAAGCTATTCTAAATGGGGGGAGAGCGATCTCGACTGTCTATTTGCGATCTCTTTTTCAATCTGATGGGACTGTTCGTTCCCACGCAGGGCCAAGCGACTCTTTTGATGTGGTACTGGGGAGTATATCTAAAGATTTAATATGGGATGCACAAAAACTGTTGGCAAACCTGGGTATCTATAGCCGTATTAGTATTTGCAATGACAGCCGCGATGACAGGCATACCTATTACCATTTGATAATTGCCTATAAGAGTGAACGAAAAAAATTCCAGGAATTAATTGGATTTGTTTCTTCTGAAAAACAGGAAAAACTGACTAATTCCCTTGCTGCGGAAATAAAGGGTAAAGAAATTCCTGAACAGCGTTTTGAAATCATCAATAGAATTGAATATCTCGGAGAAATGCCGGTATATGATATTCAAACAAAAAGCGGGAACTTCCTTGCTGGCAATATTGTTGTCCACAACTGCTTTATCCTCTCCATAGACGACAACCTCGTGAATGAAGGTGGCATTATGGATCTCGTAACCCGGGAAGCGCGGCTTTTCAAGTACGGGTCGGGGACGGGGTCCAATTTTTCCAGGCTCAGGGCTATAAACGAGAGGCTTTCCGGCGGCGGGGTGTCGTCGGGGTTGCTGTCATTTTTGAAGATTGGCGACAGGTCGGCGTCGGCGATTAAGAGCGGGGGGACTACGCGGCGTGCTGCCAAGATGGTTACCCTTGATGCGGATCATCCGGATGTTGAAAAATATATTTCGTGGAAGCAGGAAGAGGAACACAAGGTGGCTTCCATGGTTACGGGTTCACTGGTGGTGAAGAAGCACCTTGAATCGGTAAAGAAGGCGCTGGCGGCGTTCAGGGGTCCGGAGGAAGACAAGTTCAACGCTGAAAAAAACCATGAGCTTGCGGCTTCTTTAAAAAATGCCCTGAGCGACAAGGTTCCTGCCTCGTACCTCTACCAGCTGCTGAGGCGGCTTGAGCAGGGGGACGAGGAAGTGAATCCGGCGGTGTTCTCTACTGCCTGGGACAGCGAGGCGTATAACACGGTGTCGGGGCAGTCGTCCAACAACAGCCTCCGCTTGAGCGACGATTTTATGAAGGCTGTGCTGGACGATGCGGAATGGAACCTTAACGGCAGGGTTACGGGCAAGATTGAAAGGACTATCAAGGCCCGGAAGATCTGGGAGGATGCCGCCCGTTCTGCATGGGCTTGCGCCGACCCGGGCCTGCAGTACCATACGACCATCAACGACTGGCACACCTGCCCCGAGGGCGGGGAGATCCGGGCCTCCAATCCCTGCTCGGAATATATGTTCCTGGACGATACGGCTTGCAATCTGGCCTCTATCAACCTGGCGCTTTTCTATGACAAGAAAACTAAAACTTTTAATGTTGCCTCTTATCTCCACGCGATCCGCGTTTGGACTGCCATACTCGAAATTTCCGTGGTGATGGCGCAGTTCCCTGCATCAAATATCGCGGAACTTTCCTACGAGTACCGCACTTTGGGGCTTGGCTATGCCAATCTGGGAAGCCTCTTGATGGTGATGGGGCTTGCCTATGATTCCGCTGAGGGGCGGGCTGTGGCAGGGGCGCTTTCGGCTCTGCTCACAGGCGAGGCCTATGCCCAGTCGGCTCGTATGGCAAAGGGGCTGGGGCCTTTTGCACGGTACAGGGAAAACGCCTCCCACATGCTCAGGGTGATACGCAATCACAGGCGGGCCTGCAATAATGCCCCTGCTACCGAATATGAAAAGCTTAACACTGTTCCTGTCAGTATTGATGCTGCTAAATGCCCGCCGTATCTTTTGGATGCGGCGAAACAGGCTTGGGACAGGGCTCTCGATCTTGGGACACAGCACGGTTTCCGCAACGCCCAGGTAAGCGCCATTGCGCCTACGGGAACCATAGGGCTCCTCATGGATTGCGACACTACCGGCGTGGAGCCTGACTTTGCGCTGGTGAAATTCAAGAAGCTTGCGGGCGGCGGGTACTTCAAGATAATCAACCAGTCGGTGCCTCCTGCGCTTGAAGCCCTTGGTTATAAGAGCGATACAATCGACAGTATTATTGCGTACGCCACAGGGCACAAATCCTTTATTGGGGCGCCTGCTATTAATCCTGCAAGCCTCTCGGAAAAAGGCTTTACTGCCCAGGCCCTGGCTGCGGCGGAGGAGGCGGTCAAGACAGCCCTTAGCCTTGACGGGGTATTCAATCCATGGATTCTTGGCCGGGATTTTGTCGAAAAAGTCCTAAAAGTGCCTGAATCGACCTGGTCCCTTCCGGGTTTCAGCCTGCTTAGGCATCTGGGGTTTACCCAGGGTGATATCGGCGCTGCTGATCTTTTTGCCTGCGGCACTATGGGGCTTGAAGGGGCGCCGGGTTTAAAGAAGGAACACTACTGGGTTTTTGATACCGCCACCCCTTCGGGGAAGAACGGCAAGCGTTCCATTCCCTGGACTGCTCATGTGGAGATGATGGCTGCGGTTCAGCCTTTTGTCAGCGGGGCAATTTCCAAAACCATTAATATGCCTAATTCCGCTGATTACGAGGATGTAAAGGGCGCGTATATGATGGCATGGAGGAAGGCGCTCAAGGCAGTGGCTTTGTACCGGGACGGGTCAAAATTATCCCAGCCCCTCTCATCTTTTGCGCCCGGGACAGATCCTCTGGCGGATACTATCCTGAACGTAGAACGGACTATGGCTTCTCCGGAAAAACCGGCGGCTTCTGCTGCCGGCAGCAATGCAGCTTCCGCAGATTCGCGAAACATCCGCCATCCCTTGCCTAACCGCAGGGCTGGCTATACACAGAAGGCAAAGATCGGCGGGCACTCGATTTTTATCCGCACCGGGGAATACGAGGACGGCAGCCTGGGCGAAATTTTCCTTGACATGCACAAGGAAGGGGCTGCGTTCAGGAGCCTCCTTAACAGTTTTGCCATTGCTGTTTCCCTGGGCCTCCAATACGGTGTGCCCCTTGACGAATATGTGGACGCCTTTACCTTTAGCCGCTTTGAACCGAACGGCATGGTGCAGGGCCATGATTATGTGAAAATGGCTACCAGTGTCATCGATTTCATTTTCCGCGATTTGGCCATTTCTTACCTCAAGCGCGCCGATCTGGGGCAGGTCAAGCCTGACGATCTTATTTCAACAGGAACCAAGAATGATTCCGGCGAGGCTAAAGGATCGGCAAAAGCAAGCGCGGGGTTTAAGCCGCATGGCAAAGCCGCAGCTTCCTCCATGCCTAAAGAAACAGCCTCTGCTGACAATGCCCAGCAGTCGGAGGCTGCAAAAATCATGCAGGCAAGGATCAAGGGTTATGAAGGAGACCCCTGCCCTGCCTGTGGTTCCTTTACCCTGGTGAGGAACGGTACTTGCATGAAGTGCGACACCTGCGGCGGGACTACAGGCTGCAGTTGATCCGCGCTGAAAACACACATGGCTAATTTGTTTTATGCTGCCTTTGTTCCGGGTTTTCAGGACTATATCGCAGAACTGGTAAAAGAACGCCTCGCCGATGCAGCAATCAAAAAACTGCTCGAAGGGGCTATACTTTTTGAAACCGAATGTACCTACGATAAACTGAATTTTTTCTGCTTCAACAATATCTTTGCGGTGATTGATGTTCTTGAAAACGCAGCCAAAGACAAAGCTCTTGAAGCGCATATTAGAAAAACCCTGGGAAAACCGAGCAGCATTATCTCGGAGAACAACAGCAAAATACGAAGTTTTAGGATTATTTTTTCCATAGAGAATAAGCCTAGCGCTGTAAACGAGGCTGCAAAGCAGGAAGCAGAAAATTTTATTTCCCATGCCTCGGGGCTTAAAATTGATCGCAGCAATCCTGACACGGAGTTTTGGTATTTATACCGCAGGGAAGGCTTTTCCCTTTTTATGAAACGCCTCACCCGCCATGCCTCTTTCGAAAAAAGCCTTCACCCCGGAGAGCTTAGCCCCCAGCTGGCATGGCTTTTATGCAGGCTTTCAAATCCAAAACATACTGACACGGTTATCGATCCCTTCTGTGGTTACGGATCAATCCCTGGGCAGCGAATAAAATATTTCCCTCTGAAAAAATTCTATGCTTTCGACATTGATAAAGCGCCCCTTGCCTTCGCAAAGAAAAAAATTACGGCAAAGCAGCCATGCGAAATAAAACAAGCGGATATTTACTCGATTTTCGATGTGCTTCCCCGGGGCGAAGCTGATGCTATTATCACAGATCCGCCTTGGGGAATGTTCAGGGAAACGGAAATTCCGCTGCAAAAATTCTATGATGACATGGTCGGAATATTCTCGCGGCTGCTGAAAGCAGGAGGCTTGGCAGTCGTGCTCACTGCCAAGCAGGAGGAATTCAGGCAGGCGGTGGACAAAACGCCGGCCTTTTCCCTGATCCGTACTATTCCTGTTCTGGTATCAGGGAAAAAGGCGGCAGTGTTTGTGTTAGAAAACCATTTTGTATAAAAAAAACAAACCAATAATCAGAAGGATCAACACACCCATAAAAATTACGCTTCCTTTAGACATGATCGATCTCTTCTTTTTGCTGATATTCTGAAACAGCCGCTGATATGGCAGCGGTAACCTGTGGCGACACTGATCCGCTTTGGCGCACAGAAAATTTATTTTCCGTTTCCTGGATATCCTTGTCCCAGCCCATCTTGTGAACCAATTTCCCTACCCAGTTGACGCAAACAATCATGAACCAAAGAAAAATAAAAACCACAGTCATTCCAAAAAAAGTTAAAACTGCGCTTTGCTGCAGCATTTCACTAATAGTCATATTATACTCCTGATATCTATATACCTTTTTTCCATACAACCTTTGCTGCATGGAGTTTAAATGAGAAAACTTGATTAAAAGGAAAATAGATTCTAAATTCGGAGTTTTAAGGGAATTGTATATTTGGTACTAAGGGAATTCATCTTTTCGGCATGGGCTAATGAGGCATGGAAGAAGGACGAACCGGTATTTTTTAACCCAAAGGCCATGAGAACCCGCAGCGAACCATTGCGCAAGAGGGAAAAAGAATATCCCCTTGCCCTGCTCATTATTGCAGTGCCCTCAGCCAGGCAGTTAATGCTATGATCTATAGGTTCAAGGAAATTGCTTGAAGCCGGTTTGTCCACCCAAAAATCAATCTCCCGGAGGGGTTCTATGGCTGAAAAAGAAAACGCCCCTATTATAGCTATAGCAAGATATGCAGCTAAAATGAGATGCGGGAATTTTCTCTTTATCAATAATCCCATAACAGGATTATACCATAACCTGAAAAAGCATGCAATTAACAAGCGTCTGTCATTCCGCCTTGAGCAGGCTCTGAATCTCCCCCTCGCTCAGGTTATAAAGGGCATCCAGGAAATTAACCTGAAAACTCCCCGGCCCTTTCGAATTTCTGGCCGCAAGCTCCCCCGCTATCCCCATAACAGCCATAGCTTCGGCAGCAGCTTCCATATAATTGCTGTTTACCGCCGCAAAAGCCCCGGTAAGCGCTGTTGCAGTACAGCCAAGGCCGGTAACCCTGGGCATCAGGGGGTGGCCATTATGGATCAGGATCTGCCCTGATGACTTCACAATATAATCCGTAGCCCCGCTCAAAGAGACTACACAATTGTATAGGCTGCTCAAGGCCTTAGCAGAATCGGAAACACTATCCGATGAGATAGTAGAATCCACACCCTTGGTTTTAGCAGCCCCCGGCTTGCCCATGAAAACCAGGGCATTAATCTCGGAGGCATTCCCCCTGATGATACTCACCGGGCAGCCGGAGAGGAGCTTGCTGCAGGTCTCCGACCTGTAAGGGGTGGCGCCTGCCCCCACGGGATCGAAAACAACGGGTATGCCCCGTTCTGCGGCTTTGGCCATGGCTTTTTCCATTCCCCTTATCCAGACGGGGCTAAGAGTGCCTATGTTGATCACCAGGGCGGACGCTATGGCAGCCATATCGCCGGCCTCTTCTTCTGCATGGGCCATTACCGGGGAAGCGCCAATGGCCAGAAGGGCATTGGCGGTATTGTTCATTACCACAAAGTTGGTGATATTGTGCACCAGGGGGGATTGCTCCCGTATTTTTGCCAGATCCCTGTAAACTGACTGGGCTGTAATCATAAAACCTCCATATAAATTTACTGCCAAAATTTTGCCCCGGTTTCAAAAGCGCGCCGCAAATGTTTATCCCAATTGAATTTGCGTTCGGGAAGCTCGCGGCTTGTTGAATCAAAAACGATCATCTCCTTCGTCTTAACCCTGTCGAAAAGGCGATCGTTCAAAATTACTTTTTTCATAGCGTCGAGAAGGCCGGTACGATCAAAATATTCGCTGTTATTCCCGGCCGACACCATTACTAACGCTTTTTCAAGCTGCTTCATGCTGCGGTTTAGCCCATAGGCAAAACCGTAAGTCCATACCCTGTCAAACCAGCCCTTGAGTTTTGCAGGGACGTCGGACCAAAACACAGGATAGATGAAAACAATGGCATCGCTGGCATTGATCTTGTTTTGCTCGGCCAGCACATCATCCGGCACGGGGGTATCGAGACTGTAAAAAGCTTCCCGCAGATATTCAGCTTCATTCATATCGGTTTTAAAATTCATCTTATAAAGATCCGAAAGAATATAGCTATGACCCGCGCTTTCAACACCACGGATAAAATGATCCCTGATATGGCGGGTAAAACTATCTTCGCTGGGATGGGCGTATACAATAAAGATCCGCATTATCACTCCTAATTAAAGTTTACCTGAACGCTTAACCTGCAGATAGCGGTTAATCAAGGCTGAAGAAAGCCCCCCTGCCGAAGTCTCGAGGGTGAGGAGGCCCAGGTGTTCCCAATGCTGGTACAGTGCTTTGCGGGAGGCGAGATAAGAAAAAGCCGCTGCGGTTTCAAGGGCTTCATCAGCATTCAAAGGCTTGCGGGCAGAAAGGGTTTCTGATTCCTTTTCCCGCAAGCTTACCAAAAGGAGGAGATGCCGCTTTTCGATGCGCTTTAAAATCCACGAAAGGGATTCGCCATCTTCTTCCCTGAAATTGCTTATGAGAATGATAAAAGTCCTGCGCTTAAGGCGGGCCAAAGCATCCTCAAGGCATGAGAAAGGCGACGAGGGAACAGGGGCGCTGAAAATATCGCAGAGGCCGTTCATAAGCCTCGGGAATGTACTCAAACCCTTGCGGGGGTATATCCAGCGTCTAACATTGCCAAAAGTTCCCACCGATACGCTGTCCCCGTGCTTCAGGCTCACCCACGAAAGAAGCAGCACCGCTTCAAGGGCGCTGTCAAACTGCATCCTCTCCCCTTCCCTGCGATGAAGCCTATAGCCGGAATCCAGCAAAAACAGTACCTGCTGATCTTGTTCTTCCTGGTATTCCCGAATAATAAGTTTAGCACCGCCATCGATCCTGCGTCTCCGGCTTGTGGCCCGCCAGTCAATGTCCCGTATGGAATCCCCTTCCTGATAATCTCTGAGGTTCCTGAACTCCATGCCCTGTCCCCGGCGGCGTATATTCTTTATCCCTGTCATTTCAAGAAGGCCGCGCAGCTCGACGCCGGCAGCGGCTTTGATCTTGGTAAAGTCAGGATAGGTACGGCCCGCACTTTCGCATTTATGGAAGGCTTTCAAATTCCAAAACCGCAGCGGGGAAGCAAGGAGGATCTCAACTCCTCTGAAAAACCAAAAACCCCGTTCTTTGGGGATAAGGGTATAATCAAAATGGATAGTACTATTAGTGCTAAACAGTTTACGATCGATAACAGCAGGAAAATCCCTGCATTCCATCCCTTCCGGATAAAGATCAAAAAGGGTGATCTTAAATGGCAGCATTGGCCGCTGTCCCCGCTTAATATCGATCCTTGCTTTTGCATTTGCCCCCTGAGCCAGGGTAATGGGAAGTTCCCTCTTTACTTCAAGCCGGTCCACCAGAAAATATAAAAACAGCGCATCTGCCGCAATAACAGGAAGGAGAATGAGGCCCGCAAAAAGCCAGACCAGGGAAAGGGCATCTGAAAAAAAAGCCCCTGCCCCAAGGAAGAGCCAGAGCAGGGCGGTGATAAAAAGAGCCTTCCCCGGTTTCATAGCGTATTAAGCTTCTCCGTCAGGATTGCTGCCAAAATCGCCACGGGGAGCTTCAATCTTTGTAAGGAGATTTTCCACTGCCCTTACTTCATCAAAGCCTTCAAGTTCGCTCTCTGCGGAAATAACGATGCGGTGCATCAGGACAGGTACTGCCAGGGCCTGTATGTCATCGGGGATGACAAAGTCCCTGCCTTCAAGCAGGGCACGTCCTCGAGCGCAGCGTACCAGGGCAAGGCTGCCACGGGGGCCGGCTCCGGTTTCCATGGAAGGATCGTTTCTCGTGGCAGCTGCAAGGCGCACCGCATAATCAACAACCGCAGCATCAGTGCGTATCTGCGAAACAAGCTTGCGCAGACGGGTAAAACCTTCAGGGCTCAGCACAGTAGAAACGCCTTCAAGGCAAAGCTCGGCGCCGGAGCTGTCTTGAAGCACCTGGGTCACCATGGCTTTTTCATCGTTAAAATCTGGATAATCCACCAGGAGTTTCATGAGGAAACGATCTTTCTGTGCATCCGGCAGAGGATAAGTACCTTCATGCTCGTATGGGTTTTCTGTACCCAGCACCATAAAGGGATCAGGCAGAGGATAAGCGGTCCCGTCAAGGCTCACCTGAAATTCCTGCATGGCCTCGAAAAGGGCTGCCTGGGTTTTTGCAGGGGAACGGTTTATTTCATCGGCAATAAAAACATTGACAAACACCGGCCCCTTCCTGGTGATGAACTTCCCTTCCTTGACATCCAGCATAATATTGCCTGTAATGTCGCTGGGCATGAGGTCAGGCGTAAATTGCACCCGTTTGGATTCGCCCCCAATGGCTTTTGCCAAAGCCCTGACGAGCAAGGTCTTCCCCAACCCCGGAACGCCTTCTACAAGAAGATGCCCCCCTGCCAAAAAGGCAATGAGCGCATGCTCCACCAGATCTTTCTGGCCTATAAAAACCTTCCCAATCTCGGTCCTGATTCTTTCGAGTACTGCGCATGCTTCTTCAATCCCGTACGCTTCAGCTTCCATCATATACGCTCCAATATGGTTTTCAGTATTGCTATCATTCTTGGGAATTCTTTATTTTTTTGACGGGAAGAGGACATAGCCTTTTCCACGTCTTTATAATCCCCGCCGCCCGAAGCTTCTTTCCACAGTTCTATAGCCCTGAGGATTATTCCGCTTTCAGTTTTAATGTTTTCTTTTCTGAGCAGCTTTCCCTTAATCTCCTTGATATAAGCCGCCCTATAGCTTTCCAATGCGCCAAAGCGTTTTAAGAAACGGCCCTCTGCCAAAAAACGTTCGCCCAAAGGTCGCCCAGGTTTTTCTTCGCTCCTGGCTGCTATGCCGAAGACAGGGATCACTGTCCACAACCCTATTATAATGAGGGCAAGAGCCGAGATGATCAATGCGGAGAAATTGCCCCTTTGGAAAAGCCTGCCAATGAGCCCTTTGGCACGCTCCCGCCCACGTATAAAAAAAACACCGGGATCGCCGGAATCGGCCAGGAGATACCATGAAAGCCGGGCGTTTTGTTCGGTTAAAAGTTCGTCTGATGTCATGAACAAGGGGCGCCCCATAACAGTAAATTTACCCATCCCTTTCTTTTGCTGAACAATGCGGACTAGACCGTCACTGCTCATAAAGGCAAGTGATTCGGGATCATCGGAAGCAAGAAAAACCACTTCCATTCCAAAAGAGGGTTGATCCGGATCATAATGATACTCCCAATCCTCGGGTTCTTCGCCTTCTTCAATCCCGAAACTGCGAAGTAAACCGCCCAGGGCTTCATCATCGCCCCATTCCCAGGAATACCCCAGGCTTAAAACAAGATTGCCACCCTGCTCGATCCATTCTGCAAGATAAGCCGCAGCATCTTCTGTCCAATTGAAAAGGCTATTCTGAATGAATATAGTCCCCTCGCCGGATTTTTTCAAAGTTTCAAAATCACCGGAATCCGCAATCCTCACTGTATGGCCTGTCTGGTTAAGCCAGCGATCCAGGGCCAAATATTTATTTATCCTGGCTTCCCGCACAGGAGGGAAATACTCCTCATTGGGAACTATCTCAAAAAGGGACCAACAGACAAAGCCTATGATGCCGAGTACCGCAATGCCTATACCGAAAAACAGTAAATATTTACGCAATCGGATCTCCCGGTGAGTTAGCAGTATTAGTACTAACATTCCTACCAAATTCCAATGCCTGTTCAAATTTTCCCTCTTGGGGAAGCCTCCCGCCGTATGCGAGAGAAACCCAGTCTTGCACCATTGCCGCGAATTGTTCACTTTCCATGCCGACACAGGAACGCACAATCCTGAGACAGCCATATTCGGTGGCATCAGGGGGAAACGAAACATCCCTGTAAAGGGCATAAGAGCCTATTGTTCCCGAAAGACAGGCAGCCCAGGCCTCGCGTATATTGCCATGACGGAAAAACTCCTCTGCCTTTCCAAAAAGGCTTTCAGGGTTTCCCGGAGAAGCCGGCGATTCAATATAAGCCTTTCCCCTGCTTCTTTTACCAGGGGAAGAAGAACTGCGTATTTTATAAAGCCTTAAGAGGGCAAAGACAGCAAAGGCTGCAACAACCAGAATAATGAGAAGCCTTAAGGCAAAGGCAAAAATTTCTTTTAAGGTTTTTACCCAGGGAGCCAAATCTATTTCAGGCAGCGGATCTGCTTCGTCATCATTTTCATTCTTTAGCCTGATTTTCCACCCGTCTTTATAACCGCCGAAATCATCTGATTCGAGAATTTCATCCAGGGTATGCCGGGGGTAGGAATCAGGCAGCATAAAACCCTCGGGAAAATATTCCCTTTTTTCCGCTTCCTCCTCCTGAGCATTAAGGGGAAATACGAACAATAAAAGACCGCAGACCAAAAGCAAAACTTTTGCCCCTGCAGCCAATTTCCGGGTAAATTTCTGAAAGAGGATCTGCAAATCCCAGCCTTCAACTTCTACACGGCTATTGATATAAAGGCCAAACCCCATACATACATACATGGTTTCAACAATAATATAATTAAAGCAGTATCCTATATAAAGCAAAAGTTCAGTATCAACCAGGTTGTCCCAAAAGGAATACGAAATATTGGGAAATAGTATCTCCACTGTTGCAAGAGTAAAAATACTTTCGCCCCCAAGGAGGCCTGCTTCCGCAATGAGGCCAAGTATGCTTAAGAGAAAACAAAAATCAAGCCCCCCGGCGCCAAGGGCTTTTTTCCTCTTTCTGTATTGTTTGTGTTTTAGCCGCTCAAGAATACGCAGAGGCATGGAAGCTGAACGAAAAGGGCTGAAACGCCTCCACAGCAGATCCCCCATAAGGCCGCGGCAGAAATTCCCCCAAAAGCCTTTCATCACCCTCCCCCCAAAGAAGCGGGAAGAAACTACCTGCAATGCCAGCCTGTCAAAAAGCGGTTTAAGCCACCAAAGGGCAACCCACGAAAGCCAGCGTAAATGTTCAGGTATAAAGCGCAGGCCGCAGGCCGCAACCCACACGGGAATTGCAAAAACAGGAATAAGGTAAAGAAAATTCTCACGCCAAAGCAAGAGGCCCGAGTCGGCTGCCTCCCAGGCATTTCTCCGCCGCAAAACCAGGGCACTGTCAAGATTGGGAATGGTCAATTCTTCCTCCCCGCAAAAACAAAGTAACACAAAAGGAGAACCCAAAGGGAAGCGCCAACACCGTACCTGAGCATAATGGGGAGGGTATGCCGGGATGACCAAAAGGCTTCAAGGCATGCAGCTATGACCAGCATGATACCGGCGCCTGAGATAATGGGAAGGGCTGTTTTGCCCGCTTCTTTTACGGATGCTGCTCTCGAACGGCCTTTTGCAACAAAAAGGCTATATCCCAGGAGCAGGCCGCCCTGGGCGCTGAACACTATCGCTGTCAATTCAAAAGCGCTATGGGCTATGATAAAAGGAAAAAAGGTGCCGCCATAACCAAGGTTGATAATATGACCGGCAGCAGCCCCGAGGAAAAGCGCATTAAGACAAAGAATAAGCAGACTTCCAAAACCTGCAAGTATGCCCCCCGCAAAAGTCCTAAAAGCGATGGAAATATTATTATAAATGTAAAAACCAAACATGTCGGCGTCAGAACTTACTTCACGGGGGGTAAGAAAATGGTAGCTCTCGGGATCATACATATTTTCAATACTCCAGGCCTGATCCTCCCCCATTACCTCATACACCATGGATGGATAACGCACGCAAAGACACCCAAAAAAAAACGCAATGCCGTAAAATATGAGCATTGCTGCGCCGAGGCTTCGCCATTGGGAACGCACTGCCCGGGGAAAAATGCGGAGTATAAAATCCGCAACACTGGGGAGCGAAAAAGATCTCTGGCTGTAGAGTATCTGATTTCCTTCAAGCACCAACGTGTTTAATCTTTCTATAATAGAAGGATCAAAACCGTGGGCCCTGGCGGTATTGAGATCCTGGGTAAGCTCCCTGTAGCCTTTGGGAAACCATGCGGCTTTGGCTTTTAGGGCTTTTCTTCCTCCACGGACAAGCTGCTCAAATTCATTCCAAAAAGCCTCGCGGCCTTTTATAAAGGTTTGCTGGGTCATGTGATGCCGCTCAAAGTATGGGCAACCCCAAGGAGGTATTCGGCATCAGAAATTTGTTCATCCCCTTTCTTTAACTTCGCTGCCCAGGGCTTTGCAATCTCATCAGCCCGTTCCCTCCCCAAAAGAGGATAACGCCGGGCAAACATGAGAAGACCCTGCTTCTCCTCATAATCAAGGGGATACGGGGGTACAACAGCAGGAATATCCGCCAGCCAGGGAATGGCCTGCTGCCTTAAAGCCGGAGAAGTAAAACGCGCAGGCAGGCGGGTGCGGGCAGTGTAGACAACCAGGGTATCGGCAGCCCAATCGCCAAAACGCCTGAAGCCCTTGCTCCCGGCCATGCAGAGGAACGCAATCAGATAGAGGTAAAGAAACCCATCGGCAAAACGGAGAAGGTTGCGCAAAAAAGACGCACCCGGATTTACCGGCGAACCGTCGCTGCGCACCACCCTGATACCCATGATGCGCTTCCCCGGCGTCTGGCCATTCCAAAAGACTTCAAAGCCCACGTGGTAAAACCAGTCGAGAATAAAATTGGAAATGAGATAGAGCCATATCCCCAAAACCTGATGCAGAGCATTGGCCATAATAACGAGGCCGATAACAAGGACCCCCTTGATAAGGCAGTCTATGCCCCAGGCACAGGCCCGTATGGGGAAGCCAGCAGGAAAAATGACAAATTCAATGCCTTCCGGGGTCTGCACCCCGAGAGAAGAATCTGCGCCTCTGTGGTCAAACCCGGTCATTAAATCGCCATGGCAACGGCAATGACTATCCCCACAATTATCATAATGGGGATAAAAGCAAGGGAAATGATTGTAACAATGCCCGCAAACTTCCAGAGGGATTTATTGTTCTTAAAAGCCTCTTCGAGATCCCCATCTGCACCGCTCCGCAAATAGGAACGTATCTTGCTCCCAAAAGCGTACGCAAAACGGGAAGGGAAGAAACCGATGACCGCGCAAATAAAGAAGTATATCCCCATCGAACCGCTGAAAGCCGCCCCGAGAACATTGGAAAAACTCTGCAGCCCGGGAATGTTGCCCCACACAGAAGTCATAGTAGGGATCATGGCAAGGAACACGATGCCGCCAAGAACCAAAAGCCCGCAGCATATAAAACCCATGATCCCAATGAACCTGAGCCACGGGGAAGCCCCTTTAAGGTGAGCCAGCATGGCCTCGGTGAGCCCTGTCTGGGACACCAAAGGCGTTTCAGGTGTTGCTGCCGCTTCAGGGCTTTGATAGGGGTTATCCAAATCTGACATGAGATCCTCCTGAACTCCCCCATTATAGGCCTTTGGTACTGGAAATCCAATCCCCTTTTTGGGTATAATTCAGTTTCTATACGCCAAGATGGCTCAGTTGGCAGAGCGGCACACTCGTAATGTGCAGGTCCGGGGTTCGATTCCCCGTCTTGGCTTCGAATCAAAAGAGTCGTACATAAAAAAGGCTGCTTTCCTTATGAAGCATTCCACAATTTTTTGAGACGCTGATGTTTTTCTCCCGGCATATTCCTTGGCGTGCTGGGAGAAGCCGGAATTTTCCGGCTTCTCCCGAAAGTCGCTAAACCACGTACTTGTACTCGCCATTAGCCTCCAGCCCGAAGAAGTCCGCATACGTCACTTTCCAAGGGGATTTCCCCAGCTTGTCGATACGGATCTTGTTCTTGATGAGATGGAGCCAGAAACCTGAGCCGCCGATTTCACCCTGGAGTATAACCCCCGCAGGGGCGCCGTCGCGGAGTATGATCTTGCGGTAATTGCCGCGATCTTCCTTGACAAGCACCGTATCACCCTCCTGGGGATTTATCGCCCCCAGCGAAAGCGAAGGAAGGCCGAAAAAATTGATGGTGTTCTTGATGGCAAACCTGTCGTCATAAGCCCACTTGGTGCCGGTCATGTTGTAGGCCGCCATCTCTCCCTGCTTCTGGGCATTGGGCCAAATACCCGAAAGGCCCGCTACGTCGCCGGCGGCATAAATGCCGGGTACGCTGGTTGCGAGATAATCATCCACTACCACTGCCCTTTCGGTTTTCACGCCGGAGCCTTCGAGGAAGGCAATGGCGGCGCGCACGCCCACTGCCATGACCACCATATCGCAGGGGACAGTAACGCCGTTGTCCATTTCCACGCCTGTAATGTTACCGGCGCCGTCACCTTTAGTGTTAACCACTTTACGCGCCAGATGGAAAGTCACGCCCTTGGCTTCAAAGAGCTTCTGGTAAGCCTCGGCGCCGTGGGCGTCGAGGTTAATGGCAAGGGCGGTGGGGGCCATTTCGATAATGGTGAGCTTCTTCCCCAATTCCAAAAGCGCATAGGCGGCATCGAGGCCCACGAGGCCCGCGCCTATGATGACCACTTCTTTGGCGCTTTTAGCGCTGCCGGCAATGGCCCGCGCGTCTGAAAGGTGGCGGAGGCCGAAGGCGTTCTTCGCGGTTTTGAGTTCGCCGATGGGAGGTGTAACACTGTTGCTGCCTGTGGCGATAAGAACAGTGTCGCCTGAAGCGATTTTTTCGTCCCCCGCGTACACAGTCTTTGTCGCGCCATCAAGGCGGGTAATGGTTTTGCCCTTGATCCACTGGACATTCTTGTGAGCAAAGATATCATCGTTAATAAAATTGATGCTCGGGGCGTCGCGCTCGCCTGAAATAAATTTGTGGAGCATGCAGCGGGAGTAGACTTCCTCATCCTGGGACACTATTACTACCGTGTCCTCGGGTTTTTCCTTGAGGATTCTTCTGACTGCGCTGACAGCAGCGGCTCCTGCGCCGATAATGAGATGTTTCATTCTACAAAACCTCCACTTCTTCAACCCAGATGGCCTTTTTTGGACAAGCCCTCACGCAGTTGGGACCCTCGGGATCGTCTTTGCAGAAATCGCATTTGAGGATCTTTGAGCGGGTGGCCTTATCAGGCTTGACATTGCCATAGGGACAGCTCATAACGCACATGAAGCAAGTGCCGCAGCGTTTTTCGTCGTACTGCACATGGCCTGTATCGGGCTCTTTTTTAAGAGCCCCCGACATGCAGGCGCCGACACAGTCCGGTACCGCGCAGTGGCGGCAGAAGACAGGAGTGTACCTGCCTTTGCCGTCGCTCACAATGGTATGGCGGGCTTCATTTTTGCGATCCAGAAGGTCAAGGTCATAGACCGTTCCGGGCGTTGCCCTGTGAGCCTGCATACAGGCGACAGTGCAGTTTTTACAGCCGTCGCACTTTTCCCTGTCAATAAAAATTCGTTTCATGGTATTCAGCATATCCGGCCCCCTATATCTTCAAGGCCGCGCGTTTTTCGAGAATGACCTTCTCAAGCAGCTCCGCTGATTCTTTGGCATCCCCATTGATGATCACCTGTCCTCCTGTCAGGGCCTTCATATCCTGACAGAGAACCTGTGTCGCAACTTTGCTGCCCGTTACAAAGGGAGGAAGCCCGAGATGCAGGGGAAGCCCCAGGGCAAGGCCGAAACAGCCATCGGCCAGGGCCTGCTCTTCAAGCCACTGAGCCGCGGACAGCACCAGGGGAAGCTGGGGTATGTCTATGCCTATGGCCTCCGCAAGTTCGGTAGCAACAATCTCAAGGCGTCCTATGGCAAGGCAAGGACCGAAATTCAGCACAGGAGGAATCCCAAGCTTTTTGCACACCGCCTTGAGCTTCGGGCCAGCAAGCTCGGCAGCTTCGGGAACCATGAGTCCGCAGTTTTCGATACCCCCTGAGGAACAGCCCGCAGTAAGGACGATAATATCTTTGGCGATAAGTTCCTTTACGAGGGCCACCGTGAGCACATCGTGGCCTCCGGCAACCAGGCTTGAACAGCCCACCACACCGGCAACACCTTTGATGTCGCCTGATACGATGAGATCGATGAGGGGCTTCCAGCTGCCACCCAGGAATTTTTTGAGCGATACTTCGCTCACGCCCGTAAGGTTGTTTTCGTAGCCGTGTTCGGGCAGAAGGTTGAGCTTTACCTTGGGCCGCCGTTCTTTATAAGCCGCAATAATCTTGTCGATGATGATTTCGCTCTGTTTACCTCTATCGGCAAAGGTGAAAGGCACATATTCCGCGTTGGCCTTTTTCGCTACATCATCAACACAAATCTGCTTAATCAAAAGTTCATCGCAGATAGGCTCGATGCCCGGAAGTGTGCAGTTGAATTCGGAAATCACCGCGTCGATGCCGCCTGTGGCCAGTATGGCCTCGGAGGTGTAGTTGTTCCCCGCGTGCCCGTCGAAGATCTCCGTGTAGTGTGCGCCCCGGAGCTGGAGATCCTGGCCTACGCAGGTACAGCCCACGAGCTTAAAACCTTTTGCGCCTACAGCTTTTGCCTTGGCAACCACATCGGGCTCGGTAAGCCTCTCCTGGAGATGCACGAACATCGTGTGTTGGTGGCCTGTGATCATGATGTTGATATAATCGGGATCGATGACGCGCAGCCCCACAGGGGCCATACGGATTTCAGGTTCCCCAAGAAGCACGTCGTTCAAAAGGTTCGTAAGGGTAAGGCCGTAGATTCCTGTGGAGATGCCCAGCTTGAGGCAGTCGAGGAGCATGTTCACCGGATCCGAATTGAGGTTGGTGGAACACTTAACCACGCCCTTGAACACTTCTGACTTGGCGCCTCCGGGGAGTATGCCAAGTTCTTTCCACACTTTGAAGCGGGGAGGATAGGCCATCTTTTCTACCAGATCCATTTTGACATATTCGGGTTTGTAAAGATCGTTCAAAACCGCGTTCGACACATTGAGGGCTTTTTCGTAATCGTCCTTGCCCGAAACGCCGAAAAGCTTGCAGAGCCGTTCGAGTGCGCCTGGGCCTTTGAACTTGCCCTTTTCGATGGCCGTGTTCCTGAGGTTCAGGGCGGTGTTTTCCACCACGTGGATATAGCAGCCCGATCCCGAGGCCACCGCCCTCAATAAATTGCGCGTAACCATCACATCGGCGGTAGCGCCGCAAATGCCCCTGGGCGATTCAGGGGTGATGCGGCAGGGGCCGTTGGCACAGAGCCTGCAGCATACCCCCTGCAGGCCGAAGCCGCACTTTGTCTCCTGGCTTTCCACGCGGTGGTGGGAAGTCTCCATCGGCAGTCCCGCGATAAACCCTTCAAGGGGTTTGTCCGCGCTGGCGCAGGTGCTGCATCCGTAACAACTCTCGTTCATAGTAACCTCCGTAAATTGGAAACTGGATAATGATTATCCAGTTTCATATAACAAAAAAATTGCTTTCAGATTATATCTGAAAGGGACTTTTCCTTTAGATGGGAAAGTATGAGCCCCTGAATACGCGCGAATTCCCCGTGAACGCCGCAGCCCTTCCTTCCCTTGCCCTTCATGGGGCAGCGGAAACCGTGGCCCAGACATTCGGAGAGGAGGATTTCCTCGTCAACCGCGGTTATCACGTCGTAAAGGCTCATGTTTTTGGGGGCTTTGGCAAGCTCATAGCCGCCGCTAGCCCCCCTATAGCCCTGCACAAGGCCGCCTTTTTCAAGTTTTTTGAGTATCTTGTAACTGTACTGCATGGGTATGCTTTCGCTTTCGCAGATAGCCTTGACAGATTCCCTGCCGCTTCTCGAAAGCTCCCGTATGATGCGCACGGCGTAATCAGATTCCTTGGTGATAAACATTGTATTATACAATATACATATACTGGATAAAATTTGTCAAGTTTTTTCTTCGTTTTTTTATTTTTTTGGAGATTTTATGGATTGATAAATTCCAGGCTATGATCCATGATCATGCTATGAAGTACCTTATCATTACCGGAAACCCTAAAAAGGACGGCCTCTGCCATCTGGAGGAAGAAGAACTTATAAAGGGCTGCAAAGACGGCGGCGCGGATGCGGAAACCCTCAATGTGGGGAAACTCGGACGCTGCCATGTGTGCGGCGATGGCTGGGGAAGCTGTCGCACGGAGCATCGATGTTCATTCGGAGGCGACGGCTTCGACGAAGCCCGGGAAAAGGTGAAACAGGCGGACGCGTTCTGCTTTATCACCCCTGTGTACTGGGGTGAAATGGCTGAAGGGCTCAAAAGCTTCTTTGACCGCCTCCGCCGCTGCGAAGCCACATGGCAGTTTGAAGGGAAAGCCGCTGAATCAGCCTTTGGGGGCAAGCAGGTACTCCTTGTAGCTTCCCCGGGAGGGTCGGGCAACGGCCTCCTCTCCTGCCTGGAGCAGATGGACCGCTTCTGCCGTCATACAGGGGCCCAAATTTTCGACTATATAGGGGTAAACCGCTGGAACCACGATTACAAGAAGAAGGCTATCTATGCTGCGGCAAGGGCCATGGCCGAGGGCAGGGAAGCAGGCAAATCCATATAGGGATCTACGAATTTTCATCGTTTTTTCTTATTTAATGCGAATAGGGTTTGACTTTCTTTTGAAACATAGACTATACTCTATGATGTATTTGTGTATATTGCCAATTGATTCTATATAAAGGAGCAAAGATATGGGAAATTTAGATCTACCCAAGAGTCCTAATGTATTTCACCCCGAAAAGCCGAGCGCTGTGGGTTCAAGGAACTCATTGGCCCAGGAGTACCGGGATCAGCAGAATGAGGTTAATCAGCTGCTGGAAGAGGAAACCAACAAGGTTATCCACCATCTGACCTCCAGGCTGCCCAAGGACGTGCTGGAGCGGCTCGATGTGATGGGCGGCCTCAAGGAAAAGCTCTATAACTATTTCAACCAGAACTTCCAGAACATGTTCAACCGGTACATGACCACTTCTGAAGATGAAATGGTCAAGAAAGTCCGGAATTTCATCGACAAGGAAGAAACCCAGGTCCTTGCCCGGTACAGTCCGAAAGAAATCGCCAAACTGCTTGATGAAGTCGGCGGAGCCGACAAGTTCAACACCGGCGAGATTGAAAAATCCGTTGTTAACATGTACGGTCACCTCCAGGGCCATATTCAGCGGGGCGTCAACGAGCTCGAGACCCACACCAACAGCATACTCCGCCAGAAAACTGACGTAGGCGCCTTTGTGCGGGGCGAAAATGCCTATTCCATCGTAAAATGCGCCTTCAAGGACAACCTTTACAAGCCCAAGACCGTTACCGATGTAAAGCTTTCGGTCAATATCCTCGATTCAGAGCTGATTTCCCCCATATTCCATTATCAGGTAACCATGGAATACCTCGTCAAAGACATGCTTTCCAAGCATATCGTTGATTCCATCGACAAGGAAGTCGAGAAGCTCAAGGACGAACGGGTGGATCAGGGTCTTGAAGAACTCGCCGACAGCGAGATCCTCTTCTCCAAAATCGGAAAAGTCGAAGATTTTACCGATGACAACGTTGAAAATGAAAAATCCAAGCGCTATAAGCTGGTTGCCAAGAATATCATGGAGAAGCTGGGGCAGCTCAGGGCCGAAATCGACCCCGCCGAGTTCGATCAGCTCAACATACGTGAGAACCTCAAAAAAATCATCGACATCGAAAACATCCGCAACCGGGGCTTCAATACCGCCATTAACTCCATTACTTCCATTCTGGACACCTCCCGCATGGGCTACCAGTACATTGAAAACCTCAAGAATGGCAGGGAACTCCTGATTCGCGAATACGAAGACAGCGATGTTTCCAACCTCCCCGACGAGCGTTACCAGATCAAGATGAAGTACCTGGATCATGCCCAGCTCATCGAGGAACGCAAGGCCTACGATGTGCAGCTCAAGAGCTTCGAAACCGAAGTCCAGCATGTCTGGGATATCGTTACGGTCATCTACGAAGACCGCAAACCCGGCGGCAAGGTCACTGACTTTGACGATCTGGCCAAAAAGAAGAAGAACCGCATCAAGACCACCATCAAAGACAAAACCGGCGAACCCCTCTACGAAGATATCGACAAGGTTTGGGACGAAATCTCCTTTGTGAAGCCCGCAGAAACCGAAGTGGAACGCTCCAACCGTACCTATGTCTACGAAAAAGACAAGATACGGAGCCGGATTATCCTGATGAGGGAAAAGCTCGTCAAAATGTACGATTATCAATACCCCGTTGAAAGGCGGGTCATTGAGGATCGCCTCCATTTCCTGGAGAGGGACTACTTCAAGTTCGATTACATGATCAATCCCTACCATATTCAGCCCGGTATTATCCTCGACGTGGACATTACCTCCATCAAGAGGAAGAAGGCCACTCTCGACGCCATGGCGAACGTGCTCAACGAATTCCTCCACGGCGTAAGCAAGGGCTTCCAGGACGCCGCATTTGCATCCTTCAGCCGCAGGCGCTCCACAGTGCGCGAGGACATCAACCAGTCCTTCAGCGCAGTGGACAACCCTGAACCCCATGCTGCCGAAGCATCAGGCTCGGCCTATCTGGATTTGATCAACTCCGATGACGCCCCTGCCTCAACATCAGCCGCCCCAAAAGCGCTGCCTGCGCCCAAAAAAGCCAAGGCCGCTGCTGCAGGAAAAGCTGCCAGTAAACGGGGCCGCAAGCCCGGTGCAGCAGGAAAAAGAGGCCGCCCGAGCGCAGGACTCAAAGAAGTTTAAGACTGATTTTTAGGTAAAATGAAGGCTCCCGAATTTCGGGAGCCTTTTTTATTCGCGGCGAGGGGTTGGTCAAAAGCCGACCAAAGAAGAACTGAAACGGATTAAGATGTTCAAATCTTTAAGAAAGGGCTATACCGGCGTTATGGCTGATGTGTTGAATTATGCAGCCAATAACCCGGAAATCTTCGCCAAGGTTCGATAGAGGATATAGAAATTTTTAACCGCAAGGTCGAAGAAGGAATCGTAATTGAATTCTTACTTCTTCAACGTCTTTTACTTTGCGGTTTTATTTGGCCACGCATTGGTATTTTTTTGATTCATCTTATCTGATGAATTTGCTGAATTAAATTCATCTTATCTGATGAATTCAAAAATTACTGTTTTTTATGGTTTTTTCAGATTAGGCGCGCTTCCCGGCGTATCACCCCTTCTTCCTTTTTGAATTGACAAAGCGGGAGAAGTCGTTGATGTTCTTGACCACGATGCGGTCGGGGTACATCTCAAGGCGGCGCTGGGTCACAAAGTGGCTTAGGGCTTCGCGGGTTTCGCTGACGCCCATGCCGGCCCAGTGGGCAATATCGTCTACAGAGGTTTTGAAAATACGGGTTTCGGTGGTTTTGTCTATATCCGCCTGGCTTTCGTCCAGCATGAGGAAAACGTCGGCTATTTTTGCCTGGGGATCTTCCAGGGTGAGGATCATGAAGCGGCGCTTGGAATCGTAGATGCGCTTGGTGAACATACGGAGGAGCTTCAGGGCTATCTGGGGATTGCCCAGCATGAGAATCTCGAAGTTCTGGCTGTTGAATTCCAGCACGCTTACCTTGTCCAGGGCTATGGCAGTGGCGGAGCGCGGGGAATTTTCGAGTATCGCCATTTCGCCGAACATTTCTGAGGGCTGGAGTATGTCCAGGGTGCGTTCGATATCGCCGATTATTTTGACCAGCTCCACGCGTCCCGACTGGATGAGGTAGAAGGTGTCGCCGGGCTCGAATTCCGAAAAGATCATCTCCCCGGCCTGAAAGGTCCTTGTGAAGCGGCCAAAGGCCGACATGTCCATGCCTGCCATCTATTCCTCCAATGCCTTGAGGGCCCGCCTGGCCTTGATATGGGTGCCGTCGTCCTCGTCCCCAGGCATGGAGAGTATTTTCTTGTAGAAGGTCGCGGCCTGATCCTTGCGGTTGTTTTTCTCGTAAGACTGGCCCATGAAGAAGAGGGCATCCCCCAGATCGGGATGTTTGGGGTACCGGGTAATCATCATGGTGTAGTATTTGATGCAGTCCTCGAATTTGTTCAACAAAAAGAGGCAGCGGCCAATCTCGAAAGAACTCTTGGCAGAGTACTCGGCGTCTTCGTTGGCGTCCACTATCTTTTTAAAGCCCAGGTAGGCCTGCTGGTATTTCTGCTGGCTTATGAGACTTACTGCGTCATAGTACAACTTTGCGGTATCCGTAAGGCTTTCCGAAGAGCTGGAAGCAGCGGACCCAGGGGCTGCGAAAACCGAAGCCTTGTCCCCTCCCCCGCCGCGCGCAATGGCTATCTCGGCGACTTCAAGATCTTTGGCAGCCTGGACTGCGTTTCTCCCCGAGGGGTAATAGGTAAGATAGCGGGAAAGGACGTACTTTGCCTGGGCAAAGCGCTTGTTTTTGAGGTAATACTGGCCTACGTTGAAAAGGCCTGCCTCGGGGCTGAGCAGCTCATCCTTCTCCATGAGGTTCGAGACCTGGTGATGTATGCGCCTCATCTGGTTGGAGAAAACCTTGAGCATCTTCATAACAATACGGGTATTCGCCATGGCCAGGGCTTCAAACTCGGGCACTGTAAAAGCCATGATGGAGGCATCCATAAGGGCTACGGCGTTTTCTTCACGGGGATAGCGGCCCAGGGCCGACTTGACGCCAAAGAATTCGCCGGGCTGCACGAGATCGTGCACATCCTGTCCGGTCTCAATATCCTGGTAGACCAGGTTCACCTGGCCTTTCTGCAGGATGAACACCTGGTTTGCAGGATCCCCCTGGAAGTAGATAAGAGAACCTGATCTGTACTGAAGCGGCTTGGGCATTCCTATCCTTCCTCACGGCTCAAAGGGGAGATAATCAAGGACTTTCTTGAAGCCGATTTTGCTGCGGCATTCTGCATAAAGCCCCGCCGGATCGCCAATGACGAACATGGGCCTCCGGCCTATTTTGATTTGACTGTAACCTGAAGGCAGGGAACCTCCCAAAAAATCCAAAAAGCGGAGTTCACCCAAAATGGGCTTCCCCGCCAGCACAAGCAATTCTATATCCTGCATGGAAGCAGAGGCGAGGTTTTCGTAGGCATCGTCCGCCTTCCCTTTAAGAACCAGTATGTCCCCAAGCTTGCCCTCTTCCAGGGTACCGATGCGGTCGTCCATCCAGAAGGCTTTTGCGGCGTTGACAGTGGCCATCTCGAAAATGGTCTTGGCGGGAAGATCCTCGCCGTAGAGCCTACGGTAAAGCTCCCTGTCGTATTTGATTTCGGACAGAAGGTTTGCCGAACCTGTAGCGGACGAGTCGGTGCCCAAGGTAACATTCACCCCCGCCTTGATCATCTTGCGTATCTTGCAGGTGGTGTTGAACATGAACATATTGGAAAAGCCGCACCATGAGACTGATGCCCCCGCTTTGGCGACTTTTTTGATATCCCCATCGCTGAAGCCAATACAGTGGACAAAAAGGCAATGATTATCGAGTATGCCCAGCTTTTCGATGGTTTCTACCCCGTGCATGGCCTCTTCGTCAAAGCCCTCTGAAAGATGGGTAATGAAGGGCCACTTGTTCTTGACTGCCCGCTTGTATTCGACATCCACACCGTCTCCCCATTTGAGGTCGTAGGAAGTAGCCTCGTGGGCAAGGCCGTATTCGAGTATAGCCCTGATGGGCAGGGTAGGCAGGATGGCGCCATTGAGCTTTTGGGGGAAATGGTCGTTTACCGTGGTAACACCCGAGAAAAGACACTTGTAGCCTGAAAGGGCATATAAGTTCTCACGGGTCAGCTGAGAGCGTTCTTTGAAGGTATCCGAGGCTTTGAGATCATTGTCCCAGGGAAGCCATGTGAGATAGAACTCGCCTTTTTTGGGACCTACGGCAGGACGGTAATTCCCCTGAAGATGATCGTGGGTGTTTATAAGGGAGGGATAGACGAAAGACTTGCCTCCAAGGTCAGCCTCGGGCCCTTTGCCTTTGGCGGCAATCTTGTCCCCCAATACAGCCAGACTCCCTGCCCTGGGCTTTTTTCCGGCAGTAACAATTACCCCGTTCTTCAATATAAAATCAGGCACTCTGAACTGTCCTCCAGCTTTATACCTTTATTTTATAATCGTAAGGCATAACAGTCAACGATCCTTTGCCCTCTTCGCTCTATTTTCAGCAAAAAAAAGGCAAATGCCGTCTTTTTAACGAAAAGCTAAAAATATCCTTGACAAGAAAGCATATTATGACTATACTAATAATAATGATACCGATTATGAATAAGGCCAATCAAAAGACTATTCGGCGCAACACCAGCCAGCGCGACCTGGTATTGGATGCTGTTTGCAAGGGAAATCATTTATCGGCACGGGAGATTTTTGAGCTTGTTTCGGCTAAAAAGCGCATGAGTTTTGGCACGGTTTACCGGAATCTTCAAATTCTTGAAGAAGAAGGTGAAATAGTCGCCATCAAGACAGATCCTGAACTACTGCATTATGATCGGAGGCTGGAGCGCCATCACCACTTGCACTGCCGGAAATGCGGGAAGGTGTTTGATGTTTTCGTTCCCTATCGCCCGGAATTCGATATAGAAGCGGCGCAAGAAAGCGGCTTCATCATTGATTCGCACGCAATTACCTTTGAAGGGTTATGCGGCGTTTGCCAAAACATCAGGTGAAATCCCCGGGTGCGGTTTTTTTAGTGTATATTGGTAATCGTTTCGATTATTGATAGAAACGTTCATAGAACGTTGCGCTCGTCAGAGCGCTTAATAAAAGTCGGCGGACTTTAAGCGCGAGGGAGAGTACAAAAAATGAAACAATGGATTTGCTCAAAATGCGGGTATGTTCATGCGGGTGAAAGCGCGCCGTCTCAATGTCCGGTGTGCCATGTTGCATCTTCGGAGTTCAAAGAAAAACAGGCGGGCGGGGAAAAAAGAGTGCTGACGTCAATAACAAAACTCAATATCCAGTATGCGCATCGATTCTTGGGTTACATTGGCGAGGCGCAGTATCTTCACGGACATACGGGAACACTAACGCTTGAAGTGGAAGGCGAGGTAAACAGCAAAAATGGTTTTGTTGTGGCTTGCAACAGCATAAAAAACCATGCGTGGGAATATTTGGTAAACTTTGACCACGCGATTATTTTGCAAAAAGAAGACCCGATTCTTCCTGAGCTTCTCAAGGTATACGAGGCGCAGGGAATCAAGGGTGGCTCAACATGGAATACCAGCGTCGGCATAGCCTTTGATACGGAGCTTGCAAAAGCCTATCCTGAATGCCGCCTTGTGGTTGTCAAGAAAGTCGCAACCGTCGAGAACTTGATTGAGGTTTTCTATTCTCTATTAAAGGATACCCTCAATATCAAGAAACTCACATTCACATCCGGCGACAATGCTGCTTCATTTAGTGTCTAACAACGAAAAAAGGGTGCCGCCGCCTGGCAAAAATTTCGGTTTCGCGGCGGCATCTTTCTGCGGGGGATAGGGGCAAAACAAGCAAAATGTGCTAAAATTCCGCTCAATGATCGATTTGCATACCCATTCTACTGCCTCCGACGGCAGCCTGAGTCCTCAGGCGCTGGTTGAAGAAGCTTCCAAACGGGGCCTTACAGCCCTTGCCCTGACAGACCACGACACCATCAACGGCCTTGGCGAAGCCGAAAAAACCGCCAGAAAACTGGGGCTCCATTTTATCCCGGGCATTGAGCTTCAAATTGAATGGAACCAGGAATCGGGCGGTGAATTCCACCTCCTGGGCCTGGGCATACGCCAGCCCAGCCCTGCCTTTCTTGAGGCTGTGGCAAGCCTTGCCAAAGGCAGGGAAGAGCGGAACCTTGAAATATTGGAGCGTATGCATGAACTCAGCATCGACGCTACCTATGAAGAAATCCGGGCGCTCTCCGGAGGGCACTCGGTGGGGAGGCCCCATTTTGCCGCCATCCTGGTACAGCGCAAAATCGTAAAAAACCGGGAGCAGGCATTCCGCCGTTATCTAGGCAGGGGGAAGCCCCTCTATGCGCCCAAGAAAGGGCTGGAATTCGACAAGATTGTGCCCCTCATCAAGGAATCCGGGGGCATAGCGGTACTGGCACACCCCATGTCGCTTTTTGTGGCCTGGGGACGTCTGCCTGAGCTCGTCAAGAACCTCAAGGAGCGGGGGCTCGACGGGCTTGAGGCCTGGCACCCTACAGCCAAACCCCGTTCCTGCAAGCGCCTTGAGGAACTGGGCAAGACCCTGGGGCTTTATATTACCGCAGGGAGCGACTTCCATGGGGAGGCACGGCCTGATCGCAGGCTCGGCATCACTGCGGGGGACAAGAAGATTGAAGATTCGGTGCTGGAGGCTATTCCGCCGCTTACAAGCATTGCTTGATCCATTCGGGGTGGCTTTTGGCCTTTTCGAGCAGCCGGGCCATAATGCCGGTATACCCCTCCCCGAGTTGCTGCCACCATTCGATTGTCTCGTTGGACAAGCGGAGGGAAAACATCTTTTTTCGGCGTTTTTCCCGCACCTGCCGGGCAATTTCTTTTAGTTCCTCATCTGTCGCTTCGGAAATATCGGAAGTGTCAACCGGACGTCCGTCGAGGGCGGCCAACCGCGCCAGGGCTTCAGGGGAAGGATTATCCCCTTCCTGTAAAATCGTTCGTACCATAATAGCCATAATAATATGCCTCCTCTTCAGACCGGGTTGCCCTTCGGGCCGAAATTACGCGGGTTATGTCATTTTGTTCGATAAAGCTTACCATTAGCACCCGATTAACCAATCCGTAAGCTATCCATCGTTCTTCAAATTCGCTGCTATGTTCCCAGTCAAAAATCTCGCAATACAGGGGATCAAGAAACACATATATGGCGTCCTCAAAGGCAACACCATGTTTTTGGATATTTGCCATGTTCTTTTCTTCGTCCCACTCAAATTCCATCTTCATAATACAGCTCCTATGGATTTTTGTCAATACTTTTGTATTGACATTCTGCACTTTATCCAATAATGCTTCATAAAACCGGCCTATTTCCCTACGGTAAAAATGTCATAAGGATCCTCGCCCAGGCGGCGATGCTCCACCGCTTCCAGGATGTGGACTGTGTCCAGCATTTCCTTCCCCTCCAGGTCTGCGATGGTGCGGGCAACCCGTAATATTCCATGATACGCCCTGCCGGAAAGTCCCAGTTTTGCCGCCGCCGTATGGAACGCCTCCCTGGCCCTGGGGGTCAGAGGGCAATATTGATCAATGAGAGAGGGGGACATTCGGGCATTCCTGCGGATACCCAATCCCTTGAAGCGTTCCTTCTGAATTGCCGCGGCCCGTTCAACCCTGAGAGCGATTTCCACGGAAGGTTCTTCCTGACCCATGCTAAAGGCATCGAGGCCTGGGGCCGGAGCAGGGGCTCTGAGTTCTACCCTGTCGAGAAGGGCGGCGCCTATCCTGCGCCAGTAGCGGTGTATCTCTTCGGCGGTACAAAAGCAGGCCTGGGCATCGGACGAGGCCATGCCAAGCCTGCCGCAGGGGCAGGTATTGGCCGCCATGAGGAGCTGGAAATCGGCAGGGAGGCGTACCGGCCCTTCTGCCCTGGCTATGGTTATCACCCTGTCTTCCAGGGGTTCCCTGAGGGATTGCAGTACATTGCTGCGGAATTCGGGGGCTTCGTCAAGGAAAAGGACACCCCAATGGGCCAGGGTGATTTCTCCGGGCCTAACGACCCTGCCCCCGCCAAGTATGCCTTCGGTGCTGGCAGAATGGTGGGGGGAACGGAAGGGCGGCTGGGTTATAAGTCCCCCTCCGCCGCCGGGATCTGTTTTGAGCTGCCCCGCGAGGCTGTGGAGCCTGGTCACTTCCACTGCCTCGTCAGAATCCAAAAGAGGCATGATGCCCGGGATACGCCTTGCGAGCATAGTCTTCCCCGATCCGGGCGGACCGAAGGCAAGGAGGTTATGGCCCCCTGCGGCTGCGATTTCCAGGGCCCGCTTGTACCGGGCCTGGCCCTTTACTTCGGAAAAGTCGCCGCAGTATTCGGCAGGATTGCAATCCCTTGAGCGATTAAGGCCAAAAGAAACACCAGCACAGGGATCAGCTTCATCAGGATCGTAACTATAGGGCGGCAGCTTTCCTGTTTCGGCCCTCACCTGCAGGGCGTGCACTGCCTCGCATAAAGTGGCGGCAGCGAAAAAATTATCCCCAGCCAAAATGGCAGCTTCCCGTGCGTTTTCTGCGGGAACGATAAAATCCCTGATCTCCGCCTTAAGACCCGCCGCAGCAGCGGCAAGAACGCCCCGCACAGGCCGTAATCTGCCCGAGAGTTCAAGCTCCCCCATAACCATGAGGTTCTCGGGTTGGGGAACCAGGCCTGCGGCGGCCATCACTGCGACTGCTATGGGCAGATCCAGAGAGGCCCCTTCCTTGCGCACACCCGCCGGCGCAAGATTGATGAGTATCCTGTCGGCGGGAAAGGCATAGCCGGAATTGCGGAAGCTTGCCCTGACCCGTTCCCTGGCTTCCCGCACTGCCCCTTCGGCAAGGCCCGTGATATCTATGCCCGGTATGCCCCGGCGTATATCCGCCTCAACCCTGATGATGATCCCTTCGGCCCCGTAAGGCGCATAAGCTGTTACAAACATATTTCCCCCTATAACCCTATATGGCATTGGGATGCAGGGCGCTTTGAAATTTTAGGAAAAATCGCAAAAAAAGTGCAAAAATCGTAAAAATTCGTATATTATTAGAGCAAGGGGATTATATGGAAACGCCTGTTATTTTTGTGCATGGCTTCAGCAGGGAGCTGCTCTTCAAAATTGTGGACGCCGTCAAAAAAACCGTTAAGGAAGAAGGGCTCGATCCTGCTTCCATAGCCTTCGCCTCCTCCACGGTGAACAACATGGAATGGAAGATACGAAAGCTCATCCGCGAAGTGACAAAAGAGCACGAGGCTATGGCGAGAAAGGGACAAGGAAGGGAGTTTCCACATAGTGGAAACTCCTAAGCAATTCCCCTTCGGGGAATTGCATTACACCGGCAATTCCGTTACCCCCGTCCCCAGCTGGGCGGCGGCTTTTTCGGCCTCTGTGCGCCCTGCTATGATCACAGGATGGGGGAAAGGACCCTTCCCGCCTGTCGCAGTATTGCTGTCAATTGAAGCAGCAAGCCTTTCAAGTGCAGCGCTGATGTCATTTCCCGAGACAGCAACGAGGGATTTGAGCCGTTTTGAACGGTGACGATCCTCAATACCATAGAGGAAGCGGTAAAAGTCCGAAAGGCTTTTTTCGGCGCTGGTACGGGGACGGGTTTCTTTTGAGTAAGAACCGATTATCGCTTTCTCCAGCTCGTCGTTTTCATCCCATGCCCCCATCGGGGTTGCAAGCTCTTTTATAATTGACGAAAAGGCTTCCAGTGAACGCTGGGGATCGGGATCGCGGTAAGTAGAAAAAGCAAAGACGCCTTCAAGGTTGTCGCTTTGGGCAAAAGCGCCGTAGGCCCCGCCCTTCATGCGTATGGTTTCCCAGAGGGCGCCGGTCGAAAGCAGGTGGGAAAGCACCAGTTCTGCGGCTTGGCCTTTGGAACCGAAAGGAGCGGCAGGAAGTGTAAAGGATGCAAAACCTACCTGAAGCGAAGGAGAGGAGAAAACTTCAGGGCGGCCTGAAAGGCCTAAAGGCAGGCTGGAATGGGGGGCAAAGGCAGAGGCCTCGGCATTTGCGGCCTTCCTGGGCCTGGGGGCGCCGAATCTGCCAAAACGCTGCCCTAATTCGCCAAGCCCTTTTTCTATTGAAGAAGAGCTGCCGCATAAATTCCCCAGCATGCCGCCTCCGACGAGCCTGTCCCTGATGCTGACAAGGCGATCCCTGATTTCAGCGCTGCCCATTTCGACAAGACGGTGGGCAAAAAGGATAGAATCAAGGCCGCCCCATATCTCATCTATCAGTTTTGCACGGGAACAGCCCCGGCTTGATCTGAGCGAGGCGAACATGTGCCCGGCTGGGGCAAGGCTCGAATCAGCATCGTTCTTCATTTCCACTGCCAGATCCCGTATGCGTTTAAGATCCGTAAAATCAGCTTCGCTGACAAGGCGCAAGGCCAGATCCAATGAAGATCCGAATTTCTCGTCCAGGGCTTTGAGATGGTACACCAGCCAGTCCCTTCCTCCTATGTCAAAAATACCCGAGGGAAAGACAGCTGCTTTGGCGGCGCCGGGCGCAGAAGTTCCGCCCTGGAGAGTGGCATGGAATCCGCCCACAGTCTGCGCCAGAAGGCTGGACACTTCTCCGTAATCAAGGCCCGGCAAACCTACTGAAACGACAGCCCTCGAAAAGAAGGGAAGCCAGGGGTAATCCTCAGGTTCAAGTACATCAACAGGGAAAGCCAGATCAGCATATGTTATGCCATTCGTAAAAAGCGGATGCGCAAGCACAGGTGTGCCGTTTGCAGTATAGAGATCCCTGGGGACTTTTTCGATTTCCGCGGAAAGATCTTTCCGCGAAAGGTGGGGGATTGTTGACAGGGCTTCGGGGCTGTCGCTTTCTTCCTGTATGCGCAGCAACTCTGCGGATTTTTTTTGAATTGCTTCTTTTTCCGCGGTTGATAATGACGCTTCTTTTTCCGCCAGCATTCCGGATAAGGCCGCTTCTTTTTTTTCAAGAAAATCTTTCTCGGGTTTTATAATAACGCAAGCGCGGTGAGGATTATCAATAAAATATTTTTTGATCAGTTTTTCGAAATAATGAGGATCGGAAGCCAATTTCTGTTTCAGCTCCGCAAAGTAAGGCGCAAAAAGGAGGCTGCTCCAGGGATTGGCCCCATGGAGCCAGCCGCGCAGAGAACGGCGCATCCACACCAGGGAGAAAGGCCCGCCTGAACGGCGTATCTCACGATGGGAAAATTCCATGGACAAAAGGGCAGCTTCGATTTCCTCTTTGGGGATGCCTTCTTTTGCAAGCCTTTCGAGTTCGCCAAGTATGAGGGTTTCGGTTTCCTTTTCTTTTCCGTCAACGCCCCTGAGACCCGCGCAGAAAACGGATTCCCTGATTTCCCCTTCAAGGCCTGTTGCCGGTGAAAGATCTTCCCCAAGGCCCGAATCAATCAGGGCCCTGGTCAAGGGGGAGCCGTCATGGCCGAGCAGGGTTTCGACAAGAGCCCCAAGACTCAAAGTCTCCATAGGGTCTGTACTGTCTCCGCAGAGCCATGACAGCAATACTGTGGATTTTGTTTCTGCTCCTGCGGGGCAGACAACGGTGAAAGCTCGGGGTTCTGTCCAGGCTTCAACTTTGGAAACGGGGGCTGCAGCTTTGCCCGCAGGAAGGGAGGAAAAGAACTTGTCGTTCAAAAAAGTCAATTGTTTTTCTGTGGGTATATTTCCTGCCAGAAAAACCTTGCAATTTGCCGGTGAATAGCGGGAACGGTGGAATTCCTTAAATTGTTCCCAGCTTAAACCGGGGATACAATCAGGATCGCCGCCTGAATCAAAATCGTAGGCTGTATTGGGAAGCACAGCCCTTATCGACCAGTCGCCCGCATAAGAATCCAGTGAAGAGTAATTGCCCTTCATCTCATTATAAACAACCCCGGTAATGGAAAGCTTGTCTTCAGCGTATTCAAACCGGTGCCCTTCCTGCATAAAGGTCCATTCGGAAAGGGTGGGCCTGAACACCGCATCGCCGTAAACCCCCATGAGATTAAAATAGTCCCTTTCGTTAATCGAGCTTGCAGGGTAGACGGTCTTGTCCGGAAAAGTCCAGGCGTTGAGGAAGGTCTGGAGGCTTCCCTGGGCCAACACTAAAAATGCGTCTTTTAGGGGATAATTTTTTGACCCGCAGAGAACCGAGTGCTCAATTATATGGGCCACACCGGTGGAATCATCGGGAGCGGTGGCAAAGGAAAAACCAAAAAGATTTTCGCTGTCGTCATTAAGGACATGGAAAACTTCAGCGCCGCTTTTTTGATGCCTGGCCCAAATGCCAATTGCTTCGAGCTCCGCAAGATCCTTTACTTCCAGAATTTCAAAACCGCTGTCTAAAATTTGCCCTTTCTTTAAAGCTTGAATCATAAAATCACATCCTCATCGTTCATCATTAGTATGCGGCCTTCTTCACGGTTCAACCTGAACCATCCAAGAAATTCACGGGCCGCTGCTTCTGCTTCAATTTTAGGGACTGCCCCCATAATTTCGCCTTCTTCCCTGATCCGCTCCCCCCTTCCCGAAGAAAGGTTGCCCATGATCTTTTTGACAAAAGCTTCGGAACGGCCTTTGATGAGCAGGGCTATGTCCATATCCGGCATGGAATGGAGCTTTTCCTGTATGGGCCGGTCGGAAGCCAAAACTACGTCATCCAGGGTATAGAGCCTGTCTTTAAGGCCTTTGCTTAATTCAGGATCTTCATAGCTTAATTCGTCCAAAAGCCTGTCGCCAAAGGATATATCCGAATGTCTGAGTATAGCCGTGAGGGCCCCCATGCCGTCCATCTCCGCTGTATCGTCGCTGCGCCCAAAGTGGCGGGCCTTTTCCTTCATGGCGGCGGCTGCCCGCTCGATCACCTCGGGGTGGGTCTCGCCCATGCGGGCAATACGCTTCACCACCTCCAGCTTGCGGGCCGGGGCGGTATTGGCAAGGGCTGCGGCGGAAAGCCGGGAGGGGAGGCGCGAAAGCACCATTGCCATAGCCGCAGGGCTTTCGTCACGGAAAAACAAAGCCAGCTGTTCGCCGCTATAATCCTTCAAAAAATCGAAAGGGTTTTCAGCAGCCTCGGGAACGGTCTTTACCAAAAAACTCTCGCCCTTTTCAGGGCCGAATGCTGCATAGAGAAGACGCCGGGCAGCCTCTATCCCGCCCTGGGACGAGCCGGAATAGGCGTAAGGCGAAGAAAGGAGGGAACGAAATTCGTCCAGCACCGCCTCTCCTTCTTCGGGGGTGATGCCCTTGATGCTGACTATCTCTTTGGAAACAGCTTCAACCTGATCAGGATCAAGGTAGGAGAGGATCTCGGCAGCCTTGTCGCTGCCCACAAGAACCAAAAACTGTGCCACCCGCCGATACCTGGACACCGGCTCTGTACCGGTGTCTTTCTTCTTCGCTGGCCTTACGGTCTTGGAAAGCCCTTCACCGGTCTTCACAAGGCCATCAGCGGAGCGCTCCGGAGGAATGGGATTGTCCCTTTGCGTAAGTATCTGCCTATAGGCGGCCAAGCCTGCGTTCAGGGGCACAAAGGCGTCCCGGGAGGGTGTATCATCAGCAGGAATTTTAAGCTTACCCATGAATAATAATAAACTATTCGCCTATCTACTGGCAATAACCATAATTAATAATTATACTGTACGCAGATGATAACAAAAAATTTAATAGAGCGGCCGGGGCTCGGTCATCTTCTTGAAGAAGCGATACAGCGTCCGGTGGTTACCGTAATTGCCGGGGCAGGATACGGCAAAACCCAGGCTGTTTATGCATTTATAAAAACCCAGCCCGTACAGGCGGTATGGGTTCAGCTATCCGAACGGGACAATATACCGGAGCGCTTTTGGGAAAATTTCACCGCCGCCGTATCCAGCATAAATCCCGATTCAGCCGCAAGGCTAAGGTCAGAGAGCTTCCCCGAATCCGAACGGCAGTTTGAACGCTATGTTGCCATACCCAAAGAGGATATAGACCCACGGCAGAAATACATTTTTGTGTACGATGATTTCCATCTCCTCAAAGACAAACGAGTGCTCCGCTATCTTGAGCATTCTGTTACCAGCCCGTTTCCCAATATCTCTTCGATCCTGATATCCAGGAATGAAATTCCCATTAATCTGATGAGCCTCAAATCCCGAGGCATGGTTGCTGAAATTACCCAGGAGGATCTCAGGTTCAGCAGGGAAGAAACCGAGGACTACTTCTGCTTACGGAAAATCAAATTCCCGCCCCAGATCGTGGACGAGATATGCCGTGACACCGAAGGCTGGGCTTTTGCCATACATCTCTCAGCCCTGTCAGCCAGGGACGACGAGGCTTATGCACCCAGGGCACTGCGCTCGAACATCTTCAAACTGATAGAAAGCGAAGTAATGGCAAAAATACCCGCGGATCTTAAGAAATTTTGCATTAAACTTTCACTCATCGATTATTGGGCGCCTGAACTTCTGAAGGAGCTTGCGCATGATACAGGACTGGATGAAAAGATTGAAACTATCGGCCCCTTTATCCGGTTTGATACTTACCTTAATTCATGGATGATACATCACCTCTTTCTGGAATACCTCCAGGAGTTTCAAAATAAATTGATGGAAGAAGAGAAAATTGACATCTGGGATACTGCGGCAAAATGGTGCGCCAATAACAACAGGCAGGTTGACGCCCTTATTTATTATGAAAAGGCCGGCAATTATAACGATATTGCCGCACTCCTTTTTGCCATGCCTCTTATGCTTCCCAGCCGTATTGCAAAACTTCTTCTGGAGATATTAGAGAGAACACCGGATGATATTTATCAAAAACACCCTATCCTCTTTATCATACGCAGCCGTACGCTTAATAGCATGGGGCTCTACTCAAAAACAAAAAGCGAACTGGAAGAAATCATCCCTGGACTCGAAAAGAAAAAAGATCAGCTTGGTTACAGGATCCTCATGGGATGCTATATCAATCTGGGCTTCAGCTGCATTCTCAATGTCAGCTGTACGGGAGATTATAACTTTGTCCACTATTTTGAAAAGGCCGAACAGTACCGCAAGCTTTGCGGCCATGTTTCAGGCCTTCCCGTTTCAGTAGCTTCAGTCGGATCATACGTCATCAGTATCAAAAACCCCGAGCGGGAAGAATTCGAGCACTACATCAATAACCTTACTGCCATAATTCCCTATACCGTTTCGGTAATGGCGGGATGCCTGTACGGCTGTGACGATCTTGCCAGGGGGGAGCTTGCTTTCTTTTCCATGGAACTGGAAACCGCAGAAATGGACCTGCTTAAAGCCCTTGCAAAAGCCCGTGAAAAAGATCAGTACGAAATCGAAAACTGTTGCCTCTATTATCTTCTCAGAATATATCTGTGCCGTGGGCGCCTTGACGAGAAGGAAAAAATATTCAAGCAGCTTGATGCAATCCTCGAAAAACCCTTCTACCTCAACCGGGTGATGCATTATGATATCGTTATGGGCTGGTACTATGCCCATACAGGGCAGGCAGAAAAAGTACCATTATGGCTTAAGGATGAATTTGAAGAAAACGATCTCCTGTCCAGATCGAGGGAACTTGAGATTTTGGTAAAGGCTAAATACCACTTTGCCGAACGTCATTATCCTACAGCCCTGGCAGCCCTGGAAAACATCAAAGAGGACAACCTGTTTTTAGGCCGCATAGAAACCAGGGTCCTCGAAGCCTGCTGCTGTTACCGTCTGGATGACAAGAAAGGCGCGTTTAAAAGCCTTAAGGCGGCTTACGAGCTTGCTTCCCCTGCGGGGCTTATCATGCCTTTTGCCGAACTCGGCAAGGATATGAGAACCCTCACCGGGGCTGCCATTAAAGAGAATGTCCTTCCCCTTGAATGGCTGGAAAAAATTCACCGTGCTTCTTCGGCGTATGCAAAAAAAATCCATCTTTTCAATGAAAACTCCCAGGGGGCAAACAGGCAAAACACCCTCCAGAATAAATTGATGTACCCACCACTCTCCCCCCGTGAACGGGACGTGCTGATATGGCTCTCACAGGGCCTTACAAGGGAAGAAATTGCCGTAGCCTCAACCCTCTCGCCGAATACCATCAAAAGCACTATCAGAAGCATCTACAACAAGCTGGGCGCTGTTAACCGTGCAGATGCCATAAGGCTCGGAATTGATGCAGGCATAATAAAATCGTAAGAATTCCATAAATAAAAATTTTCCTCCATTTGGGTGTATCCCGCCCTTCTTGAGCACCTGACAATAATAACAGGAGGCGGATCATGGAAAAAGAAGGCCGGGATATCATAAGCAGACGGGATATAAAGCCTCTTTTGATCAAGGCTCAAAAAACGGCGGAATTCTATGCCAAAGCTTCCGGTTGTACAGCAGCAGTAGTTGACAGTTCGGGCCATGCCCTGTCCCATCCTGAATATTTTAACACAGAGATTCACCGCAAAGCCCTTGAAAGATCCCACTGTGCGGGGTCTTCCTATGTCTATGCCTGCGAGAAGGGCTTTGTCTATTGGACAAGCCCTATCTATACAGCAGGCCGCTATGCAGGGGCCATAATCGCCGGCCATGTCCGAGGGAAAAATCCCGACGAGGTAAAATCCCTGGCCCGCATACTCCTCCTGGCAGCCGAAAGAATTTCGGATCCGTCCAGGGATTCCATGACAGCAATCGACAGGCTTGCAAAAAAGAAGCACCCGGAGGCGATTTTGCATGGCTATTCCCTGGACAGGGAAAGGCTCCTGTTGGCAGCCCTGCGCCGGGGGGATAATGAAAAAAGCAGAAAAATGCTGAACAGCCTTTTAGGAAGCATACATGCCAGCCAAGCTGTGAATATCGAACAACTGCGTTTCAGGGCCATGGAACTGGTTATACTTCTCTCGAGAGAAACAGCAGAGCCCTATGATACGATGGTTGCCCTGGAAATGAACAACCGCTATTTAAAACGCCTGCAGGAATCGGAGACCCCGGAAGACTTGAAAGAAAACCTCCACCTCATTACAGAGGATCTTTCGGCCAAGATATTTTCGTTCCAGGGCATACGGCACGCCTCGGCCCTTCGCAGGGCCGAACGTTTCATCTGGGAAAACTACACCCGCAAGATAAGCCTCAAGGAGATTGCCGATGCTTCAGGGCTTTCGGCGCCTTATTTCAGCACCATATTCAAGGATGAGATGGGGGAAAATTTATCCGTTTACCTCAACCGTCTCAGAGTCGAGAAAGCCGCAGTGATGCTGACAGAAACCGGGCTTTCTCTGCGCAACATATCAGGGGCTTGCGGTTTTGAGGATCAGAGCTGGTTCTCAAAAATATTCAAGATCTATGCGGGTATGAGTCCGGGAAAATACCGAAAAAATGGAGGCGGCCATATTTTATCATGAAAAAAAATAATCCTAATTCTTCCATTCAATTAGAAACAGATCCATTCCTAAAAAGGGCCTATAAGCTCCTTGCCAATTATGCAAAGGCCATGGGAACCATATGCTGCGTCCTCGACAAAAAATTGGAAATAATCACAGAATCCCGCACTGAAATAAGCGTGGAAAAAAATATCTGCCTCTATTGCGCTCAATACATGGATCCGGAAAAATGCCCTGAAAAACTCCATCCCTGCAATGAATTGCACAGCAATGCTGTCAGGGAATCTTACCGGTATGGCGGCACGTATATCTATATGTGCGATCTGGGTTTTCTTTTTTGGACAAGCCCTCTCTATACGGAAGGAGAATTTCAGGGAGCATTCCTCTCCACAGGTTTCCTGGGAATAGACAAAAAAGAGGTCGCCGCCCTGATGTTCCGCATGGGAAAAGGGGCTGTGCCTGAGCCGGAAATCAAAAAACGGCTTTCCAATTTTTCCAAAGGCGATTCAAAGACGATACAGTCCCTGGCGGAGATTCTCCTCATCTGCGCTGAATCGCTTTCGCCTAACGGCAGTGAATATTATAAAGCCCTTAGGCGCAAAGCCGAACAGCAAAGCGGCATATCCCTGAAAATTGAAGCCATTAAAAACAGCTTTAAGGCAGACGAAACAACACCTAATTATCCACTGGACGAAGAACGCCTGCTTCTCTCCTATATGCGCAAGGGTGACATGAAAAATGCGCGGGATATGCTTAACAAACTTTTGGCCATCCTCCTTCTCCTCTCGGGCCCAGGCCAGTTTAAAATTATGCAGTTGCGTGCCATAGAATTAATAGCCCTGCTATCCCGCACCGTCATCAGTCCCGGTTATGATCCTGAAGCCCTGCTCAGGACCAACAATTATTTTTATAGATGCATAGAGGATTCAAAAACCATCGAAGATGTGGCAGATATCCTGCACCTTGCAGCAGCTCATTTTGCATGGCGGAATTATTCGTATCAGGGAATATATCATGGGACATCCCTAAAAAAGGCAGAACACTTTATCTGGGACAACTATACCCGCAAAATAAGCCTGTCCGAAATTGCCAATGCATCGGGGCTTTCGCCCCCATACTTCAGCACTATCTTCAAAGAGGAGATGGGCGAAAATCTTTCCTGTTACATCAACCGCATGAGGGTGGAAAAAGCAGAGGAATTGCTTTTAAAAACCGATTATCCCCTGAGCAAAATTGCAGGGGACTGCGGTTTTGAGGATCAAAGCTGGTTCTCGAAAATTTTTAAAAATTATGCGGGCATGAGCCCCGGCAGATTCAGAACAAAAGGAGGCATGAAGCTCCCGGAAACGCAAGAGATCAATTTTTCAACCTATTACAACGAAATAATTAAAAAATAAAGGGCCTCAACGAGGTTAAAGGTTATTAGCATGATAAATCTGCACGAAATTGCATCAAGCCTGAAGAACTGCAAATCAGGGGAAACATCAAGCATGGTCGCCATGGCTGTAGAAGAAAACTGCAGCATCGAATGCATCATCAGGGAGGGCCTTTATCCCGGCATAATGGCGGCAGAAAAACAGTACCGCGACAAAGAGATCCTCATTCCCGATATTCTGGCAGCGGAGCGGGCCCTGAACCAAAGCATAAAAATTTTACGCTCATCAATGCAAAACGAGGATAATTCCCAATATGGAAAAGTCGTCACCGGAACAGTCAAAGGGGATATCAGGGAATGGGAAAAAAACCTCATTTCAGTTTTGATACAGAGCATGGGCATCACCGTGATTGATCTGGGAACCAGCGTCCCCATAGAAAGTTTTATCAACGCTGCTATGGATGAAGAAGCCCGCATCATAGCCTGCTCCACAGCCCTGACCACCCATCTGCCCCAAATGAAGCACCTTGTAACGGCCCTGAATGCAGCAAACTTAAAGGAAAGGATAAAAACGCTTTTTTCAGGCGGACCGGTAACACAGCTGCTCTGCAGGGGCATAGGGGCCGACTTCTACGCCCCGGACGCCATAAGCATAGCGGAGATTGCTGTGGATTATTGCAGGAAAGAGCTTAATTTCTCGGAGATGCAAGCCGTATAGGCGGATCGTTTGGAGCATTGCGCGAAAAGGCACAGGCCTTGCGGGCTGCCTCGGCGGGCAGGGAAGCAAAGGCGCAAAAATCTTTCATCTCGATGGCATCCACAAGCCGCCCGGGCACGCCCCCTGCCTTCATAAGCAGATTCGCCACTTCCTTGGCACCTGCTCCATGCTGGCGCCCAAGGCCAACATATACACGGGCAGAAGCATCGCTCAAGGCATCGGGGCTGTCACGGCGGGCCCCTTCATGGCGCTGGGGGCGGCCTTCATGAACCGGGGGACGCCCTTCGCGCCCCGGCGAGCGGCCTGATCCAAAGCCCTGCCTCTTGTCCCGATATGCGCTCTTTCTGCCCCCCTCTGTTCCGCCAAAACGAGAAACGCCGAAGCCTCCCTTTTGGAAATCTTCTTCGGCGAATTCAGTGACTGTCCCGTAACGGGAGGGGTCGAGAAGTTCCCCATAGCTTGCGCTGATAAGGGCCTCTACCGCTTTCTCGGCGCCCAGGGTTTCTATAAGCTGATGGCAGACTTTTCCAAGGAAAGGGGAGGAGGAATTTTCCTCTGCAACTTCTGTGGGAAGCTTCGCCGGAATTTCCGCCGCGACAATTTCAGCGACAGGTTCAACGCTTTGGCTTTCAGTCTCAATTTCTTCCGGTTCGGGCAAGGCCGAGCAGACATCGGCAACAATCCTGGCCCGCACTGCCTTCATCACTGCCTTGACTGTCGGAACCTTCATGAACTGGATCTTGCTTCCGAGGATTTTTTCCATGCTCCGGGAAAGCTGGGTCATACGGCCCCGTTCTGCGGGAAGGGTAAGGCTGATAGCTCTGCCCCTCCGGCCTGCCCTGCCAGTGCGGCCTATGCGGTGCACGTAGGTTTCCCTGTCGTTGGGGAGATCCCAATTTATTACGTGGGTCAGCCGCTCTATATCGAGGCCCCGGGCAGCAACATCGGTGGCTACCAGTATCGCGGTCTGCTTGGAACGGAAACGCCTCAGGGTGCGCTCCCGGGCTTCCTGGGTCAGGTCGCCGTGTATTGCTTCGGCGGCAAAACCCGATTCCACAAGACGGCGGGCAAGCTCGTCCGTTCCAGCCTTGGTGGCGCAGAAGATGAGGCCATAAAAATCCTCAGCCCCGTCTATGATGCGCCGCAACACTTCGAGGCGATCCTCCCGCTTAAGCACCAGGTAGTATTGGTCAACCGCAGGCTTTTCATCTTCAGGGGCTTCATCCTCAAGGATTTCGACTTCCCCGATGTTCTTGCGTATTATCTTTAATATAGGATCGGGCATGGTGGCCGAAAAAAGCGCCACCCTGCGCTCGCTCTTCACCTGGGTCATGATTTTTTCGACATCTTCAAAAAAGCCCATGTCCAGCATTTCGTCGGCTTCGTCCAGGATAAACCAATCCACAGAGGAAAGCTCCAGCACCTTCCGCTCCATAAGATCCATCACCCGGCCGGGAGTCCCGACAACAAGCTCCGTGCCCCGTTTAAGGTCGAGTATCTGAGTTCGGATTGATGCTCCCCCGTAAACTGCGGTGATGCGGGGCACGCCGGTTCCCGGAGGGACAAAGGAGGCGATTTCCCGGGAAACCTGAAGGCAGAGTTCACGGGTGGGGGTAAGTATGAGCGCTCTGGGCGCATGGCCCTTTGTCAACTCGCCCCGGACAAAACGCTCCACCAGGGGAATGCCGAAGGCGGCAGTCTTGCCCGTACCCGTCCTGGCCTTGACGATGAGATGGCCTTCGTCGGCCAAAAGCCGGGGCAGGGCTATGGTTTGGATTGAACTTGGGGCGGTAAAACCCTTGCGGGATAAGGCGTCAAGCACGGCATCGGATAAACCGAAAGAGGAAAAGGAAGAATTGTTATCATTTGTCATAATTTTCTATTATATGGTAGCATTTGCAGGATATTGTTGCAAGGCACAAAAAAACCGTCCCGCGCATTGTGCAGGACGGTTCCGGTTTACGCGCAAGCGGCCTTATTTCGCAGCAGTATCCAGTTCAGCCAGAATGGAGAGTTCGGTTTCCTTGTCGAAATACCGGGCTTTCTCCAGCCTGGGGACAAAGTTGGCTATATCGCCGACCTTGAAAGTGTAGTGGGGCTCGGTACGGGCAACCAGGGGCTGATTACTAGTGGTCAGCCAGAGGTGGATGTCAGCACCCAGAGGCTCAACTACAGTGATCTTTACGGCCATGTTGTTTTCGGCAGCCGGTGAAGTCTGGTAGAGGAGATCTTCGGGCCTGATGCCAAAGAACACTTCCTTGCCAACATACTTGCGGAGGTATTCCACATGTTCGGCAGCGGGTTTGATCTTGAACGTACCTTCGTCCAGCACGACCTGTCCGCCTTCTTCGTTTACTTTGGTGGAGAGGAAGTTCATGGCAGGGGAACCAATGAAACCAGCTACGAACTTGTTGACCGGGTGATTATAAAGGAAGAGAGGGGAACCAATCTGCTGGATCTTTCCGTCTTTCATGACGACGATCTTGTTGGCCATGGTCATGGCTTCTACCTGGTCATGGGTTACATAGATCATGGTGGCATTGAGCCGGAGGTGCAGCTCGGAAAGCTCGGCGCGCATCTGCACACGGAGCTTGGCATCCAGGTTGGAAAGGGGTTCGTCGAAAAGGAATACCTTGGGGTTACGGACAATGGCGCGGCCTACAGCGACACGCTGGCGCTGGCCGCCGGACAGGGCCTTGGGCTTCCTGTCGAGGAATTTTTCGATGTCCAGGATACGGGCAGCCTCGTGGACACGGCGATCGATCTCATCTTTGGCCACTTTCTTGATCCTGAGGCCAAAAGCCATGTTTTCATAGACCGTCATATGGGGATACAGGGCGTAATTCTGGAACACCATGGCGATATTCCGGTCTTTCGGGGGAACATCATTCATGAGCTCGCCGTCGATATAGAGTTCACCTTCGGTTATGTCTTCCAAACCGGCGACCATACGGAGGGTAGTGGACTTTCCACAGCCGGAAGGACCGACAAATACGACGAATTCCTTGTCCTCTACCACGATGTTGGCATTATCCACGGCCCGGACATTGCCTTCGTACACTTTGCTAATACCTTTTAACTCTACTTTTGCCATTCTATGGCCTCCCTTAGGGGTTAGTTTATAAATATAGTCTAAGGCCATTAGAATGAATTGTCAAGAAAAAAGAGGCGCCAAATTTGAAGATAGATAAAAAAACCGAGTATTCCTGACTATTTTATCAATATATAAATGAAAAATCCTTTAAAAAACCGCCTAGACCGCTTGAATGGGGCTAGCCCTCAATGGTAAAGTGATACTCTATCGCACAATACGGAGTTTAGCTTGTTCCTTAAAAGCCTTGACATATTCGGTTTCAAATCCTTCGCAGACAAGACCCGGGTGGAATTCGCCGCCGGGATCACCGCCCTGTTGGGCCCCAACGGTTGCGGAAAGTCCAATGTAGTAGACGCGGTGAAATGGGTTTTGGGGGAACAAGCCTCCAAAGCCATGCGCGCGGAAAAGATGGAAGACGTCATCTTCAACGGGACCGAGACCCGCAAGCCCCTCAATGTGGCGGAAGTTACCCTCACCATAGCCAATGACGAGGGCCTTCTCCCCCTGGACGTGCCGGAAATCGAAATAAAGCGTCGCCTTTACCGCTCGGGTGAGAGCGAGTACTTTATCAACGCCGCGCCGGTGCGCCTCAAGGAAGTGCGGGAACTTTTCTGGGATACAGGCGTCGGCAAAGCGGCCTATTCCGTGATGGAACAGGGGAAAATCGATCAGATCCTGTCTTCCAAGCCCGATGAAAGGCGTTATCTTTTCGAAGAAGCCGCGGGAATCACCAAATTCAAGGTAAAGGGCGCAGAGGCTGAGCGAAAACTCGCCAAAACCGAAGAAAACATGCGACAGGTAGAGGGAATTCTGGGGGAAGTGAAGCGTTCCTACGACACCCTCAAGATCCAGGCCGATAAAACCCTCAAATACCGCACCTTAAAGGACGAGGTTTTCGAGTATGAGCTTGATATTCAGCTTTTAAGGCTCAAGCAAGCCCGTTACGACCATAGCGATCGGGAAGAAGCCCTCAGAAAGAAGCGGGCCGAGCGGGACGCCATCAATGCGGACATGGAAGCCGCCAACAAGGCCCTCGAAGAGAACATGGATCTGGTAAACTCCCTGGAAGCCCAGCTTGCGGAGTATCAAAAGAACATCTACGGGCTTGCGGTGGAAAAAAACTCCAGGGAAAAGGAAATCCGCCTCCTCTCGGAGCAGCGGGCCGAAAGCAAGGCAAAAATCTCCCAGAACGAGGGCCGCGAACGGGCCGCAAACATCAAGATTGAAGAACTCAACGATGATGCCGAGGAGCAGGACAGCGTAGTCCGGGATCTGCGCAAAAAAGTTACCGATATTGAAGAAAACATCAAATCCTTCGAAGAAAACATACAGATCACCGCGTCCCGCATAGGGGAAAACGAAAACGGCGTACGCAGGGCCGAGGAAGACATCCGCCGCCTTGAAGAAGAGCGGGCCGCCCATGAAAAAGACCTGGAGGCTATCACCGATGACATCGTGGCAGCCCTTGACGCAGGGCTCAAAGAAGCGGGCTACTCGGCTGTGGAACGGCGCAGCAGCGAAGCCTCTCTGCGGGAGACCCTCTCAGTGCTCAAAACCATCCTTTCAGGAAGGGAAACTCTTATCCGCGACCTCGGCGCCGCAGCCGACAGGGCAGCCTCCGGGGGCGGGTCCTCCCAAAGCGGCTTGAGCCCCGACGAACTCAAACGCATGGCTGAAAGCCTTGCAACAGGCCTGGCAGAGGCCGCCGCCCATTCTGAAAAAGCCCTCGCCCTCTTCGAAGCCTACCGCAAGAGCACCCCCTCCTTCATCGATGACTTTTTGGCTCCCGAAGGCATCATTACCAAAAAACGCGCCCTGGATGCCAAGATCCGCGCCTGCCGCGAGGGCGTTGGCGAACGCCGCGAACGCATTGCGGATCTGAGGAAAACCAACGAAGACCTGGGCGCCAAAATTGAAGAATACCGGGCTACCCTGGAAGATCTCAGGGTAAACCGCATGAAAATGGCCACCCAGGCCCAGGCAGCCGAGGAGCAGGCCCGCCTCATTCGGCGCGAGCTCGCAGGCCAGGAAAGCCTCCTTAAAACTATACAGGATGAACTCTTCCTCGATAGAAGGCGTTCCGAAGAAATCGACGAGCGCATCGACGATGCCGAATCCGAAATGGCCGATATCGAAAAGAAGGGCAAGCAGCTCACTTCCGATCTGGAAAAGATTGAAAAAGACATCACCAAAAAGAACGGCGACCTGGCCGGGAAGCAGGCCGCCATCAAAAAACGCATGACCGACCTTGCCCGCATGCAGGAAACCCTCGAAAAGATCCAGCTTGAAGCGGCCCAGTCCGAAATGGAAATCAAGAACATACAGGACAATTTCCGGGACACCCATTCCCGGGATCTCATGGAATTTGAGGAACGCACTTTTACCATCACAAAGCCCACAGGGGAACTGCGGGAAAAACTTGCGGCAGGCAGGCAGGCCCTGAAAGACCTCGGCTCCGTCAACTTTGCGGCCCCCGAAGAATTTGCCGAAACCAAGGAGCGCTACGACTTCCTTTCCGGCCAATTAGCCGACATAGCCAAAGCCCGGGAGGACCTTGAAAACCTCACCGCCGAAATCCGGGACGAATCCTCCCAGATCTTCACTGCCACCTACAACAAAATAAAGAGGAATTTCCACAACATGTTCCGCCGTCTCTTCGGCGGCGGTAGGGCCGAGCTTCGGCTTTCGGATCCCAACCACGTGCTGGAATCGGGCATAGAAATTTATGCCCAGCCCCCCGGCAAAAAGCTTGAAAACATCACCCTCCTCTCGGGAGGCGAAAAATCCATGACCGCCGTTGCCCTTCTTTTTGCGACCTACATGGTAAAGCCCTCGCCTTTCTGCCTTTTGGATGAGATAGACGCAGCCCTGGACGAACAGAACGTCATGCGTTTTGTCCAGCTCCTCAGGGAATTCGGCGCAAAGAGCCAATTCATCGTTATCACCCACAACAAAAAAACCGTTACCGGCGCTTCCACCCTCCTGGGCGTCACTATGGAAGAATCCGGCATAACCAAGGTCATCTCCGTCCGTCTCGAGAATGAGGAGCTAAGCCAGGTTGACGAGGCCCCCCAGCAGGGCCTTTTCGAAGATGAAGAGGTCGAAATTGAAGAAGGCCGCGAGCTGCCCCCGGGCATAGACGATCCTTCCCAGGTGACCGAAGCCGAACTGCGCCCGATTAGGTCGCGAGCGGCGGCAGAAGGGGCGCCGGCAGTGGAAGATGCACCCGCCGAGGATCATTCTTAACCTGCGCCAGCGATGCCGAGAAGGTAGCGAGGAAGATAAGCCGCAGCGAAGAGCAATGGGCCCGTACCATATTGAAGCAAAACTGAGGCAAAAATAGGATATACATCCTGCCCAAGAATGACATTCTTTCGAATTTTGTGATAATGGCACTTGAATTTTGATAAATTATCGGATAGGCTATATTTACGTTTTTAACAGGAGGAAATTATGAAGAAAATTGTTTCATTAGTTGTCCTTGGTATCCTCTGTGGTACCATGGCAATCTTCGCCGAAGATGCCAAGGCCATGCCAGCCCGGATGGGGCGCTTCTATCTTGCGCCAAGTTTTTCCTTTGCAAATCAGACCTTTGATAAGGATGGGGAACGTCAGGACACGACAGATGGCAAAGGCGCCGTCAAGATGTTCAACCTGGGATTTGCCCTGGAATATGGAATTATCAGCTGGATCACCGGGGCTATACAGTGGGCGCCAGGCTGGAATGTCTGGTCCGACCTGGATTTTAACCTACGTCAAATAACTGGGGGAGTAGCACCGAGTGATAAAGAAATAGAGGCCAATCTGAAGGATTTTGGAGATATTTTCCTTGGCGCCAAAATACAGATAATCGGTCCTGCTGCGCCAGTACAAAGTGAGATGTTCCGTCTCGCCTTTGGCCCGGGGGTCAAAATTCCCCTGCCGGGTCCTGATTTTGAAGATGAGTATGCTAAACTGAGTAAGGATATTGGAAGTGTCATGACTGGAGGCGATCCCAGCGAAACCATCACTGTAAGCAGGCTTGACAAGCATGTATTTAGTTTTGGATTAAGGTCTTACTTTGACTATATCATTAACAGCCATTTCTCATTGAATTTGTATAACGAATTTCTTTACTATCCCATAAAGGCCAAGGGAAACAAATATGCGATGGGCGTTCCTTCCAGTGTGGATGTAGCTTACGGTTATGACTTAACCTTTGAATTCGAGCCCCATTTTGACACGGTGTTTGGGAATGCGATTCTTTTCCATGCCGGGCTGCCGGTTACTTATAAGACATCCCCGGATGTAAAGGTAAATGGAACAACTCGGGATGACAGCGGTATGCAAAGTCTAAGCCTTAAACCCAATGTATCGGTTTTCTTTACCCAAATGCCCCTGCCTCTGCAATTCCAGCTGGGTTATACCCTTCCGCTTTGGGGGGTAAACACCCCTGCCACTAACACAATCGTTCTGCAGATCCGCGCCTATTTTAAGATTGGCTCGTCTAGCTAAAAACGGTTTTTGCTAAAAACTTTTGGGGCTGTCAGGGAATATTTTCCGGACAGCCCCTGTTTTTTATGGTATGATTCAATAACATGACCTATACCAAAATCTTCCTTGCCCTTTTTATGCTTGTCAGCCTTATACATGCCATTGCTATTTTTTTCCGGAAAGAGCAGCTAAGGCGCATCACCAAAATATTCATCATTCCGCCCCTCCTGGCTTATTACCTGACTGGAACTGATGCTATAAGCATACTGCCGGCGCTAGCCCTGCTTCTCGGATGGACCGGAGATATACTGCTCCTCAAGCTTAATGACAGGCTCTTTTTCAAACTTGGGCTTGGGGCTTTTCTTCTGGGGCATATCGCGTACATAATTACATTTGTTACAGTTACAGGAAGCATACATTTCCCGGCTTTGATAATCTCTGCGATTATCGCCGTTCCATACGGCATCGCAGCATTCCGCTTAATACATCCGGAAAAAGAACTCATCATTCCGGTAATTGTGTATATGGCGATTCTCGAAACCATGAACATAATCGGGCTTCAGCTTTTCCTGTCCCGCATGGATCTGTACGGCTTTCTCATTTTTGCAGGCTGCCTCTGCTTCATGGTTTCCGATGCTATACTTGCGTATTTCACCTTCAGAACCCTGCCAAGGTACGGTGCAATTCTGATAATGGTTTTCTATGCACTTGCCCAGGCGGGGATAATCATAGGGCTCATGGGGTAGCGGCGATCTTTTTGCAGCAAAGCCACCAGAGGGCGCTCGAAAGCCGGTTCATGGCAGTGATAAGGTCTTGCCTACGGCCTGTGAGCCTCCCAAAAATCCTGACAGCCAAAAGCTCCCCTTCCCTCACCCTTGCCCTAAGGTAATTGATCCGTGCAACAAGGGGCCCCATGGACTGATCCGGCAGGGGATGGCGTGCCAAGCCGAAGGCGGCCTTTACATCGTGGCTTTGTTGGTGAATCTCGTCGAGGGCAAGGCCGAAAAGCTTGAGGCTGGGGAAGGGCTCTGACTTCACCTCGGCGATCATGATTGCCCTGAGGTAATCCAGGACTTCGCCAAGGCAAGTACAGTACCATTCTTCGCCAAGACCAGATGCCAAAACCTGGGCTTCCAGGACCTCCGCCTCGAGGACATCGATCATGCCCCGAAAAGCAATGCGGCCATGACTCTTGGAAACAAGGCGGTTCCCTGCGAGATGGGTTTTATGCTCAGGTTTTTTGGACAGCACTTTCATATATTGGTTATCCTCTTTATTCATATTATACTCTAAATGATGAAAATTACAGCCGACCTCCATATCCATTCCCGCTATTCCCGGGCAACCAGTCCGAGGCTTACCCCGGCTTCCCTTGAACGCTGGGCCAGGATCAAGGGGATAAACCTTTTGGGAACCGGCGACTGTACCCACCCCCGCTGGCTGGCTGAATTGCGTGAATCTTTTAATGATGCAGAAGAGGGCTTCTATAGTTTGAAGAAAAAAGCGAGAGCCATTTTTGACACAGGCCCCGCTCTCGAAGAAGGGCTGCCCCAGCCCTTTGGCACTTTTGATGAACCCCGCTTTGTGCTTACCGGGGAAATCAGCACTATTTATAATAAAGATGGTAGAACCCGTAAAATACACCACCTTATCATATTGCCCGATTTCAAAGCTGCGGCTTCATTTAATGCGAAACTCGAAAAGATCGGAAACATCAATTCTGATGGCAGGCCTATTCTCGGTATCGATTCTGCAGACCTCCTCGATATGCTCGTCGAAACCGACAGCCGTTCCCTGCTTATACCAGCCCATATCTGGACACCATGGTTTTCGGCCCTTGGCGCAAAATCGGGTTTTGATTCCATCGAAGAATGTTATGGCAAGCTGAGTGTGCATATACCTGCGATAGAAACGGGCCTTTCGTCCAACCCTCCCATGAACTGGGCGCTAAAAAGCCTGGACAAATATTCCATCATCTCCAATTCCGATGCCCATTCCCCGGACAAACTTGGCAGGGAAGCTACTTTATTGGAAATGGATCTTTCATATTCTTCATTTGTCCATGCCCTCGCACCCGGCAGCAGAAACGAACGCATACGTGGCACTATCGAGTTTTTCCCCCAGGAAGGCAAGTACCATTACGATGGACACAGGAAATGCAATATATACCTCAGCCCTGATGAAGCCGTGAACTCGTCGGGCATCTGCCCTGTATGCGGCAAACCGCTTACCCGAGGAGTCATGGGCAGGGTGCTTGAACTTGCAGATTGGCCGGTAGATGAAAAGCAGCCATGCCCCGATAATGCAGAAAGCACCAATAAACGGCCCTATTATTCCCTTATCCCGTTAAAAGAGATATGCGCAGAAATTCTGGGAACCGGTTCGGCTTCAAAAAAAGTTGACGCCGCATATACAAGGCTTATTCAAAATGGGGGGAATGAATTCGCCATCCTCATGGACATGAGCTTAAAGGATATTGAAAAGCTTTCTGCCCCAGGCATTTCAGGCGAATTGCTTTCTATTGCCATAAGGCATATGCGTTCAGGGAAAGTTTCGATGAGCCCCGGCTATGACGGCGAATATGGCGTCATCAAGGTCCTTGAAGGGAAATCAAGGGAAAGCGGGGGCGGGCTTTTTGAAGAAATGCTGCCAGCAGAAAAAATGCCCCTGATGAAAGAAAAGCCAAAGGCACGCGAATCGCCCAAAAAAAATAATACTGATACTTCTAAGGCAAAACAAAAGACAGCAGTAAAGCAGTTATTTACCCCGGATGCGGTTCAGGATGAAATTATTTCATACTCCGGCAAATATGCCGTCATCATTGCAGGACCAGGAACAGGGAAAACAATGCTCCTTGCAGCCCGGATAGCACGCCTTATCCGAGATGGAATTAATCCCCCTTCTATCCTCGCACTAAGCTTTACGGTAAAGGCAGCAGCAGAGCTTAAGGAACGGGCGCTCTCGCTTTCGGGGATTAAAATTGATAATACAGACACAACCGCCACTCCCACGATCTCAACATTCCATTCCCTCTGCAGATCCATATTAAGGGAACAAAACATCGCAGCAGGCCTTTCTGAAGATTTTTCGATTCTCGGTGACAATGAACGCAGTATCCTGCTCAAAGAGATATGCAGCTCTGCCATAGGAAAAAAGGTACAGCCCCGCCGCCTGGGAACATATATCGAAGAAAGAAAACGATACCTCCTCCTTCCCGATGAAACCTCATTTAAAAACATTGAAGCCCAATATCCTGAGCCAATTTCTGAATTGGAACGGCTCTATAGCATTTACAGGGATAAACTTAGAGAAAAAAAGGGAATAGATTTTGACGATCTTGTTTCCGGCACTGTCCGCCTTTTAATGCTCAAAGAAAAAATTGTTAATCATTACCGCAAAAAATTTCAGCATATTTTTGTTGATGAATACCAAGATATAAATTTTGCCCAATATATGCTCGTAAAATTACTGGCCCCCGCAGAGGACGAAAATTCCCCTCCTCTCTGGGTTATAGGCGATCCCAATCAAGCTATTTATGGCTTTAGGGGGTCGGACAAACATTTTATCGATCGCTTTATGGATGATTATCCCAAAGCCCACAGCTTCAGTCTTATTCGCAGTTTCCGATGTTCTGAACCTATTATTAAAGCTGCTTCCCGGCTTGCAGGGGCAAATCTTCGCGGTGTTCCTGTTGACGGCCAAGGGGTGAATCTTTTCCGCGCGGAATATCCCAGCGCTGCATCCGAGGCCGAAGGTATAGCCAGAACCATTGCCGGGTTTTTGGGCGGAGCAAGCTTCTTCGCCATGGATAGCAATGCAGCAGGCAATGCCAATGCGGTCAACGGCGAAGGCTTCAATATAAGTCTGAGCGATTGCGCTGTCCTTATCCGTGCTTCTGCATTGGCAGAACCTATCATAAAGGCTTTAGCGGATCATGGGCTTCCCTATATTTATGAGGCCGAAACGCCTTGGTGGGAAGAAGAGCCTGTTAAAACAGTGTTGGATATCCTTCGTGAAAATAGATCTTCCCTTAATTCAGCCCCATCAGAAGAAATAGAAAAAGCCTGCAAAACCATATCGGATAAAAATCATCCGGATTTAAAAGAACTCATACAACTTGCTAATTTATTTGGCGATATTCCCTCTCTCCTTGACAGCCTTTCATCAATAGAAGCCGAAGGCATGCCCGGTGTCAAGCGTGAAGGTGTGCGGATTATGACCATACATGCGTCCAAAGGTTTGGAATTCAATCAAGTGTTTCTGCCATCCCTTGAGGAAGGCATACTTCCCTTCACCCTCTATGACAAAGATGAAGATATTGAAGAAGAACGCCGCATACTCTACGTTGCCATGACCAGGGCCAAACAAGGTCTTTGGCTTTCTTGGGCAAAATCAAGGATTTTCCAGGGCAGAACACTTTCCGGCGGGCCAAGCCGTTTTCTTTCAGAGCTTGAAAAAATAATCCCCCTCGCACAGGAACAAAAAATACTGAAAAGGGATTCACAACTAAGGCTGTTTTAATTCAAAACCCTATATTTTAAAAATCAATTTGGCAATGGAAAAATAAATAAGCAGCGAGGCGGCATCAACGATAGTAGTTATAAGAGGCGCTGCCATTATGGCCGGATCAACTTTTATTTTCTTGGCAACAATGGGAAGCATACAGCCGACCATTTTTGCAATTATGATTGTACAAAACAAACTCATCGTTACAGCAAAGGCAAGAACCGCATTCCTGCCGTTCATTAAATAAACGCGGATAAAATTGATAAATCCAAGAACAATACCACAGAGAAAACCTATACGCACCTCTTTCCATAAAACTTCCAAAAGATTCTTGCTTTCGATTTCCCCAAGGGCCATACCGCGAATAATCAGTGTAGAACTTTGAGAACCTGCGTTACCTCCCGTGTCCATCAGCATTGGGATAAAAATAACCAGTATAGGCAGAACCGCAAGAGCGTCTTCAAAACCCGACAGCACAGCGCCGGTGACAGTTGCAGAAAGCATCAGCACCAGAAGCCAAAGCATACGGTTTTTTGCAAGCTGAATAATCCCTGTTTTCATATAAGGCTCTTCAGACGGCTGCAAGGCGCCCATTATTTCGATATCTTCGGTGCTCTCCTCTTCTATGATCTCGAGCACATCATCAACCGTAACAATACCCACAAGCCTGTCGTCATTATCAACAACGGGCATGGAAAGGAGGTCATACTTTTTAAACAGCCCAGCCACCATTTCCTGATCGTCTGTAGTATGGGTATGAATAACATTCTTCTCCATTATATCGCTCACCCTTTCCCCCGGCTGCGCAAGCATGAGGGTCTTGGCAGACAGGCTGCCTATGAGCTTCCTGTCCGGAGTGATGACATAGCTGGTATATATGGTTTCCTTGTTAACGCCAGTTTTTCGTATAAAATCAAAGGCCTCGGCAACCGTCATGTCTTCCCCGAGGTTGATGTACTCAGTGGTCATGACACTGCCGGCAGAATCCTCAGGATACCTCAATATTTGATTGATGAGCTTCCTTTTTTCCACCCCTACATTCTGCAATACCCGTTTCACCACATTGGCAGGCATCTCCTCGATAAAGTCCACCGTATCGTCCATGAACAGCTTATTGATGATTTCACTGATTTCCTTATCCGTAAGGTTCTCGACAATCAGCTGCTGCTCGTCAGGCTCTATATACGCAAAAACCTCAGCCGCAATGGCCTTGGGCAGCACCCGAAACACCTGTCCAATGCTGTCCTTATCCATATCTTCGAACAACCCGGCTATATCCACAGGATTCATCCCCGCAAAAATAGCATGAAGCCTCTTTATGTCAATTGGGGTTCCATTAATGATTTCTATTATTTCGTCCATCAAAAGCCTCTCCGATTCAAAGTTATGATAGCAGATTTGAGGAAGTTTGGCTATTAGAGAGTGTTCACCGCTTAAATGTTCTTCAAGCCCGATCCTGTCCCTATTGGGAAAGAAGCAATTGAATGGAAAAAGGAGCTAAAGCAGCCCTTTGGGTCAAAGACCGGCAGCGGATTTATCCACACGCATAACCTATATAAGGTAAGTACATATCATCAAGCTACTCCCACTCAATGGTGGCCGGCGGCTTTGATGAAATATCGTACGTCACCCGTCCAATGTCCTGCACTTCATTGGTAATGAGCGTAGAAATCTCAAGCAGATCCTTGGTGGGGAAAGGATACACATCGGCGGTCATGCCGTCAGCAGAAGTAATAGCCCGCAGGGCAAGCACCCAGCCGTACTTACGAACATCGCCCGCAACGCCCACCGAGCGTATGGGGAGCAGCACCGCAAAAGCCTGCCATATTTCATCGTACAAATTGCGTTTTTTCAATTCGGAAATAAAAATGGCGTCGGCCTCGCGGAGTATATCGCACTTCTCTTTAGTAACTTCACCCAGTATGCGCACCCCAAGGCCGGGGCCGGGGAAGGGATGGCGGCGCACAACTTCTTCATCCACAACAAGAAGACGGCCAAGGGCACGGACTTCGTCTTTGTATAGTTTGTCCAAAGGCTCGATGATGCGGCCCGCCTTGCGTTTGGCGTCTACCAGAGGACTCCCCACATTGTGATGGCTCTTGATGAGGTGGGCTTTCTTCCCCACACCTTTGCCGCTTTCGATAAGATCGGTGTAGAGAGTTCCCTGGGCAAGAAAGTAGGAATCAGGAAGGCCAAGACGGGCAACTTCCCGCTCCTGTATGGTAATAAAAAGATCGCCGATAGCCTTACGCTTAGCCTCGGGATCTTCCAGCCCTTTGAGCTTGGCGAGGAATTCATCTTCGCAGTGGATAATATGAAGGTGCCTGGCACCGAGTTTTTCAAGCGCCACTTTTACTGTTTTGGTTTCATCCTTGCGCATAAGGCCCGTGTCCATGTACATAAGGTGAACATGGTCAGGGTCGAGGGTCTTGAGGAGCAGCGCCCCCGCGACAGTAGAATCCACGCCGCCGGAAATGAGAAGCAGCACCGGATTTTTTTCAACCCTGGCTGCGAGGCTACGGCGTACTTCTTCAACATAATGTTCCATGGTCCAATTTTTTTCGCAACGGCACACACCGAAGGTGTACGCAGCGAGTATGTCGAGGCCCCCTTCTGAGTGGGTAACCTCGGGGTGGAACTGTAGGCCGAACCAGGATTTGGATTCGTGGATCACTACCGCAGGGAAGCCAGTCTCACTCGTGCCGAATTGCAGAAAACCAGGGGCAAGTCTTGTCAGCGTATCGCCATGGCTCATCCAGGCAGTAAAACTTTTTTTCTTAAAACCATTGATAAAAGAAAGTGCATGGGGGGGCGGATCTGCATCATCAAGTGTAACACCTACCCCGCCGTATTCACGCTTGGGGAGAGCTTCGACTTTGCCGCCGTTGTCGTATGTCATGCGCTGGAGGCCGTAACAGATCCCCAAAAGCGGAAGGCCGCAGGAATACACTTTAGGGTCGGGCACGCTGCCCTCTTTGGTATACACCGACTCAGGAGATCCCGAGAGAATAAGCCCCTTAACACCTTTGCATGTATCGCTTGCAAGAAACTCATCAGTAAGAGGAGTATCGCCGGGGATAACTTCAGAATAGACCCCAAGTTCCCTGATGCGCCGCCCGATGAGGGCCGTGGTCTGGCTGCCGAAGTCCAAAACCAGAATTTTATCCATATAACCCTCCCGTTACTGCTTTTATATAGTCCAGGGCGACTTTCGAATAATCGTTTCCTTCCTGTCATAGCCCACAGAAACAATGTGAATAGGAGTCTCGCAGAAACGCTCAATGAACTCAATGTACTCCATGGCCGCTATGGGGAATTCCTCATAGGTCAGGGCATTGGAGAGCGTCTTTTTCCACCCCGGAAAAGTACGAAGCACCGGGGTTGCGCTGTTCAAAGCCGCAATGGATGCGGGGAAATTTTCGATCATCTTGTCGCCAAGCCTGTACGCCACGCAGGCCTTGATCTCATCGAGGGTGTCGTACACGTCCAGGTGGGTCATCACGAGACTGTCGATGGAATTGGTAAGGCAGGCGTAACGAAGGGCCACAAGGTCAAGATAACCGCAGCGCCGGGGCCTCCCGGTAGTAACGCCGTATTCACGCCCGGTCTCCCGGACAAATTTGCAAAGCTCATCCTCGCCGCTGGGATCAAACTCGCTGGGGAAAGGCCCGTTCCCAACCCGGGTGCTGTAAGCCTTAAAAACACCCAGCACCTTGTCCAAAGCGCGGGGGCCAACACAGCCCCCTATGGCAGCGCCAGCAGCGCATGACATGCCGCTCGAAACATAGGGGTAAGTTCCAAGGTCAAGGTCGAGGAGTGTTCCCTGGGCGCCTTCAAAAAGTATCTGGGAATTTTTGTGATGCACAAGGAAAGCCGAAAGGTCTATGCTCATGGCTTCAAGCCTGTCGAGGTAGGGCGCCAAAAAGTCCAGGTCGGCTTTGTCAAGCTCGTCCATCTTTTCTTTCCACGAAAGATCCGCCAGGCGTATGCCGTCGCGATCGCTCTTCATGGAATAGGTGATGCCTATGCCCCGCCCCGTAGTGCCGATGGGCTTTTTCCGCGCCTCGTCCCGCTCCTTGTCAATCTGGATATAACGGGGAAGCACAATGTGAGCACGGTCGGAAATCAGAATCCGCCCCGAAGTATCAATGCCCCTGTCCTGGAGCATCTTGATTTCGGTAAAGAGCGCCACAGGGTCAATGACCATGCCCGCCCCCAGAATGACCATCTTGTCAGGGTACAGTATCCCCGAAGGGATCAGGTGCAGGGCGTACTGCTGGTCGCCAATAACGATGGTATGCCCCGCATTGGCGCCGCCTGAAAAACGGACGATTATCTGGGCTTCATTCGCCAGATAATCCACGATCTTGCCCTTCCCTTCATCGCCCCACTGGGCGCCTATCACCACTACTTTCATGTTTCTTCCTTAGAGAAAAAAATCGTTTTGGGGCTGTACCCTTTTCAGGATACACCAAGGCCGCTTTCTTTTCAATGGATGGCCTATAATGCTGCCCCCATCCCAAAAAGCGCCAAATCGTATTTTATAGGATCTTCCAGGCAAAAGCCTCGCAGTTTCTCTGTCAGCGCAATAGCCGTCTTTTTGTCATTTGCCTGGCGGCCCGAAGCCAGAAGCCCCAACGAACGTGAAACCCGCCCCACATGGACATCCAGGGGAATAATTAACAAAGAAGGAGAAATACCTTTCCAGATACCAAGGTCGATTGGTCCCTCACGGCGGACGAGCCAGCGCAGGCTCAGGTTGATGCGTTTACAGGCTGAGTTGGCTTCGGAGTTGGCGATGTGCTTGGTATAGACGCCGCCATTCCCTTTGGCCATCTCTTCGCGGAACAAAACGATGCCTTCCCATATATCGCCGGAACCGCCCGGTGCATTTAACGCTGACGCAAAAAGATTTTCCAGGTTTCCGTATTTTTTGTAACAGGCTTTAAATCCCTTGCAGAAATATTTCAGATCTTTTTCAAAAAAAGTCCGGTGAACGCAATTTTCTTTCAGTTTTTTATAATCGCCATCCATTATAAAAGCATGAGGGCTCAGGCCCAGAAGGGAGAACATGCGCTCTGCGGACTTGATGATGAGATCGCGGCGGCCCCAGGCAATGGCGCTGGCAAGAAAGGCGGCAATTTCGATATCTTCCCTTTTGGAAAACCGATGGGGAAACTGCACCGGATCCAAAGGGATAAATTCAGGACGATTGATCTTTTTGTACCAAAGATCGAGCCTTGATTTTATGTCAGTCTGCAGCGGCTAGCTCCTCGAATAGTTAGGCGCTTCCTGGGTAATGGTAATATCGTGGGCATGGCTTTCCCGGAGGCCTGCTGCGGTTATCTTCACAAATTTCCGGTACTTCTTGAGATCATCGATATCCTTACACCCGCAATACCCCATGCCTTTGCGCAGCCCCGAGCTAAGCTGGTTAAGGTATTCCCGGAGTTCGCCCCGATAAGGCACCCGGCCCTCAATGCCCTCGGGTACGGGAGTTTCGTCCTTGCCCATCTGGTAGCGATCGCCTGAACCGTCCGCAATGGCGCCCATGCTGCCCATGCCCCGGTATTCCTTGTAAATCCTGCCGTCAAAAATAACCTCGCTGCCCGGCGCTTCTTTAAGGCCCGCAAAGAGATTTCCTATCATTACCACATTTGCACCAGCGCCTATGGCTTTGGTGATGTCACCGGAGAATTTAATGCCGCCGTCAGCAATGACGGGAATGCCCGATTTGGCGGCTTCCTCGGCGCAGTCCCATACAGCGGTAAACTGAGGAACCCCTATGCCCGATACAACCCGGGTGGTGCAGATGGAGCCTGGGCCTATGCCCACTTTTACTGCGTCCGCCCCCGCTTCGATGAGCCTGCGGGTCCCTTCTTTGGTCGCCACGTTTCCGCCTATCACCGGAACGCCGTATTTTTCTTTTATGCCCTGTATCGCCGCCATTACATTCTTTGAATCCCCATGGGCAGTATCAAGAACGACAAAATCAATCTTGGCATCTTTTAGGAGGGGCATGCGCACATTGTAATCCTGGGGCGAAACTGCCGCCCCTACGATAAGCCTCCCGCCCTTGTCGGTGGCTGCCTTGGGGTAGAAGGCATGTTTCTCCATATCCTTGACAGTGATAAGTCCGGTGAGCCTCCCTTCGGCATCCACCACGGGAAGTTTCTCGATGCGGTGCTTGTCGAATTTTTCCCTGGCGCTGGAGACCGAAGGCTCCCCCTGCTCCACCACGGGATTTCTGGTCATCACATCAACTACATTGAGGGTATCGTCATTGCAGAAACGCAGGTCCCGCCCGGTGATAATCCCTACAAGCCGGTTATTGGTATCCAGCACCGGAAGGCCCGAAACGTTGAAGCGGTTCATCACTGCTTTAACGTCTTTTACTTTCGCATCCTCACCCACGGTCACCGGGGTCTCAATAACCCAGTTAAGGAAACGCTTCACCGAAGCAGCCTGCCGGGCTTGCTCCTCGGGGCTGAGGTTCCGGTGTATCACGCCTGCGCCGCCTTCAAGGGCTATTGCGATGGCGAGTTTCTCTTCAGTTACCGTATCCATAGCCGCGGAAATGATAGGCACGTTGAGCCGTATATCGGCACAAAGGGTAGTTGCGATGTCGCATTCCTTGGGAAGTATTTCCGAATACCCCGGAAGGAGGAGCACGTCATCGTAGGAATAGGCTTCGTCAAACATTTTTTGTCTCCATTAATTCTCTATATTTAGCAGAAAGAGTTTTAGCTTTCTTTACTGCCAAACCGCAATATTGTTCAGGTTTCTCAAACCATGCCAAGGCGGCTTTTGAGACTTCGCCTGATGCTGATATCAACCCAAGTTCCAGCATTTTATTGCCAATACGGGCAAGCACATCGCTTTCCCTTGATAGGGCCTGGGCAAAGGAGAGTTTTTCTTTTTCTGCAGCAAGGGTGATCTTGCGTATCACTTCGTGGGCGTCCGAGACGCCGCTTTCGGCCAACAGTATGTATGCGGGTTCGGCAAGGACACCGCCTGGGATGCCGGTGTTGCCCCTGAGGTTGGCTAAAAGCCGCTCATGGTCGGCGCCGAGGCCTTCGATTACGCCGGACATGCGGGACACTGCGAGGCTGAAGCCCGCAACATAGTCGGCAATAAAACGCTGGCTTGCGGAATTGGAAAGATCCCGCTGGTGCTCGCTGATTTGATCCATGAAAAAGGTCATCACCCTGGGCATGAAAGCCTTCCAGAGGCTTTTGACATGCTCGGAATTCCATGGGTTGCGCTTTTGGGGCATGGTGGAAGATCCCACCTGGTCAGCCCCAAAGCCTTCACGGAGTTCGCCGATTTCGCTGCGCTGGAGGTTGCGGAGATCGTCCGCCAGATTGGCAATGACACCGAAGGCGGTGTTGAATTCCAGAAGCAGCCGGAGAAGGTATTCCGGCTCTACAAGCTGGGTCGAATGTTCGGATGGTTCAAGGCCGAGTTCAGCGAGGTAGATACGTTCAAGCTCTTCGGGGTCTTTGACTATCATGCTGGTGGCATTGTAAGCCCCCACAGCGCCGGCAAGCTTGCCTTTGAGGTTCCCCGCAAGGCGCTCAATTTCGAGTATGGACTTGCCCAGGCGGGAAATATATTCCGCCACGGCAAAACCCACAGTGATGGGCACCGCGTGCTGGCCATGGGTGCGGCCAACCTGGGGGGTCTCCGCTTCCTTCTCGGCAAAATTGCAGAGCAGGACCTCGAGTTTCTTGAGTTCCGGGAGTACCACCGCCAGGGTAACGCCCTTCATGCGGTACGAAAGGCTTGTGTCCAGAATGTCAACGCTGGTAGCCCCCAGATGAACCAGGGGGGCGACCTCGGAAGGGACTTTCTTCTTTATAACATTCACCAGGGCGCGTATATTGTGGCGGGTTTTTTCTTCCTCGGCGTACACTTCCTCAGGGCTTATAATTTCCGTAGCGTGTTCGAGGTTCTTCCTTAGAGAATCATTAAGCTGGCCCCTGACTTTTAGATGGGCCACGACCAGGGCTATTTCCGCCCTGACGCATGCCCCTACCGAAGCTTCCTCGGAAATCCAGGGAACCAGGGCGTCAAAAACAGCCGCTTCAGAAATTGAGTACCGGTGATCGATAGAGCTTATATTTTGAAAAATTGTCCGTGTTGAACTATGGGCTTCCATGTCAAACTATGGCATAGAAGCCCATTTTTTGTCAATATCCTCGGCCTTCGTCCTTTTAGGGAAGAATGCTACTTATAGCCACTATTGTATAATTCTTCCAAGTTTCGGCGTTTTGATATGCGACAACAGATGCCGAAGGCACATAGATACTGGGGGTCAAACCAGAACCCAGTGAACCAGCCAAAACAGGTGGGTTAACAACGTTAACGGTTAGACCGGTGAGTCCTGTCAAATTAACAAGCACATTTGCCCCGATAGAGGTAATACCGGCAGGCAAGGTAATACTTTTAATTTTGTCATCTGCAGGCCGGGAAGTACTGTCAGGAATCGCAGTTCCTGCAACACCGCCCAAGTCAAGAGAAATATAGTGGCCATTCAGAGCAGATAGAATCCCGCCTAACCAATCACCATCTTTGATAAGATCAGAAAGCGATCCCGCAGAAATATTAATCTTGTACGGCGTACTTGAGGTATTGGGCGGAGCACTTTTCAAAAAAGCCGTCAAGGCTTCGATATTGGCACAATCCTTAACGGATACAATATATTGATAATTGCCAATATCCCATAGATCATTCCAAGAAATTGAAGCAGAGCCATCTACAAACTCGACATCGTTTCTGAAAAGGCTTGGAACACCTCCTGTACTCAGTATTACCGTATAGGAACCTGTTTTATCAAATCCCAGAGTTTCAGAAAGAGTTTTTAAATCTACAGTTGCAGACTCAACAGAAATTACTCCTGTTCCAGCCGCAGCAGGATTGGTAATAATATTGGATATATTATCTTTATCTTCATAACTGATTGACTGTGCAGTTAGATATGCAAATAAACTGATAGTATTTACCGGCACATCAGCAACGCTAAGAGTTCCGCCTTTGCCAAACTCGAATAACTTATTCCAGGAAATTGAAAGACAGCCATTATCAAAATGGACATTATTCTTATATACAGTAAACACTGGATTAATAGTGACAATTAAAATGGAATAATCCCCAGTGGCTGTAAAACGCTGGGGCGGAAGCAGGCCTTCAGTCAATGTTATAGATTCAGTACTATTCGGTAATGGTTTTGTAGCCGTTGCTACAGCGCCTCCCAAAATTGTTTGTGGAACACTTGTTAGAGTGACATTCTGATCCAGAATATAGATTGAAGCCGAAGTAACAGTCGGCATATTACTGATAGTCAGAATACCGCTATCCCGGCTATTGCTATCTCCATCCGTAGAGCATCCGCCTAAAGCAAGAACTGCCAACAAAACCGGCAGAGCCAAGCCAAAAATCGTATGTTTCTTCATATTTTGCCTCTTAAATAATATTTTGAACCTGTCGGGCATAATTGTCAAGGTTTCATTATATACCCTGACGCTACACCTCATCGGCGTGTTCCATAAACAATGGAAGGGGCAACAGGGACTGCAAAAAAGGGTTCCCTTTTACAAGGGAAGAAGCCAGGGGCGTCAAAGGCGAAAAGAAAAACGACACTGCCTCAAGCTCGCTCAAGGCAAGATCAGGCTTGCCGGGGAATGGCGTCACAGAGACTTCTCCATGGGAAACAGCAATATTCAGGGGTTCCTGTTCGCCTATCTTAAAGCTCAATTTCCCGTCAGGAACGCTGCCAAGGCTTAAGCGGAATTTTAACAATGCTTTTAGCATTGCCGGGAAATTAAAAATACGGTAATTATATGCGGTGTCCAATTGGCAGTCCTCTGCAAAGTCAGAAAGGGCTGCCATCTTTTCCCGGTCAAAGGCTTGAACCCTTACTGTAAGATCGCTACGATCCTTCATAAAGAGGTTTACTGCCTCGATGATACGGAAACTGTCTTTTAAATTGATTTCTGTAATTTGGCCGATTTTCTGATTGCCAATAAAATAGCCAAAAAACTCATCGCCTTCCATCACCGCATAGACCCCTGCCCTCCATGAATTGAGGACATCATAAAAACGGCGGCTTTCGGCAGGGCGTCCAAAATACATCGGCTTTTTTTCGTGCATATGCCGTATGTTTTCCAGGCAGGCTGCATCCTCAGGGCCAAGCGGTTTAAGAGAAAGGGATGAAACAAAATCCCTTCCTTTTACATGGTTGACATTTGCTTTATCGCAGCAGAAGCCAACCCTGGTTCCAACTGGGGTATAGCCAAAATATTCGTAACGCTGCCTCTGGCCCCCCAGGCAGCTAAAAGCCACCCTGTCGCGCTTCATATCGTCCAGGGCCAGATTCATCAAGGTTTTCATATAGCCTTTGGAACGGCTGTAGGGGTGCACCGAAACCATGCCTATGCCCCGGCCCTGGAGGACTTCTCCGAGGACATGAAGCTCCATGGGATAAACCCCGATGATGGATTTTATTTTTCCGTCTTCCCTTGCAATATAATGAAGCCCATCCATAAAATTTTCCCGTCTATAAAGCTTGGGCAGGATTGCAGGAAAATCGTGAGGAACATGGGCAGCAGAAAATACATAATTTCCCAGATCTATGACTTCGTCATAATCCTCTAACCTTGCAAGTTCATATTCAACAGTCATAGCAGTCCTCATATTAATTACTGGATCAGATTAACTGTCCGCTCAGCCAACTCTGATATTTCGGTCAGACCGAAACCATCAATGCCCGATTTAATTTTGTTGCCCAACGGTTTAATCCATTGCTCGCTCAAGCCTTTTGCGCCCTTCATCATGCCAATAATAGACCCCGTTGTGGCCGCATTGCAGTCTGTATCGAAGCCTGCGCAGATGGTTATCCCTATGGTTTTTTCAAGATCCCCGTCCCCCCAGAGAAGGCCCGCAGTGCAAATCATTGCATTCGATATTGTATGGCACCAATGATGGCCATTGCTTTCATCCCAAAGCTGGTTGATTCTTTCAACAGCTTGTTCCCAATTTATGCCCTCATCATACCAGGCCAAAACTTTTTTGACGCCCTCGGTCAGGCGGGATTTTTCCGGAATTTCCCCAAGGCCCGCATCAATGATATCTTTTATGCCGCTGTCGATTGCAGCACGGGCAAGCATAGCGGCCACAAACATCTCCCCATAAATGCCATTTTTTACATGGCTTATCCTTGCGTCACGCCAGGCATATTCTGCGGCTGTTTCCGGATCGCTTGGATTAATGTAGCCAAAAAAATCGGCACGGATTTGGGCGCCTATCCATTCACGGTATGCATTATAATAGGAACCCGAAAGGGGCGGCGTTATCTGGTTGGTAAAATTATGATAAGCAACCCGCTCAGCAGTGCACACATGAAGGAGGGGCACATTCATAAGCCAGCTTGCCGATACATCATCAGAAGTAAAATTGCGGCCATAAGTTTCCAAAGTCTTTAAATAGAGGATAGTATAATTAGTGTCATCATCCTCGGGCATATGCAAAACATTATTGATCCAGTTAATTTTATTGCTGCCGTAAACATTGCCCTCGTCAGCAATGCGGTATTTTGCCCGCAATGCTTCGCCAACGTTTGACGAAATATATTTCTTTACAGGATAATTATCCGTTTCTTTGAGCAGCCCGGTTATGCGCCCCCTTCGCCAGCCCTCAACAGGCTGCCCAAGCAAACAGCCGGCGCACCTCGCCAGCCATGCGCCATAAATCTTGTCGTACAACTCCCCGCCCCTGGGTTTGCCAGAATTATCCGTTTTGCGATTCCCGGGGCGGGCTTTTTTTATCCCCTCAAGGCAATTTGGTTCAATAAAGGAAAAATCGGAAGCGATGGGAGCTTCGCGGATCTTATCCAGCAAACGCCTGGCCTCGTCCTCCATAAGTTTTCCCTGGCCGAACATCTCATGGATAAGATGGGCCTCATCAGCAAAAGCCCGGACATCCCTACCTTCGTCAGCGCTTTGTTCCAGTTCTATCAACACCGTTTCGGAAAGGGTGAGCCAAAGATGGTTCATGATGAATCTCCTGAATAGGTAAGTATACTCTTATTGAGATAAAATCGCTATATTACAAATTTTATGCTTGACATCTTAACCCACCCCCTCCAACTCCGCCTCAATCTCCTCAATACTCGGCAGCGATGACTTGTATTCATCAGGCAAAACCCTGCTTATCCCGTATTCACTGACACCAATCGGTTTGTTAATGTTCTTTAAAGCATATTCCACAATTGTTTTGTTCTTTGACTTGCAAATCAACATGCCGATGGTCGGGTTATCCCCTTCTGTCCTCAATATCCCATCAACAGCAGAGATATAAAAATTAAGCTTCCCGGCGAATTCAGGCTTAAATTTAACCGCCTTTAACTCCACAACTACATAACAATGAAGCCGGGTGTGATAAAAAAGCATATCTGGATAAAAATTTTCATCCCCAACAGTTATTTTATACTGGTGCCCCAGAAATGAAAAACCGGCACCCAGTTCCATGAGAAAGCGGGTAACCTGATCCACCAGGGCATTTTCAAGTTCCCGCTCACCGTGTTTTTCCCGGAGCATAAGGAAATCAAACATATAGGGGTCTTTAAGGGTTTCTCTGGCAAGGTCTGATTGCGGTTTGGGAAGCATTACTTCAAAATTGTTTATTGCCTTCCCGCTACGCTGGAATAGTTTCCCCTCAATCTGATGGGTCAGAACCGCTCTGGACCAGTTGTTTTCGATGGTTTTCTGGACATAAAATAGAGCTTCCTGCTGATCCTTAATTTTCGATATAATTACCAGATTATGGCCCCAGGGGATTTGCCCTAATTGGTCAACAACTTGTTGACCAATTGTTTCTATAGACCAGAATGAAAACCATAGCCGCATATATTTTAGGTTAGTAACGGAGAATCCTTTCATATCAAGAAAATCATGTTGTAAATCTACGCTCATCTGTTTCAAGAAGCCGTCGCCCCAAGCAGTTTGTTTCTGCTTCACGACAATACTTGCGTCTATATCCCAATAAAGCTCTATCAACCCATGATTTACCGCTACCGATGCTTTTATTTGCGCGGTTTGTATGCGTTGCTTTATATCGCGGATAAATTCAATATATACTTTGTCGGCCTTTATCAACTTATCCATGGTACCCTAAATCCCCATATATTTTGCATTATTATCCAGGTTTCCGTAGAGGATTTCAAGTTGTCAATCTACAATAGGACTTGTAAGGTTGGACATCCTCTAGTAGTCCTCCTGGCTCTAAAAGGAAGAAAAGTGGGTCGAAGATTTTGGCAACTCACCGGGAGCAGATTTTCTCAATAATTGCGTTTGAATTTTTTGGTATGTCCAAATTTTTATCCTTGACATCTTAACGCTTGTATGGTATATTTTTATTATTCAAGAGAAGCAGAGACGGAAGCACAGATACAGCACGACTCAGAATTAACTTTGAAAAGGTTTGGGCTATGTTCCAGGAAACCGACAAAAAATTTAAAGAAACAAAAAAAATTGTCAGCGACTTGGGGCGAAAATTTGGAAGTGTTATTGAATATATGTTCATCCCAAACCTACACAAAAAATTCCATCAATTCGGCTATACCTTTGGAAAATCTTCAGATCATATACTTATCCAAGATACCATTCATCAAATTTTTACCGAAATTGATATTCTCCTTGAGAACGGAGACTGTGCCATGGCAGTGGAGATTAAATCCCAACCCAATAATAAGGATATTCTTGAGCATATTGAACGCATGGAAAAATTGCGCCAATGAGCAGATCTGCACAATGACAAACGGAAGCTTTACGGCGCCATCGCAGGGGCAATTATTCCCAACAATGTACTAAACTACACCCTTAACCAAGGGTTATATGTGGTCGAGCAATCCGGAGATACAGTCAATGTCCTTGCCTCTGAGGAAGCAAAAGTCAGGGCATGGTGAGAAATTATTTCGCCAGTGTATCAAAAAGAGTTTTGAAAAGCTTATCCCGGTTGATATGGTACACATAGCGGATAAAATGGCGGTTTGGATCAAAACCATAATGATGATCGTATTGGGGGATGGGACTTGGCTCAAGCCTGTCCAGCATATAGTCTCCATCCAATAGCCAGGCAACAGCTGTTACATCCCAGACAACCCTTGTCCAGTTGGGCATGCCTCCGTCTTTAATAGCCGATTTTGTTGTATACTCGGTTAAATAATCGCAAAGCTCATTTTTCCCCCGGAGCCAATATTCCAGCTCCGGTCCGCTCACAGTGAAGGAAGACACTACCCCCATACAGGGGAGCTGCACAAGTGCAATGCCGCAGCCAAAAACAACACGGGCAGCTGCTACATCCTGAAACATATTGAATTCTTTGGTATCGGGCCAATGGTGGGCATGGCCTCCCAGCCAAACCAGGACAATGCGATCTTTTATTTCCGGCCTGAGGATCAAAGCCGAAGCAATATTCGTAATTGCGCCAATTGCAACAATATAAAGAGGTTTATCCTCGGTGTAAGACATAGCTATTTCTGCGAGATGCTTTGCAGCAGGTGAATCTACAGCTTCGGTTTCCAAAGGAAGGTATTTTGTGGAACCTTTTTTAACTATCCCCTTTAGATCTTCACGCTTCATAAGGGTAAGGATATTTAAAATTTCATCATAGCTTTTTTCCATGCCATCAGCAGGGCTTGATGAATTGGCATTATAAAACGGGGCGGCATAAATGCCTTTAAGGTGGAGCCTCTCATCAGATTTAATCAGAAATGCCAGGGCAAACTGGTCATCAATCTCATTATAGGTATCGGTATCAATGATCACATCAATATCCTTACCCGAAGGTTTCCTCAGGCGTTTAAGCAGCCCGGCATTGTCCTGTTCCATTAATTATCCTTACCATTGATATAACATATACTTTTTAACTTAATATATTAACACTTGTATAGTAAATTTTAATAAATTTCTTTCCGAGGTTAATTGAAACATAGTTTCACAATATTTTTTTGATACTTACTCAATTTATCTGTAAGCCACTTTAATAATCCCTCTTGTCCCAAGACTTCATTGGTACTCCTTTTAATGCCTGTCTGATCCAGTATTTAGTCTATCAGATCCTTCTCTTATTTTACTATTTTCATTGTTCTTTCAGCCAATTCAGATATCTCTGTAAGGCCAAAACCATCTATACCAGATTTGACTTTATTATTTAAAGGAGCAATCCATTTCTCTGGTAAATTTGAAGCTCCATTAATAATACCAATAATTGAACCTGTGGTAGCAGCATTACAATCAGTATCAAAACCAGCACATACAGCTATCCCTATTGTTTTTTCAAGATCTTTTTCTCCCCAAAGAAGAGCTATAGTACAAATCATTGCATTTGATATAGTATGACACCAATGATGATTGTTACCCTCATCATATAATAAATGTATTTTTTCCAGTGCCTTTTCCCATGATAATCCCTGCTTAAACCAATTAAGAACTTTTTCAATACCTTCTGTTAATCGAGACTTTTCAGGAATCTCGCCAAGACCTTGTTTAATAATATCAATTATGTCATCACTTACAGCTCCACGCGCAATCATTGCCGCACAGAACATCTCTCCATAAATTCCATTTTTTACATGACTTATTCTTGCATCACGCCATGCAAATTCAGCTGCCATTTCAGTATCTCCAGGATTAATATAGCCAAACAAATCTGCTCTTATTTGAGCTCCTATCCACTCCCTATAGGCATTGTAATATGATCCAGAGAGAGGAGGAAGGATTCTATTAACTAAATTCATATAAGCAACACGCTCTGCTGTACAAACATGATAAATTGGTACATCCATCAACCAGCTATGTGCAACATTTTCACTGGTAAAATCTCTACCATAAGTTTCCAAAATTTTCAAATATAAAATTGTATAATTGGTATCATCATCCTCCGGCATATAGGAGACATTATTAATCCAATTAATAAAATTACTTCCATACACGTGTCCTTCATCAACAATACTATATTTTTGTCGAATAGTTTTATCAACTGCAGAGGATAAATAATTATGAATTGGATAATTTCCTGTTTCCTTTAACATTCCAAGAATTCTATTACTCATCCATCCTTCAACAGGCTGCCCTAATAAACAACCAGCACAGCGCCCTAGCCAAGCACCATAAATCTTATTATAATATGAATTTTTATCAAATTTATTTAAAGTCGTTTTTTCCTTTTTGGGCTTTAATTTTTTTATTTCAAGTAAGGCTACAGGTTCAAAATATGAATAATCAACCTTAATAGGTGAATTTTTTATTCGATCTATTAAAATCCTCGCATCTTCCTCCCTTAATTGACCAATTTTAAAATTTTCAAGAATTTGCTCTACATCTTCTTCAAAGCTTTTTACATCTCTCCCTTCTTCCATACTTTGATACAATTCAATTTTAACGGTCTCCGAAAGAGTCATCCACCTAGTATCCATATTACCCCCAATGTATATCCTAATAGGGGTTTAACTATATCCAGTTAAACCCCTATATTCCACTTTTTACTAACTTTAAGAAACTATTTCGATATTTACATCACCAAGGAAACAAGAAATGATTTTACACTCGCTTGTTTTGTTCAAATGAACTTTAACTTTCTTATCCTTTGGAGTGTAACTATAAGAAATAACTCCATAATATGTAGGGAAATTATCAATGGAAAAGGGTTTATCCATCCAAGATTTAGGCACACCACTACCAAGATAAATATTTCCTCTGTCATCTTCACGTACCATGATATCCCGCATCATCCCTAGCATTAATGAACCGGTCCAGCCATGGGGTGTAACAAATGGAGCCTTTTCCCATCCACGTACTTTTTCCCACGCTAAGAAAAGACTGTTTTCATCTTTGTTACTTTCATGCCATGTATAAAGACCAGGACTATTTTGTATTTTAAAATAATAATCCAAAACACTCCAGACTCTTTCTCTTTGTCCAAGTATAAGACGATTACGAAGATCGCCTATTTCCATATAAGTCCAAAGAGCCTCGTGAAAAGGTTTTCCATTAGGACAATTATATTTATTCCAATAATTTTCATAGGCATCAAGAAGTTCTTTATTGTTTAAATCACCCCATGTACCAGGATAAAATGTAGTACAAGAATCATGATGAGTATAAATTAACTCTTCACCAACAAATGATCCAATAGCTTTACTAAAACCTGCCATTCTAGTAAAATGACCAGGAACGTAATCAAGCATTGCCTTCCGTAATTTGGCGGCAGATTCACCATAACGTTTTTCATCATCAGTCTTGTCCAATTCCTTTGCACACATTTCGGCCCTTCGCAACCCTAAATAGCAAAAGCTATTGCAATAAAAATCTCGATTAACAAAATCCATGCGACCTTTAGCCATACCATTTTCTGCAGGAGCACAAGAATAAACCACCTCTGGCCAATTTATGGTTTGATGATTAAACGATTCACAATAAAAACGAAGAGGTTTATCAGCATTAATCATTAATAATATTTCTTCAGCGTTTTCTGTAATATAAGAATAGTTATCATCTAAAAATTTCTTATTCCGAGTTAATAACCAATGTTCACTTATAACCCAAATTCTACAACCTTGAAGATCTGCCTCCGGACCAAAAGGGGCAGAAACATTATACCGTCCAGCTGTATGAGCAGATCTTCCTGCAAAGTCATGAAGCCCACATTGATCTAGCGTTGTACATATATAAGCAGAATCACGCATCCACCAAGTAGGATACGTTATGGGAGATATATGCGGTGCATTAAGTCCAGAAGCCATATACAAATGATTAATTTGGGCATGGAATGTTTCATATACTCTTTCATCAGGTACATGTAATTCTGATTTTGTTAATCCATTCCATTTCCTTATTAAGTCTTGTTTTTTCATATCAAACTCAATCGGGAAAGTCAATTGTTTAAGCCAACTATATAAATCACATTCGGCATGAAGATGAAAAGCAAAATCAAATATTTTTTCAACACCTACATCTAAATCGAATTCATATCTTAGACTCCCACTGGCCCATTTTTCAGAATCTTCAACTTCTTTGGTTTCTGGGAATTGATTGTTTTGCAAATATTCCGATATATCTTTTTTATTTTCAGCATAACTTACAGCACCAAATTTTCCTTTTGTCTCAGCATAAACCAGTGCTGCTCCATTTATATAAATAATACCATCTTTTTCACTTAATTTTCCAATTGGACCACCGGCTGCCCCAAATGACCTAATAACTAAATCAAATTTTATTCTTTTTGATACTTTACCATTATTCGATAATTTTACTCTAAAATAATCTCTATAATCAATTATATCTCCATTCTGCCAAGTGAATAATGAACTATCTATTTTTATATCTCCAGTATCCCACAAAGCATGACTAATAGGATACTTTTTATCTTCAAATTCCCAGAGAATTTCCTTTAAATCTATTTTCTCAGGAGCATAAAGCTTATTATCCACAGTAACCCATGTAGAAACACCATAGGATCCTGGTCCCGGAGAAAAAGAATTACCAGGCTCAACTACTGTAGCAAATGCATCATGTGCTTCTGGCACTTTTAAAAAAATATGGGTATCACTTCGATTCCATATCCAATTAGGATGATTTGATTTCATAGGAACCATTTTCAGCTGTTCCATCTTTTCAGTATAAAAACTCATAGTATCTCCTTAATAAATAATAAAATATTTCTAAATGAAAGACACAAAGCTTTAAGAAAATTATTAACTCAAAGCCTTGTGCTTTATCCTTTCGCGTAATATAAATTACAAATCAGTAATTAACCATACATTTGTTTAAGTATCTTTTCAACTGTTGCAGAAGCTTTAAGACCTCCAGCATTTACCCATTCTTTTACAAAATTAGTCCAAATTCTACGTGCTTCATCATCAGAATTGGCATGCCAAGCAGTTGCTATGGCCCTTTGAAGTAGATCATTGCCTACCGCCTGAAAATCTGACCATTCAGGTGTAGTTAGCATAATTCCATAAGCTGGTACCTGATAACGACATTGATTATCTCTCATTTCCTTATACCAATTATTATAAGCCTCGTCCTTACCATAAAGAAGATTAAAATCTTGCCACGCCTGAGACTGCCAACTAACAATACCTGCTGAAAGAGGATGCGCACCATTCACACCAGCTTCTCTAGGAAAGCCGTGTTGGTATTTAGCTTCAAGACAGACAATATTTCCATTCTCACGTCTCCAATCTTCCCCTTCAATTCCTATAGCTGTAAGCTGTTCACCTTCTGCACTTTGTAGAAAATTCACAATCCTTGCTGCTGCAACCGGATTATTATAAGGGGTTCCTCCAATGGCATTTAACTGTCCGAACATTGGCTCCTGGGTATAACCACGAGAACCACCACCGCAATCCAAGGCTTGAGTTACATATTCTTTATAACCAGGGTTTACTAAAGCAAAATCATTTTGAGTACGACCAATATGTCCTCCACCATTATAAATCATTGACCCATTACGTCCTGAAATATATGAATTCTTCAGCATTTCCTCGTTATATGTCATTACATTTGGATCAACAAGCCCTTCGGCAAATAAACGCCGGAAAGCGACGATAGCATCAGATGAATGTTCTGCAGTTAACCAATACTGGTAGTTCCCTTTATCATCTTTATACCATCCAACATAAGGTATACTATAAGAACCTAAATAAACATTTAACGCCTGCTGAAGGCCATCACCGGCAGCCTGTCCGTTAAAAGTAACTCCATAAATCCCTTCCTTTTTTACGCAAGTTCTTAAATACTCAAGATACTCATCCCACGTATCCGGTATTTTTAAGCCATATTTATCAATTATATCTTTACGTATGTGAATAAGTCCAATATTTGGATCATTTTTATTTCCCCAATACAGCGGCTGAAAATATATTTTCCCATTTATTTTCAGTTCAGTCAGACTTGGGTTTTCAGCATATCTTTTTATTATTTCTGGACATGCTGCTGCTACATCTCCTTCATATGCCGCTATAATATCATTTTCAACCAATGTCTGAAGGAATGTCTTTGACCCATGGAAAATGAACGAAGCCATATCAGGGAAAGTGCCTGAAGCCGCAGCGGTGGTTAAAAGCTCTGGAAATCCTTCATATTCTACAAATTCCATTTCTATTTTTGTGTTCGTTGCTTTTTCAATTGCCTGAAAAATAGAATTGTTTGCCCAATCTGAAATACCTCCTCCACTCTGTGTTATCATCATTCGGATAGAATCAGGACCACCAGAACCACTGGCATTATTTTTTTTACCCGAGCACCCAAGTATGGCCATTATTAAAGCCATACTTACCAACAACAATAAAAATTTCTTCATCTCTGCTCCTCCTGAAATAATATTTATCCTTTTACAGAACCTGCCGTTAATCCAGAAACGATAAATCGCTGTAAAAAGGGATATACAATTAAAATAGGCAAAATCAAACATGCAGACACTGCGGCCTGATAACAAAGCGGTTCTGTCATAACCGCACCAATTCCAAGACTAGATAAAAGTCTCTGCTGTTGAATAAGGTTATATAAATGCACTGGAGCCGTCCACAGGTTTTTATGTACCAAGATTCGCGTATAAAAATATTCATTCCAATGGAACACACCATACATCATCGCAATAGTAGCAATGATCGGCGTATTGGTGGGCCATACTATTCTCCAAAAAATACGTAACTGTCCAGCACCATCAATATGTGCTGCTTCCAAAATTTCCTGTGGATAACTTGACAAATTAGCCCTCGCAACAAAAAACCACATAGGCATACAAATATTCGGAAAAATCATGGACCAAAATGTATTAGTTAGTTTAAAGGCATTAACTGTTAAATAAAATGGAATAATGCCAGCAGAGAAAAACATCGGGATCAAAAAGAATATAGACAAGGCTCTACTTAACCTAAGTCGTTTGCTTGAGAGTGCATATGCAGCCATCATTGTAAATACAACACTCAATATTGTCCCGACAGCTGTTCGGAATATTGATACAATAAATCCTGAAGGAAGATTTGCATCTGAAAATATTTGCTTGAAATATATTGTAGTAAATCCATTGGGAAGAAAATGAATAGTGGTTTGAACAAAGTTTTTATAAGGCATAACAGCCAATAACAATACATAAAACAAAGGATATGCGGTTAAAATTATCGCTATTAGAAGAGTACCATGGATGAATAAAAAACCGATAGGATCACTCTTGATCCCGATGCGCAATCTTTCCTGGACATCTTTATTCATCAAAATACCCTTTCGTTTGTTTTCTTCAATAAAACAAAATTGGCTATCAAAACTACTGTTGTAGCAATGATTGACTGGATAAAACCGATGGCGACAGCAAAGCCATATTTATATTGCGATAATCCCAATCTATAGGAATAAGTCTCAACAATATCACCTGTATCATATACAATCGGATGGTATTGAGCAAAAACCTGTTCAAAAGGTCCAATTACTATATAACCGGTTAACAAGACAAACATGGTAACCAGCGTTGGCTTAATACTAGGCAAAGTAACTGAAACCATTTGGCGCCACCTACCGGCACCATCCAAAGTTGCAACTTCAAACAACGTGGTATCAATGGCTATCATTGCAGAATGGTAGATTACTGCAAAATATCCGCCATACTTCCAGGCATCCTGTAAAATTATTACCCACCGAAAGGTTGAACTCGTTGTAAGAAATGCAATAGGCTTAATTTTGAATACCGATACCAAAATTTCATTAACAAGACCTCCACTGGGAGCAAGAAGGTTTTTAAACATAGCACTAACAACAATCCATGAAATGAAATAGGGCAATATTGTTGCGGTTTGCACTATTTTTTTATAACCCCGACTAGCCTCAAAGAGAAAAAGCGATAGTATTATTGAAAGGGGGAATGTTATTAAAGTCTCGCTGGTCTTAATAAATACAGTATTTCCAAAGGCTTGCCAAAAATATTTATCATTAATCGCCCTTGCAAAATTTGCAAATCCTATGAAACGACTTCCCATAAGACCTCGTATGGGGTTGTAATCAAAAAATGAAGTTATTAAAAACACCATCGGTCCATAACTAAAAAATAAAACTGTAAGAAACGCCGGAAAAACAAATAAGTAAAGGATCCAATTTGATTTAATCTCATCCAATATCCGCTGCCTCCATAAATGGCTATTTGGAGATATTTGAGAAAATGACCGATCCCTTTCCCTAATCAAGTTTAGCCCCTTCCATATAAATTTTTTCATATTACTAAAATTATTTAGTAATATCTTAATTTTTATTTATACAAGATCAAGGTTAAAAATGTCAAGCGTTTTATCAAAATTTTCTATCTTTTTTTATTATATCTGTTAATTATATATAATATAACGAATTATAGAGATAACCAAGACCTTGTACTAAAAAATTTTATATTTATAGTAAAATATTTTATTCCCAATTGACAAAACTTCAGAAAAGTACTACAAAGTGAGTATATGTCTCCTCGAGTTATAGACATAGCAAAGATCGCAAAAGTCTCCCCTGCTGCCGTTTCCTTGGCTTTGAATAACAAAACCGGGGTCAGCGATAAAGTTAGGCAGAACATCCTCAATATCGCCACCCAGATGGGGTATAAGTCTATACTAGGTAATCCTTATCAAACCAACGAAAATATCACTATCAAGATGCTGAAAATCGCCAAGCACGGGCATATCGTCAACGAGCGGCACAACGCCTTTATCACCGAATACCTTGAAGGGATAGAAGCAGGGGCAAAAAAGCGGAAGTACAAGCTTGAAGTTTCGTTCTATAATAAAGTGCCTGTGGAAGACATTGTGGAGGCCCAGCGGGAAACTGCGGCGGACGGGCTTATCGTATTGGGGACCGAGCTTAACGCCCATGAGTTGGATTTTTTCACCGGCCTTTCCATCCCCATGGTTTTTATTGATACCTGTTTTCCTTTGGCGGCTTTTGACTGTATCGACATTGACAATGACGACGGCGTGTTCCAGTCTGTCCAATATCTCTACAAAAGCGGCCACCGGAGCATAGGGCTTGTGAAGAGTCGTTTTGAAACCAGGAATTTCAGGATGAGGGAAGAAGGCTTCCGGGAGGCAATGGAGTACTTCTCCATGCCGGTGCAGGAAAAATACCTGGTCAGCGTCGATCCCACGGTGGATCAGGCTGCAAGCGATATGAGCCGTTTCCTCGGCAAGCCGGGGAACATCCCAACTGCTTTTTTCTGCATGAACGATATTATGGCATTCGGCTGCATAAGGGCTTTGAAGGACAGGGGCTTGCGGGTGCCGGAAGATGTCAGCGTCATAGGCTTTGACGATCTCCCTTCAAGCAGCATTACCGAGCCTCCCCTTACCACCGTGAAAGTTTCTACCCATCAGATTGGGGAACGGGCTTTGGAACGGTTGTCGGATAAAATCAATGGGCTGACCCATTCAAGCCCGGAAAAGATCCTGGTTTCAGGAAAATTGGTTATCCGGGGCAGCGTGAGGAATATATGAAAATACTTGTATACGGGGCCATCAATATCGATCTTATTTTTTCTGTGGATCATATTGCCATGCCCGGCGAGACGGTGAGCGCAGGCGATTTTAAACGCGGACCCGGGGGCAAGGGATCAAACCAGGCGGCGGCACTGGCAAAGGCAGGGGTGCCGGTATACCTGGCCGGGAAAATTGGCCATGATGGCGAGTTCCTTTTGGAACTGCTGCGCAGTTATAAAGTTGATACGAGCCTTGTCACCATTTATGAGGGGGCTACAGGCAACGCGCTCATTCAGGTTGATAAAAACGGACAGAACGCCATAGTCCCTTATGCGGGGGGCAATGGTGCAATTACTGTGGAAGAAGTCAATAAAGTGCTCGGCAACTTTGGCAAGGACGATATCGTCATTTTGCAAAATGAAATTGTACATGCAGCGGAAATCATCGCCGAGGCCAAGAAGCGGGGCCTCAAGGTTTGCTTTAACCCTTCACCGTACGATGAAAAAATTTCTTCCGTGCCCCTGGATCTCGTGGACACCTTCTTCGTAAATGAACTCGAGGGCGCAGCTCTCGCTGCCGAGGGCGGAACCGGCGGTGCCGACAAGAATGCGCCTTTCCCGGTTATCCTCGAAAAACTGGTAACGAAATTTCCACATGCGGAGATCATCCTCACTGCGGGAAAAGAAGGAGCCTTCTACGGATTCAAAAACGAAAGAGCCAAGGGCGATATAGTGGATATTCCGGTAGTGGACACCACCGGCGCAGGAGATACGTTTTCAGGTTATTTTATCGCGGCCAGGGCAAGAGGCATCGATGTCAACGAAGCTCTGCGCCTCGCGTGCAAGGCTTCGTCCATTGCGGTATCCAGGCCCGGGGCCATGGAAGCAGTTCCTTTTGCAAGCGAAGTCTTTTAACGCAAAAATGCTTCTTCCAAAAATACAGCCACCCCGTCTTCAGCATTTGTACCAATTACAAGATCAGCAGCGGCTTTCACTGCATCCTTGGCATTGGCGGGGGCAACGGAATAGCCTGCGATCTTGAACATGGGGAGATCGTTTTCTTCATCTCCGAAGGCGATTACTTCTTCGCTTTTTATGCCCAGCCTGTTCAGGGCTATGCTGAGGCCGGAACCTTTTGAAACGGTGATATTCATAACCTCAAGAAAAGTTTTTAAGGTGCGGGCCATATAAACAGCGGAACCAGGGCCTTTGCCAAAATGATCTTCAAGCTTGGGCCTTAAGACACTGTCCAGAACCTCGGGTTCAGCCAGATACATGGTTTTAACAACTCCCGTAATTCCGGGCTTGCCGAGGGCTTCTTTGAGATCTCCCAGCTCGGCAAGAATACCGGTATGGTTGTGATACATATCCCTTTGGGCTCCGGCCTTCTCGGCCATGAGAAAAGATTCGGGCCGGGCAGCGGTTCCAGGGAAATAAACCTGATAATAGATATCCAGTTGCCTTGAAAGATCTATGCAAAACTCCACGGATTCCTTGTCCATAAGGCAGGTATGCAGCGTCTTCCCCGACGGCATATCAGCCACAATGGCACCGTTAAAGTAGACCATGGGTCCTTCGGCGCCCAGAGGTATCCTGAATTTCTCCGCAGCCTCCCTGGCCCGGCCTGTGGCAAAAATGATTTGCAGGCCTTTTTCCCGGCAGGCGTTTATGACCCGGGCAGTTCTTTCGCTCAAGACAGCGCCGGGCGCAAGAAGGGTACCATCCAAATCCAGGGCCAGGGCTTTTATTTTTGAAGTATCCAATGAAGTTGACATATCCCCAGTATATACTAAAATAAAAGATATGTCAGATACGCTTTCAATATTTTTGGCATTTGCCGCAGGGCTGCTCTCATTCCTCTCCCCCTGCGTGCTGCCTCTCATCCCTTCGTACCTAAGCATACTTGGGGGCATGAGTGCCGGGGATTCAAGGGGGCCTCACCTCATAGTCGGGACAGTGAGCTTCATTTTGGGTTTCAGCGCAGTTTTTGTGCTGCTCAGCATACTTTCGTCCCTCTTCTTTTTCTTTATTGGAGGAATATCGCAATACATAAATATCGTGGCGGGGATCATTGTCATTGTTCTGGGGCTGAATGTCATCTTCGATTTTCTTTCCTTTCTTAATTATGAAAAACGCTATCATTCAGAAAAACGCCCGAGGGGAATTATCGGCACGTTTCTTGCCGGCCTTGCCTTCGGCGCAGGATGGACTCCCTGCATAGGCCCCATACTTGCCAGCATACTTCTTTTGGCGGGCCAGCAGGGAAAAGCCGGTGTTGCGGTCCTCTACCTGGTTGTGTATTCTGCGGGCCTTGGGCTGCCTTTTTTGGGAGTTGCGATTTTCTTTGACCGTTTTTTGGCCCGCAAGGCATGGCTCACATCCCGCCTTCCCTTGATCAGGAAGATAAGCGGCGTTATGCTTATTCTTATCGGAATACTGATACTGAGCGGAAAATTTACAATATTGAACAGGCTTATTCCTAGCGGGGGGATTTTATGAAATCCGAACTCAAGCCCATTCCCAGCAAAACAAAAAGCAGGCTCAACACATTGTTCAGCAAAATATTAATAATCCCCTGTTTTAAATTTCCGTCAGTAAAATAGCGCACTGTCTCGAGCGCATATGTGGAGAAGGTTGTATACCCTCCCAAAAAACCGGTAATAAAAAACAATCTCCATTTAACATCAAAGGGAACCAGCTTGTTTACCAAAAAGCCGACAACAAAAGCGCCAAAACAATTTACAAACAACGTCCCGGTTGAATATTTACTATCAAAAAATTGATTGACAAACTGAATTGAGATAAAGCGCAGCAAAGAACCGGCGCCTCCTCCTATAAATACGCATAAATAATCCATTGCCATGCTCCTTGGCCTTTAAAAAGAATGATGCTATACTTATATCATGACGGTAACAGATTTGAAAGAGGCAGAAATATGAAAAAAGCTGAATTCCGGTTGGTGGTATTAGTACTTTTACTGTCGCCTATTGCTGCGTTCGCAGATCCGGTACCTGGCGATATAGCAAAAGCCTTTGCCGATGCAGGCTTGCCGGTTCTAAAAGACAGGATAAACCCCATAGAATTCTCCCTGCCCCTCCTGGACGGGAAGGAGCAGAAACTTTCTGCCTTAAAGGGGAAAGTAGTATTTCTCAATTTCTGGGCCACATGGTGCGGGCCCTGCAGAGTGGAAATGCCTTCCATGGAGAATCTTTATCAGCGTTTTAAAAATCAGGGCCTTGAGATTCTCGCCGTAAACTGCCAGGAAAAAAACGCAGAAGTACTGTCATTTATGAAGAGCAATAAATTTACTTTTCCTGCGACCCTGGACACCTCGGGAAGCGTAAGTTCCAGATACGGAGTGCGGGCAATTCCCACTACCTGCATTATCGACCGGGACGGGAAAATAATCATACGCGTTGCAGGAAGCCTTAACTGGGACAATCCGAAAATTATCGCGGCTTTTGAGGCATTGCTTAAAAGCTAGGCCAAGTGCTTCACAATGGCTTCGGCGGCTGCCCTGCCCTCGGCAATGGCCCGCACCACGAGGCTTGCGCCGTTTTTGGCGTCCCCGGCGGCCCACACCTTTGGGTTGCTTGTGTGGAAGCTTCCTGCGGTGCGTATATTGCCCCTCTGATCCAGTTCAAGGCCGAAATCGGCCACGACCCCTGCCTGCACTACATGGGTAAAGCCCATTGCAAGAAGCACAAGATCCGCGTTGATTTCAAATTCCGTGTTGGGGATATCGCTCATTCCGAAACGGCCGTCCTTCATGGCCCATTCAACCTTGCACAGCTGCAGGGAGCTGACCTTGCCGTCTTTGCCTTTAAACGCTTTAGTGTTGACTGCCCAGAGGCGTTCCCCTCCTTCCTGGTGGGAGCTTGAGGTCTTGAGCACAGTGGGCCAAAGGGGCCAGGGCGCCGAATCGGGCCGGTGCTCAGGGGGCTTGGGCATGACTTCTATCTGGGTAACACTCATTGCACCCTGGCGGTTTGCAGTACCCACGCAATCCGAGCCGGTATCGCCGCCCCCGATTACCACTACCCTCTTGCCATAGGCGGTAATAGGTTCGGCGCCTTCATTCTGCTCCTTGCCCACCGCCCGGTTCTGAAGGGAAAGGAAATCCAAAGCCTGCACTATGCCGGAATTTTCGCGCCCCGGAACTTTGATGTTACGGGCATCACGGGCGCCTATGGTGAGGAGTATGAGATCGTATTTGGATTCAAGCTCTTTGGGACTTATAACTGCGCTGTCTTTGCTGCCGGTGCCAAAACCGTAAACCGCGTCCCCAACCCTGGTGCTGGTTTTGAACACCACCCCTTCCTGCTCCATGAGCCTGACGCGGCGGTCGATAAAGCTTTTGTCAAGTTTAAAATCGGGAATGCCGTAGCGGAGATACCCGCCAACTTTACGATCTCCTTCGTAGACGGTTACGGAAAAACCAAAGCGGTTCAAAAAATAAGCCGCCGAAAGCCCAGACGGCCCTGCGCCAACAATGGCGACCTTTTTGTTGTTCCTCGCTTTTGGAGGCCGGGGAACAACGAGGCCCAATGAAAAAGCCTTTTCGATAACCGCAAGTTCATTCTGCCTGATGGTCACAGGCTCGTCGTTGGCCCCCAACACGCAGGAAGCTTCGCACAGCGCAGGACAGACCCGGCCGGTGAATTCGGGGAAGGGGTTGGTATCCTGCAATATAGCCCAAGCGCCTACCCAGTCGCTGCGGTACACCTTATCCTGCCATTCGGGCATGACATTGCTGACAGGGCAAGACCAGTGGCAGAAAGGCACCCCGCAATCCATGCAGCGCGCAGCCTGAAGCCGCCTCTCCTCATCGGGAAGCTGGACTTCAACTTCGCTGTAATCGTTGACACGCTCTTCAACCGGCCTGTAGCCCGAGACCTTTCTTTTTATCGTCAAAAAACCTTTTGGATCACCCATGATTCTTCCTTATGCCTTGACTTCTATATCTTCACGCTCGCGGATTTCGTAGAGCTTCCTGTCAAGCTCCGCCAGCTTCATCTGCTGCAAGGCCCGCTTGTATTCTACAGGCAGCACTTTAACAAACTTGGGTTTGTATTCGGCCCAGTTGTCGATGATATTTTTGGCGTAGGCTGAACCGGTCCAGTACACATGCTTGCGCACCATGTCTTTGACAAAGCCTTCGTCTTCTTCATTGTCCAGGCCGGAAAGTTCAACCATGCCCTTATTGAGGAAGAATTCGAAGTTGCCGTTCAGATTGAGCACATAGGCTATACCGCCGGACATGCCTGCAGCGAAGTTGCGGCCAACTGCGCCCAGCACAACAAGGCGTCCACCCGTCATGTATTCGGCGGCATGATCGCCCGTGCCTTCCACCACCGCCAATGCGCCGGAATTCCTGACGCCGAAACGTTCGCCTGCGACGCCTGCAACATAGAGCTCCCCCGAAGTCGCGCCGTAAAGCACCGTGTTGCCAATGATGATGTTCTCGCTGGTCTTAAAGGCCGAACCCTGCGGAGGCGCAACCACGATGCGACCGCCGGAAAGGCCCTTGCCCAGATAATCGTTGGCATCCCCAGAGAGGCGGAAGGTGATGCCCCTGGCAAGGAATGCGCCAAAGCTCTGACCTGCGGAACCTGCAAAGTCAACAGTGACGAAATTTTCGGGGAGCCCTTCACCGCCGAAACGCTTGCTCACTTCATAGGATAGCATGGCCCCCACTGCGCGGTCTGTGTTCTTTATGGAGAACTGAAGAGCCGTGGGGATCTTGCGATCCAGGGCAGCAAGGCATTTGTCGATGAGCTTCCTGTCGAGGATATCGGAAATTTTGTGGATCTGATCAGTTACGCAGTGAAGCGCCTGCCCGCCGGGAATATCAGCAGGGCCTTCGGCCTTGTAAAGCAGAGCGGAGAGATCCACCCCTGCTGCTTTGGCCAGAGCCAGGGTATCCCTATTTTCGATCTTGCGCTGGACGAGGAGATCCGCCCTTCCGACAAGATCATCGAAATGTTTAAAGCCCAGGGAGGCCATGATTTCGCGGGTCTCTTCAGCGAGAAAATGGAAAAAGTTGATGAGGTGCGCCGCCTTGCCTGTAAAGCGCTTGCGCAGTTCAGGATCTTGAGTGGCAACGCCCATGGGACAGGTGTTCTCGTGGCATTTGCGCATCATCACGCAGCCCAGGACAATAAGGGTGGAAGTGCCGAAGCCGAATTCCTCGGCCCCCAGCATGGCGGCTATGACAATGTCGCGGCCGGTTTTGAGCTGGCCGTCGGTCTGGAGCCTTACCCTGCCCCGGAGGCCGTTCCGCACCAGAACCTGGTGGGTCTCTGAAAGGCCCAGCTCCCAGGGGAGGCCCGCGTGGCGTATGCTGGACTGGGGGCTGGCCCCGGTTCCACCGTCGTAGCCCGAGATGAGGATGTTGTCGGCGTGGGCCTTGGCAACACCTGCGGCAATGGTTCCCACCCCGCTTTCGGAAACGAGCTTTACGCTGATCCGTGCGCCGGGGTTGGCGTTTTTCAGATCGAAGATGAGTTCAGCCAAATCTTCTATTGAATAAATATCGTGATGGGGCGGCGGGCTTATGAGGGTAACACCCGGAGTCGAATGGCGGGTACGCGCAATGGGAGATGCCACCTTGTGGCCCGGAAGCTGTCCGCCTTCGCCGGGTTTTGCGCCCTGGGCTATCTTAATCTGGAGTTCCCTGGCGTTGGCAAGATATTCGCTGGTGACACCGAAACGTGCGGAAGCCACTTGCTTGATGGCGCTGCGCAGCCACCTGCCGTCGGGCAGCATCGGGAAACGTTCAGCGTCCTCGCCGCCCTCCCCGGAATTGGATCGGCCCTTGATGGAGTTCAGGGCTTCGGCAACAGTCTCGTGGGCTTCCTTGGAAATAGAGCCGAACGACATGGCCCCAGTGGTGAAGCGCTTCATGATCTCGTCCACGCTTTCCACTTCTTCTATGGGAATGGCCTTGCCCAGCTGGACGAAGTCCAAAAGACCCCGGATCACGTGGGGGCTTTGGTTCAGGGTATTGGCCGCCTCGGTAAACTGCTTGAATTTGGCGTAATCGCCGGTTCTGGTTGACCACTGCAAGAGATGAATGGTCTCGGGGTTCCAGGCGTGCTTCTCGCCGTATTTGCGCCAGCGATACTGGCCCGCCCCATCCAAAAGATAATCGCCCGGCGCGGGTATAGTTTCCGACTGTGCATGAGCTTCTTTGGCGTTTGCGTAATGGGAAAGGGCCTCGGCCTCAAGCTCCGCAAAGCCCGCGCCTTTTATGCGGCTCGTGGTTCCCCTGAAGCATGTATCGATAACCTCGGGCCCCAGCCCTATGGCTTCAAAAATTTGAGCCCCCCGATAGGAGCGGAGGGTACTGGTACCCATCTTGGACATCACCTTGAGCATGGCCTTGGCCAGCCCCTTGAGGTAGGCCTTCTTGGCATGGGCAAAATCCCCTACCCGCTTGCTGTCCGCGCCCCTGCAGATTGCCGCAATCGAAGCCAGCGCGCCGTAAGGCACAATGAGGTCGGCGCCGTACCCGAAGAGCAGGGCGAAGTGCATGATCTCCCGGGGTTCAGCAGATTCGGCGATGATGGAAGCCTTCATCCTGAGGCCCTTGCGTATGAGGCCGTGATGTACCGCGCCGACCGCAAGCAAGGCCGGAACAGGGGCCTTGCCCGCTTCCGGCAGCAGGGCTTCCCTGTCGCTCAATATGAGGAGCGAAGCCCCGGCGTTTACCGCCTTGACCGCTTCGTCTACAAGCCTGTCCAGTGCTTTTTCAAGGGATGCTCCCTGAGCCCCGGACGCTTCAAAGGTTGCATCCAGCGTTTTAGACTTGTATACCGAAGGCTTGAGTTCCTTCAACGCTTCAAGATCCGCCGGCGTCATAATGGGGTTAAGCACCTTGATACGGCGGCAGTGGTTTTCAGTTTCATCAAGGAGATTTTCCTGGGGACCCACAAAGCTCGTGAGGGTCATAACCAGATCTTCCCGGATTGAGTCTATAGGAGGGTTCGTAACCTGGGCAAAGACCTGCTTGAAGTAGGAATAGACCCGCTGGCTCTGGTTGGAAAAAACCGCGATGGGCGTATCGGTGCCCATGGAGCTTGTGGGCTCCTGCCCGGTAAGCGCCATGGGGATAAGAAGCTGCTCCCGATCTTCACGGGTATAGCCCGCCGAGCGTTCCATAAAAAGGACAGAGCTTTCAGTCTTGATCTGGGCATCCCCAAAAAGGGCCGCCCCATAGGCATCACCCAAGTGATCGTTCGCCTTGCCCGCATCCTTGCCGCCCTCGTGAACCGTGGGGGCGTCTATCTCCTGCTTAAGGGTGGTAACCTGGCGGCCCACCCACTCGGTGTAGGGCCTGTGAGAATACACATCCCGCTTAGCCTCCGCGTCAGGGATGATCCTCCCCTCCTCAAGATCCACCAGGAGAAGCTTGCCCGGAAGGAGGCGGCCCTTGTAGGCTACTTCATCCGGGCTGAAATCCTGGACACCTGTCTCTGACCCCATGACGATAAGGTCATCCTTGGTAACCGTATAGCGCGAAGGCCGGAGGCCGTTCCTGTCCAGGGTGCCGCCTACAAAGCGGCCGTCGCAGAAGACCATGGAAGCGGGACCGTCCCAAGGCTCCATGATGCAGGCGTGGTATTCATAAAAATCCTTGAGCTCCTGGGGTATGGGGTTCTTGTTGTTCCAGGACTCGGGGATCATCATCATCAAAGCATGAGGAAGGCTGCGGCCCGACATCACCAAAAGCTCCAGCACATTGTCAAAGCTGGCCGAGTCGCTCCCATCCTTGTCAATTATGGGGAGTATCTCTTTCAGGGTTGCGCCGAAACGGGGGTGGTCAAGGAGGGCTTCCCGGGCTGCCATCCAAAAACGATTTCCCTTGACCGTGTTGATTTCGCCGTTGTGGGCCACCATGCGGAAGGGCTGGGCCAGGGGCCAGTTGGGGAAGGTGTTGGTGGAGAAGCGCGAATGGACCAGGGCCACTGCGGTCTTCATGGCGCTGTCGCTCAGCTCGGGAAAGTAATCCTTAAGCTGGGACGACATGAGCATCCCCTTGTATATGATAGTCCTAGAAGAAAGGGATGGAAAATAGCATTCAGCCCCTGCCTTTTTAAGACTCTCGTCACCCTCCAGGGCCTTTTCAAGCTTTTTCCTGAAAATGAAGAGGCTGAATTCCAGTTCCGAAGGTTCTATGCCCGATGCGCCGGCCTTCGCCTTGAGAGGGACCAGCACCAGCTGCTTGATCACAGGCTCCGCCGACTTGGCAATGATGCCGATAGCATTGCTGTTAACCGGCACATCCCTCAATGCCAGCATGGAAAAACCCGCAGCTTTGGCAACATTTTCGATAATCGCCTTTACCTTGCCATGGATATCATCATTTTTGTTCTGGTGGGGGAAAAAGGCCAGGCCCGTGCCATAAGTTCCCTCTTCCGGCAGGCCGGGGATGAGTTTTTTATAGAATTCATGGGGAATCTGCAGGAGAACGCCCGAACCGTCACCGGTTTTGTTGTCGGCGCTCTCGGCGCCCCTGTGCTCCATGCGTTCCAGGACTTCCAGCCCCCGCTTCAGAATATCGTGGGATTTACGGCCTTTAATGTCCGCGACAAAACCAATGCCGCAGGAATCATGTTCGTGCTCTTTAAGATATAGACCCTGTCCGCCCATGGCAGCTCCTCATATGGAAAGTCTTATAGTTATACAAAAAATAGGGTGATTATTCAATATAAAAAGAATGCCGCTGCCGAAAGGAGGAAAACGGCAGCGGCATGAAGGAAAAAAACATTTTGGAGGTCTGTATGAAAAAGCGTATTACCGAAACTCGGTTTTGGCCCTTCATTAATTACAACAACGCATATAAAAAGAAGTTACAACACTTATATGAGAAGCCAAAGATACCGGACCCCTGCCGAAAGCCGCATGTTTGCCGTAACATTAGCCTTCCAGTTCGAGCCCTGGCCTTCTTCGGCGCTAAAGGGCTGCCAGGCAAGCTCCGCAAAGAACGATAATGCCCCGCTTGCTATTCTGATGGGCGGAAGGGCCATGGCAAGCCCAAGCTCTCCGAGCCAGGCAAAGGACTGGTAATAGGTTCTGCCCCCTTCGGTATCCAGTTCAGGCTTTCCAAAGGTAAAGGCAGGGCCTGCAAAAATCTGGAACGTATCGGTCCCCAGGCATATATCCAAAGGGAGATGGAATACACCCAGGCCCCTGTCCCATTGGGGGCGCACTTCCAGGGCTATGCGAAAGGTATCCCACTTGTACCCGATTTTAGCCTGCCCTGCGAGGCCCCTGAAAACCGACGGCGCCCCCTCGATGAAACCGCCGAAAGTCCAGGAAAGGCCGAAGCCGGTAAAAACGCCATGATCCGATGCCCACTTGAGCGGGGGCGAAACAGTCCGGGGCATGCCCCCTTTATCGGCATATCCGCCGCCATCATATACGGCATCAGCCCCATTGCCGCCCCCTGCCATGGGCGCGTCAGGGACTTGCCCCGCGATAAAGGCTGCCTCGGCTTCGGCATCCCAGGGCAAGGCCCTGCCCGCGCCGGTATAGGTCCGGCGCCAGTAGGCTTCGTCCAGAGTCGAATACATCACCCCGGTTCGGGGCCCTTCGGAAGCTGAATGTATGAACCTGCGGCCGCCCGCGTAAATTCCGACATGGGACACTGTTTGTCCGTCAGTTATAAAGAAGACAAGATCCCCCACCCTCAGATCGGCTGTATCGATTTTCTCCGCCCAGGCATAAAGGCTCACGGTGGTCCGGGGCGGCTGGGTATCCAGGGCATCCCGGAAACTCAAGAACACAAGGCCCGAACAATCCACCCCTGCCCGGCTCACCCCTGCATAACGGTAGGGTGTCCCCAGGTATGCTTCGGCAGCCGCAAGCAGCCTGTACCGGGCATTGTAGGCAGCCTCGCCCCTGAGGGTTACGCCCTGTATGGGAACAACAGCAAAAAGATTGCCCCCAAGGAACAGGGCCAAAATCATGGCAGGGAAAAAAAACAGAATCGGCTTTTTCATAACGCTCCTTTTTTAAAATCGCGGCCTTTTCCGCAAGGCTTCCTTCAGGGCCTCCATATCAGCCTCCCCGCTTACCCCATGGGGGGCAAGCTCTTCCATGGCAACATCCAGCTCGAAGGGCCTGCGGCCCACATCTTCCGGGTAGTGGGCGTCGGACGAGGTGGTGAGGGGATAGCCCAAGGTGTTAAGAGGGGAACCTTCGCGCCGCGCGCTCGGGACGGCAGACCCGGGGTTTGGGGGATATACCCGAGGAGGGAGGCGCACACATTCCAGCGCAGCCCAGGGCCCTTTCACCACCACGCCCAGCTGGCTCGCCATGGAAAAGGCCGAACGGTCCACATGGGCCGGGATAACAATGCCCCCGTATTCCGCAACCTTGGTGCCAAGGTACTCAATGGAAAAATCCAAAGCGCTTGGAAGAAAATACTCCACCTCCCCTTCGATGTTGTCCTCTTCGTCAACATAAACCTGATCCCCTGTTTTTTCCGGATCGTTGGGGAAGGGCAGGATGAGGCTATACGCATATTCGCTCCAGGCGAGGCTGGCCTCGAGATTCGTAAAAAGGCAGAGGGCGTGGATTTCTTCCTGGGTGGTAGCCTCCATGCCGAAAAGGGGAAGTATGCCCAGGGGTGGGCAAACCTTGGCGAAGGCAGGGCAGTTGAGGCTCGAATTGTGATCTGTCAGGGCAAGGACTTTTATGCCCCGGGCGGACGCCAGGCACGCCAGATTCCGGGGCGACAGATCCAGGGAACCGCAGGGGGAGAGGCATGAATGGTTATGAAAATCAGCCAGCAGCGCCATGGTTCAGCAGCTTATAGAGCTTCCCGGAAACAGTGTATTGATTCTCTTTTGTCAGTAAAACCGCTATCCCCTCATCCCTGGCGGCCTCGAGCATGTCTTCCGGGAGGGGCCGGTTATTGCACACAATAATGCAGGCAATATCCACCAAAGTAGCCACGGCAACCGTGTTTTTATGAGCCTGTATGGTGACGAGGGCACCGCCGTCCTTGGCATTGGCCATAACATCGGAAAGAAGATCGGAAGTGTAAGCCCCCTCAAGATCGGCGTCCTCGAATTCAGCCTGGACTATTTCTGCCCCAAGGCTGGAAGCAGCTTCCCTGATGGTCATGCCCCGGCATCCTCCTTGGGGGAGTTGATAAAGACCACGGAACGGACAGTCGTGCCCGTGCCCACATTGGACTCGATGAAGAATTCGTCGGACACCCGTTTGGTGTTGGCAAGGCCCATGCCTGCGCCGAAGCCAAGGGAACGTATCCATTCGTTGGCAGTGGACCAGCCTTCCTGCAGCGCAAGGTTGAGGTCGGGAATGCCCGGGCCGATGTCGGCGGCGACTATCACCACTTTATCGGGCTGTATGGAACAGGAAATCGTCCCCCCCAGAGAATGGACAACCTGGTTGATCTCCAGCTCGTAACTTGCGATAGCCACGCGGCGTATGATCTTGGGATCGATGCTGCGGTTTTTAAGGGCTTTTTTGATCTCCGTGGAAGCCCTGCCCGCAAGCTCAAAGTCGAACTTCACCGTGGTGAATTCCATCTCGGAATAATGATCCGGCGCCTTGCCTTCTTTTTGATGCAGCTTTTCGAGCCTCAGCACTTCACGGTTCATTTCGACAAGCAGGGTGTTGATCACATCTTTGGATGTGAGTATTCCTACTAATTCCTTTTTTTTATTGAGCACCGGAAAACGGCCGTAGCGGTATTTGTTAAGATAGGAAATGGCAAAAGAAAGGGGCATGTCGTCCTCGAGGACTATGACATTTTGGGTCATGCGTTCCCCGGCGGCGCATTCAATGCACCCCTGATCCAGGGCCATGATGATATCTTCTATAGAGACAATCCCCAGAAGCTGCCTGTCATCGGTTACCGGGAGGCCGGTGATATAATTTTCGCGCATCAGAGCCTGGACATGGCGCATGGTATCGGTTTTGTTTGCCGTAACCACGGCGGTGGTCATCACGTCTTTTATCTTAAGCTGATAGATGAGTTCCAGCACCACCGACGGCGAATCGACCGTGTTGATGGGGATATCATCGAGAGGCTTTGATTCCATTCCCTGAATAGACTGTGCCAGCGGCGAATCCATGGCCTATCCCTTTCCCAGAATGTACTTGTCGATGATCTCGGCCACGCCGTCATCATCGTTGGAATGATCCGTTACGAGGTCCGCAATATCCTTGATGCGATCATCGCCGTTTGCCATGGCAACGCCCAGGCCGGCCCAGCGCAGCATAGCTTCGTCGTTCATGGAGTCCCCGATGGCCAAAACTTCGTCCGCCCCTATGCCCATGATTTCCGCGACCCGGGCAAGGGCTGTCCCCTTGTTGGTCTCCGGGGGGAGTATCTCAAGGAAATAGGGCTTGCTCGTAAAGAGGGTGATATCCTTCCCGAGATAGGTCCTGAGTATGGATTCCAGGGGGGCGAGGAGCATGGGGTCGCCGGGGATAAGGAGCTTGTAACAGCCCTGCCCTACCATGGCGCGGAAGTTCTCCACTACCACCTGGCGAAGCCCAGTGAGCTTCTGGTCATAGTTTGAATACTCATTCTGCCGGGAGACATACATGATGTCGTCCTCGTAGATCTGCACCGCGAAGCCCTCGGCGGCGGCAAGGTCGCAGGCTGCCAGGGCGATTTCGGGCTCGATCCTGACCTCGTGAATGATATTCCCGGTATGGCTTTCCAGAATGACCGTGCCATTGTTGGCAATCAGGTAGCCGGGGCGCTTGTGCATGCCCAGGAGCCGGGAAAACCGCTCCATGGCAGCCGGTATCCGGCCCGAAGCCAGGACTGCCGTAACGCCTGCAGATTCAGTCCGCTTAATGGCGTTTCTGGTATGGTAGGAAATGGAAAGATCCGACCGAAGGAGAGTATCGTCCAGGTCCAGGGCAAGTAAGCGTATTGTCCTCATACTATAAGAATAACCCCTTGTTTCCCACTATTCAATAGCGATTAAAAATTATATCATACTTTTGAAAAATGGGCAAAATTTTTGTTTTTGTTAACCAAAAAGGGGGGGTCGGCAAGACCACCTCGGCTATAAATATCGGCGCCTATCTTGCCGAAGCCGGCAAAACAGTGCTCCTCGTGGATTTCGACTCCCAGGGCAACCTCTCAAGCGGGGTGGGCATAGTCGAAGCCGATTCCAAACCCGGTGTGTATGAACTCATCTCGGGCCTTGCGGACTTGAACCAGGCTATACGGCAGACATCCACCCCGGGTCTCTCGGTGATTCCCGCCGGGATCGACCTCTCGGGGGCTGCGGTGGAGCTTATCGAACAGGACGAGCGGGACTTCTTCCTCAAAAAAGCCCTGGAACCGGCGAAAAAGCGCTATGACTATATCTTTATCGACTGTCCCCCCAGCCTCGGGGTTCTGACCCTCAACGGAATCTCCGCTGCCGATGCGGCTTTAATCCCCATGCAGTGCGAATATTTCGCCATGGAAGGCCTTTCCCATCTCCTCAAGGCTATCAGGGGGATAAAAAAGAGCACAAACCCCCATCTGGACATAGGGGGCATATTCTTTACCATGTACGATTCCCGTACCCGCCTTGCACAGCAGGTAGTAAAAGAGGTAAGCGCCTACTTCAAGAGCAAAGTGTTCTCTACCATCATCCCCCGCAATGTGCGGCTCTCCGAAGCCCCCTCCCACGGCCTCCCCATATCAAAGTACGATCCCCAATGCCTTGGGGCCAAAGCCTACCAAAGCCTCGCCATGGAGATACTGAACCGTGGCGCCTAAAAACCGGCTCGGCAGGGGCCTGGCTGCCCTTATAGAAAACAGCAAGGAAGACAGTGAAACCCAGGCAAAAAGCCCGGGGACTGAGATCTTCATCCCCCTCGAAAAGCTCAAGGCCAATCCTGACCAGCCCCGCAAAAGCTTCGACGACGGCGAATTGGCCGAACTTGCGGATTCGATAAAAGAGCATGGCATCATCCAGCCCATCATCGTGGAGGAAAGCGGCGACGGGACTTACACCATAGTCGCAGGCGAGCGCCGGAGCAGGGCCGCCAGAATCGCGGGGCTCACGGAAGCGCCGGTCATAATCCGCAAATACTCCGACGAAAAACGCATGGTGGTGGCCCTCATCGAGAATGTGCAGCGGGCCGACCTCAACCCCATCGAGGAAGCCGGCGCCTACAAGCGGCTCATGGAACTCACGGGCCTTTCGCAGGACGAAGTCGCCGGGAGGGTGGGCAAAAACCGCTCCACTGTCGCCAACGCCCTGCGGCTCCTCAAGCTTCCCTACGAGATGCAAGAAAGCCTTCAGGAAGGCGACCTTAGCCCCGGACATGCCCGGGCTCTGCTTTCAGTGAACAGCGCCAAAAAACAGGATCTTCTTTTTAGGGAGATACTGAAAAAAAGCCTTTCCGTGCGCGAAGCCGAGCGCCATGCAGGCATTTTAAACGGCCAGGGCAAAAAGAAGAGTCCCGAAGGGCCGCATCCCAAAGGCCGCGCCCCCGAGCTCGGCGCCATGGAAGAGAAATTCATCGGCCGCCTGGGAACCAAGGTCGCCATTAACGGGGATCTCAAGGCAGGCAAAATCGTGATTGATTATTATTCTATGGAAGATTTAGACAGGCTTTACGAGATACTGGGCGGGTGAGAGGGCGGCAGGCGCCCTTGCCCTCTACCATGCCTTGGGCTTACCGGTGCCTTCCGGCTCGGTAATATTAAAGGTCTCCCCCGAAGGCTCAATAACATAAAAGCCTTTTTTAAGGGCATATTTCTTTTCACTATCATTCATAACGACACCTGCAATGGCCCCAAAATATTTGCGCGTATCATTATGCAAATCCGCATAGGTGCGCAATTTTTCCATGCGCTTAATATGTTCGTCTATATCATCCGTGTTGGGTTTGGCCTTTGTTTCAACAATCATGACACAATCGCCATTTTCCATAAAAACGTCAACTTCGGTGAATATATTGTTTTTATGATCCTGTGCTGGAACCAGATCTCAAATAATTGAAATGTTAAGCGTATACGGGCTTTTGGATGGAGACTCCGTTATAATTTGTATAAACAGGTGCGTAAATCACTACCGGCAATTAAATCTTCCCCATCTTCAGGGTAAAGATGCTGCCGCATGCCCAGGTACTACCTATCCAGCCCTGCCTACGCTATGCCTAGTGCCATTCGCGGATTAAAAGTGGTACTTGATGCCTGCTTGTTTCATAACTGCGTTTACGGTATGGCGGGAAGGTATTTTTCCATCAACTGTGACATGCTTATTGGAAAGGGGGCTATACCAAATATCATGGCCCCCCTTTCCATGCCTCTGGAATGTACAGCCGTTTTCCAATAACTTGGCTCGTACCTTTTTTCATACTCTGCCATTTATGCAGCTACTACGACCCTGTCGGCTTTAAAATGAAGGGGTATGCCTTCATGGGGTTTACCGTTTACTGCAACCCATACCTGGGCTTCATCATTCCAATATAATAATAAGCATATCACAGAGGGACCTATTAGGCAACGTAAAAAGCCGGAGAGCGGTCGGGGTATGTACCCTAGCTACGAAACTCAAAAAAATCGCAAAAATTCGCAAATTTACTTGACAATTCCGATCGATATACTATATTATAAATACTATCTAATTACTAGGAATAAGGAGATTTTTATGCTTAGGAAAATTTGTGTCTCTTTGCTATTGCTGGCTTTGACCCTGCCTATATGGGCCGGGGGAAGCAAGGATGCCGCGCCGGCAGTACAGCCTGAGGTTCAGCCGCAAGCTCAAGCCCAGGGGCCGGTTCTGTCGGGGAAGAAAGTCATCGTCGCCGATGCGAATTCCACCCACCATCTTAACCTGTACGTGGCTTACGAGAAGGGCCTCTTTGCCAAACGGGGGCTTGAGGTGGAGATTCAGCAGACCAGTTCCGGGGTTGCCGCTGTGGTCGGGGGCGAAGCGGACATTGTCTTTAATTGCCCCACCGGGGTCATTACTCCCATTGCAAAGGGGCAGTCCATCATTATCGTCAGCCAGGTAAAGATTCCTTGCACCTCGGTATTGGTGGTGCCGGTGAATTCCCCGATTAAAAATCCGGGGGATCTCAAGAATCTCCAGCTTGCGGGGCTTTCAAATACCTGCTGCGCGGTTATTGCCATCAGGGACACCCTGAAAAGCCAGTACAGCACCGAATTTGAGCTTGTAGCTCTGGCTCCCGGCGCCGCATTGGCCGCCCTTGAAGGGGCCGCGGTGAAAGGCGCCATTCTCGAAGAGCCCTTTGTGGCGGAAGCCCTGCTCCTAAAGGATGCGGCGGGCAATCCCAAGTACAAGACCATCTTTGATGGCCACTCGGACGCCAACGGCGACGGGACCATCGACAAGAACCTTGCCGGCGAAGACCCGCCCTGCCGCACCATCAACGCCAATACAACCTTTATCAAGGACAGGCTCGGGGATGCAAAGGTGTTTATCGAAGCCATTGCGGAAGCTGACCAGATCATCCTGGCTAATCCTGTGGCTTCGGATATTGTGGCTATTGCCCACAAGTATGTGCCCAATGTTTCAGAGCAGGCAATTATCAACAGCAATCCCAAGCTGGGCTTTACCACCCATCTGGACACCCACCATCTTATCGGTTATGCACAGGCTCTGGTGAACCAGGGAACCATTGACACGAACCCCGGCGACAAACTTTTTGCGCCTGAGTTTAAGGGAATTACCTGGTAAAAAAAGAAGGATTTAAAAAACACAGAACCCCCGGGGAAGGTAATTCTTCCTCTGGGGTTCTATTTTTATCGTATTAATCTCTTTGTAGAATAGTGGAACAAAAATGATTAACCAGCAAGTACAATACGAAACCAGGGGTATCCGCCGCGTTCTGTATGAACTCGGAGGCTTTTTTAAAAATTCTCTGGGGAATTTTTTCTCCCTGGAATTTCTCACCGTTCTAATACCATTACTGTTACTGTGGGAATTTTTGCCCCGGTGGGGCATCATACCCAAAAGCCTTATCCCCTCGTTAAGCACGGTGGCTTTAAAGTTTTGGGATATGCTGCTTCACCGGCGCCTGGTGTTCCATGTGCTTTACAGCATGGGCCGCTTCTTTGCGGCTTTTGGCATCGCTGTGGCGCTGGCAGTGCCCATCGGGCTCCTCATGGGGTGGAACCTTAAAATACGCGCCTATGTGCTGCCCCTCTGGCAGCTCCTTTCGCCCATTCCGCCACCGGCCTGGGTGCCTATGACGATCATATTCTTCGGCATAGGATCGAAGATGCACATTTTTTTGATGTTCATCGGAATATTTTACCCGGTACTGTTCAATACCTATCAGGGTATCAAAGACACTGACCCCCGTTATCTTGCAGGGGCGCGTGTATTTGGCGCCAGCGAATTTACCCTACTCCGGAAAGTGTATTTCTGGCACGCCTTCGGTTCCATCATCATGAGTCTTAAAACCGGCATTGCCATGGGGCTCGTGATGCTCCTCATTGGCGAATCCTACGGCGGCCGTATGGGCATTGGCTTCCTTTTGGGCCAGGCCAAGGATTACTTTGTGATCCCCGAGATGATGGTCTGCATGGTTATACTCGGCTGGATTGGCTGGTTCCTCATTGAGATCCTTAAATATGTAGAAATAAAACTCGCCATTTGGAAAGTTGGCCGTTAATGTGCAAAAAATTATTTTTTTGCCTGGGGAATATACGTGAACCCTCATCCGATGAACGCAGTGAGGAGGTTCCCTCATGATCGAGGCAAAAAGCATTACGAAATTCTTTTCCGTAGTAAATGAAAAAGGCCTCGCCGAGGGACTCACTGCGGTATTAAATGTGTCCATTACTATCCCTGACGGGAAAATTGTAACACTGCTGGGGCCGTCGGGCTGCGGAAAATCGACCTTCCTCGAAATACTTGCTGGGCTCCAGGCTCCTACGGATGGGGAAATACGCATCGACGGCAAACGGGTTCTGGAACCCCTGCCTTCTACACGGAAAGAAATGGAGGACTACAAGCGGCGCTACCGTTTTATCTCCCCCCTGGCGAATGGCGTTTTTAGGGACAGGCCCAAGCATGACATTGCCATGATCTTTCAGGATTATGCGATTTTCCCCTGGATGACAGCTGTCGAAAATATCAATTTTGCGCTGAAGCTCCGGGGCATTAAACGGCAGGAACGGAATGAACGGAGCCGGTACTACCTTGGCAAGGTGGGTCTCAGCGGGGTGGAATACAAGTACCCTTCCCAGCTTTCCGGCGGCATGCGGCAGCGGCTTGCCCTGGCAAGGGCGCTCTCGGTAGAACCGAAAATTATCCTTATGGACGAGCCCTTTGCGGCAGTGGATGCCCTGACCCGGGAAAAACTTCAGGATGATCTGCTGCGCCTCTGGGAAGAAACCAAATCGAGCCTTATCATCGTTATGGTAACCCATGATGTTTCCGAGGCGGTGTATCTTTCGGACGAGGTGGTGGTTTTTTCCCCCAGCCCCGGCACTATCCGCAACAGGATCCCTGTGGATATCAAGCGGCCCAGGGCAAGGACAGACCAGGACGTGGTCGAAATTCAGGAACGCATTTTTGCAATGTTCCAATACGATCTTAATCAGGAAAGCGAATATTCAATTTAACGGGGTAATGCATGAGCAGTAATACTGAGGCCGGGCCTTTGGGTCCGACGGATTCGCGGGGAAGGATATACGCCGACATCACCGCTGCCAGAGGGAACACGCCCCTGGTGCGCCTTGCCAAACTGGGCGAGGGCTTAAGCGGAACAGTGCTTGCCAAGGTCGAAGCCTTTAACCCCATGAACAGCGTAAAGTGCCGCATCGGGGCGGCCATGCTGGACGCTGCGGTACGGGACGGGAAACTAAAACCCGGCGGCACGGTCATCGAGCCCACCTCAGGGAACACCGGCATAGGCCTGGCCTTTGCCTGCGCCGCCCGTAATTACAAGCTCATCCTCACCATGCCCGAAACCATGTCGGTGGAGCGGCGAAAACTTGCGGCAATGCTCGGCGCCGATGTGGTGCTCACCTCGGGCAAGGACGGCATGAACGGCGCGGTGAACAAGGCCCGCGAACTGGTTCAGTCCATTCCCAACAGTTTCATGCCCCTGCAATTTGAAAACCCCGCCAACCCCGAGGCTCACCGCAGAACCACTGCAGTCGAAATTTGGGACGACACAGCCGGCGCAGTGGATATCTTTGTCGCCGGCGTTGGCACAGGCGGAACAATTACCGGAGTAGGAGAAGTACTAAAAGAACGGAAGCCGGGTGTGAAAATAGTCGCAGTGGAACCCGACGCGTCGCCGGTGCTTTCGGGCGGCAGGCCCGGCCCCCACCGCATCCAGGGCATAGGCGCAGGGTTCATCCCCAAGGTGCTCAACCGCTCGATCATCGACGAAATAGTCCGGGTAACCAATGAAGACGCCATCAATACCGCGCGCCGTGTTGCCCGTACCGAAGGAATCCTCGTAGGAATATCGGCAGGCGCCGCAGTATGGGCTGCCCTGCAAATCGCGGGGCGGAAAGAAAGCGCCGGCAAGACCATTGTGGTGATCCTCCCCGATTCGGGGGAACGGTATCTTTCAACCCAGCTTTCGGATACAGAAGAATGAGCAGCCCAACACGATCCCTTTTAACACTAATACTGCTGATAGCGCTTCTTGTTTCGGTTACTTTTTGTACCAGCAGGGAAACCCTGGAAGATCCGCCCATTATCACTTCCGCGACCTATCAGCATACCCTGTATAATGGGCAGCCTCAGCCTATTGAAGCCAGGGCGGCAAAAGAAGTACCTCCCTTCGTCATCACCTACTTCAATTCCGAAGCGGATCTGCTGAGTAACACCGGAGGAACCGCCGAAGTTCCCAGCGAAGTAGGCGCGTATTATGTCCGCATCGAACGTCCCGCCGGCAAGGGCTATAAGGCAGGGAAGCCTATCAAGGTTGAGTATTATATCCAGAAAACTTTTGTGCCCATTGAGGCTGAAGCGATACAGGAATTTGATTACGACGGAAATCCCAAAGCAGCAGTTGTGAAATCGTCGGTAACACTGGTCATCACCTATTATGCGGAAACTGCGCCTGAATTAGCGTTGCCCGGGCCTCCGGTTCAACGGGGCCGCTACCGGGCGGCAATTACCTATCCGGGGGATGGCCGCTACATGGGAGCTTCACGGGATATTGAACTGGTTATTAACTGAAACTACGCTTAACTCGCGGTTTTCTTTAATGCCTGTTCTATATCGGCAATTAAATCTTCCCCATCTTCAAGGCCAACGCTAAAACGGAAAAATCCCCCATGAAATTCTTCAGGGTAAAGATACTGCCGTTCGTCCTTCTCGCCTAAAAAAACAATGAGACTTTCATCGTGCCCCAGGGATACTGCGGAAGTGATAACCTTTAATTCGCTTACAAAGCGGTTGTGGGTATCGTGGTCAGCTTTAAGGCCAAAGCTCAAGACTCCGCCAAAACCGGGGGACATCTGGGAAACAGCAATACTGTGCCCCTTATGGCTTTTGAGGCCCGGATAGCTTACAAAACGCACAGACGGGAGGCTTTCGAGATACCCGGCAATGCGCTGGGCATTTTCGTTGTGCTGCCGCATGCGCAGGGGCAGTGTTACTGCGCCCCGCATGATGAGCCACGCGTTAAAGGGGCTAATCACCCCGCCAAGATTCACCTGGGCCTGGCTGCGTATAGGATCGAGGAGTTCCCTTTTCCCGATAATTGCGCCGCCCATGGAATCGCCGTGGCCGTTGATATATTTGGTAAGACTCTCCACCGAGAAGTCCGCTCCTAAATCCAGAGGGCGCTGATTGTAAGGCGAGGCAAAAGTATTGTCCACAGAAAGCAGAGCGCCCCCCGAATGGGTAATCTCAGCGATAGCTTTAATATCCGCTATGGAGATGGTAGGGTTCCCCGGTGTTTCAATATGGACCAGGCGGGTGTTGGGACGCATGGCTTTGCGTACCGCGTCAAGATCGGAAGTATCAACAATAGTGGTTTCAATTTTAAATTTGTTTTTAAAAAGATCGTTGAGGAGCCGGTACACCGCGATGTAGGTGACACTGGAAAACACCACATGATCGCCTGATTGCAGCAGAGAGAAAAAAAGCCCCGACAGGGCCGCAACGCCGCTACCCAGAACCACGCAATCTTCGCCATTGGAGAGGCTTGCAAGTTTTTCCTGGAGGTATTGCTGGTTGCTTCCTCCGTTCCGAGTGTAAAGATTTTGCGCCGCCCCCGAATCATCATCCCCGCCGGCAGAACTCCAGTTTAGATCCGATGGATCGTAAGGAAGGGCATAACTATTCGCCATGGTGATGGGTCGCCTGATTGCTCCGGTCTCTTTATCAATATCGTTGCCTGTATGCACTGCCCTGGTATGAAAACCCAGTTCCCTGCCGAACTTGCGTTTACTCATGGCTATATCACCCAATCCCAGAATTCCGCCTGCTGGAATTCCTGGGGTTCGGAGTAATGCTGTTTATCGGTCTTGAACTGCAATTCGGGGTTTTTAACGCTTACCTTGGTTTTCTCCGGCACAGACTTGGTAACAAAGGCATTGCTGCCGATTACCACGCCCTCGCCGACCACGGTGGCGCCTCCAAGTATGGAAGCCCCCGAGTAAATGGTAACATGATCTTCTATAGTGGGATGACGTTTAACATCCTTTAAAACCTGACCGCCTCTGGTAGAGAGCGCGCCAAGGGTAACGCCCTGGTATATCTTTACAAAATTTCCAATGGTAGTGGTTTCGCCAATTACAATTCCTGTACCATGATCAATAAAAAAATGATGCCCAATGGATGCGCCAGGATGTATGTCGATGCCCGTAACGCTGTGGGCATGCTCGGTCATAATGCGGGGAATCAGGGGGACCCGGAGATCGTAAAGCACATGGGCCAAACGGTTAACGGCAATCGCATAGATCCCCGGATATGAAGAAATAATCTCGTCCCTGCTGAATGCCGCAGGGTCGCCGTCAAAGGCAGCGGTAACATCATCGGCAAGGTAATTGCGTATCTCGGGCAGTTTGGCCAGAAATGCAAAGGTGATTTCTTCTGCTTTGGCATCTATAATCTCGTCGCTCAGTCCCTGGTACTCCTCACTGTGATTGAGCGAACGGGCGATTTGGGGTCTAAGGGTAAAAAAAATATCTTCCAGAAGATCCCCCGCATAATATTCCACCGAACGGGTTGAAATATTTTTCTTGCCGAAGTAACCAGGAAAAATGAGAGCCCGCAGTTTATCAATAGTTTCTATTATAACGCTCCGGTTCAGTTGATCCCCTGTATCAACCTTGATGATTTCCGCATGATCCTCATAACTCTCAAGCAGAAGATTCACCAGCGTCTTTATCTCATGCACCTTTTCCATTTTTTCCCTTCCTTTCAAGCAGAGTCCGCAGATTTCCTGTAGTAAATCCCATGGGACACACGGTACACCATGCGCGGGGCGTAAAAAGAATACCGAAAATAAAGGCTAAGCCGGTGGCAACTTCCATGAATACAAGAATAGTATTGCCAAGCACATAAACACCCTGGGGAGCGGTATAAATGAAAAGGCCTAAAAAAGTTCCCATCATCATTCCCCAGAGTACCCAATGAAAAGCGCGGGAGTTCATAAAGCGCGGCCTTGTGAGCCCGAGAGAAATTTTTTTAGTGAACAACCTGATAAAAGAACCCCGGGGGCAGACTCTGGCGCAATGCATTTTCCCCCGGCCCGAGAGAGCTATGATAATGGGTGTAAACATACAGACAAGGCCGTACAGGCCGAAAGGTTTCCAGATATTGGCAATAGTTATCCACAGTATTGTGATTATCCATGACCAGCCCTGGATGCTTTTGATCCATCGGCTTGTATCAACTTTGGATACTTGAGAAAATTGCACCGCCTATCTCCTGACCAGTTCAAACAGCGCCCTTACCAGTGCGTCAATCTCTTCCGGAGTATTGTAAAACGCCAGGGAAGGCCGCACTGTTCCTTCAAGGCCGAAGCTCCTAAGCACAGGCTGGGCGCAGTGATGGCCCGCACGGACAGCAATGCCCTTGGTGTTAAGGTATTTGCCGACATCTTCCGTTTCGTGCCCGTCAAGGACAAAGGAAAGGACACTTGCCTTATTCAGCGCAGTCCCGACAAGATGCAGCCCCGGCACTTTGGCAAGTTCCGCCATGCCGTACTGCACCAGGGTATGCTCCCAGGCGGCGATGTTTTCCATGCCGATGGCGCTCACATAATCAAGGGCAGCCCCAAGACCTACTGCATCGGCGATATTCCCGGTTCCGGCTTCAAACTTTGCGGGAGGAGGCTGGTAAAGGGTACGCTCAAAAGTAACATCCGCAATCATGTTGCCGCCGCCGTGGTAAGGCCGGGCAGCTTCAAGGACATCGGTTTTTGCGTAGAGCGCGCCGATTCCTGTGGGGCCGAAGATCTTATGGCCCGAAAACACAAAGAGATCCACATCCAGGGCAGAAACATTGACAGGCATATGGGACACCGACTGGGCGCCGTCTATTAAAATCCGCACGCCATGGGCATGGGCGATCTGTATCATTTCCGCTACAGGCGCGACCGTTCCCAATGCGTTGGACACCTGGGTTGCGGACACAAAACGGGTCCTGCTGTTAAAAAGCTTCGTGTACTCTGAAAGAATGATCTGCCCTGTCTTGTCGATGGGAGCCACCCGCAACACCGCGCCTGTTTCCTCGGCAATAAGCTGCCAGGGCACTATATTGGCGTGGTGCTCCAAAAGGGTAAGGATGATCTCGTCCCCGGGCTTTAAGTACTGTTTGACATAAGCCTGGGCCGCAAGATTAATCCCCTCGGTGGTTCCCCGCACAAAGACGATATTGTCCGGTGAAGGGGCGCCGAGGAAACCGGCTGTCTTCTTTCGGGCGTCCTCGTAGGCATCGGTTGACCGGGCAGCCAGCTCATGGGCGCCCCGGTGGACATTGGAATTCTCGTGTTCGTAATAGTGCACAAGCCGGTCTATCACCTGCCGGGGACGCTGGGTGGTGGCTGCGTTGTCAAGCCAGACCAGATCACGGCCGTTTATTTTTTCTGAGAGAATGGGGAAATCGCCGCGTATGGATTCAAGGCTTCTCGATCCGACAGCATAACCATGATGCGCAGCATTGCTGTCAGGAACAGTGTATGCGGAATGCGCAGCGGTCTTATAAGCTTCAGCATCCTTTGTTGACAGCACCGACGGCGAGTAAGAAGGCGCAGCAATACTGCCAGCCCCCGGCACGCTCACCGGTGCGGCAAATTCCGGGAAATAAGCCGAAGCCAGGGCAGCAATCTCGGCAGCAGAGGGAAGCCCCCAGTCCGCAGGGTTTGCATTCCCGGCATAACTGCTAGGTGTAATCATAGTAGTCACCGACTTCCACATCTTCCAATACCGCTAGAGCGTCATCGGCGAGGATTGCGGCGGAGCAGTAAACCGAAAGGAGATAGGAGGCAACGCCTGAATCGTCAATGCCCCTGAACCGGACAGAAAGCCCCCTGGACTGCTCGCCGGGCACATTCGCCTGATACAGGCCGATAACACCCCGCTTGGCTTCTCCGGTGCGAACCAGAAGGATATTGGTTTTGCCGCCTTTCCCTTTTGGGTTTTTAAGGCCGTCCACAAAAAGCTTGTCCGTGGGGATAATGGGGATGCCCCGCCATGCGATGAAAGTCCCGCCGCCGATATTCACCGTTACAGGCGGCACACCCCGGCGTGTGCATTCACGCTCAAAAGCCGCAACAGCCCGGGGGTGGGCGAGGAAGAAGGACGGATCTTTCCACACCTTGGTGATAAGCTCATCAAGATCGTCGGGCATAGGACGCCCTGCCCGGGTTTGAATACGCTGGGAATCAGCAACGTTTTTCAGAAGCCCATAATCATCATTATTGATGATCTGGCTCTCCTGCCTCTCTTTAAGGCTTTCGATGGCCAGAGAGATCTGCTCCTGGGTCTGATCGTAGGGGGCGCTGTACACATCAGCGACCTTGGTATCCACATTGATAATGGTACTGATGGAATTAAGCCGGTACTCCCTGGGCTTGGCCTCGTAATCGATGAAGCCCTGGGGAATATCAACCTTTTTGGGGTCCTGGCTGCACAGGATATCGAGGGGGGTATCCCCTTCCACCACCTTGTTCACCCGGTAAATGCCCGCTTCAAGGCCCTTGAATTCCAATACCCTGGTCAGCCACTTGGGCGTCAGGGCTCCGTACTGGGGCGGCGTCTTGGTAACATTCGCCAGTTGATAAGCCGCGTCCTTTCCCAGCGCATTGATCGTTTTTTCAGCCATAATGATTCTCCATATAATAGCAAATTTTATCTATCAACTTTCAATCTACCACATATTATAGAGTTAGTCTATCAAATAAGTATGCCAATTTATCCTATAGGAATTGTAGGATATTGTCAAGCCCTATGATTTCTAAGGTATGAAGGATTTGAGCGAACGCAGCGCCAGCTTTACCGATTCACTCAAACGCCTCTTCCACAGGCTTGCCGATCCACACATCAGGCTGAACAAGGCCAAAGATTCTCGCAATGGTCGAGGCAGTGTCGTAGGTGTGCACTTCCCCGACAATCTCGTATCCCTTCTTGATTCCCTTCCCGTATAGGATAAGGGGAACCTGCCGTTCCTGCATTGATTCGCCGCCGTGGCCTTTGCCGACCCCGCCATGATCTGCGGTGAGGATAAAGATGGTATTGTCGTAGATGCCGGCATCCTTGACTGCCTGCTCAATGATGCCGATATAGCCATCAATCTGGGACAGCTTCTTGTAATACGCGGGCGTGTCGTGGCCCTTGCTATGGCCCGTCATGTCGGTGCCATAAAAACCGATGAAGGCAAAGCCGGGCTTTTGCTTCTTGATATACCTGGCTATCTTATTTGCTCCGGGTTTCCAATAGGAGAGAAGGGGAACCAGTTTCATGCGGTTTGGCACATCTTTTGGAACCAGGTACTTCATGCCGCTCCATTCATAAAAGTAGGCGATTGTGCTTTCAGGCTTCTGATCCCGGAGAAGGCCGAAGATGCCCGGAAAAAAGGCACGGCTGTCTACAGCGGCAGGCTGGAAGCCAGGCTCCTTTGAGTTCCATGAGGTAAACCCATGCAGGCCGGGATCTGCGCCCGAGAACATGGACATCCAGTTGGGAGCGCTGTCCGATGGCATGACGCTGAGATCCTCAAGGGTATATGCGCCATGTGCCATCATCTGCCTGATTACCGGTATGTCTGCGCCGGGAACGCTGTACGCTCCCCATGCGTCAAGCCCGATAAGGACAACATGGATAGCGCTTTCGTCTTCGGCAATGCGCGGCACCGAAGCGCAGGTTGTCAGCAAAACTGCATGAAGCATTGCGCAGGATATCCGGCTGAACAGCGTTTTCTTTTTCATACTTTCTGCTATAATAAGAAGTATCTTTCAAATTATCAAGGATAAAGGAAACTATATTGAAACCTTATTTCTTTTTTATATGCATATTCCTTGCGCTTTGTTCATGTGCGACAAAAACATTTTCCGTAAAGAATGAACAGCATATTTCGCCAGGCTTTCTGGGGATATCCCCGGACGGCTCTTCTTTGGAGGAAGCGGATTGCATCCTGATGGATGGGCTTGGCGCAGCATGGGTACGGACGACTCTCCGGTGGACCAGTGTCGAGAGGGAACCCGGCAAGTGGGATTACTCCTATTGGGACGAATATATCGACAACGGCAAAACTGCGGGGAAAAAAATAATGATATCCCTCGGTTTTGACAACGGGTATTTGTACGATGACCGCAAGGAGCACCGGGATTTGACAGAAAGAGAGCTGCCGTATTTTCTGGAGTATGTTGAGAGGACAGTTTTGCGGTACAAGGGAAGGGTTGACGCATGGGAAATCTGGAACGAGCCGAACTTGACCTTTTGGAAAGGCTCGGACGAACATTTCATTGCCCTTGCCAAGGCAGCCGCGCAGAGAATCAGGGATATTGATCCTGAAGCCAAAATCGTATCCGCAGCGTTCTGGCGCACGCCGAAACGATATATCCGGGGCATGTTTGAAGCCGGCGCAATGGAACATGTGGATGCTGTTTCTTTTCACCCCTACGCGGCCAGCCCCGGGTATACGCTGCGGCTTTACGAAAAACTGGCAGCCATTCTGGCAGACTACAACTACCGCGGTGGGATTTGGGTGACCGAGGTAGGGTATCCGACACACGGCTGGTACCCGACACGGGTGAGCGAAGACAAATATCCTGCTTATATTGTAAAAACCATAGCCGGCCTTGCGGTGCGCGGAGTGAATCCTATTATATGGTACGAGCTTTTTGATGAATACAACAAGAAAAAAGCGCCCTCAAATTTCGATTCCGAGAACTTCTTCGGCATTGTTTACCCTGATTTTTCCTATAAGAAAGGGGCCTTTGCATACAAACTTTGCAGTGAATACCTTTCCAATACAACATACATGCCTTCTGCCCCGGAAAGGAAGGACATCAGCAAATCTGTTACCAGCCTTTTCTTTCGCGGCGAAGGCCGGAATGCGCTTATCCTCTGGAACACCGGCATAAAACGCACCGTCCATCTTGCCATCCCCGACGCCATGCCGATCATGCACGACATTGCCTCAGATAAAGAGGAGATGCTGACAGACGACACAATCAAGCTGGGCCGCACCCCTGTCTTTATCACCTGGGAAGGAAATTTTCAGCCCTTCGAACTTTACTAATACTGGGGCAGAGATGCATCAACGTCTCTTGCCCAGGCATTGACCCCGTCTTTCAGATTGAACAGCCGCCCCTTGTATCCTGCTTCCCGCAGGGCCCGGATAGCGAATACGCTGCGCTGCCCGATTTTGCAGATGAACACTGCGTCAATGGCGGGATCGAATTCATCAATCCTGCGGACCATCTGCCCCAGGGGGATTGCCTTGGCATTGGGGAATTTGACAATGGCCCGCTCGTGAGGTTCGCGTATATCGATGATCTGCAAGGGCTCGTTATTATCAAACCGCGCTTTTAGTTCTTTCGCAGTAATAGTGTCAACCGGCACTTCATCTTCATTTTTCTTGAGGCCGCAGAATTGCTCATAATCGATAAGCTCGTGGATAGTAGGATTACTGCCGCAGACGGGGCAATGGGGGTCTTTATCAAGCTTGAGTTCCCGGAACTTGAGCTTCCACGCATCGAAGAGGAGAAGCCGCCCCACAAGGCTGTCACCGCCGCCCACAATGAGCTTTATCACTTCGTTGGCCTGGAGGGTTCCTACGATGCCGGGGAGCACCCCGACAACGCCGCCCTCGGCACAGGAAGGAACCAGCCCCGGAGGCGGAGGCTCGGGATAGAGGCAGCGGTAACACGGGCCTTCCTTGGCGTAAAACACCGAAGCCTGGCCTTCAAACTGGAAAATCGAACCATACACATTGGGGATGCCCAAAAGCACGCAGGCGTCATTCACCAGGTAGCGGGTCTGGTAGTTGTCGGTGCCGTCGGCTACCACATCGTAATCTTTGAGGATATCCAGGGCATTGGCGCTTGAGAGCATGGTATTGTAGGTGTTCACCTTGATATAGGGATTAATGCTCTTAATGCGATCCTGGGCGGAGGCGACCTTGGGGCGGCCCACATCGCGTGTTCCGTGAATCACCTGGCGCTGCAGATTGGATTCTTCCACAAAATCAAAATCAACGATGCCGAGAGTGCCCACGCCTGCTGCTGCAAGGTAGAGGGCCAGAGGCGCGCCGAGCCCGCCGGTTCCCACAAGGAGCACCCGCGCTGCCTTGAGCCGCTTCTGCCCCTCAATGCCCACTTCAGGCAGGAGGAGGTGGCGGCTGTAACGGCCGATCTCGGCATTGGTAAGATCGGTGAGTTCCCGATCCTTAATTACGCTGTCAGTCATGCTCTTCTATCCTTGGATGCCGCCCGCAATGGCCGGGACCAGCATGATAGTATCATCATCCTTGACCGGCGTATCCAGGGCCTGCATTTTTTTGATATTTGTCTCTCCCACAAAAACATTGATGAACGAGCGCAATTCTGCGCCCTGGTACAAATGCTGCTTTATATCGGGATAAGCCTCTGCCAATTTGGCGATTGCTTCCCCTACAGTAGCACCTGCAACGGTGATTTCGGATTTCCTCTCTGTAAAGCTTCTCAATGCGGTGGGTATTTGTATTACCGGCATAGCAACTCCTCCTTGTTAAAAACCGACCTGTCTTCGGTGAGCCGCCAGCTTGTCAGTTCCGCCGCACGGCCGCCTTCGACTCCAAGTATTATATACGAATAAAAGGGCAATGCAAACTCACGATCGTACTCCGAAGGCCGCGCCGGATGATCCGGGTGGGAATGGTAAAAACCCAGCACTTCGCGGTTCTGCTTGCGGGCTTCTTTTTCGGCCCTCATCAAATCTTCGGCCTCGATCCTGAAACGATGGTACTGCTCTTCAGCTTCGCGGTTGTTCTCTATGGGGAGGACAGCTTCCACTTGCCGGCCATCACCATCAAGCAGCGGACCCAAAAGAACGCCGCAGCATTCGTTGGGGAAGGCCCTCTCCCCTTCCCTCCTGACAAGGGCTTCACATTCGGCGCTGAGCCTGATCATGCTGTTTCCCAGAAAGGATCTGAAAGATACCTGATGCCGCCGTCGCAGAGGATGGTAACCACCACTGCATCGGGGGGAAGCTTCTCCGCGAGGTGAAGGGCAGCGAGCACATTGGCTGCGGAGCTTACCCCGACGAAAAGGCCCTCCACTGCGGCAAGCTGCCTTGCCAGGGCGTAGGACTCCTCGGTATTCACCTCGATAAATTCGTCGGGCAGGCGCTCATCATAAAACTCAGGTCTGATGGTACTCGCCATGTGCTTGGTCCCCTCGATGCCGTGGAAGGGGGAATCGGGCTGCACCGCTATCACCTTTACATTCGGGTTAAGTTCTTTAAGTCGTCTGGCGCAGCCTGTGAAAGTTCCGGAAGTTCCCATGCCGCAAATGAAATGGGTTATCCGGTGATTTGATTGCTCCCAAATTTCCAGGGCTGTTCCATTGTAATGGGCCTTCCAGTTTTCATCGTTGGCGTATTGATTAGGGTAAAAGTATTTTTCGGGATTCTGTTCGACTTCTTTCCGGGCCGCAAGGAGGGCGCCATCGGAACTTTCCAGGGGATCTGTCTCAACAATTTGAGCATTGTAGCGTCTCATAAGCCCCTTCCGCTCATTGCTGGCATTTGCCGGAAGGTAAAGCTTCACGGGATATCCCAAATAAGCGCCCATCATGGCATAGGCTATGCCCGTATTGCCGGAAGTCGCATCGATGATGATCTTGCCCGGCTTGAGACTGCCCTGCTTGATACCGTCAAGTATCATGGCTTTGGCGGCCCTGTCCTTAACAGAGCCTGAGGGATTGCAGAATTCGGCTTTGGCAAAAAGCTGTGCTCCGGCATGAGGGATTTTTCTTAATTCCAAAAGAGGAGTATTCCCCACCAAATCAAGGATATTCATTCTATTTCCTAGTAATTATATGTGCTTTATAAATTTTGTCAAGCATACAGGCTGCCTGCTTCCAAGCTGCCTGCTAAAACAAAAATATAAAAAATACGCTTGTGATTATCCCCACTACCCCAATGGCAAGGCCGCTCATGGCGCCTTCTGTTTCGCCAAGCTCCAGGGCGGCAGAAGTCCCTATGGCATGGCCCGAAGCGCCCATGGCGATTCCCGCCGCTATGGGATCTTTCAGCTTAAAAGTTTTAATGATGATGGGGGAGACGAAGGCCGAAAAAATCCCGGTGATGATCACGGCCATGGCGGTAATGCCCGGGAAGCCACCGTTCTTTTCGGAGAGCTCCAGGGCAATGGCAGTAGTAACCGAGCGGGGCAGGAGTGAAACGGCAATGCCCTCGTTAACACCTAAAATTTTACAGAGCCCCCAGGTACTGCCCACTGCGCTGACAGAACCCACGATGCAGCCTGCCAGTATGGGGATGATATTGGCTTTGAGTTTATCCCTCTGGTTGTAAATCTTCAGGGCCAGAATCACCGTGACCGGGGCCATGAACATAATGATAAAATTCCCGCCTGCCCTGTATTCTTCAATACCGACGGGGCTAAAAAGTACGATTGCTATAAGGAGAACATTTGCTATCACGAGGGGGTTTGCCAGGGGGGAATGGACACGCTTCCTGATAGTGATGCCTATAAGATAGCAAACCAGGGAAACGAGCACGCCGCAGACGGGGAGCGACAAAGCCTGAACCATTTTTACACCCTGCCCCGAAGCAGCACCCTGCAGAGCCTCACCGTACCGTAGGTCAGGCTGAAGGTGACAATGGTGCAAACCATGCAGATCCCGAAGAACTGCCACACCACAGGACGTATAAAAGAAAAATTCTCGATAATGGCAATTGCAACCGGAAGAAAGAAAAAAGCCATATGGGAACCGAGGAAATCCGCGGTCTTCCCAAGCTGGCTGGGCTTAAGCATCTTACTGCCAAGGGCTATGAGCATGAGGATCATCCCAAGAACACTGGCAGGCATGCCCAGGGGCAAAGCCCTGGCTAAAATTTCACCGGCAAAGCCAAAGGCCAGAATGATGGCGAGCTGCGCAAATATTTCCATTATCAATACAATACCATATACTTTAAAAAGGATATGTATAATTCAGGAAATATGCAATAATGGCTTATGGAAAATTTCCCACAAAAATTGACAGTCAGGCAGAAACTGGGCTTCGGCATCTTCGATCTGGGCGGGAACATGCTCTTTACAGTCATGTCCTTCTGGTGCCTCAACTACCTCACGGATACCGTGGGCCTTGCAGCTGCCTGGGCAGGCGCAGCGGTGATGATAAGCAAAATCTGGGATGCGGTTACAGACCCGGTTATGGGTTTCATCTCTGACCGCACCCTGACCCGCTGGGGGAGACGGCGGCCATACCTCCTTTTCGGGGCAATACCCATGCTCCTTGCCATGTGGTTTTTCTTCACAAGCCCTCAAATCGAAAACCCCATAATGCTCGCTGTCTGGGCAGCCCTGGCGCTTATGGCGGTGAATACCGCGTCCACTGTCATCAATATCCCCTACTCCTCCCTTACCCCTGAATTGACCGACGATTACCACGAGCGGAGCAGCCTTAACGGTTACCGTTTCGGCTGCGCGGTCTTCGGCACTCTCATAGGGGCGGCGGGGGTGGAGCCTATAGTGGGGCTTTTCGCCGACAAGAGAACGGGCTTCTCCATGGCGGGTCTTGCCTTCGGGTCCCTCATGGCAATCGCAACCCTCCTCACTTTTTTCGGCACAAAAGAGAAAAAGCACACCAGGGCGGATCTTCCCACAGAGGGCTTCTTTTCCACCTATAAAGCGGTCTTTGTCAATAAGCCTTATATGATACTCCTCCTTACCTATGCCCTGCACATGGTGGCAATCACCTTCCTCACAGGGATACTCGTGTATTACACCAAGTACATCTACCGCCGAGAGGATATCACTACCCCGGCGATGATAGTATTGCTGTTAGTTGCGATGGTATTTATTCCCGTATCAGTGCTGGTTTCAAAAAAAATCGGGAAAAGAAAACCTATCAAATCTGTTTCATCATCATTGCAACTGCCTGTATGGGCATTTTCTTCCTTGGCGAGAGCCTGGGGGTCAATTTCTTCCTGGGCATAATGGTATTTGCGGGCATCGGGGTAGGCTTTAGCTATGTGGCCCCCTTTGCCATGGTTCCCGATGTAGTCGAATATGATGCTGCCAAAACCGGCCAAAGAAAAGAAGGGGCTTACTATGGCATGTGGACCTTTATCTCCAAGCTGGGCACAGCCTTTTCGGTTTTCCTGGCAGGATTGATACTGTCATTTGGCGGCTATATTGCCGATGCGATTCAGGGCGAAAGAGCTCTCACGGCAATCAGGGTCATTATTGGCCCCCTCCCTGCGTTCATCTTTGTAATTGCAATAGTGCTGATGCAGTTCTATCCATTGGACGAAGAAGCGTATAAGAAGCTTATGCTTGAGAACGGGCCTAAGAACCAAAAGGATTGAATTTGACACCCACATCGTAGGCATCCACCCCCTCGGCTTTTTTAAGCTTTATCACCGCAAGATAGGTGAAGGGGGTCATGGCTGCTTCGATAAGGCATTTGAAAAGATAGTTTGTCAGCACCAGGGTAGCAAAGAGTTCCCAGCCGAAAACGCCCGTAAGGCTTGCAGCCAATACAAAGACAAGGCTGTCCAGAAGTTCCCCGATTAAGGTGCTGCCTATGGTACGCACCCAGAGCAATTTCCCCTTCATCAGAACTTTCATTTTCGAAAGTATCACGGAGTTGGAAAACTCGCCCACCAGGTAGCCCAAAAGGCTCGCCAGGGCTATGCCGCCGGTGCTCATGCCCCCGAGTATTGCGTCATATGCGGCGCTGCCCGCATACCCTTCCCAGGCAGCCTCTGCAGGGAGGAGGCGGAGGAAAAAAAAGATAAGGGATGAAAGGGCCAAGGCGATGAAACCCATCCAGATGACCCTGCGGGACGCCCTAAAACCATAAACTTCGGTGAGCACATCGCCAAAAACGTAAGAAAGAGGGAAAAGAAGGGTTCCGCCGTCAAAAGCAAGAGGAATTCCAAAGAGAGAAATACCGAGATCCACGATTTTTGCCGACGATGCTACATTGCTGGTGATAAGTATGGCAACGAAGAAAGCCATAACAAGATCCAGATAACGGAAGTGAACAGTCTTGGAGGAATTTTTGGGCACCGATTGCCATCCTTGTTTTGTTCAGGCGGGTAACTGGGCTACCGCCGCGGCGAAACTCGCCGCTTTTGTGTACCAAAGAAGAACAAAACCGCCGCAAGAATACCCTACGGCGGCAAATTCAGCAAACCTTAAAGCGCGGGGTCAGAAGCGGGAGCCGCTTTCTTGGCCCTCGGTTTTGCCGGGGCTTTCTTTGCAGCTGCGGGCTTCTTCACAGCTGCTGCCTTCTTGACTGCGGGTTTCTTTGCAGCCGCAGGTTTTTTCGCAGCGGCGGGTTTTTTCGCAGCCGCGGGTTTCTTCGCAGCTGTCGCCTTCTTGGCTGCGGGTTTCTTCGCAGCCGCAGGCTTCTTTGCAGCTGTCGCCTTCTTGGCTGCGGGTTTCTTCGCAGCCGCAGGTTTCTTCGCAGCTGTCGCCTTCTTGGCTGCGGGTTTCTTCGCCGGTGCTTTCTTCGCAGCTCCTTCAATTGTCTTTGCCATAGTAGCCTCCCAAAAAAAAATTATTTTATCACCCTATATTAACCGGTCCACAAACCGGATAGAGCCTACGCCCACTTAATAAAACCTGTCCTGTAGGGATGAACCAGAGCCGGATGCTTGGGGAGTATCCTGACTGTATGTCCCTGCAATCCCGTATCGGCACATTCAATCCTTACCTGATAGACAACCACATTCCCTTCCTGGCCGACAGATCTCATCTCGGCCCTATTGGCATTTTCAATTCCATCGCCGTGATTGGAAGCTGAACCGTGGTAAAGCTCCACCAGAACCTCATCAGGGGAGAGAGCGCCCAGCTCAACCCTCGCAGTAACCGTGAGGGAATCGCCCCGCTGCATAATCGGTTTGGCATTGGATTCGATTTTTTGGATCTTGATGCTGTCCCATGCCTGGCGCAGTTTACCCATATATGCGGCAAGGGCCTTGGGCTCGGCATAATCGTCTTTTACAATGCGCCGATAGTTTTTAAGCGCCGGGAAGTAGAACTTGTTGGAATAATCCATAAGCATACGGTGGCTGGACATAGACTGTCCAATCTGCTTCATGCAGGTCTTCATGCGGCGTATCCATTCCCTGGGAAGCCCGTCCCTTCCACGCTGATAGAAGAGGGGGATGACTTCCCTTTCGAGGAGATCGTAGAGGGCCTTGCTCTCAATTTCATCCTGCAGATTAGTGTCCTCGTATTCTTCACCCCGGCCTATGGCCCAACCCACTTCAGGGTTGTATGCCTCATCCCACCAGCCGTCAAGTATGGAGCAATTGAGAACGCCGTTCATTGCGGCCTTCATGCCCGAAGTACCGGAAGCTTCCATGGGCCGCCTTGGGGTATTGAGCCACACATCAGCGCCGGAGGTAAGGTAATGGGCCATGGATATATCGTAATTTTCAAGGAAGATAATGCGGCTTGTCACATCATGCTGCTCCGCGAAATGGATGATGCTTCTGATGAGTTCTTTGCCAGGCATATCCATAGGATGGGCCTTGCCCGCAAAAATGAGCTGTATGGGCCGTTCGGTGTCTTTTAAAAGCTTGAGGAGGCGCTCGGGGTCCCTCAAAAGAAGATTGCCACGTTTGTAGGTCGCAAAACGGCGGGCAAAGGCGAGGGTCAAGGTATACGGCGAGAGCGCGTCCTCTGCCTGGGCTATGCGGCGCTCCACCGCGCCATTGCGCTTCAGGTTATCCCTGATGCGTTCCCGGGCAAAAGCAACAAGCCGTTCACGGCGGCGCTCATGGGTACGCCAGAGCTCTTCGTCAGAAATACGATCCATGCGGTTCCAAACCGAAAGATCCGTGGGCTCTTCTTCAAAATGGGGGCCAAAATAACGATCCAGCAGCTCCACCATGTTGCTTGAGACCCAGGTACGGGGATGAACACCATTAGTAACATGGTCAATAGGTATTTCATTCAGGGGAAGGCCGGGCCAAAGGTTCTGCCACATTTTGCGGGAAACCACGCCATGGAGCGCCGCAACGCCATTGGCATAAGCGGCAAACTTGATAGCCAGAACGGTCATGCAAAAGGTTTCACTGTCATCGTAGGGACGCTCGCGGCCAAGGCTGAGGAAATCTTTCCAGGAGATGCCCAGAATCTGGGGCCAACTGCGGAAGTATTTTTCCATTAAACCTATGTCGAAACGCTCGTTTCCTGCGGGAACAGGAGTATGAGTTGTAAAGATATTGGTGGGCCACACCGCTTCGCGGGCTTCGTCAAAGTTGAAATGCCTCTCGGACATAAGCTCCCGGACACGTTCAAGGCCCAGGAAGGCTGCATGGCCTTCGTTCATGTGGGTAGCGGCAGGATTGACACCCAAAGCGCGGAGGGCGCGTATGCCGCCTATCCCAAGGAGGATTTCCTGCTGCATACGGGTTTCTTTGTCGCCGCCATAGAGCGTGGCAGTGATATTCCTGATGTCAGGCGCATTCTCGGGGATATTGGTATCAAGGAGAAAGAGGGAACTGCGCCCGACTTTTACTTCCCATACCTGGGCTGTAGCCTGGCGGCCTGCAAGATCCACAGTGATCTTGACAGGTTCGTTGTTTTTGCCTGTTTTGAGCTCCACAGGCATATTGTACCAGTCGTTCTCGGGGTAGCTCTCCTGCTGATAACCATCGGCATTGAGAAGCTGTTTAAAATAACCCTGGCGATAGAGGAAGCCAACGCCTACAAGAGGAAGACCCATGTCGGAGGAGGTCTTCATATGATCCCCCGAGAGTATGCCCAGCCCGCCTGAATAGATCGGGAGAGATACATCCATGCCGTATTCCATGGAGAAGTAAGCGACCACATCTTTCCGGGAACCACGGTACCAGGTCTCGCCTTTTTTATACTTGAGGAAACGGGTGTATACTTCATTCAGTCGCGCAATGTAGGAATCGTCTTTGGCAACTTCAACGAGCCGCTCCTGGCTTACCATGCCAAGAGTCCTTACCGGGCTCTGATGCGACGAAAGCCACACATCATAATCAAGGCGGATGAAAAGCTCGACTGCATCAAAGTTCCATGAAAGCCAAAGGTTGCGGGCAATCTCTTCGAGGGGTTTTAATGAATTGGGAAGTTTTGGTTTTACAGTATATGTAGAGATATTCATAATAAAATGATATGCCCCATTTCAAGTATTGTCAACGAGTTTAAAAAAAAATCCGCGTTTTTTCAGAAAAATCTTCACTCTTTTTACATCTTTAGTGAATTCCAAAGCGTGACGAGAGTTCTTTAAGATGGCTGCCGATAAAAAACGCGCCGTAACCGGTGAGCACCGCACCGATTGTAATGCCTACGGGGAGAAGGAAAGAAGAACCCTGAGCGTCAGCGACATTGATAAAGTCCATGCCGAAGAACGCCGTGGAGAGTGACAGTAAAACAAAGCAGCCTATGATCACCCAGCTGCGGAGAGACAATCCGGCAGGGGCATCGGCAGCAGGCTCTTCATCGATTGTCTCGGCGGAAATTTTCTGCATAATGGCATCTTCAAGAGCGGGGGCAGAGGGAAAGAAGTCATCTATCATCACCGAATGGAGGAGTTCCATTTTTTTTGCTTCCCCTGCGCAGCGGGAACAGAAAAAAAGATGTATGCTTATTCTGAGACGGGCCAAAAAAGGAAGAGGCCCTTCCCCTGATGCTTCAAAAATTTCTTCGCTTACATGCGCTGTCAGTCCTGTATGCTTTGCCATTCTGTTCCCCCTTCGGCAAATTCTTTCAGCTTTTCCTTCAGGATCTTTTTAGCCCTGAACACATGGGACTTGATGGTATTCACCGGGTACCCCGTGATGGCTTCGATCTCCTGATAGGATCGATCGTAGAAAAAGAAAAGATCCACGCAGATCCGGTAGCGATCCGGCAGTTCCTTCACCGCTTCCTTCACTGCTTCCCGTAAAGCAATCCTTAAAACATTCCGTTCCGGCGTATCCTTGCCGGGGATACGCTCTTCTTCAACCAGGCTCCGGTAATCCTTCTTCCGTGTAACACTGTTCACCGCTGTATTGTAGGCAATGCGGTAAAGCCAGGTCGAAAAACGCGACCGCCCTTCAAAATGCACAAGGCTGCGATAGGCTTTGAAGAAAACATCCTGGGTAAAATCCGATGCATCTTCGGCATTGCGGAAAAAACTTATGCCCATTCCGTAAATCGCCTGCTCGTGGCGCTTTACAAGAAGCCTGTAAAGCTCTTTCTGGCCTGCAAGGATCTGTTCCAGGATCATCCTGTCGTCATCGCCGTCCCCGGCGCTTTCAGCGATGATGCCTTCCTGATTCATGAAGCCCTATCGCTGCGCTTGATCCCGTAGTAACACAGAAGGCCCGCCCCCACTGCAAGGGGAATTATGCCCCCCAGGAGGCCGAAACCAGCCCCCGATACAATGGAAAGAAAGATCGTCAGCGCAAGCCCTACCGCGCTGAGGAGAAGGCCGGCAAGAAGGCTGAAAGACTGCAGATCAAATGCGGGTTTATTGTACTGACCTGCCTTGATAAGCAAAATTCTGCGCCTGTGATTCCAGAGCAGGTAGAAAAAAACCACCACTGATCCCATGAATATCCCCACTATGGGAATGATGGAAATAATAACCTGGGCAACTGTCGACTGCGCCATGAATCTCCTCCTGGAACCTGCGGTGGGGGTTCCCTCTTTTTGACCCGCCTGATGACTGTTGGTTGCGCTGACGAGCCTTCAATCTATGATCATGTAATCATTAAAGTACAAAATCTCTATTTTCCCCAGCCTGAGCACCCCATTGTACTGATCAAGGAGGGCTTTTTTGATTTCTTCCTCATCGACCTTCTCAAGCTGGGAAGCGGTTCGGGACTTAAAATATGCGCTGGTTAATGCCCTGAACTCCCCAACGCGGGACGCAAGCTCTTCAGAAAAAGCTTTGTCCCCGGGATTATACGGAAACGTGATGCTCACTATAGCTGTCGCGGGCTGATTGTCCCCAAGAGGAAGCCTGAGGCGCCCTATGCCGGTAAAAGTATTGCCGCTTTCGACTGGGGAAACCCGGGAAGAAGTTTGCGCAGGCTTTGCATTATCCTGGGGCTTTAAAAAAAGCGCCCATACCACGCCTGCAATAATGACAAGCAGAATGATCAATGCAAGCACGATCAGGCTGCGGTATATGATGAGCAAAGCTTGAGGGGGCTGTCTCCCATGGTTATTCATGCTCATTCTTTTTATGCTTATGGCTTTTCATTGTCAAGTAATTGTGGATAATATCCCTAAGAGGTGAATTATGGTTATACGACGCAATGAAATGAAGGTTGAAGACAAGGAAAAGATGAGGGATGGCGAGGGGACCGTTCATTTTACCTATCTCCTTGACGGAAGCAAGGAAAAGAATGCCAGGATGTTTGCGGAGATCACCCTTAAGCCAGGATGCTCCATCGGCTATCATCAGCACAATTCTGAAACAGAATACTACTTCATCCTGTCGGGAACCGGAACGGTCAACGATGATGGAAAAGAAGTGCAGGTAAAGCAGGGGGATTCCATTATCACCGGCAACGGCGCATCCCACAGCATCAAAAACACCGGGGAAGATCTTCTGATCTTCCACGCAGTTATCGTGACATATTAAGGGAAGCGTATGTGCGGCATAGTTGGCTACATTGGAAATGAAGAGGCGGCGCCGGTTCTCATCAAAGGGCTTACCAAGCTTGAATACCGGGGCTACGATTCTGCCGGGGTAGCGATCCTTGGCAAAAATGGACTGCTGATACGCAAATCCAAGGGCATGCTGAAAAATCTGGAAGAAAAAATAGGCTCCGAGATTCAAAGCGGAGCCCTTGCAAGCACCATGGGCATAGGCCATACCCGATGGGCCACCCACGGGGAACCTTCGGATATCAATTCGCATCCCCACACCGATGTGGCAGGAAAGATCGCTGTGGTTCATAACGGCATCATCGAAAATTATGCCAAACTGAAAGCCTGGCTTGAAGCCCACGGGGTAAAATTCCGCAGCCAAACCGACACGGAGGTGATTGCCCACCTTATAGACTTCCATTTCAATGGCGATTTGCTCCAGGCAGTCATCGAAGCCCTGAAGCGGCTCGAAGGTTCCTATGCTTTGGGCATCATCTGCGAAAGCGATCCCGACAGGATCATTGCAGTGCGCAAGGAAAGCCCCCTCGTCATAGGCGCGGGTAAAGGCGAAAACCTCATCGCCAGCGATGTGCCGGCCATTCTGGAACACACCCGTGATGTTTACTACCTCGGGGACAGGGAAATTGCGGTCCTCTACCGGGATCATGTGGATTTCTTCAACGAAGAAGGCCAGAGCATCAGAAAAGAGACCTCCCATGTAACCTGGGACGCAGGGGCTGCCGAAAAAGGCGGCTTTGAACACTTCATGCTCAAGGAAATCCACGAGCAGCCCAAGGCCCTCACAGATACGCTTAGGGCGCGGATCAAGAATGAAGGGAAGAAAGCCATCAACCTTGAAGAGATAGGCTTTGACGCTTCCTGGGCAGAGGCAAACCGGGTGGTCATTACTGCCTGCGGCACTGCATGGCACGCCGGGGTGATTGGAAAATACGCCTTTGAGCATTTTGCGCGCATCCCTGTGGATGTGGATATTGCCAGCGAGTACCGTTACCGGAACCCCATTTACAATCCCAAAGACATCTTTATCATCATAAGCCAGTCGGGCGAGACCGCGGATACCCTGGCAGCCATGCGGATGGCAAAAAAATCAGGCGCCCGCATCATTGCCATTACCAACGTGGTGGGTTCCACCCTGGCCCGCGAAGCTGACCTCGTGATGTACACCTGGGCAGGTCCCGAGATCGCAGTAGCCTCTACAAAAGCGTTTACCACCCAGCTCATGTGCCTCTACCTCATCGCCATTCAGTTCGGCGTGCTCCGGGGCACGCTTAACGATGCCGAACTTGGCGCAGCGGTAGAAGCCCTGGAAAACATTCCCGCAGAGGCGGAAAAAATTCTTTCTGATAAAGAGAACATACAGCGTTTCGCTTACCTCCAGACCAACAAGACCAAGGTTTTCTACATGGGGCGGCTTTTTGACTATGCGGTAAGCCTTGAAAGCGCATTGAAGCTCAAGGAAATCAGCTATACCCATTCCGAAGCCTTTGCAGCCGGCGAACTCAAGCACGGCCCAATTGCCCTGGTGGACGAAAGCACTTTGCTGGTCGCCATCTGCACCCAGGACAATCTCTTTGACAAGATGGATTCCAATATTAAAGAGGTCAAAGCCCGGGGGGCGTCCACATTGGTCATCACCTGGGACGACGTAAGCTACTTCGACAAGACTGCGGACGAAGTTTTCCGCATTCCCCGTACCATGGCGAGTCTTTCACCTATGCTGGCGGTAATACCGGCCCAGCTTTATGCATACTATGTGTCCATACTGAAAGGCCTTGATCCTGACAAGCCAAGGAATCTCGCAAAGAGTGTTACAGTAGAATAAATTCCTTTAGGAGCGGGCATTGAACATAATTGATATCAGAAGCGACACTGTTACCAAGCCTACACCGGCTATGCGCAAAGCCATGGCCGAAGCCGAAGTAGGCGACGATGTCTATGGCGACGATCCCACCATCAACAAGCTTGAAAAGCTGGGTGCAAAAATGCTGGGCAAAGAGGCTTCGGTCTTCGTGCCCTCGGGGACTTTCGGAAACCAGCTGGCCCTTTTTACCTGGGCGCCGAGGGGAACAGAAGTGATACTCGGCGAAGAAGCCCACATTGTTCAGCACGAAGCGGGGGCTGCCTCGGTGATTGCAGGGGTACAAACCAGGACTATCCCTGCGCCTGACGGCATTTTGACACGAAAAGCCCTGGAAGAAAGGCTGCGGCATCGTGAACTCCATTTCCCGGCCACTTCCCTCATCTGCCTTGAAAACGCCCATTCCCTGGGGCAAGTGGTAAGCCTCAAAGCCATGGATGAAGCGCGGGCAGTGGCAAAGGAATGGAAGCTTCCCATTCACCTTGACGGCGCGCGTATTTTTAATGCCGCAGCAGCCCTGGGCTGCGAGGCAAAAGACATAGCCGCCAGGGCAGATTCGGTGATGTTCTGCCTTTCAAAAGGGCTCTGTGCGCCGGTTGGATCGTTATTGGCAGGAAGCAAAGCCTTTGTGGAAGAAGCCAGGATGAAGCGTAAGATCATGGGGGGCGGCATGAGGCAGGCAGGCATATTGGCTGCCGCAGGGATACTTGCCCTCACTGAGCAGGTGAACCATCTGGCAGAAGATCACGCCAGGGCAAAAAAGATGGCAAAGGATCTGGCAAAAATCCCCGGCATCATCATTAAACCTAAAGAAGTTGAAATCAATATGGTATTCTTTGCCTGGCCTGCGGCAGAAAAAGAGAAGACCGCAAAAAAAATCGTGGATATTTTTGCCGGGCACGGCATAATCATCAATGCGCCCGAGCATGGGGTATTCCGGTTTGTAACCCATTACTGGATAGGGGATTCGGAGGCACAAGCGATACTGGCCGCCTCGCGGGAGGCATTCAGGTCAGAGGCAGCCGCCTCATGAGCATTTACCAGACAAGACGGGAACAGATTTACGACTGGATGGCAAGGGAAAGCATAACCCTGGTAATGATAAGCGATTTTGAAGATCGCCGTGATCCATCGGTGCGCTGGCTATCAGGGCAGCCCGGGGACGCCCTCCTTTTTTTATCAGTAGACAGAAAAAGCCTTCTTGTTCCCTGGGATATCAATATGGCCATGCTCTATGCAAATGTTGATTCCTTCATCCCCTATTCAGAATTTAACCGCAGTTCCATAAAGGCAATTAAAGGAGCGGCTGCGCTTTTTAAAACCCCCCTGGGTTCACGGGTGGAAATCCCCCCCACTACGCCTTATCCCCAATTCCTCAAATACATTGAAGCAGTAACAGACTTTGATATTATTTGCCGCGATAACGGCGCAAGCCCCGAAATGGAAAAAGCCAGGGCTGTCAAGGACAGTGAAGAACTCAAGATCTATCAAAAAGTCTCAGCCTTCACCTGCGATATCACCGATTTATTGGAAAAACAGGTACGGGCAGGAAAACTTAAAACCGAAGCGGATATAGCGCACTTCATCGATGCTGAAGGCCGTAAGCGCGGCTGCGAGGGCACAGGCTTTGAAACCCTGGCTGCAGGGCCTGACCGGAGCTTCGGCATTCACTGCTTCCCCGCGTATACGGGCGGGGCTTTCGGAGGCCAGGGCTTGTCCATACTGGACTATGGGCTCAAGCATGCGGGCTATACCAGCGATGTGACCCTCACCTTTGCAAGGGAGCCCCTTTCAAAACAGCAGGAAAAAATGCTCACCCTGGTCGAAAAGGCCTACAATCTGGCCCTCGCCATGGCAAGCCCCGGCATTGCGACCCGTGATATTGCACTGGCAGTGGAAGCCCATTTTGCCAAGGCAAAGAAATTCATGCCCCACGGTCTGGGGCACGGTATAGGGCTTGAAGCCCACGAAGCCCCCAATGTCAACACCAGGGCCGAAAACAGCTGGGTACTTGAACCCGGCATGATCATCACCCTGGAACCGGGCCTCTATGATCCTGTCCAGGGCGGCTGCAGGCTCGAAAATGACGTGCTTATCACCGAAACCGGGGCGGAAGTACTGACTAATTCCAGAATTATCAGGCTTTAAAAAAAACTCCGGCTATTATATAATAAACCCATGGAGGATATTGATGGCTCAGAACAACGAGACTGTATATGCGCATTTTGACGAAATGCATGAATTTATGTGCCAGGCTTTTATTGCAGCAGGAGTACCCCCGGAGGATGCCAAAGTCTGTGCCGATGTGCTCATTGAATCGGACAAGAGGGGCATTGACTCCCACGGCGTAGGGCGGCTCAAGCCGATTTACCTTGACCGGATTAAAGAAGGGATTCAGTTTGTAAAAACAAATTTTGAAATTGTGAGGGAAACTCCCTCCACTGCGGTGATAGATGGCCACGATGGCATGGGCCACGTCATTGGCGTACGTTCCATGAACATGGCAATCGAAAAAGCCAAAAAGTGCGGCCTTGCGATGGTAGTAGTGAGGAACTCTACCCATTATGGCATCGCCGGTTACTATGCCCTCATGGCTGCAAAAGAAAACATGATCTGCTTTACAGGCACCAATGCCCGCCCCTCCATAGCCCCAACTTTCGGCGTGGAGAATATGCTGGGCACCAACCCCCTCACCATAGGCTTTCCCACGGATGAGGAATTCCCCTTTGTCATCGACTGCGCCACATCCATCACCCAGCGGGGAAAAATCGAACATTACGCCAGAATCAACAAGACCATGCCCGCCGGCTGGGTAATTGACGGGAAGGGCAATGCCGTTACGGACCCCAATATCGCCCTCAAAGGGCTTGTAGCAGGTACCTGCGCCCTTACCCCTGTGGGCGGTATTGGCGATGAGCTTGCAGGCTATAAAGGTTATGGCTGGGCAACAGTAGTAGAAGTACTGTCAGCTGCCCTCCAGGGCGGTTCCTTCCTCAAGACCCTCACCGGTATCAATGCCGATGGCAGCCACAGACCTTACCACCTGGGGCATTGGTTCATTGCGATCAAAATAGAGGCATTTACCGACCCTGGGGCTTTCAAAAAAACTTCAGGCGATATACTGCGGGAACTTCGGGCTTCCAAAAAAGCGGAAGGCCAAAGCCGTATCTACACAGCAGGTGAAAAGGAATATATTGCATATTTGGACAGGAGCAAGAAGGGCATCCCCCTCAACCCCGCGGTCCGTACTTCCCTTGAAGCTGCCAGGGATGAGTGGAAGGTGAAGTTCACATTCTCCTGGGAGAAATAAGGCACACCACCGAACATGGCAGGTTTTGATGTTTCCAAAGAATGGGCCATTTTAGTCCCTCCAAACTCGGCCGCTGCAAAAAAAGGGGCTGAAGATATTTCCCGGTGCATAGCCCTGCTGCGCAAAGACAAGGGGCAGGACGCCCCTGCGCTTCTTGACGCTTCGGGAGATGCTCCCCCTGAAAGCGTTCCCGTCATCGTTCTCAATAGTGAAAATGCCGGGCCTGAGCGGAACGGTTTTACCTGGAGGGCAGGCGCCGCAAGGGTGGAAATCTTCGGCGAATCCCCCAGGGGGCTCTGCAAGGGCGTCTATGATTTTCTGCTTTCATTGGGAATAAGCTGGCCTGAACCCGGAAAAGAGGTACTCCCCTCCCCTGCTGAAAATGATATATACCCCTTCAAAACAAACGGCGCATATCAACCATCAAAATTTGAAGGCGAAGATCTGAAAAAAGCGCCATGGCACCGTTTTGTGGTTAAAACAAAAAAAACTTCGCTGAAATCTTCCAAAAAACGTGAAGCCTTCGTTGCCTGGGCCGCAAGAAATAAATACGATGCTCTGGTATTCCCCCTCGAATGTCTTGACAAAGCGCCAAAACTTGCCGACGACTATGCCTTGCTTATTGAAGGGGGCGGCAGGGAGCTTTCGCTGCTTCTCCCGAGGAAGCTCTTTCTCTTCCACAAAGAGCTTTTCCGCATGGAGGAAGGAAAACGGCAGAAAAGAATCAATTTTTGCCCCACCAATCACGAAACAATTAAAATTATCAGGACTGAAGCTGAAAAGTATTTCCGCCTTTCAAAAAATGTAAAGGTTTTCCACCTCTGGCCGGACAAGGGCGGGGAAAAGTCATGGTGCTCCTGCCCCAGCTGCCGGGCTTTTACTCCTGCTGAACAGAACCGCATTGCGGTTAATGCTGCGGCAGACGCGCTGGCTGTGGTAAACAGCAATGCATTTATCTCATTTTATGAAAGCCCGGAGGAAGGCGGGGACATACCCCTGAGACAGAATCTCTTTAAACTGGAAGAATTGCCCGCAGAATAGCTGCAAACTGAATCTGATGTTTCCCTCTTTTAAGAGATTGACAGGTACACCAGAAATTCCTTGATTTTGCCCTTGGCCTTCTCATAGTCAAAAGAATCCACAAGAACCCCGATTTCATCGGTGAAACGGCGTATATGCACATTCTGGCTTGAAGCGATATTCCTCATTTCCCGTATCAAAAGTTCAGCTCTGGAAACATCCCCCGAAGCGATTATCATCAAAAGGTTCCTGAGTTTATCCTCCAGGGGATTATGGGCGGACTTTGTTTCAGGCAGCCCTATAATGGCATCTATCTTTTTAAGCAGCAATTCAGCCTTGACGGGCTTTACAATATAATCCACTGCTCCTGCATTTATAGCCTTGGTTATAAAATCCGCAGATGCATGGGAAGTAACAAAAATAACCGGTATTTTTTTGCTCTCAGGATGGTCTCGACGCATCTGCCCCAAGAAATCAAAACCCGACATACCGGGCATTTCAATATCAAGGAGTATGAGCTCAGGCATGATGTTATCCAAAAGGCCTAATGCAAGCTTTGCTGATTTTGCAAGGCGGACATCAAAATAACCCTGAAGTATGCTGCGTATTGTCGTAAGATTTTCAGGCATGTCATCCACAGTAAGAACGATTCTTCTCTCAGCCATTTTTTGCCTCTTTTTGTTTCATTTTATAATTTTTAAAAGATCCCTGATTTTTGAAGATGCTTCCTCATAATCATAGGATGAAATTAAACGGCATATTTCACCGATTAAAATATCCGCTTCTTTATTATAGCACAGTTTTGCCAGTTCCGCAGCAGCAGCATCGGCCTCATCCCCTGATGCATTGGCACAGGCGGAATTGAGACGCTCCAATAATTCCTTTAAAGCCCCCGCTTCGGCTTTGGCCTTTTTTTCTTCCCCGGAATTTATCAGGGAAGTACCTAATAGGGCCTGGCGGAACTCGGCCATAGCCCCAAGAAAGGAATCGTTCTCCGCTATGCAAATTCCAGCCTCCCCTTGCTTTGCAGCCTTCTCCAATTTGAAAGCCCATTCAGCAAGCCCCTTGTTCCCCACTGCGGCAAAAACACCCTTAACTGCATGGGCCCGGATCGCATATTCGGCCCAATTTTCTTCCATAAGAAAATACTTGAGATTCGCAGCATATTCATCGGCCCCATCGCAGAATTGCCTCAAAGCGCGGAAGTACCCGTCACGGTTTTCCCCGATATGGGAAAGACCTTCCCTCACGTCAAGGCTCCGGATTTTTGAAAGCTCTTCAAGGAGGAATTCGGAAAGGGGAACATCTTTTATTGCGGCAGAACCTGACAGGGTTTCTGCGTGATATGCTTCTTCCGCATGAAAAGTGAGCTTTTCTGCGGGAAGCCATTGGCTTAAAATGCGGTTAAGTGCATTACTGTCAATTGGCTTGGATATAAAATCGCTCATTTCTGCATCTTTAAAAATCTTGTCCATTCCCAAAACCGCATTGGCGCTTAAGGCGACAATAGGCATTGTTCTGCTCCATTCATCCCCGCGGTTGCGTATATGCTGAACCGTCTCTATCCCGTCCATGCCAGGCATCATATGATCCATAAAAACAAGAGCGTACTTTTTCCGGGAAATCATTTCCAAAGCTTCAGTGCCGCTTAATGCCTTATCGGCCCATATGCTATGGGTGGCCAAAAAACCCAGGGCAACCGTAAGGTTCACCGAATTATCGTCCACCACAAGGACAGGTATCTGCTCCTTTGCATAGACTTTTTCTACGATGACAGGCTTTTCCACTTTTTCAATATCCCCCGGAATCAAGGGAATCCACGCGGAGAATGTCGATCCTTTGCCGTAAACACTTTCCAGTTCCAAGGCCCCGCCCATCATTTCAAGAAGGGCCCTGGCAATGGAAAGCCCAAGGCCTGTCCCCTGTATAAGACGGTTCTTTTCCTTATCAAGCTGCTCGAAATTATTGAAGATTTTCTCATAATCCTCCTGCTTAATGCCTATGCCGGTATCTTCAACAATTGCGGCAATATACTCTTTACCGTCCCGCTCACTGAGCTTAATCGACAGGCTCACATGGCCCGCATGGGTATATTTCACCGCATTGCTCAGAAGATTGGAAATTATCTGGCGTATACGAAGATCATCGCCAAAAACAGCCTCGGGTATATTAGAATCCATAACGCTGATAAATTCCAGCTCCTTGTTTACCGCAAGAAACCGATTTATGGAACAAACTTGATCATACACATCCCTAAGCCTGAAATGAACCGGGATAACTTCCATCCTGCCTGCTTCAATTTTAGAAAAATCCAGAAGATCGTTAATCAACTGAAGCAGGGCTTTGGAGGTTTTTTTTATATCCAGAAAATACCCCTGCTGCACAAAATCAAGATTATCGGTGCGCATAAGATCGCTCATGCCAATAATGGCGTTCATGGGCGTCCTGATATCGTGGCTGATGGATGCCAAAAAGCTGCTCTTGGCCCGATTAGCATCCTCTGCCAGTTTTTTCGCCTTTATCAGTTCTTCGTTGAAGCTTTTAAGCTTCCTGGTTTGGGAAGCCATAAGGAGGTGGTTTTCAATACGTTTAAGGAGCAGTGCCTCTGAAAATGGTTTATAGATATAATCAATGGCTCCCAGGGAAAGGCCTTCGAGTTCACTTTCGGCGTCAGAACGGGAAGTAAGAAAAATTACCGGAATATCCAAATTTTTCTCATCAGCTTTTAGCTTTTTTAAAATTTCAAAGCCATCCATCACGGGCAGATCCACATCCAGAAGTATGAGGTCAGGGTTGACTCTTTCCAAAACGCTGAAAAATTTTTCCCCCGAGGCGACCGTAAAAACCTGATAATGCCCTTTTAATATGCTTCTGGCGTGCGTGAGGTTGGCTACAGTATCGTCCACCATCATTACTATGGGCAGGCCATTTTTTTTATCTTCTTCCATTTCCATGTTTGTGCTTATGCCTCTATAATAAGACCTTCTCTGGCCATCATGGCTTCCACCCCCGCATGAGCTGCCCTGGCGCAATAAACCTTTTCAAGCTCCACAAGCTGGGCATCGGTACGGTTGGGATCATGGTGGAAGAAAATTAATTTCTTTATGCCTGCGGCAGAAGCGGAAGCGAGGCTATCCTCATAACTTGAATGCCCCCAGCCCAAATGCTCATTGTATTCGGCAGCCGTGTATTGGGTGTCGCGGATAAGCACATCGGCGCCCTTAAAGAAATTAATTACCTTTGCATTCTCATCTTTTGCCGCTTGCTCACCTTCGAGGGCAGCGTATTCATCATAACCCGGAAGGCCGGGATCAGTGGGGAAAAGGTTGCGGAAAGGTTCATGATCATAACAAGTAACAATGGATTTACCCTGATACTCAAAACGGTAGCCCAGACAGGAGATAGGATGATTTAAAAACTTGGTTGTTACTTTTAGGCCATCCCCAAGATCCAAAACAGTTTCACGTATCTGATCATACACAATCTTTGCCGCAAGCTCGGTCTGGCGCACTGGCCAATACCGGTACGAAAGCTGGGCCCCGATTATGGATTCGAGGGTGTCGTCCTCAAAGGGGACAGGCCCCCGTATGCGCAGTTTTGTTGATGGTATAAAGAGGGGCGTGAACATCGGAAAGCCCATAATATGATCCCAGTGGGTATGGCTGATGAAAATGTCGGTATCTATGGGGCCTTTTTTAAGTTCTTCCGCCATGAGCCAGTCGCCCAGGGGTTTCACCCCTGTGCCTAAATCGAGGATTACAAGCCTGTCATCTGCCCGTATTTCAAGGCAGGCAGTATTCCCACCATAAACTACCGTTGCTGAACCGGGACAGGGTATTGAACCACGGACACCCCAAAAACGTACAGACAGCATAAAAACCTCATTAAATCTTTAAAAATATTTTAGCCTTTTCGATTTCGCTATTCACCATGGGCTCAAGCTCGGCAAAGGCCTCCTGGGTAATCCCCAGGGCATCCCATACAGATTTCTCTATTTTATCAGGATAACGATCCCCCGCAAAGCCTATGTCCCCAAGGGACGCAAACCGATTTGCAGCGATAACACTGTAAAGCACATCAACGCTGTTGCCCGCATACGCTTCGCTGCTATGATGAAAAATAATAGCATCCCCCACAGCGCCTTCAAGCTTCCAGGCTTTTACCACCATAGCCCCCGCGGCACAGTGATCCAACCCCAGGGTCTTTTCTTCTCCCTTATGCAGGGAAATTCTCTCCATGTCAGCTTCATGCAGGGTGAGCATATATTCTTTTGACAGCACTGTATTGAGCGGGATTTTTCCTATGTCATGGAGAAGTCCGGCGGTAAAATATTCTTCAGCTAATTTCGGATCAATACCCCGTTTTTTGGCCAACAGTTTTGCTGCGACACCCACGCAGAGCGAATGTCTCCAAAAACCTTCCATATCCAAACCAAGGGGATCTTTTTTCCCTGCCAGATTCCCCATGACCGCTGTGGAGAGCGCAAGATTTTTAACTGTATTAATGCCCAGCATGATGATAGCCCTGACAAGGTTTGTGACATGGCTGCTCAAACCATAATACGCAGAATTGATAAGCTTGAGCACCCGCCCTACCAGCACCGGATCGAGGGAAATAACATGGTTGAGATCCGCAGGGCTTGTCTGGGGATTATTGCACACTTCCAGCACTTTTGCTACCGAAGTTGGAAGGCTGGGCATGTTCTTTATATATTCATCGATTTTTTCGCTGAGTTCAGGCTTCATGGGCCTCCCTGCTTTTCGCTGCGGACTCTTTCAATCCAGTTATAACAGGCTCGGCCTTGCGGGCAATGGCAGCCGAAAGTTCCGGGTCAGGCAGCTCTGTCGCCAGCCCTTCCAGATACCCCAGAGTTTCCGCAGCTTCATCAGGATCAGGCCCATCCAAAACCTCGATCTCCTCAACAGATTCACCCTTGCGTTCCTCAATGTCCCTAAAGAGCCCCTTGCGCCCCTCGAAAACATCAATGATGAATTCCAGACCCAGTCGCCAATCGCTTGCAAGGAAATCTGATTTGTTTTTCTCAGGAAGGGAGTCAACCAAACTTTTAAGGTTTTTCAACAAGTCCAGCATAGCCTTGACTTCGATATTTTCTTCGGCAGGGGCTTCATCTATATTCAATTCTTCGATTGATTCCGCTGATTCTGCCGCAGGAGGTTCTTTTTCAACAGGAATTTCCATTCCAGGTGATTCCTCGTGAAGCTCAGGCGCTTCTTCGTCAGGCGCCAAATCCAGGAAACTGTCCTCTGGTTCAGGTTCGCTTAAATCTTCGGGGCTCTCTTCACCAATAACAGCTTCCTCCTCTTCCCCCTCGCCCTCGAGGGATTCTTCCAAAGGAGGAAGTTCGGGATCAATTTCCAGCTCAGCATCTTCCTCAGCTTCAATTTCCGGCTCAGGTGGCGCAGAAGGGAGGGGGGCTTTTGGCTGCGGTGCGGGCGGCACAGGCTGCAATGGCGCAGACCGCAGCGGCGCAGGCTGCTGGGGAGATGGCTGCTGGGGCGGGCGGGCATCGGAAGGATCGACCAGGGAATCGAAAGGATCTTTGGGCTGTGGTATATCGTCCCCTTCCTCGTCCAGATCCATGAAAGGCTCAGCGCTGAATGCAAAATCATCGACCGGCATTTCATCCTCGGCGAAGACCTCGTCATCTTCGATAAAGAGGGCCTCGGTTTCTTCGTCTACAGCTTGTGAAATTCCGGCAGAACCAAGAAGCAGGGACAGGTCGCTTTCTTCGTCGGGGTGCTCTTCACCGCCGCCAAGGATCTTCATGTTCCTGTCCCACATTTCTTTTACCGATGAAGAATAGGTATTCACCGCATTTTCATAAAAATCCAGGGACTTGTTAAGCTCAGATAAATCATCAGAAGTTGCCCGCTTGCCCTGAAGGTTGACCAGGGCGTCCGCAGTACGCAGGGCTTTTTCAACAGAACCTGATTCTTTGTACAGTTCTGCTGTTGCGGCAAGGGCTTCAGTGTCATTGGGATCGATTTTAGAGAGTTCTTCAAAAACCTGAACCGCATGGGCCTTGTTCCCCATCTCGGCGTAGAGTTTGCCCAACAACAATTTTGCCGTACGATCATTGGGACGTCTTGCAAGATAAGCCATGATGCAGTCTTCGGCCTCTTTATACTCTTTACGCTTAAAGTGTATATCTGCTAAATCAAGATGAAAGGAATAGTTCCCCGGATCTATGGCGAGCATTTTTTCGAAGGCAGCTTTGGCTTCCTCATCATTTCCTGTAATGCGCTGCACTGCCCCCAGTACCCGGAGGGCCTGGGTATCTTCAGGCGCCCATTCCAGGGCAGCCTTGGCTTGCTCCAGGGCTTCGGGGTAGCGCTCCATTTTGAGGTAGAGACCCGAAAGGCGATCCCGCAGATCGGCGCTGTCCGGGGTAAGCTTTACCAGCTTTTCAAGCTCCAGCACTGCATTGGCGAAGTCGCCCGATTCTTCCAGAGTACGTTCAAGGTTGACCACGGCTTTTGTGTACCGTGGATCAGCTTCGATGGCGCGGCGGTAATTCTGCACCGCTTCCTTGTTCTTACCCTGGTCGGCCTGAATCACTCCCATATTGTTACGGGCTTCTGCGTTGGAAGGATCCGAATCGATGATGCGGTTAAAGACATCCAGGGCCTTGTCGTGGCGGCCCTGCTTAAAGTGGATAATACCAAGATTGTTCATGGGCTCAAGCCAGCCTGGCTTGGATCTCAGAGCAGCCCGGTATTCGTTGGCAGCATCCTCAAGGCGGCCGTTGGCTTCGAGGGCCACGCCGTAATTAAAGTGAAGGGTAGGATTATTGCGATCCAGATTGAGGCCCTTGTGAAAAATCCCATAGGCTTTGTCATACTCTTTTAATTGATCGTAGATAGTGCCCAGGTTGTTGTAGGCAGACACATAGTTGGGATCGAGCTCTATCACCTTGGCGTAAGCCATGGAAGCAGCCTTGAGGTTCCCCATCTGCTTGTGGATATTCCCGATATTGTAATGGAACTCAGCCTTGGTAGGCTCCAGGTCGATAGCTTCGACAAGGGCCCCGAGGGCATCCTGAAGCTTACCCTGCCTCCGGTAGATGACCGCGATATTGTTCAGGGCTTCGATGTCCTGGGGATTCTTCGCTAAAAGGGTGGTGAACTCGTCCGCAGCCTCGGTGAGCTTCGCCTCACGGGCAAGGGTTGCCCCCAAAAGAAGATGGGCCTCCCGGCTGTCGGGCTTTTTGGCAAGGTAACTTTTGAGGAGCCGTTCAGCTTCCTCATGATCCCCCACCCGGGCCGATCCCCTGGCGCGTTCAAGCACATCCTGTATATCAATAGGGCTCATACCAATCCTTAAGCTTAAAGGCCTTGCGCGGGCTGCCGCAAAGGCCGGGCCGCAGCCTCCCTCGAAAACATCCCCGCTTCCTTCAGGGTTTTATCATAAGCCGCAACAGCGAAGTAGTAGAGGGTCCCGTTCTTGAGCCCCTCTATACGCACCGAATTCCTCAGCCCCGCATTTACGGGAGACTTAAGCTCCCTGCCTTCGAGTATAGCATGTTCTCCAAAGTATTCGCCACTGGATGTGCCGTAATAGACAAGGTAGCCTCCCAAATCCTGCGAAGGAACCGCCCGCCACGAAAGTTCCACTGCCCCATCCCTTGCGATGGCGGTTACTAAGGCAGGCGGCGGCGGCGGCTCATTGGCCTGATACACAATGCGCAGTTCGTCCAGATACGGCGTAGCCTCTCCATTCCCCGAAGGGTAGAAATCCGCCGCTACCTGTATGTAACGCCCCGCAAGCACCTCGCCCAAATCAGCCCCGGCAGCTACCGGGACCCAGGGCACATCGTTCCACCGGTAAGGCGTATCATTGGCCCTTGCAAAAAAGCGCAGTTCAGAGTAATCGGAAAAACTCAAATTCCCGTTCCCCGCATAGGAATTCCTCATGCCCCCCGCAAGGTTGATGCTGCGCCCCCCAAAAGCCTCGATTTTAAGCACCCTGCTGTTGGCCTGCCCAAGATCGATAGTCCTCGTCTCAGCCCTGCCCTCCCGGGGATATCGCGCCAAAACAGGGGAAGCCATATAATGCCCGTAAAGCCGGAACTCATCCATCAGCCCCGAGAACCTCCCTCCAAGCACCATACTGCCATCCTCTCCAATTATAGGGGTATAGACCTCTCCCTCTTCCCTGCCCGTGGAAGTAGCATACTCAAGCGCAGCCAGCCTCCCATCCACCAGGTACTCAAGGAGCCCCAAATCCGCATCAAAGCGGAGAAGATGATGAGCCCAGGCTTTTGGCAGCACCGGCGCGCCAGCAAGAACCAGGGAAATCCTCTGTCCTTCGGCAGGGTCGGAAAAAAAGTCCGAAAAAGTCCATTGCAGCCTGTTTTTCGTATGCAATGCACTGGATACGCTGAACAATATAGCCCCCCCGCCCGTCAGACCGCGAAGACGACCAGCTTAAAACCTGCTCCCCGTTTTCAAGGTTTAGGGGCAGGAGCCAAAACTCGATGGAAAAATCCCCCACCCGGGCCCCAGGCGCAAAAACCGCCCCTCTCCCGGGCCGCAAAACCAGAGGCCCTTCGTCCCTGCCTCCCTTCTGCCCCGTAAACTGAGCCGCCCCATTCCCGGCCCTGGCCCAAGGCTGCCCCGCCGTACCCAGGGCAGGCGTAACCGCCACTTGCCAATGCCCGCCGGAATCCGCGAAACGCTCCGCGCTCCCCTCGTCAAAGGAAAGGTAAAGGTCAGCCCCAGGCTCAGCCATCCCCCCATCTCCCAAACTCGACAAAGCCAGCACCGTATTGGGCCTCGCCAGGGCAATCTCAGCCACCCCAGCCCGCCTCTCCATAGCCTCCCAGCCAAAACCCGCCCCAATGGTGAAAGTCTTCTCCCCCACCGCAAAAAGGCCCGAGCCGGCCATCACGCACGCTATTATTATAGAAAAAAGTGTTCTTTTCATGGGTTCCCCCTTTCTTATCGGAAGAATTCGGGGGAGGATTTAGGGGGGAGGAGCCTTTAAGAATAGGGAAAGGGGTCGGTTTCCGGGCATTCTCATTTGCCTATAGGTTGATAATGTGGCATACTTAATGAAAGCATAGATTAAATTTGAGTGGTACTCTGAAAAAAAACGGATTAATATAGAAAAACATGGCATTGATCTTGAGAGTCAAACTGGTTTATCCCCTGAAATGATAGAAAAAATCAACAATCTCGCTGCAGAGCGGACGAGGTATGTTGTTCTCATAAGGCATTCTACCACCGATCCGGGCTGTGAAAAACTTACCCTCAGAGAAAACCGTTGAACTGCTTAAAAACATGAGTAATGAAAAAACCATTTATGTCATCAGGTTTATACAGGCCATAAACGATACCGATTTTTTAGCAAAGGATTAGCATCACTCTTTTCTATTTTTTGATTTCTTCCAAATAGCCTGAAAACAAATAATCACTGCCGCTGCTCACACCTGCTCACATTTATAGTATTCCTCGTAAGGTCGATATTTTTAATCAAGCCCGCAAATTCCACCTCGACCCCTATGATGTCGGTAAAAACAAGGCGATCTCCTGAAACCGAGACAGTGCAGACATGTTCGCAGAGTTTCCTGGGCGTCTGCCCCTCCCCCAGTTCATACACAGTAGAAAGGCACATTAGGCTTTCCCCGTGTCCAAAAGCTTAAGGGCTTCTTCAAGCTTGGCATTCCCGGCTTCAAAATCTTTGACGCCCTTGCCGATGAGTTCTGCCGCTCCATCGCTGCCGGCATGATGAAGCGTGTGGGCCAGCTCGGCAAGTTCCTGGGCGTGGCTCTTGTTGTGTTCGATCATGTACTGGAGCAGCGGAAGCGTCTTTGCCTGACCCCCGGCATCCCCGTGATGCTCATGATCGTGATGGTCGTGGGGTTTGCCGTGATCGTCGTGCATATAAATTTCCTTTACAGTTCCAAATAAGAATCCGCGTACAAAGTCTGGTTCAAAATAACCGCACAAGTTTTCACCGTATCCATAAGCCTCTTGTCGCAGGGGTTCATGATGGCGGAGGTGAGACCGCATTCAATGGCCATGGCGGTGAGGACTGAGTCCACCACAGGGCGCAGTTCCTTGGGCATGCCGTTGCTGGCGTTGGAAAGGCCAGCTGTGGAATTGAGGCCCATATCTTTAAGCTGACGTATGAACTCGAGGTATTCAGGCTGCTTTTCCTGCATGCCCTTGATGACCAGGGTCAGGGGGTCGAACCACATGTCCAGGGCGTCCATGCCCAGGGCAAGACCATGTTCCAGCATTTCCTGGCAGAAGGTCATGCGCTCCTCGTTGTTGGCAGGGACGCCGTGCTTGGAACAGAGGGTGATGACGATGGCATCGTTGGCGGCCGCCAGGTCGATGTTGGAAATGCGATCGCCCGCGTCGGCAGAGTTGACAATGGGCTTACCGTGGGTGCGGTTATACACCGAGATGCCCGCCTCGATGGCTTTCTTGTTGGCCGTGTCGAGGCAGAGGGGGATGTTGTCGCAGTTTTCCTGTATCAGTTTTACCGCCCACTTCATAAGCTCTTCGCCGTTCTTTTCGGCAGGCCCGATATTCACATCAAGATAGGATGCGCCGCCCGCGATCTGATCCTTGGCCCGCTGAATAATCGGAGCGGGATCCATTTTTTCCATAGCAGCACGAATCGCCGGAGAGATACAATGTATCCTTTCACCTACAACGATAAACTTTCCCATTCAAATTTCCTCCAAAATAAAATTAGTACTTTTACTGCTAACGCTAGTACTATTACTGTTAACACTATTACGCCGTCAATTCCTTAAGGAATTTTACTACGCCCACAGCTTCGCCTGGGGCTACAATAATCTTCCAGCCGGGGAGGCTTTCTTCAAGCTCGCCCTTGAGAACTGCGACTTTGCCGGGAATGATGAGGGAACGGCTCTTTATCTTGTCTTCCACGCCCTGTTCCTTGATGAACTTTGCCATTGAGGAGGCCGACAGTTTTCCTGCCGCCCAGGCGGTGAGCACCGAATAACCGCCGGCGTCCGAAATAAGAAGATTTACGGGGATGCCGGAACGTTCAATTTCGCCGGACACAATGAAGTAGGTAAGGGCAAAGTCCACGGTGGTGGCGCAGAGGGCGTTCTCGTCGGCGCCGTTGATGGGATAAATCCCGGGTTCTACCTTCATGGGCTTCTGGGGGTCGGTATAGATGTTCTGGCGGAGGCCGTAGAGGGGCAGGGCCTGGGCATAGTTCATGCTTTCCAGAACGACAATCGAGCCGTACTTCACGGTAAAGAGCGAAGCAAGGGCGGTCTGCATGGCAGCATTGCCGGAAGCCAGTTTGGCGATATTCACGAGGGAAGGATAGCCAAAACTCCGGTCTCCGTCTTTAAGGGCGGCCCGCCTTATCTGCACGGCATTGGCAAAGGCGGCTTTGACAGAAACAGTACCAACATCGATGATGAGGTTTTTGTTCCCCAGAGTTTCAAGGGCCTTTACGGTGTCGTAAATGGCGTCGAGGTTTGCGCCGCCCACGCCGAGGGCAACGCCCGCTTCGATGGCAAGGGCGCTCATCTCTTTGTAGTTGGATTCATTTGCGCCATTGAGCACGGGCTTTCCGGCTTTGACAATTTCGAGGGCCGCTTTTGCCGCGTCAAGATCTTTTACGTCAAGAATGAGGGTGCGGTTTGCGGCCTGGGCTTTCTTCACGGTTTCGACAAAGGCGGCTTTGTCGCCCTTGTACTCCACGCTGACAAGCTCAACAAACATACGCTCACTGATACGCTCGTAATCGATTTTGGCAATTTCGGGAAGTTTCTTGTCTACACAGTCGGAACAAACCGAAACGGCATAGAGGCTTTTGGAAACAAAGGTTTTGTCGTGCCTGAAGAGGACGGTTTCGCCTCCCAGGGTGTAGGCCTTGTCGCCTGCGCCTATGGTAATTGCCTTCATGGGCGGGGCGGTGGCTTCGCCTAACTGGGCGAGGGCTTCGGGGCTCATGTGGGGGCATTTGTCCAGGGTCAATGCGCCCTGGGCAACTTTCATGGCAAAGGCCATACAGGTAGGGGTCCCGCATTCTTTGCAGTTGGTCTTGGGGGTCAATTTGAATATATCCAATCCTTTGAGGGCCATCTTTTTCTCCTTACCTTACGCTTACATCAGATCCGAAATAAATTTCGAGATCGTGGCAATGGATTCGGGGTGACGCAGTATTACTGCGTTTGAACCTGCTGCCAGTACTGCTACTGCGGTGGAAACTTCCATGTTGACGCCTCTCGCTTCGAGGGGGCCCCACTCAGGAAAATCTTCTTCGCTTACGACGGTTTCTTTTACCGACCAGGCGTCGGTTCCCAGGGGGGTGATGATGGGCATCTGGAGCATGGTGTCGTTCTGCACAAGGGCCGCGCCTTTGATGCGTTCCATGGTGGAGGCCACATATTCAAAACCATAACCTGCGACTGCGCAGCCCACGTTCATCACCACCGAATTGGCGGTAATGCCCATCTGGGACACCAGCACGTTGAGCTGTTTTGCAAGGTTGATATCCACCGAAGATTCTGCGCCGATTTTCTGGCCGTAGGCCTGAACCGCCGCGACTGCGATGGGCTTGTAGTTTTCTTCTTTGGCGGAAAGGAGGAGCACATTTTTCCCCTGCAGGGCTTCTGCGATCTTGGGGAAGAGTTCCTTGTCCTTTTCCATATTACCACTGCCCTGAATTACCAAGGGAAGGGTAACTTTGTCGGACACTGCTTTACAGAGGGCCACGCAATCGTCCACGGATTTGTTGGCCCCGTTGGGATCGGCCCCTTCAAGGGCGAGGCTTATAAAACTTACGCCGGGCATGGAGCAGGCTTTGGCGGCTGCATCGGGCACTGTGTCTGCGCCGGCATAAAAAGCGGCAATGCCGGGAATGTTTTTGTCCGGCCCATTGTCGGTGATCTCCACTCCCACTTTGGGAGGATTCTTAATCTCGCCGTCAAAGCTGTAGAGGGGAAGCACCTGTTCGCCCCCAAGGGTGAGGGCCTTGTCTCCCGTCCCGATTACCACTTCCTTTATGGAAGCGTTGAATTTTTGGGGAGTAGGTTTAAATGGCATCACGTATCTCCTTCTGTAAATAAAATAGTAACAGTAATACTGAAATTATAATAGAGGTTCCATTTCCAGAACCGGGTGTCCCTTTTCGGCGAGGAAAGTTGCAAGCCCTTCCACATCTTCGGCTACAGTTTCATCGCCGACTTTTTCGGTAAAATCTTCAACACCCCAGAGTTCCTGCACGGTTTTGTTGAGCCGTGAACCCACCAGATCCTTCAGCGCCTTGGGCATCCACACAATACGCCTCGAACCGCCGTCGGCCTTCATGAACTTTTTGGAAGCGATAAAGTGCTTGCCGTGGCCCATGAAACCCGGGGTCTGAACGCCGCCGCCTGTCATGGAAGCCATTTCCGAAAAGGTCATGCCCAGAGGAGTCATACCGGTATGTTCACGGTTTACGATAACCACGCCGTTGCTCATGGGTTCTATGCCGCAGATGCACTCAAAACAGCCGCAGCTTGTCATGGGGTCCTGCATGATGGAATAAAGCGTTACCTGCTGGAGGGAACCGTGGGAGGCCTGCTGCACATTTTCGTTTACATCTTCCCAAATGCCGAGGTTTTCGTCGACCACCCGTTCCTTGGTAACCACCTGACAGGGGCCGTTGGGGTCGAGTTCGTTGGTAGCCTTGGCGTCAAGCCAGGACACGGCCCCGCAGAGGCCCAGCCTTTCGGGGCTGACTATGCACACATGGGCGGGCGAAAATGACTGGCAGAGTATGCAGTTGTAAAACACCGGCACAGTCTCGTCCGTAAGGGACTTGAGGCGGTCGTCACGTTTGTTGTAAATCTCATTGGCCTCGGCCCGAAGTCTTTTTAAATCATCAGGATTAGTGTAAATCTTGACCTGACATTTATCCACCACGCTGTCATATTCGCTTTTGACTTTGGCGTAGAGTATTTCGCCGATGTGCTTTGCCCTGAAACCCGCATCAAAGGCAACCTTGCTCACCCGTATGCGGATAAGATCCCGCTGGCCCGTATGCATCACCCCTTCGGCGCAGTTGATAAAATTATGGAAACGGCGCTCGAAAACCGGCTCAAAGTCGCTCTGCATGTTCTTGCCCGCAACTTCCACAACATAGCCGATGGGGAAGCGGCTCCCGACTTCAACACTGTCAATGTCCGGGCCTATGATTTCTATGTTGTGATCTTCAATCTCGCTGGAATCTTTGGTACGCACCAGTTCAAAACAGTCGAGGCGCGAACCGTCCATATCCACCTGCATATCTGCGCGGCGTATGATCTCGCCCTCAAAGGCAGTGGAGAACGAAACAGGAATATCAATTTTGGTGATTTTGAGTTTAATGTCCCGCGCTTCGAGGGAAGTCTCAATAAAATCTTTAGTGTTTTCCTGAATGATGAGGCTCTTGGGAACCTTCCACATATCTTTAGTATCATTGGTAATAACCGGGAAACCCATGGCGATTGCCCCGGCTCCTGCGCCGATCACAATATCGCCGACCGGATCAAAGGCGTTAACAAAGGCCCTGATGCGGTGGAAGGTGTAATCGTCAAGTTCCTCGCGGTCGCCGGGCTGAACCGCCCCGAATATCATGGCGGCCCTGTTTACAAAGGAGATGATGTGGGCCACTGCCCAAATATCCGGCCCCACCGCAACCACGCGCACCGGAAAGCCCATATTGACCTTCATACGTTTAGCCTGATCGATAATGCCGCCTATGAGGAACACAAAAATTGCCCGGGACTGATAGCCCTTGATGAGTTCCACCGCTTCCTCGTCGGAAGGGGCAGGCCCTATGATGACCACGAAGCCGGGAAGATCCCCTGTAACAAGGGGCACGCCCAGTTCGCGGGCTTCAGCGTCCGAAAGATGGCCATGGTATTCCTCGCCGTAAGGCTGGGGGTTTTTGGCGTACTTGCAGGCCTCGATAATCTCAGCCGCAAGGAAGGTACCAAAACCGGCCTTGAACACATTGTCCAGCCTGGGGCCGCGGGTGATCCATTCCTTGATTACAGGCATGGTTTCTTTAAACTGGCCCAGGGTGGTGATCTTCTTCCCCAGATAGGCCAGATGATTTGCGAGGTAGTACCCCGTGTTCGGCATGGCCATGGGGGCGGCTTCACCGAGTTCCGCAATGGTCTCATTCAAAGTTTTTTCAGCCATGGCGTACATTTCATCGACGCCGTCAAAAGCCCGGTCAAAAAGCAACTTCATTTGCTTATAACTCCTTCTTCTTCATGAAGACTCTTTTATTCGTGTTGATGCTCAGCATCAATGCGTTCTTTAATTTTCCTTATCTCCGCCACCGCTGCAGCGCTGGTATCAAAAGGAGAAATTCCCTGCCTGTCGGCGCCTGCAACTTCATCGTTATAATGAACAAAGCCCAACAGTTCTTCTGCGCTTATGCGCTTTTTCAAAAATTCCTCATCCTCAGGCCCGCGCACTTTATTTGCAACAACGCTCACTTTTTTTATGCCGAGGTCTGCGGCAAGGGGTTTAAGTTTCGCCAGAGTCTGAATGCTCCGCTCTCCGGGTTCAATGACCACGATGAAGCGATCCATCATCTCCGCAGTGCCCCTGCCCAAATGTTCGAGACCCGCTTCCATGTCCATGATGACCACTTCGTCACGGGCAATCACCAGGTGGGAAATCACCCGCTTGAGCATGATGTGTTCAGGGCAGACACAGCCGCCGCCGCCTGTTTCAACAGTTCCCATGAGTAACAGTTTTACTGCGTTTTTTTCCAGAGAAAAGCGATCGGGTATATCGTCTACCCTCGGGTTGATTTTGAAAAATTTACCGTAAGTGTCTTTATTGGAACCCGTACGTTCGGCAATGAGGGCTTCCATTTTAGAAATGGGCATAATGTCCTCAAGCTCTTTGGGTGTGAAGCCCAGGGCCGAACCCAAGTTGGCATCAGGGTCTGCGTCAACGGCGAGGACTTTTCTCCCCTCCGATGCGTAGAGACGGGCAAGCACCGCCGCAAAGGTGGTCTTCCCCACCCCGCCCTTTCCGGTAACCGCGATTTTCATATACCCAGAGCCGTCCGCTTTGCTTCAATTCCTGCAAGTATGTTCTTTACCAGTTCATGAGGATCAGTGTTGATGATGTAACCTGCCCCGGTGATCTTCCGGGTGCCTTCGGTGATAAGTTCCATCATCTGGGCGCTGCCTGAAACTTGCGGTTCAATACCGAGGTACACGTCGAGGCCGGTGGAGACTACGTAGTTGGCAATAGACACGGCCTTTTCGCTCATCCACTCGGGGGCGCAGCCCACAACCGGAATCTGGGTAGTATCCACACCCCAGTCCTTGGCGATGCCCGTAGCAAGCAGCATCATGCGGCTGATGTCAACGCAGGCGCCCATGTGGAGTATGGGCGGAATATGTACCAGTTCGCAAACCCGGCGCAGGCCCGCTCCGCAGTAATACTTTGCATCGTAATTGAGAAGCCCCGCCTTGGTGGCGACTTGCGCGGCGCAGCCGGTTGCAACGATGAGTATGTCGTTTTGGAGAAGTTCCTTCATTATCTCAAAGTGGGAATAGTCGGGCCTTACACGGGGATTGTTACAGCCTACAATGGCGACCGCGCCCCGGAGCACACCGGCCTTGATGGCGTCAATGGCGGGCTTGTAGGAACCCAATTCATCGACGTGGCTGTTGGTAACACCGTCGAGGTGTTTAATAATCTGTTCTGTAGGATAGCCCACCACGGCGTTCTTCTTGGAAGGGGGAATGCAAACCTTGGACGCTTCCCTGTTCTGGTAATTATCGACAGCCATCTTCACAATGTCTTTGGCCTGCTGGAACGCAGTCTCGGGCTTAAACTCAATGTGGGTTGCCCCAGGAATGCGGGCTATGGGAGAAGAAGTGACAAACTTGGTATGGAAACATTCCGCAAGCTGCGGCAGGGCCGGGAAGATACACTGAATATCCACGCACATCATTTCCACCACACCGGTGAGTATGGCGTTTTCTTGCTGAAGGAAGTTGCCCGCCATTCTGACCCCATGCCTCATTGCAACCTCGTTGGCGGTACAGCAGAGGCCAACAATGTTGATGCCCTTGGCGCCCTTGGTCTTGGCATAGTCGGTCAGCTCTTTTACTTCTGCGGCAGTAACCACCATCTCAGAAAAAACAGGGTCGTGGCCGTGGACCACGATGTTGACCATGTCCTTTTCGAGAACCCCGAGGTTGCCTTCGGTGGTGCGTACCGTGGGAGTGCCGAACAGTATGTCCGTAACTTCAGTTCCCAGCATGGAGCCGCCCCAGCCGTTGGCAATGGAGGTACGAAGGCCCTGACGCACCAAAAATTCGGCGTCCGCAGTGTTGCCCATGTGGGTCATGTGCATGGCTGTGACCACTTCGCGGTCAATAGCCCTGGGCAGTATGCCCTGCTCCGCCCAGACCTTCTGGCGTTCGGGGGTAGCCCTGGACACGAAACGCTGGGTACCCTCGGGCTTCCCGAATTCCATGAGGCCTATGTCAGCCACGTCGCGGGCAATATCATAAATATCCCTGCCCTCGGTGGGAACTTCCCACTCTTTGGCAAGGCTTAAGAGCTTCTGTTCGTCCCGGATTTTATAATTCCCCTCGGGGCTGGCATTGCGCAGGACGTGGAGTATCTCCCGGGCGTGATCAGAGTGGGAAGAAGTGCCTGCCGCAACAGAACGGAGGTAATTCCTGGCAGCAATGGCATGGGCGTCGGCGCCGCAGATGCCCCGGGGGGCTTTGGCGGTGATGCGGCAGGGCCCCATGGAACAGTTTTTGCAGCAGATGCCCCCCTCGCCGAACTTGCAGTGGGGACTCTGGGCTTTGACCCTGTCGTCATAGGTTTCAGCACAGACCGCACAGGCATTTTGCTTCAGCATGGCGTTATCCGCCTCCATCTGCTCTATAGTGGTTATATTCTCAGGGGGTTTCAAAATTTATCTCCTTCGCCTTCAATTCTCTCTATATTAGTATACCAATTATATCGATAATAATCGAATTTTTACCTTGATTTTTTAGCTCTAAAACAAGACTAAATTGTCGAGTTTTGATTTTGGAGAATCTTTTAGATTGACAGGATAAAAAAAGGGATCAAGTATAAACTATGGCCTGTTTCGGCCCATTCTACTAAATTTCCATGAGGTATTTCAATGATTATTATCGGTGAAAAGATCAACGGCTCCATTCCCAAAACCGCAACCGCCATAGCGGAAAAGAACGAAACATTTATCCGCAACCTTGCCAAAAAACAGTCCGCAGCCAGGGCCAGCTATATTGATGTCTGCGCCTCGGTCTCCCCTGAAAAGGAACTCGAAACTATCAAGTGGCTCGTAGACCTGGTTCAGGCCGAATCCGAAGTCCCCATCAGCCTCGACAGCCCCAACGCCAACATCTTCAAAGACGCTATAAAATTCTGTAAAAAGCCCGGCCTTATCAATTCGGTCTCTATGGAAGGCGACAAAATCGATCAGGTTTTCCCGGTCATAGCCGAAACCGGCTGGAACTGCGTAGCCCTCCTCTGCGACAACTCAGGCATACCCCAGTCCGCAGCCCAACGGGTCTTGATTTTTAAAGAAATTTTGAAAAAGGCCGAATCACACAAGATAGACCCCAGCCGCCTCTTCATTGACCCGGTGGTCGAAATGCTCTGCACATCCGAAGACGGCATCGCCACTGTCACCGAGACCATCAGGGAAGTAAAGAAAATCTGTCCCCCCGTGCATATCACCTCAGGGGCCAGCAATATCTCCTACAACCTCCCCATGAGGAAGTTCATCAACCGCGCCTTCATCATACTCTGCATGAGCGCCGGCATGGATAGCGCCATCATAGACCCCGCCAACGAGGACATGCTGGCCCTGATTTTCGCCACCGAAGCCCTCCTGGGCAAGGACGAGATGTGCATGGAGTACATCGGTGCCTACCGGGACGGCCTCTTTGGCGAAGTGAAGGCTTAGCGGATAATACTGGTCTTACCGGGGCTGCTCCGGCCTTCGAGGTTGGGCAGCCGCTTTTCAAAAGCAGCCAGGGAAATTTCCACGTTCTCGTGAACCTCGTGCTCGTTGATGCAGCCTACCGTAATCATGTCCTGCTGCCTGATAACGTTCCAGTTGAAGGTAAGCCCCACGTAGGGGGTGGTGCGGCCGGCGGCAAAGGGCTTAATGGTCATAACCGGCTTCTTTGCGTCATGGATAATGCGTATCACCGATTCTATTTCTATCTGCATCAAAAATCCCAGGCAGTTAAAAATCTGGATATAGGTTTCCACATCATAGCCGTTGAGATCCGTATACTGGATGATCTCGGGCATGTGGGCGCTGAGGCCGGGGATGAGGCCGTTCTGGCGTATCATGTCGGTATAATCGGGCAGCCTGTCCATGGTCTTTTTGTTCTTGTTCACCAGCTGTTCAACCGAAGAATGGTGAAGCAGGCAGAAGGCGGAACCGATTTCCTTGCTCACCTTGATGATATTCTCGGTCTCTTTGCGGGCGGCCGCATTGTCATCCATATTGAAGATGGGCGTATCAATGAGGATGATCTTCTTCCCGATTTTGTCCTGGACACGCTTGATTTTATCCAAGCAGTCAGGGGCTGACGAGAAAGGCGCCATCCAGGCGTCAATGCCGTACCCCAGGAAAGCTTCCAGCACCTTAAGGGTTGCCTCAACTGTTGCGTGGTGTTCCTTAATCGTAACATCCGCCGCGTGCCCTGTGTGGCTCCAGCCGAACATCCAGTTGGATCCGATCAACATTCTCGGCAGGGAAACCCCTGCCACCGTAGTTCTGGGAAATGCCATGACATTATCCTCCATAAATAATGGGATACTATTACCAGCGTCCCGCTTCCTCAAGGAAAGCTATAATATTTTGAGGCGGCGTACCGCCCTGTATTGCATGAGAAGGCGCCAGAATATAACCGCCGTTTTTTCCCATAATCTTTATTCGCTCCTGTACTTCTTTCCGCACATCGTCAGTACTGCCGAAAGGAAGAGTGGATTGCACACTCACTCCCCCATGAAAGCATAGTTTATGCCTCCAGTTGTTTTTTAGCAATACCGGATCCATGCCCTTGGCATCAAACTGTATCGCCTCAAAAACATCTATACCCATATCGATAAGGCCGTCAATGGCATCCATCACTGCGCCGTCAGTATGGTACATCACTTTTACGCCAAAACTGTGAAGCAGCTTGTTAAGCCGCACATGATGAGGCTTTAGTATCTCCTCCCATAAGGGGAGAGACATGAGGAGCCCGCTCTGCTGGCCTATATCGTCAGCTGTAAAGGCAATATCAATGCGTCCTCCGGCTGCAGTCAAGGCCCGCTCAAAATAAGCGCAGAAAAAATCCGTAACCTTTTCAAGCAGCTTCCAGGCAAGATCAGGATCAGTCAGGAGAAGGGCGAACATATCTTCAAAACCGAGCATATACCAGCTGGACTCAAAGATATTTCCATTGCCCATAACTATTGCATGTTCGCCGTCATGATCTGCTTTTTCAATATCAGATTTAAGAAAACTGTAATCGAACCAGTCAGGTGAGGGAAACACATGATCTTCAAGCTTCATGGTTTCCCCCAATCCCTTCAGGGGGTAATTACTGATCTCATAGTAGGAATCGAATCCGTTGAATACCGCTTTATGGCTGACTCCCCAGACATCAGGCTTCTCCGCATCGCCCTTGGGGCTGCGGTACGAAGGCCCGATATACCGGGGAGACACCCAGCGCAGATCGGTTGCGGCAAGAAGCATGGCATCAATTTCATTCATCGTTTTGCCGAGATATTCGGCTAGCTGCTTGCGGGCATATTCGTTTACCCCAAAGCCCAACGAGAATGGAATCTTGTCGCTTTCTTCATGCCGCAGTGCAGCCAGAACGCGTTCGCGGGAAGTCACGTTAATACCTTCATACCAGGGATATCACCGATGATTTCTTTGCCAATCTGCAAAATAGGCAAAACTCTTATCCATTGCTTCATCTTCGCCGTTAAAGTCAAGATCAGTCTCGATGGATGCAAAGAGAATTTTATCCACTGGGGCATCCGAAAAAATATCAAGAGCCCGTTTTACATCAACAATACCTCTCCCAAGAGGAACGCTTTGCCAAATACCGTCTTCAAAAATATAATCCTTGAGGTGTACATGGCGGGTAATCCCCATGAGTTTTTTTATTGCTGCAATGGGGTCTTCTCCCATAATAAGCCAATTCCCGGTATCATTTAGTAATCCTACTGCGGGGGTATCCCGCAGGGCCAGATATAATTCATCCCCGGAAAAACTGCAGTATTCCTCTGTAGCGCAGATGAGTCCCCGGTCTTGCGCAATTTTATTGAGCTTTCGAGCAGCTTCATAAAAAACACGTACTCCCTTTTCATGGGTCATACGTCCATGGAGGTTATGATGAAAAACTACATGATCAGCTCCCAATACCACAGCATCTTCCATTGTTCTTGCAATACCATTAAGTGATTCTTCAGTTACTTCAGGTTCAGGATGTATTTCTAGGGTTCCAACATTTGGAATAGAAATTAAACCTGCATTATCAAGTTTTGCTTTTAGTTCCAGGATATTTTTTTTATCATGATGTGTTAGGACATCCTGGTCACCACAAAGGCCCAGATCAATACCCAAGGTATCAATCTGGTATTTTTCCTTAATAGCGATAGCCTTGTTGAGATACAAATCAAGGTCACTGGCCCAGTGGTTTTTGAAAATATGATGATAACTCCAATTAAGCACACTGGGAATAATCTTCATAGCATCTCCTGTTTTAGCTATTTAAAAATAGCATTGATTTTGGTCATGCATTCATTGATAGCAGTCTGGGGGTCACCGCCTGCCATAACCTGGGTACACATGGTATTAAGTGGCCCTGAGGGGAACGCGTCAATCTCGCTGAATTCGGCAATAGGCATATCCCCGGGATTTGTCCGCAGGGTCTGGAGGGTAAAATTCTTATAGATAGGATCGGTCTGGAAATAGGAATCATTCATAACATCCAGCCAGCTATTTACAAGACCCAATACCTTCATGGCTTCAAGCTGTACATCTTTTGAACAGAAGTATTTGAGCCATTTTTTTGCAGCTTCCGGATGTTTGGTGGTTTTAAAAATGCTTACAGGTGCTGCAAAAGCTATAGATGAAGGACCTGTACCGGTTTTAGAGGGGATAATTGCAGAACGTACATAAGGAACGATTTGAGGAGCATTCAATTTTACATTGGTAAAGAAATCCGGCGCTACCCCCAAAACGATAGCGGCTTTGCCAGCCATAAACACCTGGGCACTATCATAAGAAGGATCGATTACAGCCTGGGGTACAATGTGATGGGTAAAAACCGCATCATACATAAATTTGAGGGATTCTACACCGGCAGGGCTGTTAAAGGTAAATTCAGTATAGGAATCATTCATCACCTTTCCGCCATGTCCAGCCAACAAGGCAAACCAAGTCTGGTCAAACCGGGCCTGACTTACACTGAAAAGAAAGCCTGCACGATCTACAGAACCATCAGCATTATAAGTAGTCAGTTTCTTCCCGATATCAAGGAGTTCAGCATAGGTTTTGGGAAATTCGGTAATACCGAATTCATCGAAAAGCTGCTGGTTGTAGACAGCAGCACGGGTATCACCGCGCCAGGGCAGACCATACCAATGACCATTAATGTAACACTCTGGCCGGGCTACATCATAAAATCCATCAGAGCCCACTTCGGCAATAACATCATCGATCTGCAAAAGCCCATATTTTTCACCACCGATTTTTACCCATGAATAGGGGAAAAAGGTATCGGCTACATCAGGAGCTTCGCCACCTGTTGCTGCCAGGGTATATTTGGTATGAGCCTGGCCCCAGTCAACATAAGTTACATTTACAGTAATACCGGTTTCTTCTTTAAATTTTGCAGCAATGCCGTTGATAAAATCCTGCTGCCCCTGAGGGTTGCCACCGTACTGTTGCATCCAGAAATTAATCGTCTCACCTTTCGATGAACCACCTTTGCATGCACCAAAGGTGAATCCGATTACCAGAACCGCCGCCAATACCAATACTGTTCGTATGGCCTTCATAAAAACTCCTCCACTTAATAAAAATATTTCTATCCGCCCTATGACGGAAAAGATACCAAATGAATTACCCCTTGACAGCCCCTGAAGTGAGGCCGCTAATAAGGTATTTTTGCAAGAAACAAAAAATCAACATTGCCGGCAGCGTAGTCAGCACTGCAGTTGCCATGGTCATTGCAATCCGCACATTCCCGCCGTATTGCCCTATATAGTCGTATATTCCCACTGCCACCGTCTTTATCGCGTTATTGGTCATCATGACGCTGGCCCACATAAATTCATTCCAGGAAAGGATAAAGGCAAAAATCGCAGTGGCAATAATACCGGGAACCGCCAAAGGTACAGCTATGCGCAAAAACACTCCCCAGCGGGTACAACCATCTATAATAGCACTTTCTTCCAGCTCCTTTGGCAGGGCTGCAGTAAAATAACTGCGCATCATCAAAGTGGAAAAAGGTATGCCCCAAATAGCATAAGCGATAATCAGCCCTGCATAGTTATTGGTAAGATGCAAATTAAACATCATAAAATAGAAGGATACAAAAGGCAACATACCGGGGATAAGCTGGGAAAACAGAATAGTGCCTATGACCCCATGCTTACCCTTGAAGGCGAACCGGGAAAGACTATACGCAGCAGTAACCGAAAATACCAAGCACATAGCTACAGTGCAAGCAGAAACAAACAAAGAATTGAGCATATACCGGAGCATGGGTATAGTTTTCCAAACCTCCGTATAATTAGAAAAATCCAGATATTCCGGTATCCACACGGTAGGAGAAAGAGTTTGCTGATGAGGCGGCTTTAGAGAACTGATGATAAGCCAGTAATAGGGAAAGAGTACAAAAATCGCAATCCCTATCATAATGAGGTAATGCCCCGTGGTATTAGCAATTGTTATGGTTTTCTTTTTTATGCCCATCGCCATGACTGCGCCCCTTTCCTACACGGACTTTTTTTCGCCGCGAAGGGAATTGATAATACTGTAAGCCGCAGGAATAGCGACAATACAGAGCATGATAACGCTAAGCGCAGCAGCATAGCCATAACGGAACCCTGAATAGGCGGCGTTATATACAGTAACAGAAAGGAGCTCGGTAGAATTGAGAGGGCCCCCATGGGTAACCAGATAGCTTAGGTTAAAACTATTAAACTGCCAAATAGACTGCATTAACACCGTAGTTTGAATAACCGGTATCAACATGGGGAAAGTGATCTTCCAAAAGACTTGCAATTTTGACGCCCCATCTACCCGAGCCGCTTCATACATTTCCAGAGGAACCGTCTGAATAGCTGCCAAAAACATTACCATGCAAAAGGGAAACATAGACCAAATATTAATCACAATGAGAAAAATCATGGGAATCGATATGAGCCCCAGGTACATGTTGGTATCACCAAGAAAATTGATTGGCTTTGAGATCAAGCCTATCCGCATGAGCAACCCGGAAACAGGGCTGAAATCCCTGCTAAAGATCTGCCGCCATACCATACTCACTACGATAGGCGGGGTTACCCATGGTGCCAAAAAGAGAGTCCGAAACAACGCACGGCCACGAAAGGATTTATTGAGTTGCTGAGCAACGAAAAGCGCAAAAAAGCCGCCAAAGAAAACAGACAACACTGCCCAAAGGAAAGTATTGAACAATACCCGTAATACCACCGGATTTTTGAGAGCTTCGGTAAAATTCCCAAACCCGATAAAAGGACGGGCTACACGCGTCAGATTGATATCAAAGAAAGCCATAAAAACTGAACGCACACTGGGATAGATATGAACAGCCAAAATACAGACAAGCGCAGGAATAACCATCAGAAAAGGCGCAAAGTGATCAAAGAAATTTAATCCACCTTTTTTGATCATGCTCCCCCCTTCATGTATAACCCGAAACATGTAATCGGTTTCATAAATTATTATACACCTGCTTTATATTTCCTGTCAACAAATAAATTCATTTTTTTATCATTAAATCTACAAAATTGTAAATTTTGTAATTCATTATATTATAAAGAGTTAATTACTTTAGTTGGTGAATACCAGGGAATAAAGCGGAAAAATAAAGAACCCTATTATGGTATCGGTAACATAAAATCCGCATTCTGCTATTGCTTTTCATCCTTAGGCATGTATATAATAATGCAGAGTTGAAAAATTGAAAGTGGGAGTAATAAATGCCGAATGTCCGAATCAAGGATGTGGCAAAGCATGCTGGGGTCTCTGAAGCAACCATAACCCGTGTAGTAAACAATAAGGGCTATGTAGCTGAAAAAACCCGGAAAAAGGTTTTAAAATCCATTGAAATTCTTGAATATATTCCCAACCGGATGGCAAGTGCCTTAAAAAGCAGACGCACCGGCATTATAGGAAATGTACTCCCCCTGTCTCTTGATAATCCATTTTTCTCGAAAATAGCCGTTTCCCTAAAAAACGCTGCCTTAAAGTACGATTATCAGATACTTCCCATGTATCATGAACAAGATAAAAAACTGGAAGACAGGCTGCTTCAGGAAGCTATCAGCCGCATGGCCGAGGGAATCATCTTTACGGCTGATATACAATCCAGCCCAAAAGCGATAAGCGAAGTCCTTAACAAACAAATACCTGTTATTATGATCGAGCGCCCCCTGAAAATGAATGGGGTAGACAAGGTACTTTTAGATGATTTTTCCGGCTCCATCGCAGCTACCGAAAAATTTCTGGAATTTGGGCATAAGGCTATTGGCTTTATTGGAAAAGAACTCAGATCTAATTCCGTGGAAATTAATCGGTTTAGCGGATACAAACATGCCCTTGAAAAAAATGGTGTTTTAGTTGATGAAAAACTTACTGTTTTAGTTAATAATTATACTGTCGAAAACGGCTACGATGCTATGAAGCAAATAATAAGAAGAAGCGGCAGGAAAAAGCCCACAGCCTGCTTAATCGCATCCGATACCTTGGTATGCGGCGCATTGCAGTATCTTTATGATGCGAGGCTCCGGGTTCCTGAAGATATTTCGATTATCGGATACGATAATACTCTTTCAACCCTTTGTAGCCCTCCCATAACTTCTGTAGCTCTGCCCTATGACGAGATCGGTTCGGTTGCCATATCTCTTTTCCTGGAAAGGCGGGAGCAGAACCGCAACTTTGACAAAACCATTCAGCTTAGCCCCTATCTTCTGGATCGGGGCTCGGTATTGGATCTGAGAAAATCAAAGGGGCGAAGCTCCAATAAAGTTTCAAGGGGATAATATGATAAATTCCGGTTTTATGGCCCCTACGTTTCTGGATCTCCTGGTCCTTACTGGCCGCTGCATAGACAGCGAGGGCATTTACATCTGCGGCGAAAGAGCAAGCGAAAAAGCGCGGCAAGAACACAGTGAACACACAGCTTGGGCATCGAGGGGGGAAAAGACCCCGTTCCTGCCATTTAGCGCGGATCTCAGGTGGTGGTTTGCTGAGCATTACCATGCAGGCACCCTGGATGAGGCAACCAAAGGCATAGACCTGGATTGTCTTGGCCTGCCCAAACGTCCTGCCCCCCAGGAAGGAATTTATCGTGTCAATTTTGATCCTGACAGCGGCATTGAATTCAGGGATCATTGGGAAGGGGAAAAGGTTGTCTATAAAAACGGGGGCTATCCCGGCAGGCTTCATACACTGGAGATCATTACTCCCCGGGGGACTCTGCGGGCAAAGGAGCAGTATGTTTCCTACACCTTTGGCATCAGGGAGTACCCGGTAAAAGAGGCAGAGGACCTGGATATTCTTGCATATATATTTGAGAATGCCGAAGTTGAAGCCCTGCCGGGTTATAAAGATCGCGAAATCGGCTGGATTCAAGCTCCCAAAACACCGGTCCAGGCATTGATAGTGGAACTGGCAGGTGTAGAAAATCTGTCATTCCTTATGGCTGATTATCCCGAGAAAGTAGAAAACGTAATGGACAAAATCTATTCCCTGGATACCCAAATCTATCAACTTATTGCGGATTCGCGTTCGCCCGGAGCGGGGACCTGCGAAAACCTTTCCGCTGAAAATTCAGGCGGCTACTGGGACGCCTTTCTTAAACCCCAGCTTAAAGGGCTTGCGGATATACTGCACCAAAAGGGCAAGAAGCTTAATATCCACCATGACGGGACATTAAAGCCCCTTTTTGGGAAGCTTAAGGACGCAGGCGTAGACATTGTAAACGGCGTAACCTGCGCTCCTGTAGGGGATATATTGCCTGAAGAACTGCGCGATATAGCCGGAAATGATATCGTAATTGAGGGGATAATCCCCCAGTCGATATTCACGCCCTGGTTCAGCGAAGAGCAGTTTGAAACTTATATACGTAAAGTGATACACTGTTTCAGGGACGATTACAAGATAATCCTCGGGATAGGCGACATGTTGCCCCTGGACGGAAAAATTGAGCGGGTAGAGAAAACAGTAAAACTTGCAAAAGAATTAAGCGCACGGTAGATTTAAGGAGGGTTTTATGCCAGCAAAATTAGCATACGCACAGTGGCCCTGGGGGGTTGAAACGAAGGAGCAATTCGTTGCTTCCTGCAAGGAACTGTCGTCCCTGGGGTACAAGTATTTTGAAAGCGTTAAAAATTTTATCAATACCTTTCAAAATGATCGTCAGGGCTTTAAGTCGATTATCGATGAATACGATTTGCGGCCCATCAGCTTCTATTTCCATTTTTCCGGAGACAATGCCGAGGATCTTAAGGAATTAAAATCAAAGATTGATTTTGTGTCTTATTTCGGCATCAAAACGATCTGCGTTCAGGGTGTTTATAAGGCCGGAAAAACAGAAAAGTCCGATGACGCGACCCTCAAGTCCGTCTTGAGCCTGGTCAACGAGTACGGCAGGATCTGCAAGGATCACGGCATACTCCCCAGCGTGCACCCCCATGCCAATACGGCGATCATGTTTGAAGACGAAGTCGATTTCATCATGCAGAACACCGATCCGGCTCTGGTTGGGTTTGCCCCTGATACCGCTCACCTCAAAGTGGGAAAATGCGATCCTGTGGCCATTTGCGAAAGGTACAAGGATCGTATTTCCTTTACCCATATCAAAGATGTAAAAGGGACATTGACCTCCACGGGTATGCAGGAAGGGGTGGAAGTCTACTCGGACTTCCTTGAGCTTGGTACGGGTGATGTGGATCTGGACGGGGTGTTCAAGGTATTGAAAAGCGTCAATTACGGCGGATACCTCTGCGTGGAGCTGGATAAAGCTCCGGCAAGCAATATCGAGAGTGCCCGCAAAAACCTTGACTACATGAAAAAGCATTGGGGCGCGGATATATGAAAAAACTTAAAACCGCAATTATCGGTATGGGCTATATCGGCGTAAGCCATATCGATGCTGTCCGCCGCATTGCCGAATGCGAACTCTACGCGGTGGCTGATGCCAACAGGGAGCTTGCCCAAAAAAAGGCCAAGCTCTACGGCGTGCCCCGCTGTTACGATTCTATCGAGACCCTCCTCGCTGATCCCGATATTGAGGTGGTGCATAACTGTACGCCCAACAACCTGCATACGGCGGTGAACAAGGCAATTATCAGTTCAGGCAAACACCTTTTATCCGAGAAGCCCCTGGCTCTCAATTACAATGAGGCCAAAGATCTGCTTGAACACAGCCAAAAAAATCCCGCTTCCCTCGCTGCGGTTAATTTCAATTACCGCATGAATCCCATGGTGCAGGAAATGCGCCGACGCATCGCGAAAGGCGATACAGGCGATGTGCTCGCCGTTTCAGGATGTTATCTGCAGGACTGGCTTCTCTACGATACCGATTACAGCTGGCGCCTGGAACCCGAAATCGCGGGACCTTCCTGCTGCATCGCGGACATCGGTTCCCACTGGATGGACCTGGTACAGCATGTAACCGGCTTGACCATAACAGAAGTAATGGCCGATCTCCGCACAGTGTTTCCAAAACGTAAAAAGCCCCTTACCCAGTCGGAAACTTTTTCAACAAACAGGGAAAAGGCCTACGAGCTGGTGGATGTGCGCAACGAAGATTACGGCTCTGTTCTTTTCCATCTTTCCAACGGGGCCGCCGGAGTCTTTACTGTGTCCGAAGTCAGCGCGGGCCATGGCTGTTATTTTCAAGTTGAAATCAACGGCGCCAAAAACTCGCTGATGTGGAATCAGGAACAGAACGACCGCCTCTGGATAGGCAGGAGAAATGCCGAAAACAGCCTGCTTATCCGTGACCCTGCCTGCTTGTCGCCTGAAGCGCTGGAACATACCAGCCTTGCCAAGGGACACCCCGAAGGCTGGAACGACGCCTTTACCGGCAACATACGCAGTTTCTACCGGCACATAGCCGGCGGTAAAAAAGGCAAAGGGGACTTTGCAACCCTGGAAGAAGCCGCCCGCATTGTTAAGCTTACCGAGGCCTGTGTAGAAAGCCATCGCCGCCGCGGCTGGGTTTCGATTAGGGAATAGAACCGCTCAGGGGGATTTCAATCCTGACCATAGCGCCTTCGCCGGGGGCGGTTATAAAAGACAGGCTGCCGCCGAGAATGGCGATACGCTCGTACATACCCCGGATACCCAAGCCCGATTCAGATCCCAGGGGGGAAGGAGCTTTTTCAAAACCCCGGCCATCGTCGGACACATAGATAAGCAGCGTTGGTTTATCATCATGTCCGGCAAGAAAGGCGTTTCGCAGAACAAGCACCGCTTCACTGGCATGAGCGTGTTTCCCAATATTGGTAAGGGACTCTTGAACAAGCCTGAAACATTGAAGCTGCATTTCTTCGGTAAGGGGCTGAATGATAAGGTCTTCCTGAACGCTCACCCGGCATTCAATTCCTGTTTGTTTGTTAAACTCGGTAACCAAACGGCGCAGAACATCCGGCAGACCCAGCTGATGCAAGTCAGGCGGCAGAAGGCCGTAGCAGAGATCTTTAAGCCGGGCAATGATATTTTTCTGGTCCGCGATTATTTCCCGGCATATTTTTTGAGTATCCTCAGCATCGGATTTTCGGCTAATACCGGCAAGCCTCAGTCCCTGGTACCGCAGATCCTGGACAATGGTATCATGCAGTTCCCGCGAAATACGGGATCGTTCCCGTTCCTGGGCAAGGACTATCTCGCGGGAAAAAGCAGCGGACTGCCGTTCCTTCTCCCGGGAATGCCACAAAACCCGTGACATACGCCAGAGCACGAATACCATTATCATAATAAAAGCGCTAAAGCCGATAAGGTGATAAAAATAACCAAGCTGTATTCGGTTAAGCAATTCTTCATCGTAGCGCTGCCATGCGACAATCGCCCCGCGCACAGCCAGCGCCTGTTCCCGTGCGTTGCCGGACTGTCCCAAACGAACAGCGGCGGCAAGGGATTCACAGAGGTCCAGTATGTTATTCACAATAGATTCATGGGAAAAGGATGTCATAAAGTAGGCCTGATACCGGGCTTCCCCCGCAAAGTGGTTCAGCACGGCGCCAAAATCATCAAGAGTTGCGAGAACTGCATCGGAAGCTTCGGCTGAACCGTCCGTATTGTACCATACGGCAAGTTCTGCTTCCGCATCGATCCATTTTTCCAAAATAGCGTAAGCCGTTACCGGATCATCTATCACTGCCTCCTCCGCAGGGGAGAGCGCCCAAAGCCATGAGGGAATAAGCAGCATCAACATCACCAGTGCCTTATGTCTGTTGACTTGAGGATATAAAATCATGTTACCATGATATATAGTTTTTACTACAGAAGGAATATATGGCAGGAACGTCCAAATATTGGCTAAAAAACCTGTTCCTCTGTGTTCTTTTGAGCGGAGGAAATTGCCTGCTCAATATTCTGGTAAACAGGATCCTTGGTCTGCCCCTCTTCCTCGACACCCTTTTTACGCTGACCGTTACTTTTCTCTCAGGCCCGGTCTTTGGAATCATAAGCGCCATCCTGACCTCTGCAGTGGGTACGTTTCTGCTGCCTCCGTATATGCCGATATACAGCCTGTATGTCCTGTGCAGCATTACAGGGGTTGCGCTGACCGAGGTTTTTTGCCGCAGCTACAAGCTCAGGCTTACTGCGACACAGAGCGCCCCGGCAGATGCAGATTCCGGATTCGGTACGTTTACCGCATTGCTATTGCTCTCGGTCGTACTGTGCCTGCAAATGAGCATCATGGGCGGATGTATCGCCGCGCTTATTCCTGCACTGGTTCCAATACCCGGGTATACCGTTTCGCCCGAAAACTATTTTAAACTTGGACTTTTGATAAATAATATGCCTGTTCTTGCTGCGGAGATAATATCCCGGCTTCCCATAAATATTTTTGACCGCCTTTTGTCTGTATTTGGCGGATACGGCCTTGCCCTGCTTATACGGAAATTGAAATATGAATAAAGCAGAAAAGCCTACGCTGGTTTTAATTGACGATCACCGGATGATCCGCAAGGGCTTTGGGATCTATCTTACCGAGACAAACCGTTTTGCCCTGCTGGGAGAAGCCGGGTCTCTTAAAGACGCTTACGCCCTGTTTGAAAAGCTTCCCGGCCCGCCCCATCTTGTTCTTCTGGATATAGAATTGGGTGAAGAGAACGGCCTTGAACTTATCCCCTGGCTCGAAAAAAAATATACCAGCGAAAACAAACCTGTTCCGGCGGTACTGGTGTACTCAGTCTTTGAGGATCCCTATCGGGTGCAGTCCAGTCTGCGCATGGGCGCCCGAGGCTATATCTCAAAATCAGCGGACGAAGGCGAAATTGAGGCGGCCCTGGATGCGGTGATAGCAGGAAAGTCCTACATTGATAAACACCTTGCAAAAAAAATGACGAGCCTTCCCGATTTCTATTCCCGGCTTACCCGGCGGGAACGGGAAATTCTTGCCCTGGTGCAGAAAAATTACAGCAACAGCCGCATCGCCCGGGAGCTTAAGGTAGAACAGCGTACCATAGAAAACTACCTGAGCCGCATTTACGACAAAACCGGCACGACCACCCGGGGCGATCTGGTCAAATTATAGAAAAAATCGTTCTATTTTTCCAAAAAAACGCAAAACTGTGAGTTTTCTCTCAATACAGACCTTTATTTTACCCTTTATACTAAGACCAATATTGTCGGCGGACATTAAACGCAAAAGGAGTTTTTCCATGAAGAAAAACAAATTATTTCTTTTGGGGATGTTGGGAATGGTTCTGACATTCGGGCTGATGTTTGTTGGCTGTGACAATGATTCAACCAGCGGCGGTGGCGGACATCAAATAACAATCAAAAATGAGAATGCTGCCTCCATAACTCATGTTAAAATCAGTCTGTACGAAGGAGGTACTGTTCGTTTTGATCAAGATGTTACCATAGCCCAAGATAATGAAAAAACTTTTTCATTTGGCAATGATGACTGGGTTTTTGTTGTTGAGATAACCGTTAACGGAAGCACTAAAACAAATTCTTATGTAAATCTTGGCGGTGATGGTGTCGTAACTGTCATTTTAAGAAGCACCGGAAGTTTTGACTGAATAGAATAATAATTTAAAAAAACAATAAATGCTCTGTCATTATGGCAGAGCATTTTGATTTAAAATTTCTTTCCGTATCGTTCGCGATTAAATTCCTGTCTGTATCCCTGGAAGAGATTTATTACTTTGTGTACTTATTATGGCTTTTCTCTGGGGTGCCCATGACTTTTCTTGACCGCGTCCAGTAAACAAGGGGAAAGTCCCCACTTCGCAGGGCGCCAAATTTCCAAAATTCCGGCTCTGATCCGGAGAAAGCCTCCACTTTTAAAAAAAAATCATAAAACTGTGAGTTTTCTCTCACTACAAGCCTTTATTTCCCCCCTTATACTAAGACAACTATTGTCGGCGGACATTAAACGCAAAAGGAGAATCCTATGCAAAAAGCTCTTGACAAGGTAAGGGGTAATACCGTACCCCCCCCCGAGGTTTAGCCACTTCCTAACTCTTTTCCCCTTGCTTCTTATCCTGGCCGCCTTTCTTGTCGGCTGCGGTGATGCGGAAGGCGGCCCAGGCGGCGGTTCCACACCCACGGTTTTAAGCGTTACCGTTACCCCCAATCCGGTAAACGTAGGGCAGGGCAGAACCCAGCAGTTTAGCGCCGCCGTTACCGGAACCAACAGTCCCGCCCAAACCGTAACCTGGACAGTAACAGGCGGCGGAACGGGTACCAGTATTAGTGATGGCGGCCTGCTTACCGTGGTTGTGAGTGAGGCCGTTTCAACAACTCTTACGGTGACAGCTACTTCTACCGTGGACACCACAAAGTCGGGAACCGCTACGGTTACCGTAACGGCACCGCCCACAGTTTCCAGTGTTACCGTTACCCCCAATCCGGCGAGCGTGGGACAAGGCGGAACCCAGCAGTTTAGCGCCGCTGTTGCGGGAACCAACAGCCCTGCCCAAACTGTAACCTGGACAGTAACAGGCGGCGGAACGGGTACCAGTATTAATAATAGCGGCCTCCTCACGGTAGCTGGAGGTCAAGGCACCGGAACCTTAACGGTGACAGCTACTTCTACCGTGGACACCACAAAGTCGGGAAGCGCTGTTGTTACCGTAACGGTGCCGCCCACAGTTTCCAGCGTTACCGTTACCCCCAATACAATAAACGTGGAACAGGGCGGAACCCAGCAATTTAGCGCCGCTGTAAACGGAACCAACAGTCCCGCCCAAACCGTAACCTGGACAGTAGCAGGCGGTATAACGGGTACCAGTATTAGCAGCAACGGACTTCTCACGGTAGCTGCGGGCCAAAGCACAGGAACCTTAACGGTGACAGCAACATCCACCGTGAATACAACAAAGTCGGGAAGCGCTGTGGTTACCGTAACGCTGCCGGTGGTGACAAACGCCGAACTCTACATAGGAGAGGCTACAACTGCAGTGGCGGACATCTCCACCCTGACAGAAGCGTTGACCTATATTAAGTCGAATGCTGTGAACGATACTGTTTATACCATCAAACTGACCGCTGACGCAGTCTTGGCCCCCACAACCCTGAACGCTGCTGCCGTGAACAACAAGACAGAGGTCATCATCAAACTGGAAGGTTCAGGAGCCGAGCGGAAAATAAGCCTTTCGGGAAACGGGGCACTCTTTACCATCAACTTTTCCAATCGTTACTCCTTCCCCTATGATCCTGCAGTGGGCCCCTACAACTACAAGCCAAACCTGAGCCTGGGTAATAATATTACCCTGCTGGGCAAGAATAATAATAACAGCGCATTGGTAGTGGTACAAAATTATGGCGTACTCCAGATGGAAAGCGGGGCAAAAATCAGCGGAAACCACAATAAATCAACAGGATCGTATGCAGATGCGGAAGGCGGCGGTGTCATGGTGGAATATTCTGCTACCTTTACCATGAACGGCGGTGAAATATCCGATAATTTTGCTGAGACTGGCGGAAACAATGGCTCTGCCTATGGCGGCGGTGTATTTAACTACAGGGGAAGGTTTCTTATGAACGGCGGGATAATCCGCAACAATAGGGCAAAAGTAGCCGGATCGGTTTCCCAGGCAGAGGCAGAGGGCGCCGGGGTCTGCAATGATGGGACCTTCCTCATAGGCGGTACTGCGATCATTGAACCGGGAACCGGTACAGACACAGCCCAGAACCAGACCCGCAACACCATATTTCTTAAATTAAATGGCGATATCCAGGTAAAAGCAAACTTTACCGGTTCCGCAGTTGTTGACCTGACGGCTGAACAATCCACTCTTGCCGCAAGCCCCTATGTCACCAGCTCTAGGGCTGTATTGGAGGGAGACCTGACAACAGCCCTTGTGAACAAATTCACCCTGGGGAACTTTCAATATTCCAATAATCCTTACACCAGCGTTCCCATAACGGGCTACCATATTGAGAACTCAGGCACGAATATCGGTAAACTGGCTGCAAATTAACAGTACCTGGCACTAATTTTACGCCGCTCCATACGGGGGCGGCTAATTTTCTTCCTCCGGGAGGGACGAGAGAAAATTTAATGGGCTATAACGTCCTGATTGTGGAGGCCGAGGAGCGCAGCCCGGTCTTCCGCAAGGAAGAAAAGCGTATACAATTTTGTTAGATGCTGTTAAAACCCACAACGGCAAAGTCCGCCATGGACCTCCCCCGCGCAAGCGGGTTCCTGGCGTACTTTCATTTTAGTCAATTTATTTATACATTTTTAAAGGTAAATATTCTGCCATTTCGTTAAAATGTTTATCCCGTGCAACTAATGATAGATTATTTTGCAAACAATTTTGTGCAATTATTAAATCCGTTATCCCTATGTCATTGTATCCATGTTTATAATTCATAACTTGAATGTTCTGTAATTCTTTCCAGTTAATTTCTACTTCGTATTTTACTACACTGTTAAGTAATGCTATTAAATGGTTTTCCTTTCTATGAATCATTGACGGTAATAACTCTGTTAAGATTAGATCATTGGTACATATTGAATTATTGTCTATAAGATCGTCAATAAAGGCGTAATCTTCATAGGTCTTGAAATATTCTATCCATGCCGATGAATCCACTAGTATAGTATTCATCTTTTCCTCATTTTTTCAATGTCAATTCCAAGATCGATTTTTCCAGCATAATCCTTAATTCCCTTAATTTTTTCTGCACGGATTAAATTTTCCAATGCCGTTATAACGACTTCTTTTTTTGTGGAAATATTAGTTATTTCCATGGCCTCTGATACTAATGTTTCAGGTAAATCTAAGGTAGTTCTCATAAATGTCCTCCTATGCACATATTATCGGTAAAAAGTATGCTTTGTCAAGTGTTTTTAGGCATATTTTTGATATTTCTTTGAGGGCCGCACGGATACGGCCCTGCCTCTTATTAAATTTCTGGTTTTAATGGCATCTAACAAGGAATAAAAGAAACTATTATGAATTATGGAGATTATTTCTTTTGTACAAGAAACTATTGGCGCCGGATACTAAACCCGCACAGGAATTAAGCATACGATAGATTATTGGCAATGCTTTGCCGTCATCTCCTTTAGCCTGTCTATCACCACCCCGCCAACCACCGCTATATCCTCGACGGTGAAGGCGGACGCGAAATTGTCGTCAAAGAGCATTTGGGCCGAAGGAGGAAATTCATCATCCGCCGCCCAGATGAGGGCGCTCATGTAAAGACCGCTGCAAAATTCAAAGCGGTAACCCGCATCGCCTTTGTTGAGTTTTTCAGCGCCCATGTCTGCAAGGGCTTTTTTGAGGCCCTCAATATCACTGCTAAAGGCATGAGCAAAACGTTTAAGGCAACGGCCTTCAAAATTTTTAAAGTATACTTCCCCCCAGGGTATTTCACGATAGGAAAGCTGTTTTCCTGTTGAAACCGCATACTTCCCTTCGCAAAGGTAACGCAGGAAAAGTATATTCTCGTAACCCCGTTGGACTATGTTTCCCTGTAAATCCTCAAGTGAAAAATCGGGGAAGGCTGCTTTGTATTCGGTTCCCATGATGCGCATATTAAATGCATTACTGTCAAATTGAAGATTGCAGCGGCGGGAAATTTCCAAAGGATCAAGGGCCTTGTAAATCTGCAAAAAATGATCGAGGGAACGCTGCTCGTGGGTAAGGGTCTCGCCCGGTTCGACTGGTTCAATCATGGAAACAAATCTCCGTTGGTATGGGGAAGAAAGCAGGCCGCAATAAATTCGTCCATGTACGAGGGGTGAGCCGAAAGCTCAAGGTAGGTCATACCCCGGGCAATTTCGTCAACTTTTTCTGCGGCCTTTTGGGATTGTACCATGGCCCAGGCGCCTGAAAGAGAGGTGTTGCCTATATAATGATAACGCTCAAGGGGAATGGAGGGGAGCATGCCGATACGCACGGCCCGTTCCACGTTGATACCCGAACCTATGCCTCCTGCTATGTACACTTCGTCTATGGCGTCCATATTCAGATCCAGCATGGCAATCATGGTGCGTATGGCCGAGAAGATGGCGCCCTTTGCACGTATAAAATTGTCTATGTCCCCTTCGGTCAAAAGAAGATCATTGCCGCTCTCGGTATCTTTTCCATGCACGATTACAAAACTTGACATACCCCATTCGTCACAGCACACCCTGTCACTCTGGCGTATGAACTTGCCCTTGGGATTGATGATGCCTGCCGCGAAAAGTTCACCCACCAGATCGATGAGCCCTGAACCGCAGACTCCCGCAGCCTTGCCCCCGCCTATAATGGTCAGACTTGGGGTCATGGTACTGCCATCAATGCGGCAGGCCTCTATGGCGCCGTCGGTAGCTCTCATGCCGCAGCTTATATCGCCGCCTTCAAAGGCAGGCCCGGCTGAACAGGCGCAGGTCATGAGGAATTCGCCATTGCCAAAAACCAGTTCGCCATTGGTGCCAAGATCAATAAAGAGGGAACATTTTTCCTTCATAAACAGCATGGAAGCGAAAACTCCGGCGCTTATATCACCGCCCACGTAACTTCCAACCGAAGGCGCCAACAGTAATTCTGCGTTTGGATGAGCCGGGAGGCCCAGGTCAACAGCGCGGAATTTCCCGCTATGGAAAAAAGCCGGCACATAGGGTTCCAGCCTTAAAAATTCGGGGCTTACCCCGGCAAAAAGATGGGTCATGGTAGTATTGGCTGCCAAAGCAACACGGTAGATTTGTGAAGTTTCGATCCCTGCTTTTGACGCAAGTTCCCGGATAAGAGGCAGCATACAGTCGTCAAGAACAGCCCGGCGCAGCCGTTCAAGGCCGCCGCTGCGGGTGCTTTCGATGATTCGGCTTATTACATCAGCGCCGTAACGTATCTGGCCGTTGCCTTCCGAACCCATGGCGAGCAGTTCTCCGCTTAACAGATCGGTTAGCACCATTGCTACCGTGGTAGTGCCTATATCAATAGCCAGGGCGGGAAGGATGGGTTCTCCGGCTGTATTTTTGGGACCTGAATTTGGAGTATAAATATCCAGAATAGAAATCTCAGGACTGGCCTTTTCCCCTTCCCTTCTGATAACGCAAGTACAGGAAAAATCGCCTTCCCTGAGCACAGCGGGAAGTTTTCTGAGAGCAAAAAGGCTGATATTCACGCCGGATTCATCAAGGCCGAATTTTTCCGCCAGTCCGTGAAGCAGACGTTCCCGGTCTGCCATGGGGTCGTCTATTTCGGGGGTTTTTAAGTGCAATACTGCCAATTCAAGTCCGCTGTTACCGGTATAACCCAAATTATCGAGTTCGGCTTTAAGCGCATCAAATATGCCCCGTTCACGGGAATCGCCAAAGTCCGCAATTTTCATGCGGCTTTTGAAAGCTCCGGCTGAGCCGGGAACCAATACGGTGAGATCCCCCAAAACTTTGGTCTGGCAGGCAAGACGCCAACCTTCTTCATAACTTTCAGGAGAAATGTGACGGGATTTTTCGGACTCAGCCCTGCCCGAAAGTATACGTACCAGGCATTTGCCGCAGCTGCCGTTTCCCGAGCAGGGGGCGTCAATGGCTACATTGGCCTGCTTGGCTGCCTCTAAAAGCGGGATGCCTTTGGGGGCCTGAAAATGAATCTCCCCGGGGGCGCTGTCAATTTCAGCAGAACTCCCCCCGGATATTTTAAAGGTGATTGAAAAAGTCTGCGATTCGCTCATCAGATATTCAGTTTTGCGATTATTTCTCCCAAAGCCGCTTTTATGGGAGAATCTTCGGGCAGGGTGATGAGAGGCTTGCCTGCCGCATCGTACTGATACACCAAATCGTCCTGGGGCATGACCCCGATGAGCGAAAGCTTCTGGGCTTCTATCTCTTCGAGTATGCCCGGCTCAAGCTTGCCTTGCGGGGCGCGGTTCACGATGAGGTGGACGTTCTTTACCTGCATATCCAGCTCGCCTATCATCTCGGCAATGCGGCCCGCAGCCTGTATGCCCCGGCGGGAACAATCGCTCACCAATAGTATTAAATCCACGGGAGGCAAAATGCCCCTGCTTATGTGCTCAAGGCCCGCCTCGTTATCGACTATCATGTATTTGTAGTTTTTGTAATAACGCTGGATTTGATCCCGCAGCAAATCGTTTACATAACAGTAACAGCCCTTGCCCTGGGTGCGGCCCATGACGAGCATGTCAAAATCGTCCTCTTCAACAACAGCGGAATTGAAACGAAAGTCAGCGTATTCCGATTTGGACATACCTGTGGGTATAGGATTTTTTTCGGCCCATTCGCCTTTGGCGATTTCTTCGCGTATATCCCCAAGGCTGACTTCTTTTTTTATGCCCAGCACTTCGTTAAGATTGGAATTGGCATCGGCGTCCACCGCAAGTATCGGCCCTTTTCCGGCTTTTACCAGGTGATCAATAAAAAGGCCCGAAACCGTGGTCTTGCCGGTTCCACCCTTGCCGGCCAAAGCGATGCAGTATGTCATAAGTACCCCCTTCCCTACATGGGAAAAAGCATGTTCTCCGCGAATGCGTCCATAAAGGCCGGGTCGGAAGCCAGGTCTAAGGTGCTGGAAATTGCAATGATTTTTTGGCAGTAATCCATAAAGCGCGGATCAAGGAGGGCCTTAACCGCCCCCCTGAGGCTGGTATTCCCGGAGACTGTAATATGGTTTAAAAATTCGTCAGGCAGAAGCCCGGTCCTGACTGCGGTTTTTTGATCGATATAAAAGCCCAGGCCCCCTGCGACAAACACATTCTTGATTTCCGAAAGCTCAAGGCCCGCATGGTTGAAAAGTATTTTTATGGCTGAAAGTATGGCGCTCTTTGCAAGCTGATATTGCCGCACATCCCTGTTGACAAGCGCAATGCTGCCGGCAATTTGAAATTCTTCCCTATCGTCATCAGAAAAAGCGCCGGTCTCGTCGATAATTTCCCGATCCAGCATAAGCGCCATGGCGTCAATGAGGCCGCAGCCGCAAAGGCCCACAGGCGCCGCGCCGCCTATGGTGGTGAAGCTCAGCTTGCCCTCAGTCCATTCGACTTTATTGATGGCGCCCCTGATGCTCCCGGTACCGCAGGAAATTTCCGCCCCTTCAAGGGCAGGGCCCGCAGCTGCCGAGGCGCAGTAAATCTTTCCCTGGTGAAAAAGCGCCATTTCGCCATTGGTGCCGATATCAATAAAAAAAGTGGTTTCTTGTGCCTTGAGTATATCTATCTCTCCAAGGCCCGAAACAATATCGCCTCCTATGAAGGAGGAAATCGAGGGGAGGAGTATCACCTTATCCGCCGAAAGAGCAAGATCCTTTCCGGCGTAGATTTTTTCTTCCAGGAACACCGGCGTAAAAGGAACTTCCCCCATGGAAGAAGGATCGGTATTCGCAAACAGGTGGAGCATGGTCGTGTTGGCCGCCACCGTTAAAGTTTCAATTTTAGGGAGGGAGAATTTACTGATAAAGCCCGAAAGTATTTCCTGGGTTTGGCGGTTGATCACATTGAAGAGTTCGGCGGTCTTGCCCGAGCGGGCAGCGCCTATACGGCTCATCACATCAGCGCCGAAAACTTTTTGCGCGTTCAGGGCAGAATAGGTATCCAGCTCCGAACCCGTGTCCAAATCCACAAGCCGGGCGGAGACCGTGGTCGTCCCTATGTCCAGGGCCACGCCGGCGCGTTTTATGGAAACAGTTTCCGTTGTGCTTGGATTGGATGCAAGATCCTGATAAGCCCCGCCGTCGTAGGTATTGGCTTCGTGCAGGAGGGCTATGGTCAAATCGGTTTCGGGGACGGCCTGGCAGGCCAGAACCAACCCTTCCATATCGGGAACATCGCCCAGGACGCTGCCCGATATGATCCTGACCTTGCACTTGCCGCAGATATGACGGCCGCCGCAAGGGGCCGCAATGGAGAAGCCGTTCTTCCCAAAGGCGGAAAGAATGGTTTCCCCCTCCAGAGCCTCGAAAACCAAATCACTATTATAGATACAAATTTTCATGCCGGTTCCGAGGCTTAAGAGGAGGTATTACGATCTGAATCGTAAAAGGCTAAAACAATCTCAATAAAAAGAGCGGCAGACTTCTGCGGCGCTGGCAGCGTCGGGGCAATAGGCGTCCGCGCCGATTTCGTCGGCATAGCTCTGGGTAACGGGGGCGCCGCCAACCATGATCTTCACCTTGTCCCTGAGGCCGGCAGTTTTGAGGGCGTCAATGACATCTTTCTGGGCCAGCATGGTGGTGGTGAGCAGGGCCGAAAGACAGAGCACCTTTGCGCCGGAGGTCTTCACCGCTTCCACGACCTTGTCGGGGGCAATGTCCACGCCGAGGTCCACGGCTTCGATGCCGTTGCCTTCGATCATCATTTTGACCAGGTTCTTGCCGATGTCGTGGAGGTCGCCCTTCACGGTGCAGATGATGGCTTTGCCTACAGGCTGAACGCCGGCTTTTGCAAGGGCAGGCTTGAGCACTACCGAGGCATGGTTCATGGCGCGGGCAGCTACCAGGACTTCAGGAACGAACACTTCGCCATTCTTGAACTTGCCGCCAATGATGCCCATGCCGGAGATGAGGCCCTTTTCCAGGATGTCCCCTGCGGGAACCCCGTCGTCCAGGGCTTTCTGAACCGCTACGACAATGTCTTTGGCTTTTCCCTTCTGCAGCAGACCGGAAATCTCTTCAAATACTGCGTCGCTCATAAAAACTCCTTAGCTCATAAAATTTAAATCCAAATATCCTGTAATTACACTAATTTACTACAATTATATCAGGTATCTGGAAATTATGCATTGATTTATTTGCTCTAAATCGGTAATTTTTTGCCACATCGCACCAGCTTTTCCTATTCGTTGAAGAGGAGCATGGAGAAGTAGGTGACCGTGGACTCCCCGTTGTTGTACTTGACCCCTGCGGTTCGGCTGAGATCCCCCACGCTGATACCCGCGGCTTCCACCGCCGAAACCGCCTTGCCCGGAAATCGGCAGGGCTCGGGGTAGGAACATTCTTTGCAGACGGTACAGCAGCCCGCGCCATAGACAGGGTTGGTTTTGCCGAAACGCTCCATCATCTCCACGGTGAGCTTGCGGTGGGCTTCTCCGGCAACTTCCATACCTTCAAAATCGAAAGAATCCTCCAGGTCGTATTTGGTGGTGAATACCATGGCCTTGGGGAATGCCAGGATCTTTGCCTTCAGTTCTTCCAAAGTGCCGTTCCCCGGAGGGCAGCCCCAGTTCTTGTTGTAATTGCCGCAGACATTCTGCTCGCAGGCTTTATGAAGCTCAGGGGAAAAAATAAGATCCCCTGTGGAAACCACGCCCCATTCCCAGGCTTTGCCCCGGAGGGCTTCCTCAAACTGTTCCTTCATGCTCATAATTATATAAACTATTTTTGGGTAAGGCTATGAGCAGTACAGGAACGCAGGAAATTTTTGACAGTCTCAAAGCGGCAGCCAGGGCAGCTCCCCAGGAGCCGGGGGTCTATATCTGGAGGGATGAAGAAAGCCGCATTATCTACGTGGGCAAAGCCAAGTCCCTGCGAAACCGGCTGAGTTCATACTTCGCAGGGGGTAAGGATGTCAAAACCACCCACCTCATACGCCACGCAAAATCCATAGAGACCATTATCGTCTCCAGCGAGTACGAGGCCCTGCTCCTGGAAAACACCCTCATCAAGCAGCACAGCCCCAAATACAACATCAACCTCAAAGACGGCAAGACCTACCCGGTGATACGGATCACTGCCGAAGCTTACCCCCGCATATTCCGCACCCGCCACATCGTGGACGACGGCAGCCTCTACTTCGGCCCTTACTCCAACATTCAAGCTGTAGACAAACTTTTGGATCTAGTAGAAAAACTCTTCCCTCTGCGAAAATGCAGGTCTCTCAAAAAGCGAAGCAGCCCCTGCATGTACTACCACATAGACCGCTGCATGGCCCCCTGCTGCGGGAAGATCAGCGAAGAGGATTACAGGATTCAGGTCGAACGGGTGCGCAAACTCCTTGCGGGGGAAACCGAGGCCCTTACAGCCGACCTGACTGCCAGGATGAAGGACGCAGCTGCATCCCTTAAATTCGAAGAGGCTGCCAGATTGAGGAACGCTGTCAGGGCAGTGGAAGATCTGTCCGAACCCAGCTCCGTTGAGGATCACGATCCCGATGCCAGGGACTACATTGCCTGGGCAGCCGAAGGCATCTTTACCACCTTCTCGGTTTTTTCCATGAGGGAAGGCCGCATGACCGGAAGGGATCTTTTCAGCTCCCGCTCCGCCGCCGAAGAAAACGAGGCCCTGGAAACTTTTTTAATCACTTATTACAGCCCCGGCAGGACACCGCCTCCGAAAATTTTCCTCCAATCCCTTAGCCAGGAGAATGGCGAAAAGATTAAGCCTGTGGAGCTTTCTTCCTGGTTTAAAGAGCAGTTCGGCTATGAGCCTGAACTCCTCATCCCGGATGATGATGAACAGCGGTCGCGGCATCACAGCGCCGCCCTTGCCATGGCCCGCCAGAACGCCCAGGAAGAGCTGAGGCGGCGGCTCAAGGAGCGCGGCGCAGGCCCTGCCCTGGATGAACTGCGCCAGGCTCTGGGTCTGCATAGCCGGCCCGAACGCATCGAGGGTTTTGACATAGCCCAGCTGGACGGCAAACACCCCGTGGCCTCCCTCATCTCGTTTAAGAACGGCGTCCCGGATCGCAAGAACTACCGTTACTTCAAGCTCCGCACCGTGGTGGGCATAGTGGATGATTTCGCCGCCATGCGGGAAGCAGTGCACCGCCGCTACTCCCGGCTTCTCAAGGAAGGCTCTGATTCCGGCTCAACCGAGCTGCCCGACCTGGTGCTCATCGACGGCGGCATAGGCCAGGTGAACGCTGCCCGTGGCGTAATGGACGAGCTGGGCATGGAATGCGATGTGGCGGGCCTTGCAAAACGGGACGAGGAAATCTGGCTCCCCCATGCAAAAGAACCCATACGCCTCTCAAAGCGATCCGAAGCCCTCAAGGTGCTTCAATTCGTCCGCGACGAGACCCACCGTTTTGCCACAGGCTTAAACCAGAAACTCCGCTCAAAAGATCTATTCCTGCCCGCACTGGAAACAGTGGAAGGCATAGGCCCCAAACGCGCCGCCGCTATCATGAAAGTATTCGGCAGCCTCGAACGCATAGCGGCAGCCAGCCCCGAAGAAATCGCCGAAAAGTGCAGTATCCCCGAAACCCCCGCCAGGGCGGTGAGGGCTTCCGCAAAACTGGCCCTGCAAGATCAGAAGGCCGCCAAAAAACGCCTCGCACCAGGCAAGGCGCCGACATCCCGAGGCAAAGCCGGTTACGGCAAAGCGGGCAGCGTCAAAAACAGCGCAGCCTCCCTGGCGGAAGAAGCCTTCGCCGCCGAGGAAGCGCCGGAGTATGGGAAAGAGGGATAGCCGCCCTTGCATCTATCGCGTGATGACAGGTACTCATTGAACATAACCTACGCCTACCGAAAAAGCCGGGGCTTGGGAAAACTTGTCCTCCCCCGCATAGCCAATCAGTACTCCGCAGACAGGGGAAAACCCTTCCGGTATTCCGGCTTTTTTGGCCAGCGGCGGGTTATCCTTAAAGGCCACGGCGGCGGACCCAATATAGCAGGAAGCGAGATCCAAAGCGGTGGCAGCCACAGTGATATTCGCGGCGGCGCAGGCTGCATTTACTCCGCTATAGGGAGATGCCGGGCCGGAAATCAGAAACAGGACAGGAGCGCCGTAAAGGGCATGATAGCCCTCAATCTCGGCCCGTTCTTTGGCAAAGCCCCCCATAGCCCTCATGTTGGCCAGGGCTTTTTCATCAATTTCTTTCAGCAGTTCAGCTTTTGTAATTACTGAAATATGAAAATTCCCGAATTTCGGCGCTCCGGTCCCGGCTTTTACCAGGGCTTCCAGCTTTTCCTGTTCAACTTTTTTTCCGGTGTAGCCCCGGACACTTTTTCTGGTTTCAATCGCCTTTAGTGCATCCATAATTTCACCTCGTGTGCATAATATAAGGGCCGACAAAAATGTTGTCCCCAAATGGAAATTTCGGCGCTTAGCTCCCTGCCGCGCTTCTACACTTCCATTTTTGTTTTTCGAGTATGTCCATAAAGTGGTTGGAAAGCTTTATGAACTGTTTTGTTTTTGTTTCACCAAACTGGTCAACAATCCCCGATAGCAATTCCATAACCTTTTGTTCCTGTTCTTCAACAACCGCATTACCTTTTGGCGTAAGCGCAAGCAGCCGTTTTCTTCGATTGGCTTTGTTTATATCCCGTGTGATAAAGCCTTTTTGTTCCATGACCCCCAGCATCTGTGAAACCGCAGCCCGGCTGATGCAGAGCATATCAGGAATTGTAAGCTCTCCGGAATCGAAAGCATGGTCCTTTATACCCTTCAATACGAAAACTTCCACTATGGAGACATTCTCCCTGGAGTTCGGACAGAAAGCCCGAAAAGCTGTCTCAATTTGCTTAAACCGGAAAACAGAATGAATCATCTGATTTAAAAGATCCTGTTCCACTTTTCCCCCTGAATGCATCATAAATTCGCTTGACATTCTTTCAAATTGTTAATATGTTAACAATAAACTAATTGACAGTAACTGTCAATATGGAGGAAAAAATATGAATTTATATGATTTTACGGTAGCAGACCGCGAAGGAAAACCGATTTCTCTTGCCGACTATAAGGGAAAAGTGCTTTTGATTGTGAATACCGCCACCAAATGCGGACTGACGCCGCAATATGAGGGTTTGCAAAAACTATACGAAACCCATCACGCCAAAGGTTTTGAAATCTTGGATTTTCCCTGCAATCAATTTGGCGGACAGGCTCCGGGCAGCGCAGAGGAAATTGCAGAATTTTGTACAATAAATTTTCACACTACTTTCCCGCAGTTTGCCAAGATTGATGTAAATGGTGACAAAGCCGCGCCTCTTTTTGTGTATCTCAAAAATCAGGCTGAAGAAACCGAAGATGAAGGGGCAGCGGCTCTCAAAGAACGGCTCAAAGGATTTTCTTCTTTCACCGGAGCAAAGGACATTAAATGGAATTTTTCCAAATTTCTTGTCAACCGGGACGGCAAAGTGGAAGCATGGTTTTTTCCGACATATAACCCCGAAAAATTGTCGTCTGTAATTGAACGATTACTCTAATTTTTAAGGGAGGCGTCTTATCTCTTGTCCTTAACCTTTTCCTTCTCCTTAATAATCTTCTGATCCAATTTGTCCATCAGCTTGTCGATGGCTGCGTTAAGCTCAAACTCGGTTTCTTTCTGGTGGATGGAAACGCCCCAGCGGAAATTCACCGTTACTTCGGCAGAAAATTCCTTATCCTTGGTCAGGGTAAAGAGAAGATCCACGATCATGTTTTCGGCATTATGGATGCGGGCGATTTTTTTGTCCAGGTATTCTTTGGTTTCGTCCCTCAATGAAAAATGCACAGCCTTGATCTCAGTATTCATAATAACCCCCTATTAATTATTTACGCCCTAACGGGTGTAAGATGATCCTAAATCAAGCTCCTTGCGGTATTTGGCGACTGTTCGCCTTGCCAGGGGTATGCCCCGCCTGGCAAGAAGATCCGCCAGCTCCTGATCAGAAAAGCCCTTGCCCTCGCCCTGAACCATTTCGCGGATAAGCTCCATCACCCCTGCCTTGGAATGTTTGGAACCCCCGGAACCGACCCCGCTGATGGAATTGGTGAAAAAATGCCTCAGCTCGAAAATGCCCCACTCGGTCTCGACATACTTGCCGTTGGCCGTGCGGGAAATGGTGGACTCGTTGAGCCCCAGTTCCCGGGCTATGTCCCGCTGGGTAAGGGGCGCAATGTGCCGAGGGCCGTTGACGAAAAAATCCCGCTGGAATACCACAATGGCCCTGGTGACCTTGAGGAGAGTATGATTCCTGTCGTTGATTGACTGGATGAACCAGCGGGCTTCCCTGATATTCTCCCGGGCAAAATCCCTGGTCTCCCTCGAGTCCTTTGTGCCGGAGATCTTCATAAAGAAAGGATTGATGCCCAGCACGGGGATCTCTTCCTCGTTGATGATGATATCAAACTCTTCGTCCTTTTTGATCACCCTCACATCGGGAACCACGTAACGGGTATCGGCGGAGGAAAAGCCCCTGCCGGGAAAAGGCGACAGATCCTTGATGCGCTCAAAAATGTTTTTGACCTCGTCCTCGGTGCGGTTCAGTATTTTCGCCGCCTCGGCTATCTTGCCCCGCTCAAGGATTTCAAGGTGATCCAGGGCTTCGATGATGCCCTCAGGCTGGTCCGGGAGCAAACCAATCTGCACCCTGAGGGATTCCTGATAATTGCAAACAGCGCAGCCCTGGGGATCAAGGGACTGCACCAGCTTGAGAGCACGGCTTATCTTTTTGGGATTTTCAGTTTTAAGGAGCAAGTCCAAAGGCTCTTTGTGGAAGCCGTCTTCGTTCAGGTTTTGAACGATCCTCTCCCCGATGCGGCGTATTTCAGCATCCACCGGCGCGAGCCTGAGCTGCCAGAGCAGATGCTCCTGGAGGGTTTCGGAACGAGAAAGCGACCCTTCGATGAAGCGGTGCTGCTCGTCGGCAGCCTCCTCTCCCCCCCGGCTCACAAAGCCCGAGTCCGAAGTAGCCTCAAAATAGTCGAATTCTTCCTTGCGGTGTTTTGCGGTATCGTCTATGGACACAGTTGAGCGGTCTTCCGTTATCTCCAGGGCGGGGTTCTTCTCAATCTCTTCCTCTATCCTTTCCCTGAGATCCACAATGGGAAGCTCCATCAGCTTGATAGACTGGAGGAGCTGGGCGTTCATTGTGAGACCCTGTACCAAGTTGATTGCTGGACGCTGCATTTGCATACTAAAACTATCATTCCACTCCGCAGCTTTGTCAAGCTCGCTTGACAGGTCGTTTTTTTCCATTATGATAAGCCCTTGAGAGGTTGATATGGGCGATATACACAAAAGATTGGCAGCCCTGGGGCTCAAAATACCTGAGATACTCCTCCCCAAACCTGGGGCAGAGCTTGAAAAGTGGGCGGTCATAGCCTGCGATCAATTCACCCAGGATTTGCATTATTGGGAAAAAGCCCGGGCCATAGCCAGGGATGCCCCCTCCTGCCTCAACCTCATCTTCCCCGAAGCTTATCTTGGAGATGGCCGCCCTGATTCCCGCATACAAAGCATCCATAGGGCCATGGCCTCCTACATGAATGAGGGAATTTTTGCCCCTCCCCGGCTAAACTGCGTCTATATCGAGAGGGCGACCCCCTTCCACCCCTGCCGCAGGGGCCTGGTGCTGGCAGTCGATCTCGACCAATACGACTGGGCGCCTGACAGCCGCCCCCTCATACGCTCCACCGAAGGGACCATCAAGGAAAGGCTCCCCCCCCGCATGGACATACGCCGCGGGGCGCCCCTGGAGACGCCCCACATCCTTCTGCTTATTGATGACGAGGAAGACACCCTCCTCCCCAGCCTGGGGGAATTGGCAAAAAACGCCGGCAGTCCGGCCCCCCTCTACGATACCCCCCTGATGATGGATTCAGGTTCTGTCAAAGGATGGCCATTGGACAACGAAAAAGCCTGGACAAAACTGGCGGAGGGCCTGGAGAAGCTGGGCGGCAAAGCCAACTTGCGTTATGGGGTACAGGACTCTGCCCCCTTCCTTTATGCAGTGGGTGACGGGAACCATTCGCTTGCCACGGCAAAGGGGATTTGGGAAGAGTATAAGGCCCTGCACAAACATGAACAGGGATACGAAAACCACCCCTGCCGCTGGGCTTTGGTAGAGCTGGAAAACCTTTATGATCCGGGCATCAGTTTTGAGCCCATACACCGGGTTCTTTTTGATACTGAAGCTTCGGCGATCGAGGCTGCCCTCAAAAAGCTTCCCGGCTTCAGGTACAGCAAAAAAGGCGAACGCTATTTTGCCCTGGAAGCGGACACTGCGGAACTTGCCACAGTGACCCTTCAGCCCCTGCTGGATGAACTGGCGAAGCCCACAGGAGCGGCCATTGACTACATTCATGGCAAAGAAGAACTGCGCCGCCTTGCCGCCGATGCCAGCCGGCCTGCAATTTGCATAGAGCTCCCGCCCATCCGGAAGAACGGTCTCTTCCAGACAGTGGCGAAAAACGGCCCCTTACCGAGGAAGAGCTTTTCCATGGGGGAAGCTCGGGAAAAACGCTTTTACCTGGAGTGCAGGAAACTATTTGGTTAGGCGCTTTTCCCTTGAAAAAGCTTAAAAAATATGGTTAACTAGTGCCATAATAAGCCGGCGTGGTGGAACGGTAGACACGATAGACTCAAAATCTATTGCACGCGAGTGTGTAAGAGTTCAAGTCTCTTCGCCGGTAATTTGTAATTCCTTGTATTGTAAGGAATTAGCAAAAACGTCTTTTAGCTGAAGCAATAAGTTGTGCGGCATCGTGCGCTTATCGTGCATTAATCAAATCACTGTGGGGATAGTGGTTACGGGCTTTTCAGAGTTACTGCAATCATTGCTTTTCTCCCATTAGTTCATGCAGTTCGGCTATATTTTGAATTGTCCTTATGGTATCAGGATGCTCAAGACCAAGAACAGTTTCCCGTATTACCAGGGCCTTATTATAATATCCGAGCGCTTTTTGGTAATCACCCAGCATGAAATATACAACTCCAATCGTGTTAGAAGACATTCCGGTATCAGCATGGTTTGTTCCCAAAATATCTTCCCGAATCTTCAGTGCATTATGGTAAAATTCCAGCGATTCTTTATATTCCTTCAAATAATAGTATGCATTCCCGACATTTTCATAAGAAACTGCTGTATCAATATTGTTTTGCCCCAGAACAGTTTCCCGTATTACCAGAGCCTTATTATAATATCCAAGCGCTTTTTGATATTCTTTCTGCCTAATATATATATTCCCAATGTTGTTATAGGTAGTTGCGGTATCGGCGTGATTTGTCCCAAGCGTAGCTTCCCGTATTTCCAGAGCATTTTCCATATATTCAATTTCTTTTTGGTAATCCCCCAGCCTGTAATATGCAACCCCAGTATTGTTATACGAACTTGCAGTATCAACGTTGTTTCTCCCCAGAACAGCTTCCCGAATCTCCAGGGCCGCCAGGTGATGTTCCAGCGATTTTTGGTACTCACTCAAATTATAATAAGTGCCCGCCATATTGAAATATGAAGCTGCTGTGTCAGGATTATTTCTCCCCAGAACCACTTTCCGAATTTCCAGGGCCGCCTGATGGTGTTCAAGAGCTTCTTGGTACTCTCCCTGTTTATTGTAAACATCCCCAAGCTTGGTATAGGTTATCGCAGTATCTGGATTATTTTTCCCCAGAACAGATTTCCGTATTTCCAAAGCCTTTTGATAACGATCAAGTGCTATTTCGTACTCGTCCTGTTTGCAATATACATCCCCAAGATTGTTATATGTAATTGCAGTATCAAGATTATCCTCGCCCAAAACAACTCTTCGTATATACAGTGCCGGTAGATAATAATCAATCGCCATTCTGTACTCGCCTTGTTTGTAATATACGTTCCCAAGGTTGTTATAAGTGGTTGCGGTATCAGCATAGTTTTTTTCCAGGACAAACTCTTTTATTTCCCGTGCTTTTTGATGATTTTCGAGTATATCGTGGTAATTCTTTTCTCTAAGATAACCTGAGGAAGTATAATGTTCTACCCCCAGAATAGCTTCCCGTGTTTCCAGAGCTTTTTTGTAATAGTCGAGAGCTTTTTCTTGATCGCCCTGTTTGCAATATACATCCCCAAGATTGTTATAGGTGTCTGCGATATCAGCATGATTTTTGCCCGGAACGGCTTCCCGTATTTCCAGCGCCGCAAGATGGTATTCAAGCGCTTTTTGATATTCCTCAATAGCGTAACATACAATTCCGATATTGCTATAAGATGACGCGGTATCGATATGGTTCTTGCCCAAAACGGCTTCCCTTATTTCCACCGCCGCCAGCTGATATTCAAATGCTTTTTGATATTCCTTAAGATCGTAATATACGTTTCCGATATTGCCATAAGATGACGCAGTATCAGCATGGTTCTTCCCCAGAACGGCTTTTCGAATTCCTAGAGCTTTTTGGTAATGTTCAAGCGCTTTTTGATATTCTCCTATATCGTAGTATATAGCCCCAATATTGCTATAAGACCTTGCGGTATCAGCATGGTTTTTTCCTTGTATCGCTTCTTGTATTTCCAGTGCCGTCTGATAATACTCAAGCGCTTTTTGGTATTCTCTTAAATTATGATACGCAGATCCTATACTATTATTGGAATTTGCGGTATCAGCATGGTTTTTCCCTAAAGAAGCCTCACGAATTTTAAGGGCTTTTTGGTAATACTCAAGCGCCTTTTGATATTCTTCTAATTTTTGATATGCAGCACCAATATCGCAATAAGAACTCGCCACATCCCCATGATTTTTTTCCAAAACAGCTTTCTGCATTTCCAGCGCTTTTTGGCGGCATTCCTGAATGGTCATATTATTCGGAAGGAAATACCGGCTTTTGCCCCCGGTGGAATATCCCAATTCACATTGCAGCGCTTCGTCAAAATCTGCAAGAGCTTTTGGATAGTCTCCAATTAAATAATATGTCTGCCCCCGGCCATTTAATACATCAGGATTGTTCGGCAAGATTTTTATTGATTCGTCATAATCCGTTAATGCTTTAGCATAATCGCCAAGATTACGATATGCTTCGGCGCGAATGGATAACGCTTTTGCCATATCAGGATGGTGTATAATCTGAAATTTTTCCAAAAATTCCAGCGCGTTTTTACAATATTCTGCTGCTTTTTGATATTCACCCATATATAAATATACTAACCCAATATTATTATATGAAGCAGCGTGATTTCGGTAATTTATGTAAAAAGCTTTTGAACCTATTGATTTTTGGAAATATTCGATGGCTTTTTCATATTCGCCCAGATTGGAATATGCACTGCCTAAATTGTTATAAAATGATCTGGTATCATCATCTGTTGTTCCCGGAATAGCTTCGCGTATTTCAAGCCCTTTTTGGTAACAATCAGCCGCATTTTGATATTTCCCCATATTGGAATACAGATCACCCAAATTGTTATAGGAAGCTGCAGTATCGGGATGATTTTTTCCATGAATAGCTTCCTCTATTTCCAGCCCCGTTTGATAATATTTAAATGCCTTTTGATATTCGCCCTTAACGGAATATGCATCTCCTATGTTTTTATAAGACTCCGCAGTATCACGATGGTTTCTGCCAAGATTAGCTTCCCGGATTTCTAGGGCTTTTTGATGGTATTCAATTGCCTTTTTATATTCGCCCTTGCCGGAATATGCACTCCCCATATTATTATAGGAAGCTGCGGTAATAAGATTATCTGTGCCCAGGATAACTTCTTGAATTGTTAGCGCCCTTTGATGGTATTCAATCGCGTTTTGATATTCGCCCATATATCTATATACAGTGCCAATATTATTGTAAGACATTGCCGTATCAGGGTGTTTTTTACCCAGAAGAGTTTCGAGAATTTCCAGTGCCTTTAGGCGATATTGGAGCGCTTCTTTATATGCGGACTCGCCGCTATCTATCCTTGAACATGCGCTCCCAACGGTATTATACGACTCTGCAGTATCAAGATGGTACATACCAAAAATAAATTCACGAATATCCAGCGCTTTTTGATAATAGGGGATCGCTTTATGAAAATCTCCCAGATTGGAATATGCGTCTCCAATATTGTTATAAGATACCGCTATATCAGGATGGTATAACCCCAGAATATCTTTCCGGATCTCCAGAGACTTTTGATAATGCTCAAGGGCTTCCTGGTATTTTCCCAGGCTGGTAAATTCAGCGCAAATATTGTCATATAATGCTGCTGTATCAAGATAGTTTATTCCAGGAACAGCTTCCTGCATTTTAGGCGTCTTTTGATAAAATTCAGGTGCTTTATAATATTCCTTTATTTCAAGATTCTGTTCCGGCAGATTTTCAATTTTGACCCATGGGTACTGGTTACGGATAAATACTTTCATTGTCTCGTCGCTTTCCTGTGTTGAAAATATTACTCGTACATTCAGGGGAAATGCGGGCAACCAGTTAAGTAGCTTTGCGTTATCCCTATTAAAAATTCTGTCCATGCCGTCAAGAACAAGAATAAGGCGCTTCTCTCTGGCGGCTTCCCATAACACATTCTGCAATTTCTGGGTGAGCGTTTTATCAAACCTATGAGGGTTTTTCGGCGTTTCTTCAATTGCAGCTGTTTTAGACATTCGAGGAAGGCAGCAGACTCTGATTATTTCATCGACAAGGTATTCACATATTTTATGGTAATCATCGTTGGATTGGGAAGCGCCAATAAAATAGTAAACAATTTTTACACCGGAATCGTTTTGTTTTTTCTGAATCCAGCCTGCCAGCAGAGCGCTTTTCCCCATGACCTGATCCCCGGTAATGACAAAAGTCCTCCCGCTGGCGCGTACAAAAGCATCCAGTTTTTCTTCAACTTTTGGTAGAGGTAAATATATGGAAGCCCTGTTTTGCAGAAACGTCTGCTGTTCAAAGCGTTCCCTTTCGGATTCGGGGAAGGAGCCGGTCGACGAGTTAAAATCTCTGATTTGGCGGCTTTTGGACATATTGTGCATCCTCATAGATATTGATACGGCGCAACCGTTAATGTACCTTTTTGTTTATACTCTTGCGCCTTTTGAGTGTCTCCCAAAAATTCATATATACTGCCGATATTACGACAAGTATCGGCGGTATCGAAATCTTCTTTTCCAAGAACGGCTTCCTTAATTTCCAGCGCCTTTAAGGAATAATAAAGCGCTTTTTGATATTCATGCAATTCCATATAATAGAAACCAATGAAGTGGCAAGATGCCGCGGTATCAAGATTGTTTTTTTCCAGCACTGTTTCCTGTATTTCCAATGCTTTTATGCGGTATTCAAGGGCTTTTTGATAATCGCCCATATAATCGTATATTATACCAATATTAATATAAGAAACAGCGGTATCAGGATTTTTTCTCCCCAGAACAGACTCCCGTATTTCCAGCGCATTTTGATGATATTCGAGGGCTTTTTGATATTCTTTTAGCTTCCAATATGCAAGACCAACATTATTATACGAAACAGCTGTATCAGGTTGATATTTCCCCAAAATAGTTTCCCGAATTTCAAGAGCTTTTTTATAATAGTCGAGAGCCTGTTGATATTCACCTAGATCAGACCATGCACTGCCTAAATTGTTATACGAAGCGGCGGTATCAGGATGACTTAGGCCAAAAATAGCTTCCCGAATTTCAAGGGCCTTTTGGTGATATTCGAGGGCCTTTTGATATTCATGCAGCTTGGAACATGCAATACCAAAGTCATTATAACGGATAGCGGTGTCAGGCTCATTTCCCGCAGAGACAGCAAGCTCTATTTCCAGAGCCTTTTGATAATATTCGAAGGATTCTTTATTTTTACCTATTTGGTAATATCTATTCCCTATATTTTTATAAGAATTTATTAAGCCAGGATGGATTTTTCCAAGAACAGTTTCCCGTATTTCTAAAACCTTTTGGCAATATCCAAGCGACCTTTGATATTCGCCCAAATTTAAATATACATTCCCAACGGCAGTATAAGAATTTATTGTGTCAGAATGTGATTCACCAAGAACAATTTCCTGTATTCTAAGCGCTTTTTGAAAATATTCGAGAGCTTTTTGATATTCACCCATATTGTAATATATATACCCAATAGTTGTATAGGAATTTGCCACATCCGGATAGTTTCTCCCCAGAACAGCTTCCAGCAGGACTTCTGTGTTTTCAATATGATCCAGCCAATTGCGATCCGTCACGGAGATGTAACGCTGCCGAATAATAAAGTTAAGAAAATCCTGCCCGAGTTTTTTTTCTTTTTCATCCAACTCCCGGACGAGGTCTCCACTGATACCCTCATCAAGGGCGTCCTTCACCCGTTTTTTCATATCCGTATCAAAAAGTATAGCGTCCCGCTGTTCATATATAAACTTGCGCTGAGCTTTGAGCGCGTCGTCGTATTCCAAAAGGTACCTGTGGAATTCAAAGTCCCGCTCTTCCAGCTTTTTCTGCGCTTTCTCTATGCTCTTGTTCAGCCATGGATGGCAGATAGGTTCTCCATCTTTCATCCCTATTCTATACATAAGATTTTTCATTTTTTCGGCGTTAAAGAGGCGCATAAGATTATCATCAAAGGAGATAAAAAACTTTGAACGTCCAGGGTCTCCGCGAATGCCTGAAAAACTCCTGAGCTGATCGTCAAGACGCCGGCACTTATTACGTTCCGTACCGATGACGTAGAGCCCCCCCAGGGCTTTGACTTCTTCATACTCCTTTTCCCATTTTTCGTATTTTTCTTTGTAAGCTTCGGCATAGACCCGAGGCTCAGCGTTTATACCAACCTGCTCCCTGGCCCGGTGTTCCGGGCTGCCTCCGAGCTTGATGTCTGCGCCCCGGCCCGCCGTGTTTATAACGATGGTGACAGATCCTTTGGCCCCGGCCTCGGCAACGACAGCCGCTTCCCGGGCCAGGTTTTTGCCGTTCATGACTTCATGGCGTATGCCCCTCTGGGTGAGTCGGCTGGATAGGGCTTCGGATTTTTCGATGGATATGACGCCTGCCAGAACGGGTTGGCCTTTTTCATGGGCCGCAGCTATATCTTCTACCAGGGCTTCGTATTTGTCTTTTTCGTTCATGTATATTTCATCATTTTCATCTATCCTGGCAATCGGCTCGTTTGTGGGGATCACCACCACATCAAGATTGTAGATTTTGGAAAATTCCTCTGCGGCAGTATTTGCGGTACCTGAACAGCCGGATATTTTTATATAGGATTTGAAAAAATTTTGAAAGCTTATAGATGCCAAAGTTCGGTTACGCCGGGTAATTTTTATGAGTTCCTTTGCTTCAATGGGCTGGAGAGGCTCCCTGGAATAGCGCCGACCGTGGAGTATGCGGCCGCTAAACTCATCAATTATCTGTACCTGCCCGTTCCGGATCACATTGTCTACGTTAATGCCAAAAAGCTTTTTGACTTTGAGGGAATTGATAAAGCAAGGGATATTTTTACTATTTTCTTCATCCGCAATTGATCCTTTTATGAAGCCCTGCTTCCGGAGGCTCCCTTCCATTTTATCCGGACTTAGGAGATGGTCAAGTTCCCGGAACAACCTGGCATCTTCTTCAGCAGCGCCGGATATTTTGAGGCTGTTCCAAACTTGATCAATGAGTATGGCGTCGATTTCGTCAATGATGCAGTAATTGAGGCCCCGCTGGACCCGGCTTTCCGGATCGCGGCACATATTGTCCCTGAGGTAATCAAAACCAAACTCACTGCCGGCGCCGTAGGTAATATCGCAGGCGTAGTTCGCCTTACGCCCCTCATGGCCCGTCTTAGCCAGAACAAGACCGACTGTCACACCCAGGTATAAAAACACAGGCCCCATCCAGCCGGCGTCCTGCTCTGCAAAGTAATCGTTCAACGTGACCACATGAACGCCCCGACCGGATATGGCATTGAGGTAAGCCGCTACCGCTGCCATGAGGGTCTTCCCTTCACCGTTTTTAAGCTCCGCGATCTTACCCTTGTGGAGCGCGATGGAACCCAGTATCTGCACATCCCGGGGACGTTCCCCTAAGCAACGCCGGGCGGCTTCACGTACCAGGGCAAAGGCTTCGGGCAAAATGCTGTCAAGGCTTTCGCCTCCGGCATAACGCTCCCGGAATTTTGCCGTCAATTGGGGGAAATCCTCCGCCTTGAGATCTGTGGCCCAGATTTCTTTTTCGTTAACCTCATGCAATATGGGAAGAAGAGCTTTAAATTCCCGCTCACGCCGGGAGGCAAAAAGCGCTTTCACGATTTTTGCCGGTATGGTTGTTCGCTTTATCTTATGCCCCTCAAGTGAAGGCGTCACTATTGGTTCCATGATGTTTTTGCAACAATGGCATCCCCACAATAGTTTATCTTTTATCTTGAGCGCCTTTTGGTAATAGTCAAAGGCTATTGGATATTCCTCCATACCAGCGTATACAGCGGCAGTATCGTTATAAGAAGCGGCGATTTCAGGATGGTCCTTTCCCAAAATAGTTTCCCGTATATTTAGGCCTTTTTGGCAATATTCGAGGGCTTTTTGATATTCGCCTATATCGGCATATACAGCGCCGATGTTTAGATAAGAAGCGGCGGTTTCAGGATGGTCCTTTCCCAAAAACGACTCTCGAATTCCCAAGGCTTTTTGATAATATTCGAGGGCCTTTTGGTACTCACCCATAAAGGCATATCCAACACCGATATTGTGGTAACAAGTAACCTTATCAGAACTGGGTCTATCAGAAAAATTTGCTAAATTAGAACGAATAATACAGGGGGCGTGATAAGGAGAAGCGATCTCAGGATAGTTCTCTCTTTTTAAGACAGCCTGCCAAATTTCCAGCCCCTCATGGTTATATTCGAGGGCTTTTTGGTATTCTCCCATTTTGTTATATACACTGCCTATATCGTAATAAGAATCAGCGGCATCAGGAATTTTTCTCCCAACATGGGTTTCATAATTTTCCAGCGCCTTTTGATGATAGCCCAGGGCTTTTTGATATTCCCCCAGCATGTAATATATAAGGCCGGACTTCCTGTAAGAGTAAGCAGCGGCATCCTCGTTTCCACGGTTATCAGCGTCCTTAATTCCCAGAGCCTTATGGTAATAATCAAGCGCCTCTAGATATTCTCCCAAACTACAATACGCATCGCCTATATTGTTAAGGTAAGCTGCTGTATAAAGATCCTTCGGCGTCATAGTATCAATTTCCAATATTTCCAGGGCCCTTAAATGAAACTTAAGAGATAAATTATAATCAATCAATAATTCAGATGTAAAAAACCCAAGCTGCGAGTATACAACCCTTAATAATTCTCCGTGGCTTAAATTTTTTGTATCAAGATTAAGAAAATTTAAAAGGCTATAGCCATCCCTGTTTTCATCATGCAGAACACGCCAAAAATGCCCTAACTCAAATTGATCTTTTGTATAAAAATAATTAAACACTTGAAAATTAAGCAAAAACCTATACAGCTTATCCCACTCCTTTAATGTGGTATAGCAACTGAAACGCTCATCACACATACGGTAGAACGGAACAGATGCGTATCCTTTCGCATAAGACTTTTCCATATAATCGGCAATTTGGCTCCGGTATTTCCGGCCGCTATCCTGCAAATAGCGCTTTATCACCGCTTCTTTTGTATAAACATTATCAAATACCACAAGGCCGTTTCTCTTTGTTATATGCCCTGCTATATTGTTTGATAATTGTGACCATTGGAGAGGCGTTGCATGGCTTATAGCGAGAATTTCATCTTCGCTTAACCCGGCAGTTGAGCAGGCGATTAAGGCAAGGATATCCCCGGCCAGTGAATTGAAGGTCCTTTCTATGCGTTCAAGAACAAGGGCATAAAAGCTCTCCAAATCCGATGCGTCCAGGTATTTTTTAATTTCCGCGTTAATCCGCTCGTACACTCCAAAAACCCGCAGTTCATCAAGAAGTACTCTGAGCGTTAAAGTGTTTTCACTCTCCTTGTCAGAGACGATACGTTCAATTTGAGCTGGTAATAGTTTTTTCCCAAAGGATAAAAGATAATCTTCTATCAGCTTTTTGCGACTTTCCTTCTGCAGGGGTTCAATTCTGCATCGGAGGTACTGTTTTCGGTTAAAAAAATCTGCTACCTCACGATTTTCCCGCACAGAAAATACAAACTTTACATTCAAAATAGAATCAATCCAATTGAAGAGGTTTATGTTGGTAAAATAAGGAATTCTATCTATTCCATCAAGAACAAAGACAAGGCGCTTGTTTTTCGATTCTTTTTCTTTTTCCACGACTTTCTTTAAAACATCCTGCAATTCATAGTCAATTTGATGCATGGAAATCCAATTCAACAAGCCTCCATTCTTAATAGGCGGTTTAACACCACAAAGCCGGATAATCTCGCTGACAAGGTATTTGCATATTTCGCGATAATCTCCTTCGGATTGGGAAGCTCCGGCAAAATAGCATATAACCTTAATTAAAGGATCATCTTGATGTTTCTGACTCCAATGGGCAAGAAAGGCGCTTTTGCCAATTCCCGTCTCACCGCTAAAGACAAGAACTTGTTCGCTACCACTTACAAAGGCATCAAGTTTTTCTTCTATTTCGGGTCGGGGTATAAACACTCCAATACGGCTTTTCAGAAAAACCCGCTGTTCCAACCGCTCCTTTTCAAATTCAGAAATCAACTTACCCGGGAACAACCTGTCCACAAGGGCTTTAAAGTCGCGTTCCACAAATCCGCCCAATTCTTTAATAGAATGATATTCTTCCACGGGATATTTATCCTGCTCACGGATCTGTTGTTTAAGATGTTTCAGCTTTAAAACAGCGCGGCTTTTACGTCTTTCCCTGAAATTTGCCGGTATATTTATAGCAGGTGAGCGAAAATAAAAATACGCATTCACCATTTCCTTTTCCCGGAGTACTCCTTCCTGAATTTCAATTTCAGTAATACTGGTACTATTTTTTAATTCCTTCCTTATCCAGGGATAGTCTTTCAGAACATTTGTTTTTTTTGCAATCTTCTTCCGGTCTTTTTCAGAAGGTACCCAGCCATAACGTTCACCCAAAAGTCCGATAAAAAAAGGACTTGATTTCTGTATTTCCAGGAGGCAAGTTTCCACAACCTTTCCCTGTTTTGAATCTTCCTCGCTGATACCCCAACGCAAGTCCAATTCAAAAAAATTGACATCCCGCTCCTCGCAATAACGGCGCAGGGAAGGAAAAACGCGGCTTACCAGATAATCCCGCTCGGCGCTCATATCCTTAAAGGTCGATGAGATAAAAACGCGTATCTGCCGGTTTTCAATTAGAGCTGTGTTCATATATCACCATCCCTTAACTTTCTCCATAATTCGCCAATATCTCTAAAGCCCATCCCACTTCACAATTTTGTAATTAGTGTCTCTAAGATTACCTTCAAGACAATCCATTTGTTGGCAATCATAAAACATAATATCGCTTTCTTTAAAGGCGGCTTGAAAATCCAAATTAGGATCTTTTTTGCATTTAAGTTTTGCCTGTAATTTGGCTAATTCGTCCAATCCTTCAAAAGTAGTAATGCACGCATGCTCTTTTGTGGCTTTATTTTTCCGAAGGTCCACACTTACCATTTTCTTTTGCATCGGAGTCCAACCTTTTACTAAATGGAAGGTATTCCAACGCTGATGTTCAAGCCGGGCAAGATTATTACGGATGGTATTTGCTATCTTCCCATTCTTGTAGTGCTCTATTTCTTTTGCCTCTAGCAGCTTTTGAGCCTCTTCAAACTTATAAACTTCTTTAAATTCTTCTTTTGCATCTTCAGTTTTCGTACTGTTATCAACAAGGTCAAAACCAATCATATTCAGTTTTATGCGGATTGAAAGAGCAGCAGAAAGGTTTGATTCTCGTTCAAAGCTGCCAATTTGACACCATGTCTGGTTTATAAGCTCCTCCATTTCTTCAGGCTGTCCTTTAATGCTTGCGCTTGCGTAGCTTACTGCAATATGTTTTGCAAGGATGTCCATATTCCTATTCTCAATGTGATCAAGTGTAAGAATTGCATTTTCAAAACCGAAAGGTTTTATTTTAATTTCAGCATCAGCATTGAGTACTTTCTCATTAACAATAGGCGAAGACCTTTTTGCATGGACAAAAATGTTTATGCCTTTCTTTACATTCTCTCTGTTGCACTGCTGACGAAACTCCATGGCGGTTTCCGCACTTAACTGAACATCCCCTAAAGCAACAATCACCACTGAGGCGTCAACCTTCTTAATTCGTTCTATAACCAAATCATACATTTCTTTTGAAAGAGCGTTACGTTCTACAAAATCAATTCTGTATTTTTCCTGCGGCATCGAAAAATACTTTTTACTGCTCCATTCTCCTTCTTTTGCGAAAACTCCACGGGAATAGTTCATAAAGGCACTTTGACTATCTTGTATATCCTTGTCAATCACCAGGGCTTGATAATCCATACCTAAAACCTGGTTTGCAGCAATGCTTTGTTTAAGAAATTCACGATTTATCTTACCAAAGCCTATAAATACATGCAGAAAATCAAATTTTCTTTTTAAACAGGCATTTTCAGTATCTATATATTCACGAGGAATAAATTTTGTAATAGGGTTATCAAATAAAAAGGAACGCACAGTTATTTCATAGGGATTAAAAAACTGTATTTTTCCATCTGCATTATCACTTAATTTAAAATGCTCCACCCTTTCAATATTGGTATACATAATGTGGGCAGAAAACTTCAATTTTTTAGGATTACTGCCAGAAAACACTGATAAACTTTCTGTTATAATTCTTGCTATTTCAAGATTTTCAACATCGTCATCGGAAATAGCGATAAGGGTTATTTCTTTTGACTTAACGAATCTTGGTTTTTTAAGAATTCCTATGCTAAATTCCCCATTGATAGCAAGAAAACCTTGATCCATTAACTTCTTTTTCCCTTCTACATTATTCTCATTTTGAATAATGATAGTATTACCTTTTTGCTCTGCAGTAAGACTTTTGAGGAGTGTTTCTTGATGAATACCTTTCCCGACAATGATCCATATTTTCTTTGATAAGAGCTTAACGAAGAATAAAGATATGACATTCCAAAAGCTTTTAAAAAATATATGCACCGCAAATACCACGGTACATATCACTGCGGCGATATAACAAATAATGAAGGCAATACCGTAAAAAGTATTTTCCATGGACAGAGATTCAATTTTATCCATTCCCGCATTAAGAACAAACATTTGTAAAGTGGTGATAACTGCTGAACCGACCTTTATGATTTCTCTTGGATTATGGCCTTCGTTATAGATGCGGCTATTCCCCAACCAGTTAAGTATAAGTCCTGCAAAGAAAACCATAGAAAAAAATACTATCCGTGGAACCTCTTTTGAAACACCTTTTCCCGGCTTATAAAGAAAGTAAAAAAAGCCTCCAAAAAGGATCAATGCGATAGCGATTTGGCTGATTAGCGTTACTGTGATCATTATATTCCTCTCGTCCATTCATGAATGTCCTTTGTTTTTTCCGCCATGGAAAGACAATTCCTATATACAGTATACCTTATGTTATTCATAGTAAGCAATCGATATTAAGCAGAAAAGACAAGCAGGCTATTCTGTATTGAAACAGAGTTTTAGAGAGGCACTGATGTATCAGATTAAAACGCTGGTTTTTTAAGTGCCAGCGATGCAAACGAGCAGCTCAAGTTCGACGCTGCCAGGGACATGATGCAGGATTGCTCTGTCATGTGGACCGAATCCGAACCTGAAATTAAAAATATCGTATACTATTGACTGGCCGGGCCGCTTCGATGCGGTGGTGTCCGGTTATGAGTTCCAGTGTTCCAGCATCCCAATTATTCATGCTGTTTAATAGCTGCCCTGTCCCTTACCCATTTTAAGCGTTCCACGTTTATGTCCCTTGGAAGGGTGCAGTCTGCGCCAAGGGCCAAGCCTTTTACTGCGCCCTGATTTTTAGCTTCATTTATGAGGCGATCCGTCTCGGCTTCAATCTCGGCTTTGCTTCCTTTATACAACACCCCCGCAGGAGTATTGTCAAAGCCCCCAATCACAGGCTTTCCCCCAAAGAGTTTCTTGCCCGAGCCCAGGGAGACTTTTTCCAGATGCGCGGCCCAGTTGATGATTTGGACTGGGTAATCAGTGTAATGGGATATTTTATTATGATGCCCTGCGTAACTGCAAATGTGGAGTATGTTAAGCCCTTTCGCGGAATTGGCGCTATCAAGGACAGCAAAGTCAGATGGTGCAATGCATTCTTTTTGGAGTTCAGTGGAGATCCGGGAATCTGAAACATCCTGGGTGCTGTAATAAATCCCGTCAGCGCCACCTTCCGAAACAACCGCCTTTGCGAGGGCGGCTGTATCTTCGGCCACAACATTCAGGGCGCGGGTTACCACGGCCTTATCGCGGAGCATAAAATCAGCCAGCATAGAGTCCGCGTTTTTACCCTGCCTTGCGAATTTGAAAATAGTGGCAGGGGCGAAAATGTTGTAAAAGGTCAGGACATTCTTGCCATAAGCGCCGGTTACAGCCTGGGCCAACTTTACCTGTTCCCGTATCCATGGGTGATCTGAGCCTATGGGCTTGATTTTCTTTAATTCGGATACATCTTTCGCGGAGGCAAAAATTTCGTTGGGATAGCAAAAATACCCATCCGTCATAATCTTGAGGAAATCAGGATCAAAGGCTTCATAAAATTTCTTATGCCCCTGAATATTGATTTCCCTAAGCCCTGGGTTCTTAAAAACATCCTCAAGCTCGTCCTTGGCGAAGTGAAACCAGAAACCTACAGGAATGCGTTCTACGCTCTCATTATGAAAGGCTCGCCATACTAAGTCACGTTTATTCATACAACATTCCTATAAACACAAACAGACAAGGACAAAGAGGAGGAATTTTCATAAAAGGAAATGGGGGGAAAGAGCGGATGCCCGCCCCTGCCCCCGCTATTTTTAGAGTCCCAGGCCGAAGGAAAGCTTAATGCCGTTGGTTCTGAGCGCCGCCCAGTTGCCCCGGAGCGGCAGATCCTTCCTATCAATATAGAAATAATAATAGTTCGCCAGATTGGGATCTGAAGGGTCATAGACCCGCACTTCGCCGGTATCGCCGTTTACCCAGATTCTGAAGGGGATTGAGTATGACAGGTTATCCCAGGTAAGGAGGGGCAGGTACTGGTTAAGGGAGACGCTCTGCACCAGTTCCATCCGGGAATTGGTAGTGCTCCTGTAAACCTGGGCTGAGAAGCCAGCGGGTATGTCCCTGGTGAGGGGTTTTTCATCGTAGTTGAGCCAGAGGAGATAGGACTTACCAGCACCCCAGGAGGCACCGTTGTAAGCGCTATCGCCAAAAATATGGATGCCGAAACCGCCATGGCCATCCTGTACCCCATCTTCGTAACGGGCGTTGAATTCATAAATCATGGGGCCGCTTTGGGGTATCCTGAGATTCACCTTGGCCAACCGGGCCTTGGCATCATTCTGATAGAGCCTGGGACCTTGGAAACCCCAACTTCCTGACGCAAAGTGATATTCAGGAAGCTGAACCTGTGCAAAGAGGGACACTGCCATGCCCATTACCAATAAAGAGAGAACGAGACGCTTCATATGCAACTCCTTGATATGGATGTGATTGACTTTACCTATAATAACACACCTTTTCAAAAAATGGAACATAAAATTCAAATTTTCGACGAATTTTTGCCTAGCGCAATGCCCTGGCCGAATTGAGTATAGCTATCAGGGCAACGCCTACATCGGCGATAAGGGCAAGCCACATATTGGCCTCTCCCATAACTGCCAGGGTGATGAACATGCCTTTTGCCCCAAGGGCAAAGACCACATTCTGCAGAATGATGCGGTGGGTCCTCCTTGCCCGCTCTATAGCCTCGGGAACCCGCCTGGGATCGTCGGTCATAACGATAATATCCGCTGCCTCTACTGCGGCATCGGCTCCCGAACCCATAGCAATGCCCACATGGGAGCGCGCCAATACCGGCGCATCATTGATCCCGTCGCCTACAAAGACAGTTGTCCCGGTTTTGGTCAGCTTCTCGACCTGGAAAAGCTTATCTTCCGGGAGAAGCCCGGCCTCCACGGACGTAATCCCCAGTTTTGAAGCAGTTTCCATGGCAGCCCCCCGGTTATCCCCGGTGAACATCACTGTATTGCGTATGCCCATCTGCTTTAATTCCCTGATTGCCTCCACTGCTCCCAGCTTAAGGGTATCCCCAATGAGGATGCGGCCCATATACTTGCCTGAACGAGCAAGGTACACCGCTGTATTGATGTCCTCGTCCACAGAACTTGCGGTTTGGGAGGATAATACACCCCTGGATTCCAGGAGGCGCCGGTTTCCGGCGAGGAAAACCTCAGTCCCAGCCTCAATTTCCAGGCCCTGGCCCGCTATCTCCCTGCGGGAAGCTGTTTTCTCGAAACTCCCGGCAGAACCCTCCGCCGAGACCAAAGGCCGGGGTTCCCCTCCGGCAACACTCTTCCCATGAACCCGTATGGCCTCAGCTATAGGGTGATTGGATTCCTGCTCCGCCCAGATTGCGGCTGCCAGGAGATCCTCCTCATCTGTCCCAGGCGCAGGCTCCAGGGCAATTACCGAGAACTTGCCCCTGGTGAGTGTCCCGGTCTTGTCGAAAGCCACATTCTGCGTCCGGTTCAGCATATCCAGGTGCACTGCCCCCTTTACCATTATGCCCCGCCGGGACATACCCCCTATGCCCGCAAAGTAACCCAGGGGAACACTCACCACCAGGGCGCATGGGCATGAAATGACCAGCAGGATAAGGGCCCTGTAGAACCATTCGGAAAAACGGGCTCCGGGAATGACGAGGGGCGGGACAACCGAAAGCAGGACAGCGAAGCCCACCACTATGGGGGTATACCAGCGGGCAAAGGCTGTGATAAAACGCTCCGGCTTGGCTTTGGCCTCTTTGGCCGACTCCACAAGCTTGATGATTCTGGCAGCTGACGAGTCATCCGCCGTCCTTGTCGTCCGAATCCGGAAAACACCATCCACCGAGAGGGTGCCCGACCTGACCTCTTCCCCCGCTTCCCTTGCCACAGGCCGCGCTTCCCCGGTGAGCATGGAAGCATCAATGGAACCGGCGCCGTCCTCCACAACCCCGTCCAGGGGGAAGCGCTCGCCAGGCCTTACCAGTACAAGGGTGCCAGGCGCCACATCGGCAGGGGAAACCTCTGCCCAGCCTTCGCCATCCTGTATCCTTGCCTTATCCGGCTTCAGCGCCAAAAGGGCATTGATGGAAGACCGCGAGCGATTCACCGCCGCTTCCTGAATAAGCTCCCCTATCATATAGAAGATCATTACCCCTGCGGCCTCTTCCCACTCGCCAATGGCAAAAGCGCCTATAGTGGCAATGGACATGAGGAAATTCTCGTCCAGCGCATGGCCCCGCTTAAGGTTAAGGAAGGCATTCCTCAAAACCGGAAGACCCGCAAAAAAGTAGGACCCGAGAAAGGGGATGAGGGGCAGAAAAGGCCCTACCAGGAAAGGGCCTAGCTGCATATTTGCCAGGGGCTTTTGCCAGGCAACAAGCAAGCCCAGGCCCCAAAGCAGAAAAGCTATGATAAAGGTTTTTATTCCCTTCCGCGGAAGGCTTTCTTCTTCATGCTCTTCATGACAGCAACTACAACCATGACTGCTGCAACTGTTACTCATTTAACGTTCCTCCAGGTGTTCACGGGCATATCTGATGATGGATTTGACATGATCGTCGTCCAATGAATAGTAAATAATCCGGCCGTCCCTGCGCCCTTTGACGAGCCGTACTCTTTTGAGGGCTGCCAAATGGTGGCTTACCGAGGAAACGCTGGCTCCAATGGTCACGGAAAGGTCAAAGACACAAAGCTCCCCGGCGCCGAGGGCATAAAGTATCTTGAGCCTCGAGGCATCGGTCAAAACTTTGAAGAATTCGCCCAGGTTTTCCAGGTTCTTCTGAGGCGGAAGGGTCTCTACCGCCTGATCCACCATATCCTGATGAAAAACAATGATTTTTTGCTCTGCATTCATATTTTCTCCATTCTATCTATATATACTTGAATATATGTTCATTTGAACAATCATTCAACTATTAAGAATATAGCCCTCATGGAATGATTTGTCAAGTTTTTTACGATTTTTTTTATGGGTTTTTGCAGATTTTTCTGTGATTTTTTTATATACTCTAGGTTCAAACAAAGGAGCCTTACTTGTCAGATAGTGCATCTCCAAAACCCAAAACTGTAGACGCGGCAGACCGCCTGGGGACTGAAAGCGTCGGGAAACTTCTCCTCAGGTTCTCGGTGCCAGCCATTACAGGCATGCTGGTAAACGCCCTCTACAATGTGGTGGACAGGATCTTCGTAGGCCGGGGGGTTAACGAAGTTGCCCTGGGCGGCCTCTCCCTGGTGATGCCCCTCATGACCATAACCATGGCTTTTGCCATGTTATTCGGAATCGGTTCGGCCAACATGATCTCCATGCGGCTTGGCCAGGGCAGGAGGCAGGATGCGGAAAATGCCCTAAACCACTGCCTGATACTACTCCTTGTTACAGGCCTTGTAATCATGGCTGCGGGCATTATTTTCATAGACCCCATACTTTCTATTTTGGGAGCCCAGGATGGCAGCGAAGCCCTGGACTATGCCCGGCGCTATTACCGTATCATCCTGTACGGATCGGTTTTTGGCATGGTCGGATTCGGGTTTTCTCACTGCACCAGGGCACAGGGCTTCCCCACTATTACCATGATCAGCATGCTTTTGGGGGCTGTACTCAACACCATACTCGACCCCCTTTTCATCTTTGTTCTTAAATGGGGAGTTGAAGGGGCTGCCTGGGCAACCATCATTTCCCAACTGGCCTCGGCAATTTGGATCATCTCGTTCAACTCAGGCAAGAAGCCTGTGATACGACTCAAGCTCGGAGCTTTCAAGCCGTCGCTGCGTATCATCATTGACATTATGTCCTTTGGGTCGGCACAGTTCCTGCTGCAGTTTGTCATGTCCGGAGTGCAGCTTCTCTACAACACCAGCATGGGTTGGTACGGCGCCATTACCCTGGGGGTTGCCAACGGCGGGGACATTGCCCTTTCGGGCATGAACATCGTCAATTCCATCTCCATGCTGATCTTCATGCCCGTCTTTGGCATCAACCAGGGGGCGCAGCCCATACTGGGCTACAACTACGGGGCGAAAAAGTTCGACCGCGTCATGAGCGCATACCTCAGGGCAATCACCGCAGCCACCGCGATCTGCATTGTCGGCTTCATCGTTACCGAGAGCATACCCCTGGTACTGATAAGGCTTTTTGCCCCTGACGGCAGCGCCGCGCTCCTCTCGTTTGCGCCCTGGGCCATGAGGGTTGCAATGCTCATGCTGCCCCTCAACGGATTCTCAATTGTGTCATCAAATCTTTTTGTGGTGACCGGGCGCCCGAAAATTTCAATCGTGCTTTCCCTGCTGAGGCAGTTTATAATACTCATACCCTGCCTCCTCATCTTCGGAAAAATCTGGCAGCTTCACGGTGTGGTGGCGGCAGCGCCGGTTTCGGACGGCATTGCGTTCTTCCTCACCGGCGGCCTTATAATCTTTGAATTGAAAAAATTGAACAGGCAAAAAAAAGAAATGAAAGAGCTGGCTGCATAGCTATTCCCCTGAGCTTGCAATCCAGGCTTCGATAAACTGAAGGGCATACTGCTGTATGCCCCCAAAGTGGGTGTCGATAAAATACACCAGCTCCTTGCCTACATAGCGGTAATGCCAGCTTTCCCAGCGATAGCCCGTGGCTTTTTCATATCCGTCAGGGAAGGAGATGGACCAGCCGAAGCGGCCCGCATGCGCGAGAACCCACTTGCCTGCGGCAGTATCCGCAAAGCTGTCATCAATTGGGGAGAAATCCACCACCAATCCTGTCTGGTGCTGACTGTAACCGGGCTTTGCGGATTCCCTGTCGGCGGCTTCCTGGCCCATCTCCCGCACATTGCGGTTGTACACTTCCACCTGGTATTGCTGTGAACGGTAACTTGAGCCCACAGTAAGGGTAACGCCGTCGGCCTTGGCAGCCGCTGCCATTTCCTCAAGAGAAGAAGCGGCAGCTTTGCGGAGCATAAGATCCCTGCGGGTTATACGGTAAGAGCCGCCTGTAAGTTCAACAAGATCCGAAGGGGCATAGCCGTTGGACAGGGCATGGGTCTTGTCCACCAATTTGTAGAGGGAAGAATCGGTTTCGAGCACTGCAAGAAGATCCATAATGAAGTCGGGCCCCTGGGCTGCCGAGTCTGCAACCTTACGGGAGAGTTCTTCAGGCAGCCCGGCATCGCCGAAAGACCATCGCCAAAAGTCTTCGATAAAGGCTTCACGATCTGCATCGGCTGCCCCCACAGAAGCATCACCAGGGGCATCGTTTGACACAGATGTTGCTGCGCCTCCGGGCACATCAGGGCTTTCGGATATCTTGGAGGCCCTTTTGGAGCAGGAAGAAAAATACAATAAAACAAAAAAAAGCAAAAGTGTTTTTTTGAAAATATTCAACATGGATTAACTATAATGCAAGGGCAAAAAAAAATCCAAGGGTTTGAAAAACCCAGGTTAAGAATTCCCTATATTGATTGCCAATGCCCCGCTTTTTTCATCCCTGCCTTCTTTTCCGGACAGCTTCGCATCCAATAAAGCGCCGGACTCATTTTTGTCCAGGCTTGCTTTGGCTCCGGATACTAGGGTAAGTCCCTTTACGCTGCACCCGTACCGCCCGTAACGGTAATTGGGCAAAGGGAAGGCATCGGAAATAATCCGGATTCTGATTTCAGGGACAATTTCCGTAGTTTTAATGTCAGGCGCAGCATTACTGTCAGTTGTCTTTCCTGCAAGGATAAAGCTCAAAACCGCCCTCTCTTTGGGTATACCCGCCGCCGCAGAAAGTTTGTGCAAATCCCCGGGAGCGTCGCCGGTTTCGAATGCGAAATGGCACCATTTGGCTTTGCCGCCGCCTTTCCCTGTTGCGACACGACCGCCGGGCAAAGGGCAGGCTTCAGTATGGGTGCAGGGCGAAACAGGCGCAAAGCCTTCGCCCAGCAGGGCTTTTCTAAGCACCGCGATAAATTCGCCTGAACGGGGAATCCCCGGCTCCATGACAAGTATTTCCCCATCATCACGTGCAAGGGAAGAGAGAAGCTTGGCATGCTGCCCTGTAAGCCGAATCAGCCCTTCCGCGTCAACAGGGGAAAGATCCTGGAAAAGCTCGTTGTATACATTGATTGCCGTAACGAGTTTCGCTTTCTCCCCATGGATCTGCGCAGAAAGAGTACCGTTCCTGCGAATCTCGCTTCTCATTGTTTTGATGACCCAGGGGCAGGGATTTACATTCTTGTCTGCCTGGACCAAAGCATCAAAAAGTTTCTTCCCCGATTCGAGTACTGCCCCGGTACGGTCAAGGCAACGGAATTCCAGTTTGAATTTCCGCAGATCAGGTCTGCATATCCAAAGGGCCAAAACCAACGTGAAAGGGCCTGAACCAAGATCCGTGATGATATCCCCATCAGAAAAAACCAGAGGCAAACCGGGGAGCAGCTTGCAAAGACGGTACACATTCCATGGCAAAAAATAGCGGTGATAAGCCGAGAGCAGATTGGGTTTGCCTAGATACGAAGCGCTCAGATCCCCCCGTTCAGAGGTAAGCAGCCGGGAAAGATCAGCCACATCCCTGGGCAGGCCCAGCCTGAAGCGCCGGGGCAGAGGGAGGACCTTGTCAATGCACGAAAGGAGACCATCAAGATCCCGGCGGGCCTCGGCCGGTAAAGGCTTAAAGAGATCCATTGCCATCGCCTTGAGTTTCACTGGTTTGCGGCGCCGGGGCTGCTGTAAAATACAAATCCAGCAATTCCGACCTTAAAAACGAAATGCTTGCCCGCAGATCCTGATGATCCCCTGCAAGCTCACAGTAGATCTGCTCTTTGGCGCCCTCAAGGGTAAAACGGCGCTCGTAGAGAAGGTATTTTAAGCGTAAAAGTATTTGCAGATCCCGTGAGGAATACAATTTCCTGCCGTTTGTATCTTTTTCCGGCTGCAGCAAGGGGACTTCCTGCTCCCAGTAACGTATCACATGGGCTTTGACTTTGAGGAGCCTTTGGGCATCGGCAATGGTATAGGAAGCCACCTCATCTCCTGTTTTTTTTCGGCCTTTCTGACGGCCCTGCAGAGGAACGCAGTTCAATCACTACGGGTATAAGGGAAAAACCCAGATCCTTGCGTATCTTGTTGCGGAGGAAAGCAACATAGGGCTCGCTCACTGCCTGCTTCCTGGACACAAAGAAAACAAACTTTACCGGATTGTCCGAAACCTGTACCGCATACTTCACCTTGAACCTTGTTTGAGGGCCAATGGGCGGCGGGTTTTCTTCGAGCCAGCGGGCCAGCTTTTCGTTCAGGGCGGCGGTTTCAATATGCTTATTGAGCTGCCCGTACATGCGTATTGCGGTGTTGAGGAGGGTATCCACGCCCTCCCCGTCAAGGCCGCTTACCCCGATAATGGGGGCGTATTCCATTTGCCCAAAAAGGAAATGAATCCTGTCCTGGGCTGCCTGGAAGGTATTTTTTATCTTGGGCATGGTGTCCCATTTGTTGAGCACCAAAATAATCCCCCTGCCCTTATCGTGGGCAAGGCCGGCGATTTTTTTATCCTGCTCCGTAAGACCTTCCTGTGCGTCAATAAGGAGAAAAACAATATCCGCGTCGTCAATGGTTTTAATTGCCCTGTTCACTGAATAATATTCGACATTTTCGCTGACCTTGCTGCGCCGCCTTATGCCGGCAGTATCCAGCACCTGGAAGCTACGGTTCTTCCAGGTAAAGCTGCCTTCTACCACATCCCGGGTAGTACCGGGTATATCGCTCACGATAGAGGCTGAAGAAGCGGTTAGCCTGTTGGACAAAGTTGATTTCCCGGTATTGGGTTTTCCCAAAAGGGCTATACGTATAGGGGTATCGGTAGTATTACTGTCATCACTAGCAGTATTAGTGTTAATCCGTGATACAATGGCTTCTTCAAGATCCCCTACGTTATCACCATGCTCTGCGGATATCATAAAAACTTTTTCGAATCCATAGGAAAGCAAATTCCAGGCATCAGCTTCCCTGCGCCCGCCCTCGGTCTTATTCACCGCCACAAGGAGGCGCTTCTGATAAGGCCGCATGAGTTCTATAAATTCTTCATCCTCGGGGGTCAGATCCCCGGCTTCAAGAATCAGAATGATAATATCCGCGGTTTTTAAGGTGCCAAGCGTTTTCTCTACTACCAGGGTATCAAGATCCCCTTCGGGGCTGTCGGTCTCGCGATCGAGCTTGAAGCCCCCGGTATCGATGAGCTTCAGCTTCTTCCCCAGAATAAAGGTATCCATGGCAACAGGATCACGGGTAACACCGGGAGTAGGATCGGTGATGGCCCGCCGTTTATGGAGGAGACGGTTAAAAAGGGTGGACTTGCCTACATTGGGCCTGCCTGCAAGGACTACTGTGGGGAGCTTCAAATTATCACCGAGGGGAGGCGTTCAGCCATCCAGGATTTGACCAAAACCGTATTCTCCTGGATAGAAGCGCTCTGTTTTGCTTTTTCATACAGAGCCCGGCATTCTTCTATAGTTACTCCCCGTACGATGTTTTTTATCTGGGGGATAGCCGAAGCGGACATGGAGAATTCATCAAGCCCCATCCCAAGGAGCAATGCGGTTCCCAAAGGATCGCCTGCCATTTCACCGCACATGGCAGCCTTGATTCCCTTTGCATGTGCGTTGTCAATAATCATTTTGAGCAAGCGTAATACTGCGGGATGCAAAGGCCGTGCGAGATAGCTCACCTTTTCATTTCCCCTGTCCACTGCAAGGGAGTATTGAATAAGATCATTAGTGCCAATGGAGAAAAAATCGGATTTCTCCGCCAAAATATCCGAGGTAACTGCTGCAGAAGGGACTTCTATCATGGTACCCACTTCAATATCCCCGGCAAAGGCCTGGCGCTTCTTGCGGCATTCTTCCTTGGCTTCTTCAAGGAGAGCAAGAGCCTGCTCCAATTCTTCAATTCCCGAAATAAGGGGGAACATAATGCGCACATTGCCAAAAACGCTGGCCCGGAGTATGGCCCTAAGCTGGGTCTTGAACAAGGCTGGAAGCGCCAGGGAAAACCGTATAGCCCGCCAACCCAGGAGGGGGTTCTTTTCGTCAATGGACTGGAAATTGGGGAGTATTTTGTCCCCCCCTATGTCCACGGTCCGTATGGTAACAGGCATGCCCCCCATTGCCTTAAGCACCCTGCTGTAACAATCAAACTGATACTCTTCCTCCGCGGCCTTGCCGGGAGTGAGAAAAAGGAACTCTGAACGGTAAAGACCTATGCCCTCAGCGCCGCAGAGCAAAACCTGATCGACCTCTTCGGGAATCTCGATATTCGCCTTGAGGCTTACACGGCAACCATCCTTGGTCTCTGCCGGAAGATCCTTTAGGTTAATAAAGGCATCGAGCTTTTTGCGGTAGAGATCATCAGCCTTCTGGTATTTGTCGAGATACTTCTTGTCCGGATTAACAAAAACCTGGCCCGCAGTGCCATCCAGCACCAGGATATCGCCATCAACAATTTCTTTTGATGCAGCAGAAAGCCCCAACACTGCGGGGATATTGAAAGCCCTGGCAAGTATGGCGGTGTGGGAAGTACGCCCTCCCATGTCCATGGCAATAGCCTTTACATGATCCTTATTCATGGTGAGAGTTTCCGAGGGCAGAAGATCCCGGGCTACCACGATAACATCCTCGTCCAGCTCCGATAAAGAGACCCTTATAATAGAAAGAAGATGGAGCAGCACCCGCTTGCAAACATCGGTAATGTCCACAGCCCGCTCGCGGAAAACCGGATCAGGGGATGACATCATTTTCTGCATTAAGTTGTGGGCAATCTCCCAAACAGCCCACTCGGCGTTACGGAGATTATCCTTGATCTGGGCTGCTATCTGATCATGGAAATCAGGGTCCTCCAGCATCATAAGATGGGCAGCAAAAACATCCGCCTGATCCTTGCTCATCTCCTTGACCGCCCGCTCGTGAACTGCCTTCACTTCGTCCATTGCGGCAGTTTTTGCATTATTAAGCCGCTTAAGCTCGGACTCAACCTGGGTTTTGCGCAGAGCATATCGGGGAATTTCGGGGAAATCGTTTTCTGCGTACAGGAATGCCTTTCCGATTACAATTCCAGGCGATACGGGCACGCCGGTGAGGGTTTTCATTGTAATTGAAGAATACTCTATAAAACGGTAAACTGTCAAATACAACCCATGAGCGACATTGGAGACGAAAAACCCGAAATCCCCGACAGGGCGCCTGACTGCCTCAAGTGCAGGCACTTCCGAATCACCTGGGAACCCGCCTTCCCCCGCTCCTGCGCCGTATTCGGCATCAAGTGCCGGAACCTGCCCTCCATGGAGGTTTTACTCTCCACAGGCCGTCACTGCTTCTCCTTTGCTTTGAAGGAGGGCCTCAAGTGAATTCCCATCCCTTAAAAGAGGCTGTCCTGATTCAGCCCCCTTTTGTCCAGCTTAACAGCCCCTACCCTGCCCTCTATTACCTCAGGGCTTTTTTGGAGAAAGAGGGGTACAAGCCAATAGTGAAGGATCATTCCATTGGGCTTTTCGAAAGGATTTTTTGCAGGCAGGGATTGGAGAGGATCTTTGAGGATGCGAGGAATGCGGCGGAAATCCCAGGGCGCTTTTCCAATGAACAGATCCGTTACAATGCTGAACGCTTTTTGTCGGAAGAAAAGCTTTGGATTGCCTCGATAGACAGGCTTGTCAATTTTCTCAAGGGAAGGGACAGGGAGTGGGGGCATCTTCTTGCTTTGGCCAATGGCAGCGTTCCCGGCGGGCCGCGTTTTGACGCCTGTATTGATGAATATTCAGGCGATGTTCCGCCGGATGCTGCCAAAATTTTAGGAAGCAGGCTGCTTGAGGATTTGGCCGATTTTATCACCGTAGTGCTTGATCCGGGATTTAGCCTGATACGCTATGTTCCAACTTTGAACGAGAATTATGCAGCCGGATTTGCGCATTTTGAAAATGTGGAAAAAAGCCTCGACGGCTATATTATGCAAACTTTTTATCTGCCCTTTTTGGAGGAAGAATGGGACAGCCTCAAATTGGAAGAGCCTTTCCTCTTAGGCTTGACCATACCATTCCCCGGCTGCCTTACCGGAGCCCTGGTTTGTGCGGCTTCGGCAAAGCGGCGTTTCGGGGAAAAAGTGGTTACCTGTGCCGGCGGCGGTTATATCAATACAGAATTGCGTTTTATGAAGGTCAAAGGATTTTACAATTATTTTGACTGCCTTTCTATTGACAGGGGCTATGGGTTTTTGTCTTCCGTGATGAAAGGTTTGGATATTAATACTATTAGTACTAATACTAAATGTATTGATGACGATGCCGTGGCAAAAGTGTTCCCTGATTATACCGGTGTCGATTTTTTCCGCTACCTCTGCCCTGTGGACGATGCAAACGCCATGCACCGGCTCTGGTCCGACGGGCGTTGGATCAAGGCTTACCTTGCCCACGGCTGTTACTGGCATTCCTGTTCCTTCTGCGATGTAACTTTGGATTATATAAAGCATTTTATTCCCGTTGATGTTGAGGCCCTTTTTCATCATCTTGTTGATCAAGCCAATAATACCGGGATACGGGGTGTACATCTGGTAGATGAAGCCGCCCCTGTTCAAAGCCTCCTTAAGCTGGCATTGCTTAACAGGGAAGCAGGACTTCCCCTCAATTTCTGGGGGAATATACGGTTCGAAAAAGCTTTTACCCCCGATATTGCAGCTATGCTTGCCTTGGGCGGACTCACCGGGGTTTCTGCAGGGATAGAAGTCGCCACAGAGGCTGGGCTCAGGCGGCTTGGCAAGGGGATAGAGCTGAAGGATATCGTCAAAGCCTGCGCTGCATTCAAGGAAGCAGGGATACTTACCCACGCCTACCTCATTTTTGGCTATTGGGATGAGGATGAACAGGAGATCATAGATTCAGCAGAAATACTGCGCCAATTTTTTGCCAATGGGCTTTTGGATTCCGCTTTCTGGCATAAATTTACCCTTACCCGCCATTCCCGAATTTATGCCGAAAAACAGCGGGGGCTTCACCCTAAGCTTAAAATATCCGGAGATGAGGAATACCCCAATCGCTTTGCGCTTAACGATCTTTCCTTTGAAGGGGAAGATAAATTTGCCAAATACTCTGAACCCCTCGACAGTCTGCTTTCTTCCTGGATGGCGCATGGCATTAATCCTTCTGATACGCAAAGCCCGGTAATGGCGGGCTTTCCCTTCAAGGTGAAGAAGCCTTCTGTCCCGCCTGATTTGGTTCAGGCTCTATTGGATGAATATGCCCTGGGCAGGAATATGGAACGGGAAGCCTTGCCTGAAAATATTACGGAAAACAGCGGGAAGGCCAGGGTTATATTTTTAGGATCTCAGCCTATGTTGAATGTTGAGAGGAATACACTTAAATGGAGATGGAGACTTGCGGATCATGAGCTTAAACTGCCCAGGAATACGGGAGCATCAGCAGATGGAGCTAAAATCATCGATTCTCTTGTAAATCTCCTCGAAACTGCGTCCTGCGGCGAGGGTATCAAGACTCAGAAATTTTATGAAGGTCTGGAGTGTATACCGGGACTTAACGCAGCACAAACCTGGAGGCAACTGAGGCAATCAGGGCTTGCGGAATGGAAATGAATACATGTTCACCAACACTCCCAATCATCGTACCTCAAAATCCACCGAAGCCGCCGCCCCATTCTCATCCTCCACAATAACCGTATGCTTCCCTTTATAAAGGGGCAGTGCATGGACTCCAGCAAAATTGAGGCTGCCCTGCAGCGCACCGTCCAGATACACAAAAGCACCGGAACCAAAGCCTGCGGCTTCAATGCGCAAAGCCTGGGCATCCACCGGCAGAGCAGGATCAGCATAAAACACAGAACCCGAAACAGGCATGCGTATGCTGCCGTTCCCATTCTGGCGGACTCTTCCGGCACGGAATCGCTCGGCAAGCCAGGACTGGTATTCGGGAGGATAAAAGAGCCCCGATGCTGTATGCCAGGTGCAAACCCCAGGCATTTTATTCCGCTCAAGCCATTCCTGAGCAAGGCCAGTACAGTAAGGTCCTGCCAACATCCCCGAAAGCGCGCAGATTCGAACTTCAGCAACAGAACCCGGGGCAGTGCCGCTCAGGTTTTCTCCGCTGGATGAAACGCTTCCAAGGGGAGCTTCGCCGGAATTTCCGGCACTGTTGGCGCCAGTCTGCTCCATAGCAGCAAGAATATGCGAAACAATACGGGCAGGGATCGAACTGCCTGTTTTCCCTACTACAGTTTCTCCTGAAAAATTCCCCATCCATACGCCCACAGTAAAACGCTTGGTTGCGCCAAGCGCCCATATATGCTGATACTGATTGGCGGTCCCGGTTTTAAACATGGACGCAAAGGGCGTCGCTAACGTAGGGGCAGGCCCAAAACCAATAAAACGGCTTGACCGATCCGAGAGTATATCCGCAATCGCCCACGCTGCATAAGCCGACATAATCGGCTTGGCTGCCTTTGGATTGGCAGTTCCCTGATTGACACCTACAGGGCTATGTTCCCCTCCCTCGATCCATTTCAACTCTACAGGAACGCCGCCCCTGGGGAAGCTCGAAAAACCCTTCACCAATTCTTCGAGGCTCACTTCGACATTGCCCAAAGCCAAGCCCGTTCCATGACTGCCCCTGGTTTCCGCAATGGAGTCAAAACCCAGGTTTATAAGATAATCTTCAAAAGCAGAAACCCCCAAACGTTCCAAAAGATACACAGCCGGCACATTGAGGGAAGACGCAAGCGCCAGTCTGAAGCGTACAGGCCCATTAAAACGTTGATTAAAATTGGCGGGAACATAGGCTTCGGCGCTGCCGAAAACCGTGGGAAGATCCGGCAGTATTACTGCGGGGCTAAAATCTGAATCAAGAGCCATAGCATATAAAAACGGCTTGAGGCAGGAACCCGGCTGGGCCCGGGATTTTACGCCGTCTATTTTGCCCGAGGCAGCATCATCAAACCATGAAGCCGAACCTGCATACACACGCACCGCCCCGGTTTCATTTTCTATCGCGAGTATTGCGCCGTTGGAAACCCGGTTATTTTGAAGCGATGCCAATTCTGAAAGCAACTGCTCCTCGGCATAACGCTGCAGGTTGAAATCCAATGTGGATGTTACCGAATAGGCGGCTGTCCCCGGAGGAAACAAGCCAGCAACACGGTCAGTGAAATGAACAGCCCTGAACGGGGTTTTATCAGAATTCGTTTGGTTTGCCTGATCCGATACACTGCCGATGGCGGCTTCCGCCGCTGCATGCATAAGGCTCGATTCACTTAAGCCCAAATTGCAGTTTTGGGAAAGGGCAAATGCGGCAAAAGCAGCTGCCTCGGGATTTATGGCAGGATCGTAAAGACCGGGGCGCCGGGGAACTACCGCGAGGAGGCAGGCGCGGCTGTCATCCAGGGCGGCTACAGGATGCCCGAAACGGGATCGCGTCATGGCGGGCAAACCCTCGATATTGCTGCCGAAGGGTATGCCGTTAAGCCAGAGTTCAAGGATTTCCTTCTTGGAAAGTTTAGCCTCAAGCCTTATGGCATCCCAGGCTTCGGCGATTTTTCCCTTGATACCCTGGCTATGGGGACGCACCAGACGGGCAAGCTGCATGGTGATAGTGGAGGCCCCCGATACTACCCTGCCCGCCTGCACATTCTTCATGGCGCTTCTTATTATCGAAACAGGATCTATGCCGGGATGAAAATAAAAACGCCTGTCCTCAGCCCTGACAAACACTTTTATTGCGCCTTGGGGAATCTCTTCAAGGTAAGCCCATTCCCGCTTAACCCCATCGGCAGCAGGTATCACCCTCAAAGCCGCTCCGTTCCTGTCATTGATGACAAGTCCATAGGATCTGGATTGGAAGGCTTTGAGTTCAGGGTAAGGAAGAAGCAATAAAATGGAATAAAATGATAGCACTAATACTGCTAAAGCGCCAAATATCCTGATTGCTTTTACGCTTTTTCTATCTCTTTTTTTGAACAGGGATGAAAAACCCGTTTTAGTCTTTGACAACTTGTATTGTACTCTGCGGGAATGGTATAGCCAGGCCCGCGGCTTCAAATTTTTCCCTTATGTTCTTAACCTGATCGGCATATACAGCAGCATAGTCCCTGCTATACACCCAGGCCCGCAGCATCACTGTAACCGAATTCTCTCCAATCGATTGCACCACAATCTGGGGGTGATGCTGGGGGAGAAATCGGCTCTCCCCTGCGGCTGCATCCTTTAATACAGCGAAGACATCGTCGGCCGATTGGGGAGCAGTCACGGTGACTGTAAAGTCAATGCGCCGCTTGTTGTTGCGGGAAAAATTTTTAAGAGGCGGCCCCCATAATGCAGAATTGGGGACACTGATAAAAATCCCATCAGAATTTTCAAGCCTGGTGGTAAATAAATCCATTTCCCTCACAATACCGGAAACAGCCCCGCACTCGATAATATCCCCTTTTTTAAAAGAGCGTTGAACCAAAAGGATAATGCCTGCAGCGATATTGCTTAAGGTATTTTTCAAAGCAAGACCTACGGCTACCCCTGCGGCGCCGAGAAGGGCGATAAGGCTTGCAGTGTTCACCCCAAAAAGGTCTAGTATCATGATGATGCAAATAATCGCCGAACCGTAATTGATCACGAGCTTCAAAGCAGACGCAAGGGTCTCATCAAACTGAATCTTGCCTGTAGTAGCCTTGTGGATGAGCCGTTCACCCAACCGTATCAACAGCCACCTCAACACAATGATAATGGCGGCAACTAAAAGCTTGCGGCCAAACCCCAGGATCGCATCAGAATAATTAGCCCATAATTCAAAGATCCACTTATTCATACTGAAATTCACTCCTCTTATTGGGTCAGATTTTGTATACGAATCAATTCGCCCGAAGCCCTGCCAAATATCTCCTCTTCGTACATGCATTCGGCAGAGGCAGGGGGCACAGGGTACACGCCGGGCATAACAGCCCTGAAACGGAATTCCACTTCCTTTTTCCCTGCCGGAAAAAAGTCCCAATGGAAACGGATCTCGTCATCCATAACAAAACGCAGGGGGGGCTCTTCCCGATTCTGCCAGTAGTCATCAGTGTCTACAGGCTTTGAATCAGGCGCAGAAGTAGAACTGGTGACAAAAACCACGTCTATGATTTCTGCCCCCGAAGGGACAGGGGCTCTTAGAGCCACAAAGGTACGATCCCGGGAAGTAGAGACAGTAACTTTGCGCACATAGGTTTTACCGGGAACAAGTTTGCCATCGCTTATCTTATTGCCGTTGGTATCAAAAGTTTCAACAAAGACACCGAGGCCCTCATCCCGTGCCGAAGCAAGCTCTGAGGGAATCCCATAACGAAGGCTTGCGGTGTAATAGAGCCTGCCTGTTCCTTCCCTTTCTATCCTCAGGGGAAGGAGGGTGTCACGCTGAAGTTCGCCGACAGGCGGATCAGCCAGGGCCCAGGAACGCGAAACCGGCGCGCCGCCGTAGGAATGGAATTCCGCATTTTCAAGGTCTGCACCGCCCAGGCTCAGACGGGAAACAAAATCAGTTCCTTCCTGCCGCTCATAGTCGCCCACCATCCCGAAAGCCAGAAGACCCCAGAAGGAGGACGCGGTATTGGTCCACACCCCCCGGCGCTGGCGTTCGATAAGGGAAGTTGCCAGGCGGGTGGTCATATCATCATCGGGGCTCAAGGACTGGTAGAGCATGAGGGCAAGGGCATAGCGATCCGCATCATAGCCCCAATAGTTTCCTTTTCGCTCATAGGTATCTGTAAGATCGAGGGATCTGGTCCCGGGACGTATAAAACGCTTAACCCTGTCTCTGGTAGAAGAAGCAAGATCCTTCCTGCCCAATTCCATGGCAGCAAGACCTGCAAAACTCCAGCCGGAAATCCCCAATTCATCCCCGCGCTTAAGGAAGTCCGTTATGTCTGTTCCGATTTTCTCCCCATGCATGGCTCTAATCCAGAGGGAATAGCCTTTGACGAAAGGATCCTTCGGGAACCAAAGCCGCTCGCTATTATCAAGGTTGGCAATATAGCGGAGCAAGGCCTGGGTATTGATGGCAGCAGGCACATCGTAGCCCTTCTTTTTCGCCAGGGCCAAAACATGGGCTACCCGTATTGAAACAAAAGCATTGCTGTACCTGCCCCCTGGCCAGTAAGGGAATGAACCATCACCGAGCTGGCTCTTGGACAGATCCTTTAATTCATCCTCCACTGTTTTTTTGGGGTCTTTCACAGGGCTATCCAAATCAAAAGCCTCAAGATGATCCCCAAAGGCAATAAGCGGAAGAAGCCTTCCTGTTCTCTGCTCAAGGCAGCCATAGGGATAGTCCAAAAGGTAACGCACCGCCTCTTTTAGCGCGGCAAGCCTCGAAGCCGAAAGGGAAACGGAAAGGCTCCCGGTTCCTTCGGGAATAAGCGAAGGCAACACAACGCCTTCCTCGATAAAAGCATTATCATTACCAAGATTGCCAATAACAGTAACAGTCTCATAAAGCACGGGCCTGTCAACAGTAATACGCTTGATTATGCGTTCATTCACTTTTGGCGACCGCAGCGTAAAAGTCAGCTGGGCATCCCCGGCGCCTACAGCGGCTACCCTGAAGGAAACTTCCCTGCTTGTCCCAGGAGCAATATCCACGGTCTGTTCGGCTTCCCCGTCAACTTCAAGCACAGAAGGCCAAAGGCTTTCGCTTTCAGAAGGGGCCTTCTCTATCAACAGGGAAACTTTCGCCTGAGCAGCTTCGTTTTCAAGATTAGTCAGAACAAGGGAAACAGTTCCCGTATCCCGCCAGCGCAGTTTGCGGGGAAGGGCCGCAGTCGCCGTAAGAGGCGCGCTTACCCTGAGATCCTTTTCCTGTATGCCAAAATCGTCCATGCCCACAGCCACTGCGGTACAGCGGTACGTGGTAAGGGAATCGGGCAAGCCAAACTTGACCGACACAGTTCCGTCAGCCCCGGTAACAAGATACGGCTCAAAGACTGCGGTCGGCCTAAAGTCCTTGCGTTCTTCAAGCTTGGAATTATCCTCGTCATCCCCACCCTGGAGGTCGGTCAGCGCATAGGTTACCGGATCTATAAGGAGGGAACGGCTGTCCGCACCGCGTACACCCAATGGGAAATTACTCGGATTATAGAAATAAGCCAGGGGATCAGGCACGTGGTAGTCGATAAGATCCACTACTCCCCTGTCCACTGCCATAAAGCTCAATTCCACCCCTGCCGCAGGCTTCCCGTTTAAAGTCACCTTGAGTTTTACATCAGCCTGTTCAGCAGGACCGTAAGCGCCCTTGCCCGGCTCAATCTCTATCTTGTAATGCCTGGTTTCATTGTCCACATAGAGGCTCGTAAGACCAAAAAGGCCTTTGGGCTTGTCAAGGTCAGGTTCGTAGTAGGTATTTTCGGGAGCACCCGGACGTACCGTAAACGAGGCAATAGCCACATATACTATAGGCACCCAATTTTCTTCGACGGGGATTTCAATAGTGCGGGCCGAGCCGTCAAGTTCCAGTATTTTTTCCGAAATAATGCCTTCCCGTTCGATAGTAAGAAGGTATTTCCCTTTAGGCAGGGGCGAACGCACCAGAATTTTCGCAGTATCCCCAGGAGCATATTTTGATCTGTCCGGGGTAAGCGTAATACTGTCGGCATCAGAAGAACCCCAACGTACCCAGCCCGCGCCGCTCACGTAAAAACCAAAGCGCGTTACTGCGATTCTGTCCTGTACATCCCTGCTCCTGAGCCGAACTTCCCACTGGCCGCTTCCTGCAGGGGTAAAAGGCAGAACGCCGGAGGATACCCCCTTTTCAAGATTAAAGGTTTTTTCTTCAACGATTTCTTCAACCCGCTCCCAGTTAAGGTTGATCCTTCCGTTCACGCCCTGCTGCCGCGACTGTTTCCACTCGTAATGCACAAGCTGGGCCGCTACCTCAAGCCCCTGAGTCGCCGCCGGGGCGCTGCCCTCAGGGTCAACCAAGGCCCAACTCAATGTTGCCGGCGTCCCTTCGGAAAGGAACCAGGCCGAAGGTGTCGAAGCGGAAGCATCAACCGCCTTAAGTGTCCCCGTATCAAGCCGCGAGGCTATGTAGAACCCAGCCGGATGCACAAGGGCAGCGCCATGGGCGGAAATTTCCTGCCGTGCAGCGTCCTGCACCGAGGCTTCAAGCCGGTAGCGATAGGCCGAGCCCTCAACCCCGTCGGCTGCCGCAAGCTGGCTGATGTCAGAGCTGCCGTCAGGGCCGAGGTTCCCTTCGCCCTGGCTTATATAATACCTGCCGTCATACAGCTCGGGGCCGAAACGCCAGTTCTGCCAATTACCCCCCGGATTGAAACCCGCAGGCTCCCTGGTCCAGTAGTAAGTATAGGGCGCGCCGGTGAGGGCGCCTCCCGCAAGATAAGAAGCCTTGAGGCTTCCGGTAATTTTATCACCCAAATATACCGGTATATCGGGAAAAGCAAGGGAAGATTCAAAACGGAGACGTTCAAAATTAGCAACAGTAAAAGTAATAGTCTGAACAACAGCCCTTGAATCAGGGCCGCCCTTAATGCCTTCGCCCCGGGTATAACGCAGGGTATACTGGCCGGGATCGAGTTTTTCGGGCAGCGCAAAAGAGCCGTAGCTCCCGCCGTTTTTCGTAGCCATCCCTTTAAGATTTGCCACCACAGGACCATCGTAGTAACCAGCGGAAGCCTCCACCGTATAAGAACCCGAATAGGCTTCGTACTTGCCTCGGTTAAGATTGCGATCTATGCCCCTGAATGTCACCGTCTCGCCGGGCCGGTAAAGCCCCCGGTCGGTAAAAAGGAAAACCACCGGCCTTTGCTGTTCCACAGTAAAAGGCGTAGCGCTTGCTTCAATGGAAAAACGCCAGAGATTGTGGCTCTCGTTGGGAATAAACTCAACCTGATCCCCGCCTGCCTTGGCGCCGCCGGATTCGCTTACCCGTATGCGGAGGCCCTTGCCTACCTTGCCGTTTTCGATTGACGAGGAAGGATTGGTAAAGCGCGAAACAAAATCGCCATCGGGAAATTCAAAAACCGCAAGGCCCCGGCTATCGGTAGTAATTGTTTTAACAGTATTAGTGCCTTCCAAAAGCTCAGCCTTGGCCCCCGCTACAGGTGCGCCTGTGGAAAGATGAGTCGTCCAAACCAGAACCTTGTTGTACGCATAACGCACCGTAAGGCCGATGTCCGTAACCTGTACGGTAAGCCAGGTATCTTCTTTATTTATGCGGCCCTTCTCCCACTGGGAACGAGTCTGGTACTCCCAGCGCATGGCAGCAGAACCCTTGCCTCCCGCACCGAGGAAGGGGGCAAGATCCTCCATAAAAAAGCGCTTGGAATTCCTGGGCAGCTTGGAAATATCCTGATCCTTAAGGCTCGCCAGGGGGATCTGCTCATAAGGCCCCGCAGCTTCTTTGACAAGGGATCTCAAAGCCACCGGGTTCTGGGTCTCCCACACCACCTTGGGCGGGAAACCCGCCTCAAGCATGCGGGAGCCGCGGTTGAGGAAATAGGCATAGCTATTGGCCTCGCCCACATCAGCCCGCACCGTAATGTCCTGCCCCAAAGTCCTGCCCCAAAGATCCTTGACTCTCCCGGAAATCTTCACCGTGTAGGATTTCCCGTATTCCAGAGGCAGCCTGTTGAGAACCACAGTGCTTCCGTAGACATGGAAATTTTCTTTCCCAATCCCGGGAATGCCTTCGACAGAAAAAAACGAAGGGGCATTTTCAGGATCAACCGGCTGGCTGAATTCCAGGGCAATGGGAATAGTGTCCCCTTCTTCAGTCCGCGGCCTGGCAGCCGAACGCACCGACGCTCCCCTAAACGCAAAAGGAAGGAGGGTATGGAAATCGTACACCTTCTCTTCTTTTGAACCGAGCCAGCCCGGCTGGGATCTCGCCCCTTCCAAAATCGCAAGGTCCACACGGCTATCCAGGGGGAGGGGCTCAGAAACAGTAAGAAGAACACCCTGCTCCGGGCTATAACGTTTCTCATCGATTTTTGGAAGACGCGAAAGGGCAAAGGGGAAAGTCCTGCCCCCCGCCCGTATCTCAATCCATTTGGCGATCTCCTTGAGATCCACAGGATAGGAAAAGTAAATGCTCATAACCCTGGCATCCGCAGGATCGGCGTTCCAGGAACTCACCCAATAATCGCCGGTCCCAAGACTCCAGGCAAGCACCCCAAGACGTTCAGTTTCAAAGCCAAAAGTCCTTGCCCCCTCAAGCGTCTTCCCGCCGAGGGATTTGATTTTATCGGAAACCGTAATGGTGTACTGATGCTGGGGCATGCTGTCGGCGTCAGGCTCAAAGGAAAGGAGCCGCGATCCGTACCAGCGGTACACCCCCTTAAGGGGCGGGTCTATGGCAAAAAACCCCGCGTCTTCCCGAATCGGATCGCCAAGCTGCGCCAGGGGAACCACAGGCTGGGAAAAGACCACATATATAGAAGGTTTTTTAATTTCCTGGGGGATTTCCTCAACCGGGCCATAATCCACAATCCTGAAAGGCTCGTCGCTTTCCTGAACAGCCCCGGCAACCCCCGCCCCCCCGGCATCAGGAGCAGCCTCGTAATACGCAATGCGGTAAGCCGAAAGATCCTGCACAGGCTTTCCCGTGGACACATAGGAACCGGAAAAAACCGCAGCCCCCCCGGCGCCCTCCTCGGCCTTCTGCCTCTTGCAGGATATGGAAAAAAGGGCAACCAGAATGGCAAGAACCACCCCGGTGGTATAAATTGCCGAAGGTATATTTTTCATAGATTCAGTATACCCCAAAATGGACAGGCAAAGACAGGGAGAGGGGGGCCGGTTTTCCAAACCATCATTGCGCAGCCCGCCCCCGCCAGGGGGCTTACCATCATTGCCCGCCCCCCCTACGGCCGCACTTCGTTGCGTCCTACCCCCCAGCTTTATGGGTAAACAACAACCCCGCAACAAGCCCTAAACTTGACCCACAACAGGCAGCAGGAAGAATTTAACCACCAAGGGACGCAAAGGTACACAAAGGAAGAGGGAAAATACGGAGAGAAAACCCGACACGTCCCTTGCCACTTCCGCTTACTAGGACGTGTCAGAATTTTTGTGTAAATGGCAATGAATTATTTAGAACGGAACCCGTTCATTGCCAAAAATAATGGCGAATTGGTTGAGCGCCATCCCCCAATCCCATACCGGCATTGTCCATTTCTCTGACGCATTCCTAATTGCCAAATATAATATCTTGAATATAGCATCATCGTTTGGAAATGTCGAGCGATTTTTTGTTACTTTCCGTAGCTGGTAATTTAATGACTCAATAGCATTGGTCGTGTAAATTGCTTTGCGGATTTCAGGCGGGTATTTGAAAAATTCGTTCAAGTCATCCCAGTGGGTGTCCCAGGACTGATATATCATTGGGTATTTGGCATTCCATGTTTTAGCGAATTCTTCCAATGCGTCACGACCAGCTTCCTCGGTGGCCGCCGAATAAACGGCCTTGAGATCAGCGCAGACTTTTTTCAGGTCTTTGTACGAAACGAATTTGGTTGAATTACGAACCATGTGGACGATACACAACTGGACACGGGTTTTGGGGTATACTGCCCGTACCGCATCAGGGAAGCCGGTAAGGCCATCCATGCAGGCAATAAGAATGTCTTCCACACCACGGTTCTTTATTTCATTCAGGACGCCCATCCAAAACTTAGCCCCTTCGTTCTCCGCTATCCACAGGCCCATTACTTCCTTCTGGCCTTCAAAATTAACTCCCAGAGCCACGTAAACGCTCTTGGTGCAGCTTTTTCCGTCTTGTTTGGTCTTTACCCTCATGGCGTCTAAATACACGATAGCATAGGATTTTTCCAGTTGCCGGTTTTGCCACTCCTTCACTTCTTCCAGCACCGCTGCAGTGACACGGCTTATCAATTCAGGGGAGACTTCCACGTTATATATTTTTTCCAGGTGTGATTTAATATCACGATCAGTCATCCCGAAGGAATACATCGAAATGACCTGGTCATTAAAAATTGGGAGCCGTCTTTGATGTTTCGGCAGTATCTTTGGCTCGAACGTTCCGTTGCGGTCCCGTGGTACCTGTATCACTGCACTCTGATTCTCTGTCAGGACTGTCTTTTCACTGTACCCGTTTCGGCTGTCCCCCGAATTGTCCCCGGCGTTGGAATTCTTTTCATAGCCCAAATGTTCGTCCATCTCGGCATTCATGACCCGGCTCAACAGTTTCCCGGTAAGCTGCTTTAATAATCCCTCTTGACCCAAGATTTCTTCCTGAGTCATTCCATGAAGGTCTATCTGATCGAGTATTTGGTCGATCAAATCCTTCTCTTTCGGTTTGCGTGTACTGACCATTTTGTCTCCTTGGTATTTCTACCATGTTTTGGCCATTTACACAAACCTCAGGACAGGCCCGCGTACTATGACAATACTGTCTTTAATGACGCACTAACTGATGGATTTTCGGTGTTAATATATTTTAATTCATTATTAAATTCCGTTTTTATTCCTGTTATAAATTCATCCAGCCAGGAAGGGGTCATAACCTTTATCTCCTCAAAATCCAACACAATTTCTTCGCCCGGTTTTATATCTTTAAAAATATATGCCTTTGCCATTAAAAAAGCTTCCCGCCCGGATGGCCTATTGAGCAGATTTTCTCCAAAATTCTGTATTTTTATATTCATGATCACTTACCCCCGTCAAAATTAAGAATTGCCAAACATCCTGATATAAAAAAGGTACTCTTTGCAAATTTTATGCCTTCTTTATCTATACGACAATATCCATTACCGGATTGAAAAAACAAATTCCAATTGTCTTTTTGGACCGTCTCTGAAACAAATTTCAATCCATTACCACGTTGTTCCGGGGATCGCCCTGAAATCTTTTTTGTAAAAGCAATTTCCAATGCTTCAATATCGGTTTGTATATTTGGTATAACCTGTGATAATGATTCTTTTATTCCTCTTCCATAGTCACTTAAAACTATATATTTTTCATAAAAATTAAAATTGCAATAAACTCCTTTTTGGTCCATATTCTCGAACATAAAATTATGGTCAAAAGTATTATTGCCAATTTCACCAATTATAGCCGATTCTAAATATCTTTTGGTACTAATAATAAAACTTTCCAACCGTGATGTAAAAACATCACGAGTAATTGAGAAATGATCTTTTTCTTTTTCAAACCCATCTTCTCTGACTTTAATGGTTTCTTTAATAATGTCTTCACCAATCATTCAACTTTATCCTTTATACTGAAGAATACGTGATATTTTTGAATTATTCAAGTCCTCTTCAGTAAATTTTTCACATAATTTTAAAGCGTATTACATACAGCAGTTATTCGACAGCAACCCCCAGAACCTTGGCTAAACAATAAGCTTCGGTAACAGTGGGCGACACGTCCTTGGCCATCCAACCCTGAAAGGTACGGAGAGAAAAACCGCAGGACACTTGCCACTTCTGCCCGGATTGCCTTTTTTTAATCAGCTGTTTTAAACGCCGCCAAAAAACTTTATTTCGTTCATGATACCACGAATAACCCTCCAATTCAAACTACTCTTAACTGCGCACTTTTTCAAAATATGCGCAGTTGAGCGTACTATGACAATATACTGATATTTTGCGAAAAAAGGCGGATTTATCTACGCGATGCCAGAAGTTAAATGTATTTTATTCTAAAATTTTGCTGTAAATATCGACAAAAGAACATTAACCCAATAATTTCAAAAAATTCCATACTATTAACAAGGTAAATAAAAGCAGTGAAAATAAAACGGTAACAAAAAATCTTTTATTCTTAACAATACCATTTTCCTGTATTGAAAAACCTAGAAAAAACACAATGGAAATAATACATACCGCAAACAGAATATTATTGCCAATAATATGAAGCTTCATTTCATTATACGAACGGAACATATTGATCGCCAAAAACCTGAAAAGACACGCAAAATTATTGATAACCGCAACTGTACCGCTTAAGAGCATTATCCAATGGCAAATGATGATATTCCCTGATGCTTGATTCGAGCGGACTGCTCTGTGCTTTGTGGCGTATATCAAATTTACAATCGGTGCGCAAACAAAATATAAAATACAAAAAATAGCTATTATAAAACTTGTTATCAGAATCGCGCTATTACGATTATCAGGTAAAATTGACAGATCCTGCCCCTTGCCAATCATGATCTGTACAACTTTACCATTAACGGCCTTAAAATGAAGATTTGGAAATATATTATAAAACATCGGATGATTCGCCGTTGCAAGGGCATACGTATAATCTGCCGTCTGTATGTAATTCCCCCTGTATACACCTCCAATGTTCATTTGGATTTGGCCGTCTTTTTCACTTGTTATTTTATATAACGAAAAATAGGTAAAAAAATCAAATAAATCACCAACCCAGCGACATAATTCATTAACTCCCGTATAGTAAAAGAATGTTTGAATTTAACCAGAGTTTTATTGATTTCTTCAGGTAAATAATTTCTCGCGTCCGTATCTAAATCCAATTTGCCTTGTTCAACTAGCTGCATAATTGAAGTCCAGACAAACAGTTTACTGATAGAACCATATTCAAAAATGGTGCGTTGGGGGTTAACCGGAATTTTATTCTCTAAATCCGCACAACCATAACCCTTTGAGAAAATAATTTTATCGTTTTTTACAATGACAATAGCTGCGCCGGGTGTTGTTACGCCAATATAATTTTTTACATAATTATTTCCCCTCACCCTGTTTGATCCAATTTTAATTTGGCTTGTTCCAAAAGGGATTCAGCGCTTTTTATCCGTGATTCAATATCTTTTATCCGCCTGTCTTTCCCGGACATCAGGTATTCGACAGTGACCCCCAGAACCCTGGCTAAACGATAGGCTTCGGTAACAGTGGGCGACACGTCCTTGGCTATCCAGCCCTGAAAAGTACGGAGAGAAAACCCGCAGACCCTTGCCACTTCTGCCTGGGTTGCCTTTTTCTTTTTAATCAGCTGTTTTACGCGCTGCCAAAAAAACTCTATTTCATTCATGGTGCTATGAATAATCCTCCAATTCAAACTACTCTTAACTGCGCACTTTTTCAAAATATGCGCAGTTGAGCGTACTACGACAATATACTGATATTTTGCGAAAAAGGCAAATTTATTTGCCCGATATCAAGAGTTATGCACTGTTTGGGCTAAATCTTTGTAAATTATTATAGAAACAATATAGCATGAGAAACAAGGGGTTTAGTCTATATCCAATTTTTTAATCTTAATTTCTTTATACCTTGATAATGTTGTGTATTATTTGTGATTAGTGTTCCATTATTATTTATCACGATTCCTGCAATTAATATATCTGCATCTCCTATTGTTATTCCATTTCTTCGTAAATCAGCATAAATATCTGCGGCATTAGAAATAGATCCATCATCAAGTGTATAAACTCTAATATTTTGCAAAAATTCATTAAATTGTTCTTCCTTGTTTTTGTTATTTCTCCATTTAAGACCCTTTAACACTTCATAGACATTTATTGCGGTTAAACAAATTTGTTCTCCTGTGTCCATGGTTTCAATTATTTTTTCTTTAATTTTATTATTACCTGCAAAATAATATGATATAGTATCTGTGTCAAGAAATATCATATTTCTGTCCTTCCCAATGAAAAATTATCCCTTTCGTTTATGATTTCTGTAATGCAGTGCATGTCATCTTCATCCCAGCTATTGAAATATTTTAGAATTTCTTCTTGAGGTTTTTTTAGAGATTTTGTGAAGGTTATTACAACCTCATATGTGCCCTCAACAGGAACAGGTTCTTCTAATTTGAAGTAATTTCCATCATAAACAGCTTTTATTGCATACATATTTATACCTCCAATGAATGATATCGTTATAGCACATGGATCCTTTAAATGCAAGAGCTTTTTATGTATGATTTTGTCGACAAATTTTAGTCCAAATTGCATCTAACAAATTGTATACGCTTCGCCACCTAAGGTTCCTGGCATTGCTAGTATCATATCAACTGCCGTTTTTCCCTCACCCTGTTTGATCTAATTTTAATTTGGCTTGTTCCAAAAGGGATTCAGCGCTTTTTATCCGTGATTCAATATCTTTTATCCGCCTGTCTTTCCCGGACATCAGGTATTCGACAGTGACCCCCAGAACCTTGGCTAAACGATAGGCTTCGGTAACAGTGGGCGATACGTCCTTGGCAATCCAGCCTTGAAAGGTACGGAGAGAAAACCCGCAGACCCTTGCCACTTCCGCCTGGGTTGCCTTTTTCTTTTTAATCAGCTGTTTTACGCGCTGCCAAAAAAACTCTATTTCATTCATGGTGCTATAAATAACCCTCCAATTCAAACTACTCTTAACTGCGCACTTTTTCAAAATATGCGCAGTTGAGCGTACTATGACAATATACTGATATTTTGCAAAAAAGGCAAATTTATTTACGCGATATAAGGAGTTATGCGCTATTGGGGCTAAATTTGAAGAATTTAACCGCCATGGACACAAAGGAAGAGTAAAGGATCAGAGGGCTACCCCGACGTGTCCCGTTTTTAATTGGCGGTTTTTTCCTGCTCTTCCGCAATCATTCCTCTTCCCCTTCGCGTCCTTTGGGGTTATTACATCTTATAATCAACAACCTCGCCGCGGAGCGGACGAAGTATGTTGTTCTCTTGATAAAAAATGATGCGGGGGAAGCGGAGAAGACCGGAACGGAGCTGCGAAGCAGCGGAGCGAGGACTTCGCAGCGTGGGGGAGCAGCGTAGAAATGGCCCGCGATATAGCCTGCGCATTCCCCATAGCAGGAGTCAGGGGTGCGCCCCCTCTTAAAATTTCTAAAAAAAATGCTTGCCCTGCTGCGTCTTTTTTAGTATCTTATATATAAACCATTAAGCACCAAAGGAGTCATCATGGCACAACACCAATTTCAGACCGAGGTGAGCCAGCTGCTGCACCTCATCATCCATTCTCTCTATTCCAACAAGGAGATCTTCCTGCGGGAGCTGGTCTCCAACGCGTCCGACGCACTGGACAAGCTCAAGTACCTGACTGTGGCAGAGGATGCGTATAAATCCATCAGCTTTGAGCCCAGGGTCGATATTTCCTTCTATAAAGAGGGGTCGGACGCCAAGACCGGGACTCTCACCATTGCGGACAACGGCATTGGCATGAACGAGGCTGACCTGGTGGAATCGCTGGGGACCATTGCCCGGTCGGGGACCAAGGCTTTCCTCGAAAAGCTCTCGGCGGACGCGAAAAGGGATTCCAACCTTATCGGGCAGTTCGGGGTGGGGTTCTATTCCGCCTTTATGGTGGCTGACAAGATCGAAGTGATCAGCCGCAAGGCGGGGGAAGAGGCGGCGTGGAAGTGGGTGTCGGAAGGCCAGGCGAGCTACGATATTGAGCCTGCGGCCCGGGACAGCCAGGGCACTACGGTGATACTCCATCTTAACGAGGAAGGGCTGGAATACGCCAACCGCTGGTCCATCGAAGATATTATCAAACGGTACTCCAACCATGTGGCGTTCCCCATCTACCTGACCTATGACGAAAAAGAGTACGACGACAAGGGCAAGGAAAAGTCGAGCAAGACGAAGACTGATCGCATCAATTCGGGGACGGCCATTTGGCGAAGATCCAAGTCTGAGCTCAAGGAAGAAGACTACAAGGAATTCTACAAGCAGCTTGGCCATGACATGGATGATCCCCTCTTTTATGTGCACACCAGGGCGGAGGGGACTCAGGAATACGCTACCCTCTTTTACATTCCCGCAAAGGCGCCTTTCGACATGTACTATGCGGATTACAAGCCCGGGGTCAAGCTCTATGTCAAGCGGGTTTTCATTACCGACGACGACAAGGAGCTTATGCCCGCATGGCTGCGTTTTGTGCGGGGCGTGATTGACAGCGAAGATCTGCCACTCAATGTGAGCCGCGAGATTTTGCAGCAGAATAAAATCCTTCTCAGCATAAAAAATGCTTCGGTCAAAAAGCTGCTTGCGGAATTCAAAACCTTGTCCGAGAACAACAAGGAAAAATGGGAAACTTTTATCGGCCAGTACAACCGCCCCTTAAAGGAAGGGCTCTATCAGGATTATGCAAACCGCGAGGCCCTGCAGGATCTGGTGCGTTTTAAGAGTTCTTCCGCCGAAGGCTGGACGAGTTTTTCCGAATACGTTTCACGGATGAAGGCGGATCAGAAGCACATTTACTACATCACCGGCGGGGATGAAAAAACCCTCAAGGCTTCTCCCCTGCTCGAAGCCTACACCGCCAAGGGCATAGAGGTCCTTGTCATGGCTGACGAGATCGACGACATCGTGATTTCTTCGCTTCACAGTTACCGCAAGGAGACTCCCGGCGCCGACGGCAAGAGCGAGGCCCAGACCTGGGAACTCAAGGCGGTGAACCGTTCCGGGGCTGATGAGGAATTGGGGGAAAAGAAGGACAAGGCGGCGGAAAAAGAAATCAAGCCGGTTATCGAGAAAATCAAGAAGGCTCTGGGCGAGAAAGTGAAAGATGTAAAACTGTCGCGGAGGCTTCACGATTCCCCTTCCTGCATCGTGGCTGACGAGAACGATCCCACCATGCAGATGGCGCAGATGATGAAGGCTATGGGGCAGACTGAAATGCCCGAGATAAAGCCTATTCTGGAAGTGAACGGCGATCATCCCATCGTAGCCCGGCTCAAGGAGATTGAGGACGAGGCGCAGATTGCGGACATTGCGGGGGTGCTGCTGGATCAGGCCCTGCTGGTCGAGGGGCTTAAGCTCAAAGATCCTGCGGATTTTGTGAAGAAGCTTAACCGGCTGCTGTCGAAATAGAGGCTGGCTTCACCCTGTTTTCACTAGAGGGAGACGCTTAACGATTCGAGGAGGCGGCGCTGTTCCGCCTCCTTTTCTGTTTTATGCTGCAAAATGGCGCTTATATAATCCTCGGCAAGGAAATAGGCGCCCCTGATGCCGGCATAGGTTTTGTGCAGCAACAGCCTGTCGCTATTCGGGGCAGAAATGACAAGGCTTTGTATTCCAAGGGCTTTGGCAATCCGGGTTTCCCATGCGCTTCCAAGGATGAATTCAGCGCCGGAGCCGCGTATTATTTCTTCTATTTCGCCGCTGTCGGAACTTTCAATGATCTTTTCGCCCAGGCCCTCGGGAAGGGGCGGCTTGTTTTCGTCCTTGCCATAGCGGTCGGTGAGTATGGCGGCTTTGACGGACGCCCCGAGCTTTTTCTCCAGGAACTTGCCTATCCTGTTTACGCTGCTGGTGTCGCCGGCAAGCACTACATTGCGCGCAAGGGCTTCTAAAAAAAAGACAGTGCTGATACTGCGAAAATAGAACTGATACTGTTGTTCTTCATTTTCGATAAATGCTTTCGCTTTTTCCCGGTCGGCTCCGGGAATTGCAGAAAGGGCCGCAAAAAATTCTTTTGCCTCGTCTATTCCAAGGGGAAGGCTGTCAAATACGGTATAGGGGATTCCGTATTTGGATTTGAGCTGCTCTGCAGGGGCAATGCCCCAGTGGGAAAAAACCAGGGTATGCCCGGCTTGCACGCTCCGCTCCAGATCCCCTACCCCATCAGGGGTTCCGAAAAAAATATTTGCCTTAAGGCCGGCCGCTTCGACAAGCCGCCTGATTTCTTCGAGGTCGCCTTTATAAAAAACATCGGTTTTGGGAAGAATGCCCAGAATATTGACAAGGCCCTTTGTTTTTTCGGTATTAAGCTTTTTAATTTCGGGAAGCTGCTGCAGTACGGATTGCAATACATTCGCGTAGCCGTTATGGCTCCCGCCCCTGAACCCTGTTGCGGGATAGCAAAGCGCAGGCAGGGAAATATCCCTGGCTTCCTTTGCCATGGCTGCCAAATCATCGCCGACCATGGCTGCTTCGCAGCTCCCCAGGATCACGTAGAGCCGGCCTTCGATTACTTTCGCGGCATTCTTAATTTCTTCCCTGAGCCGGGATGCGCCGCCGAATACTATCTGCTTTTCTATTACTTCTGTGGCGGGGATCTCGGGGCCGGATATTCCCCCTGCTGCCAAAACCCCGGCCCTGTCAAAATTATAGTGCTGATACACGCAGCCTGCATTTGCATGCACAATGGGAACCGTCCCGGATATCTCTTCCAGTGTTTTAAGAGCGCCATGAAGTTCGCAGCCATGGCGGGGGTTCTTCAATATGCTGTGCATTACTTCACCTCGACCTTGACATACCAGTTGCCGCTCCGTTTGAGCCAGCTTTCGGAGTAGAGTGAAGCGGTTTTACCGTCTTCGGTCGGGGAGATGCCGACGGGGAATATGCCGGCTGCGGAAATTTTTTGCAATTCAGAGGATAATTTTTCTAGTCCGCTATATCCGTAATAGCTTATACTATCCAGGGAAAGAGCTTGGGCGCCAAAACGCGCGGCTGTGGCGGAGCTATCGCTGTCGCCAATATAAAAATCCGCAGGATGTTTCGAAAGCGCATTGGCAAGTTCAAACTGCTGGCCTTTGGCTATAATAAACGGGAGAGTCCTGGGCAGGCCGGAAAGTTCCTTTAACAGAAATTCATTTCCCTTGTCCAAATGGGGAACGGCAAGGCCCAGTACTTCCCCGCCGAATTCTTCAACCAGGGCCGCAAAACTTACAGCCCTATGCAGATCCATATTGAGGAAGACCTTTTTCCCGCCAAGGGGTTTATTGCCGATACTGGCAGCAATACCCTTTTCTTCTTCTGCTATCAATTTTTCGGCCTTTTCCCCGCTGCCAAAGACTTGAGCAATCTTTCTTATAAAGTCTGAAGTTTGGGCTGAACCTATAGGAGGGTTTGTTTTAATCCAGGGTACGCTGAAGTTTTCTTCAAGGCCCTGGAGAAAATATTCATTCTCGCCATCGTCAAGGGAAATGCTGAACAAAGCACCGGAAGCCTTTTGAATTCCCCGGATTCCGGAAAAATGCGGAATAATATTGCAGGGTATATCCAGGCGCTTAAGCAGTTCCGCTATTACAAAAACATTTTCCGGGTTTTCAGAAAGGCTTATCAAATTTATGAACCGGGTATTTGCATCCTGCACTGGTTCAACCAGATATTTTAAAAAAGAATGGTACACTTGATCATAACCTGAAAGGGCGTTCTTGGTTCTGAATCCGTTTACATCGATATAAATGATTTTGCAGCCAAGCTCGTCCTCAAGTTCCAGTATTACCGAATCTACATCATCGTTATTAATTGCATTGATGGGGGTCCCGATAATAAAAATAACCGATGGATGGTTTTCCTTATAAGCCCTGACAACGGCTGTACGAAGTTTTTCATCTCCCCCCAGAATGGTGTCGCTTTCGTTGAGATTGGTAGTATAGAAATTATAAGATGAATTTTTTCCCAATGCGAAGCTTGAAGCTGAACAGCCTATGCCGCCATGTATTACCGCTGCCGAACCTGTTATACCGCTTACTGCGTTAAGGGCATACAAAACCTCGCCCGGCGAACTTTGGCTTAAGGTACGAACACGCTGGGGAATTTCAGTGCCCGAACTGTCTTCCAAAATGGAAACCAAAGTGCCGTGATAATGGCTTAAAGCGCCGCTGCGTTTTTCCCTGGTCAGGGCTCTTCTCGTATCAAATAGGGGCATTTATATTCCCTCTCGCCCTTCTACTACGCCGAGTTCCAGCTTGAAGATTTTATCCCCCCAATCTTTTGCCCAGGAACGGAGATCCGCTGCAGCCAGGGGGTTCGGGATGACCAGATCCTCGTTTTCCGATACTTTTTTTGCAAGCTCCCTGTAGAGCCCGGCGTGCTCCGATTCGGGACTGGCTTCAATCACCGTCTTTCCGTAGAGTTCGCTTTGGGACACGGTAAGCGATCGGGGTATGTAACCTGTCACGCCGGCGCCGGTTCTTTTGGCAAAATCGTCGATGATACCCTGGGAATATGCCGCCGAAAGGCCATTGCCTATAACTCCGCCGAGTTTTGCCCCGCCTGTGGGGGCGTACTTGCTGATTGCCTTAAAAAGATTATTGGCTGCGTAAATAGCCATAAAATCCGATGAGCTTACCACATACGCCCTGTCGGTAATTCCATCCCTGATGGGCACTGCGAAACCGCCGCAGACCACGTCTCCCAGCACATCATAGAGAACAAAGTCGGGCTTGAATTCATCAAAAAGATGAAGCTCCTGCAATAAAGTCACTGCTGCATTTATTCCGCGTCCGGCGCACCCTACCCCCGGTACAGGCCCGCCGGACTCAATACAGAGTACGCCGCCGAAGCCAAGCCGCGAAATATCCTCAAGGTGGACCTTGCTGCCGTCCCTCATGCTGTCAAGGACAGTGGGCAGATACTCATTGCCCCGCAAGACATTGGTAGAATCGCTTTTGGGATCGCAGCCTATCTGAATTACCCTGTACCCTGCCTCGGCAAGGGAAGCGCTGATATTGGAGGTGGTAGTGGATTTACCGATGCCTCCCTTTCCGTAGATCGCAATATGTTTTGCCTTTTGATTAGCCATGATTTATCCTGTACGGCCCTGATCAAATTCTTTGGTATCGTTGATGCCATAACGCTTGAGTATACCCTTGCCCAAAAGCCGCAAGCCCTGATCCGTGAGAAAGCCTATGAGACCAAGCACAATGACGCCTGCAAGAATCCAGTCTATGCGGAAATAAAGCCGGGAAGTAAAGATGAGGTAACCGAGACCTTCCTTGGCTGCAATCATTTCCGCAGCCACTATCGAAGTGTACGCGCCGCCCATGCCAAGGCGCACACCGGTAAAGATGAAGGGTACGCAGGAGGGAAGTATCACATGGAAGAGGATTTGAGCCTCGCTGGTACCTAAAGTACGAGCAGCCAAAATACGGTTTTCATCGATGCTCAGGACGCCACTCGCGGTATTGATAATGACAGTAAAACAAGTGGCGTACATAATCAGAATGGTTTTGGATTTTTCGCCCACCCCGAACCACATAATGAAAAGGGTAAGAAAAGCAATAGCCGGAATAAAGCGGAAATAGTCGATGACCGGCTCCACCAGCTGCCGAACTATCCTGTTGCGGCCTATGAGTATGCCTATGGGGACTGCTACAGCACAACCGATGAGCCACCCTTTGATTACCCGCCAAAGGCTCACCCCTGCAAATTTAAAAAGGGTTCCATCCAGAATAATTTCCCTGGCCCCGATTAAGGTTTCCAGCGGGCTGGGCAGGAAGGTGGAAGAATAGAAGAGGGAAAAGACCCACCAAATAGCTATCAGCAATACCCAGGTAACTATCCCCGAACGGATCAGGAACCGGGCAGAATTCACGCCGCTCATAGGAACTCCTTTTAAATGCCGCCGCCGAAATCAAAATGCCCCTGAATCCGGCTGAAGAGATCCTGGAATTTCGGATCAGATTCTTTCCGGGGGTAGGGCAGATCGGTGTCATAGGTTTTAAAAATCTTCGCATTGGGCGCCCGGGACATAATATGGATATGCTGTCCCAGCAGGATGGCTTCCTGAATATCATGGGTGACAAAAACAATGGTGTTATTCGTTTCCCGCCAGGTCCTGGCCAATTCCCCCTGCATGATCCGACGAGTCTGGGCATCCAGGGCGCCGAAAGGTTCATCCATTACCAGGATATCCGAATCGTTGGCGAGAAGCCTGGCAATCTGGGTGCGCTGTTTCATACCCCCAGAAAGCTCGTTGGGAAATTTCTTCTCATGACCGTTCAAGCCAACCAATGCGATATAATGCAGGGCTGTTACACGGCGTTCCTTTTTATTAACCCCCCTCATCTTGAGGCCGAATTCCACATTTTGCTGTACTGTGAGCCAGGGGAAGATCGCCGAATCCGCATTCTGGAAAACCATGCCCCGATCCCTGCCGGGCTTTTCGATCTTCTTTCCATAAATGGTTACTTCCCCGCCGGAATTCTTAAGATACCCTACAATAACATTGAGAAGAGTGGATTTTCCACAGCCAGAAGGACCCAGGAGTATATGGAATTCGCCTTTTTGGATTTCGAGGTTCACCCCGGCAAGGACATTGACCGGGGCTTCCTTTTTTTCACCCTGATAGCTCAGGGACATATCCTTAATCCGGATCAGGGGGCCGCTGTAGACGGGCTGCCCCACCGCAGCCTCGTCCCTAATGGCGGTACGCAGATCATTAATCACTGCTGCTTCCGACATAATTATTCCTTATTGGACAGTTACCCGATCAGGCAGGGCATTGCGCAAGGGCTTCAGATCCACAAAATCGTTGATGTTGTAACGGTTCCTGATAAGGCCGTTGTCAATCGACCAATTTGCCACATTGGTGATCTGATCCAGATCTTCCTGGGTAAGCCTGAGTTCGTAATTTATTGCCGAGATGCTTTTAAGAGCTGCATCCAGGGGTATCTTCAGATCATCGTAAGCTATCTTGGCGGTTTCATCGGGATGGCCCTTTATATAAGCAGTCGCCTCGTCCAGGGCTTTCAGGAAGCGTTCCACACCGGCGGGCTCTTTGGCGATCACATCCGCGTCCAGGAGCAGGAAACCCCGGGACAGATAGCCCGAGAGGGAGTTGTCCCCCAGGTTCCTGCTGGCAGGGATCTCCTGTATGGCTTTTTCAATATCAGCGCCCACCCAGAGGGCGTCTATTTCGTTGGACTGATAAGCAGCCAGGAGTTCCGCATTGGAACCCAGGTACACATGGTTTACATCTTCTTTCTTGAGGCCATATTTTTCAAAAAGCCGGGCCCAGGTATACTCGTTGGCAGTAGCCTTCTGTACGCCAATGCGCTTCCCCTTAAGATCAGCCGGGGTCTTGATGTCATTGTGCCGCACATAAAGGTGGCTCCCCCCGGGAACCGAGGTAGTGATGGTAGCCAACACCCTGAGCTTGTTGCTCTCAGAGAACCGGGAAGCCGCCGCAAAATCCATGGCTTCGGCTGAATCCGTTTCACCAAGGATGGCGGCATTTATGGTATCAATGCCATAGGAGAAGGTTAATATTTCAGCTTTGATATTGTATTTATCAAAAATACCCGCCTTCTGGGCAACCCGGAACTGGTAGGAAAAATTGGCGCTGTCGGCCCCGACCCTTATGACGAAGGGTTTTTCTGCCACAGCCGCAGACCCGGCAGCAGGAGCTGCCGCTTCTTTTTTACCAGAGCAACTAAAGAGAACGAGGGACGTTATTAACACTATTGCAACTAATGGCAACTTTACTGTTTTCATAAAATTTCTTCCTTTTGATTAAACTGTTTATGCGGTATATTTAAGTTTTTCCGCTTCGTTGAGCTCGATCCCCTGTTCCAGACGGTAGAGGTCAAAGGGGACCGCATCGGTTCCTGCATTTGAATCCCGCAGTTCGTCCCAGGTGATCCCATGCTTGATATAGAGGGTCACGGTCTTTTCAAAGACATCCCAGTGCCAGTCCTGGTTCGGAGTCCTGTGCCCCTCAAGGGGTGAACCCACGTTCACGTTCCACTGGCTCGGCTGGGCAATGACACCCCGTTCGATCAGATATTCTACCCCTTCAAGAAGGGACTCTTTGGGTTCAATGCCTGCCACCATGGTGGAACGCACCTTGTATTTTCCAAAAACCCTCACTTCTTCATCCAGGGCATTGAGCCAATTCTGCCGGCCCCCGCAAAGCTGGGCTTTCCCGGGACAAATCACATCGAACATCTTTTCGTTCCAGAGTTCTATATTTGTCGCCATAGTACGATAGCCCGCTTCCTTGTATTTTTCAAAAACATCCAGATCCAAAGGCGCCCCGATAACGCCGGTACCGTTAAAATCCTGAAGCCCTGTATGTTCCTGAATCGCCTCTGCCACATCGATGTAGTATTCCACTTCACGGCGCTCGGAAATAAATCCTCCACTGATTGTCACATGGTCAAAGCCTTCGTTGTAGCCTGCCGCAATGGTTTCGCCCACCTGCTGAGGGGTCTTCCATTTAATGTTCTGGGAATCGCCATAAATGGATTTGGTCGCATTGATATTGCAAAAGCGGCAATCCAGGCCCTTCTCTTTTAGAGAGCATTCGTTGCTGTATGAAACAAACATCGCCCCGTTCCCGTTATCCGTGGCTACAGTCCGCATGTCTGTCCCGTCAGAAGTCTTGCGCCGGTAATAGTCAGGCCGTTTTGCAAACTTGACCTTTTCTATAACCGGCTTGCCCTGATCCCGAATGTTGAACTGTCCATCCTCGTACACCAGGGAAAGGGGGCTCTGCTGGTTCCACCGTATCTGGGTGCGGTAATTTCCCAGGGGGGTGAGAAAGCATCCGGGAAATTCCACTGAATTGTGGGCATGCTTATCAACCGCAAAAAGCACATTCACCTGTTCGATGAACCTGTTCCCCAGATCCAGGTTTTTGAAAATCCCGGGTTCAAAAGAGAGGCCTTCAACCAGGATACGGTTTTTCAGGTAAATCTCATCCAACAGTTTTGATTTCTTAACTTCTCCATAAATGCTCATGAAATACTCCTTTTAAGAACTTCGACTTTATCCAATTTTTCCCAGGGGAGATCGATGTCCGCCCTGCCAAAATGGCCATACGCTGCAGTCTGCCTGTAGATGGGCCTGCGCAGATTGAACTGCTTGATAATCCCATCGGGGCGCAGATCAAATTCTTTTTCTATGATTGCCACGATTTTTTCTTCAGGCAGTTTTCCTGTGCCGAAGGTATCCACCGCGATAGAAACAGGCCGGGCAACCCCGATTGCATAAGCGATCTCCACTTCAAGGCGTTTTGCAAAACCGGCTGCCACAAGGTTCTTGGCAATCCACCGGGCTGCATAAGCTGCGGATCTGTCCACCTTGGTCGGATCCTTGCCGGAAAAAGCGCCGCCTCCGTGGCGGCCTACCCCTCCGTAGGTATCGACCACAATTTTTCTGCCTGTGAGCCCCGAATCTCCCTGGGGTCCACCCACATGAAAACGGCCAGTCGGGTTTATCAGATACCTGGTCTGGGCATCCAAAAGCTCCCCGGGCAGGGCTGCTTTTATCACCTTTTGGATTATCCCTTCCCTTAGGGTTTCCTGGCTCACCTCGGCGTCATGCTGGGCCGAGAGCACAATAGTATGAATACGCTTAACTTTCCCTGCGTCGTCATACTCAACGGTCACCTGGGATTTGCCATCGGGCCTCAAGTACGGTAAGGTTCCATTTTTCCGAACCTCCGCCAGTTTTCGGGTAAGGGCGTGGGCATAGAATATGGGCGCCGGAAGATACACCGGGGTTTCGTCGGAAGCATAGCCAAATACCATGCCCTGATCCCCCGCGCCAGTTTCCTGATCATCCTTGCCCTCCCTTGCCTCAAGAGCCTTGTTCACTCCCTGGGCAATATCCGGGGACTGTTCATCCAAGGCTACCAGGACTGCGCATGTTTTTGCATCGAAG